>CAYRYD010000003.1:0-8266 GCA_964428345.1 uncultured Saprospiraceae bacterium | reverse complement strand
CGGTCTCTGACCGGAGCAGAATACGCTGGGAATGAAATTTGTAGGCCAGTAGCTCCGGTCTCTGACCGGAGCAGAATACGCTGGGAATGAAATTTGTAGGCCAGTAGCTCTGCTCTCTGACCGGAGCAGAATACGCTGGGAATGAAATTTGTAGGCCAGTAGCTCTGCTCTCTGACCGGAGTGATAAGCGACCGGATCAGGAAATCTTAGGCCATGTTGCGTTAATTTCTGCCCCAGTCAGATCGAAAAGACAATGATTTCCAAGGTCGTAGCGCTGACTTCTGGCCGAATCATAATGTAAAAGAGGAATTCATGCAGGAATTCACCCGATCTGGCATTTCATTGTAATAGTCCTTAATATTCCGGTACTTTGCGTCGTTTATCGATTCACCTAATCGGACTATGACAGACATGCTTAGCCAGTTGGCCGAAGAACGGATCTTGATCATTGACGGAGCCATGGGTACGATGATCCAGAAATATCAATTGTCCGAAGATGACTTTCGTGGGGATATTCTAAAAAATCATCCGCACGAACTGAAAGGCAATTACGATATCCTGTCACTGACCCAACCCGGTATTATTACCGATATCCATATGGCGTACCTCGAAGCAGGGGCCGATATCATCGAAACCAACACCTTTGCCGGTCAGGCCATATCGCAGGCCGACTATCATCTGGAACATTTATCGTATGATATCAATGTAGCTGCCGCCCGGGCTGCAAGGACCGCCATCGACCTGTATCATCGCAAAGAACCGGGCAAACCCCTTTTTGTGGCCGGTGCCATGGGCCCTACCACCCGGAGTGCCTCCCTGTCTCCGGATGTCAATCGTCCGGGTTACCGGGCAGTGACCTTCGATCAGCTGGTGGACGCCTATTATGACCAGGCACGAGGTCTGATCGATGGAGGGGTTGATATTATACTGCTTGAAACGGTATTTGATACCTTAAACTGCAAAGCTGCCCTCTATGCGATTGATCTGCTATTTGAGGAGAAGCAAATCAAACTGCCAGTTATGGTATCCGGTACCATCACCGACGCCAGCGGACGTACCCTTTCAGGGCAAACCGTAGAGGCCTTTTGGATCTCAGTCAGCCACATGAATTTGTTTAGTGTTGGATTGAATTGTGCCCTGGGTGCCAAAGAGATGAGACCCCATCTTTATGACCTATCCGAAATTGCATCCTGTTATGTGAGCGCCTACCCCAATGCCGGCCTTCCCAACGAGTTTGGATTATACGACCAGGGACCGGAAGAAATGACCGGATTAATTCGTGAATTTGCGGAAACCGGCCTGGTAAATATCATTGGTGGCTGTTGTGGCACCACTCCGGATCACATCCGGTTGATGGCCAGGGCTGTGGAAGGTGTGAGACCCCGAAAGTTAAAGAAACCTTTGCCTTACACCTGCCTCAGTGGAATGGAACCCCTGATCATCCGGCCGGATTCTAATTTTGTCAACATTGGCGAGCGTACCAATGTGACCGGATCCCGCAAGTTTGCCCGGTTGATCAAAGAAGGCAATCTTGAAGAAGCCCTCGAAGTAGCCCGCCAACAGGTAGAAGGGGGTGCGCAGATCATCGATGTCAACATGGATGAAGCCATGTTGGATTCCGAAAAGGCCATGACCGATTTTCTCAATTTGCTGGCGTCCGAACCGGATATTGCCAAATTGCCCGTCATGGTCGATTCTTCCAGGTTTAGTGTGATCGAAGCCGGACTTAAATGCCTGCAGGGTAAAGGGATCGTCAATAGCATCTCGCTCAAAGAAGGTGAGGAAGCTTTTCTGGAGCAGGCTAAGAAAGTTCGCCGTTACGGAGCAGCAGTGGTCGTAATGGCATTTGATGAGGAAGGGCAGGCCGATACCGTCGAACGCAAGGTGGCGATCTGTGAGAGAGCTTATAAACTACTCATTACGAACGTCGGTTTCAAACCGGAAGACATCATTTTCGATCCCAATATCTTCGCGATCGCAACCGGGATTGAAGAGCATAACCGGTATGCCATCTACTATATTGAAGCGGTCAGGAAGATCAAGGAGCGATGCCCCGGAGCTAAAATCAGTGGCGGAGTCAGCAATTTGTCTTTTTCATTCCGTGGCAATGACAAGGTTCGCGAAGCCATGCATTCGTCTTTTTTGTATCATGCCGTGCAGGCCGGAATGGACATGGGCATTGTAAATGCCGGAATGGTAGAAGTGTATGAGGAAATTCCAAAAGAGCTCTTAACCCTGGTGGAGGATGTCATATTCGACCGGCAACCACAGGCGACGGAAGCACTGACTCAATATGCAGAAACCGTTAAAAGCAATGGCAGACAACTGGAACGGGACCTGGCCTGGAGGGCAGCTCCGGTCGAAGAACGGATTGCCCATGCCCTCGTAAAAGGTTTGACGGAATTTATTGAGGAAGATACGGAAGAAGCACGCCTGAAATTCGGGAAAGCGCTGTCGGTGATCGAAGGACCTCTCATGGACGGAATGAATATTGTAGGTGACCTCTTCGGCTCCGGAAAGATGTTTCTGCCTCAGGTGGTCAAGAGTGCCCGGGTCATGAAAACCTCGGTGGCTTACCTGACCCCTTTTATGGAGCAGGAAAAGTCAGCCGATACCCAAGGACAGGCTAAGGGAAAAATTTTGCTGGCCACCGTCAAAGGCGATGTACACGATATCGGTAAGAATATCGTGGGCGTGGTGCTCGGCTGCAACAATTATGAAATCATCGATCTGGGAGTGATGGTGCCGGCTGAAAAAATTCTGGAGACTGCCGTTCGCGAGAATGTCGATATCATTGGTCTGAGCGGATTGATCACGCCATCCCTGGATGAAATGGTACATGTCGCCCGGGAAATGACCCGGCGTAATTTTAACATCCCCCTGCTGATCGGAGGGGCCACAACTTCCAAAGTACATACGGCCGTTAAAATTGAACCCAGTTATTCAGGTATTACCGTGCATGTTCTCGACGCTTCACGCTGTGTCGGAGTAGCAAGTAATTTGCTATCGGAAAATGAAAACCTCCGGAGTGATTTTGTACTGGATATCAGGGCGCAATACGAAAAAATGCGGATTCAACGGGCTGCCCAGATGGACGCCAAGGACTATCTGACCCTCGAAGATGCCCGGACCAACCGATTTACATTAGACCAGGATTATGTTCCACCCCGGCCTGAGAAGCCTGGTATTCAGATATTTGAAGATTACGATCTGGCGGAGATCAGTGAGTACATTGACTGGACGCCTTTTTTCAGTAGCTGGCAACTGGCTGGCAGGTATCCCGCTATCCTGTCCGATCCGGTCGTCGGTAAAGAAGCCGAAAGACTTTACCGGGATGCCCGCAAATTGCTCGATCAGATTATCAGCGAAAGGTGGCTGATCGCCCAGGCGGTCATCGGCATCTTCCCTGCCGCATCGTTGGGCGATGATGTGGAAATCTATACCGACGAATCGCGGAGTTCGGTGTTGCAGACCTTACATTTCTTAAGGCAGCAACGCAAGAAAGCCCCCGGGCAACCCAATCTGTGTCTGGCGGACTTTATTGTGGCACAGGGAGGGCATCCCGATTATATTGGGGCGTTTGCGGTTACGACCGGGATTGGGATCGAGCCATGGGTCCGGCGTTTTGAAGAGAAACACGATGATTACCACGCTATCATGCTGAAGGCACTGGCTGACCGGTTGGTAGAGGCCTTCACCGAACTGTTGCACCGCCGGGTAAGAAGGGAATTCTGGGGCTATGTGCACGAAGAAACCCTGACCAACGAAGAGCTGATCAGCGAGAAGTACCAGGGCATCCGGCCGGCACCTGGTTATCCCGCCTGTCCTGAGCATACGGAAAAGAAGACTTTATTTGATTTATTGGGAGTAACTGAGCATATTGGAATGAAATTGACCGACCATTATGCCATGTACCCGGCAGCGTCAGTCAGTGGATGGTATTTCAGTCATCCGGCCAGCAAATATTTTGGCCTGGGCCAGATCAGCAAAGACCAGGTTCAGGACTATGCCCGGCGCAAATCCATGACCGTCGAAGAAGCTGAGCGGTGGATGGCACCGATTTTAAATTATGAACCGGACTAATGGATCAGAGTAATCAACCTTATGATGATGAGATTACGCTCAAAGAGCTGATCTTAAAGATTCAGGAGTATTGGGGAGAACTTTGGAAAAACTGGCTTCTTATCGGGTTGATCTGCCTTCCCTTTCTGGTATTCAAGATGTATCAGGCCTGGACTACTCCTGCGGTCTATCCGGCGGTGCTCACCTTTATGGTGGATGAAGACGAGGGAAACCGCCTGGGTGCCATGGCCAGCATTCTCGGGCAGATCGGCTTATCCGGCTTATCCCGGGGAAAATACAATCTGGACCGGATCCTGGAGGTATCCAAGTCCCGACGGGTGCTGCAGCTTATGTTATTCAGCCGTTGTGAGATTGACGGTCAGGAAGATCTGATCGCCAATCACCTGATCCGGGGATTTGATCTTCACGATAAATGGGAGAAGGATACTACCGGACTGAAGGATTTTGTGTTTACCCACGGTGATTATGACCGGTTTAATCGTCTGGAGAACAGGGTATTGAAGAACCTCCAGGGCCTGCTCAATGGTACGGAGGAGAAAGAAGGTGCCTATAAGACCTCCTACAATGAAAATACCGGGATTATGACCCTTCGGATGGAAGCCCCCATGCCGGATCTCTCCATCGCGGTTGTCGACACGATTTTTGCCAAACTCACGGTATATTACATAGAAAGCAGCACGGAGAAAGCCAATTCGACTTACGAAATTGTCAAAGCCAAGAAGGATTCACTGGCTCAGGCTTTGTCAGCTGCCGAATACCGGCTGGCCGAATTCGTTGATAAAAGTCAGAATATCTACTCTGCCCGCGAAGGTTCGCTGCAGCAGTCGCGTCTGACCACCGAAGTTCAGCGGCTTCAGATACTTTATGGAGAAGTACTGAAAAATCTGGAATATGCCGATTTTACCCTGAAAAGCAGTACACCATTTATTACCTTGCTCGACAATCCGATTCCCCCGATCAAGGCCATCAGGGAGTCAAAGATCAGGGCTGGTCTGATTGGCCTGATTCTTGGCATCATGGTGGGAGTCACTTTTGTTCTCGGCCGTAAGATTTACCGGGAGACGATGAATTCCTGATTTTCTGGCTTGGCTTTTGAATAGATATTGAGTAATATTGCTACTCAATCTATGATCGAAACGCTAATCTCTTCCAAGACGCGCATCAAGCTGTTGCTCAAGTTTTTCTTGAACAGCAACACGACTGCCTACCTCCGAAGTCTGGAGTCGGAGTTTGGCGAATCGACCAATGCTATCCGGCTGGAATTAAACCGGCTGGAAAAAGCGGGGATGCTTTCGTCATACGCTGAGGGCAATAAGAAATATTTTAAAGCAAACACAAAACATCCGCTATTCCAGGAAATTCACAACATTGTGTTGAAGCACATCGGTCTTGATAAAGTGGTTATCAACGTGATAGAACGGTTGGGTGATGTCAAGGAAGTCTATCTGGCCGGAAGCTTCAGCCGGGGACTGGACAGCCAGATCATTGACCTGATTTTTATTGGTAACATTGACATCAGCTATCTGATCAAACTGATTGAGAAGGTGGAGAAAGTGATCCACCGCAAGATCCGTTACCTGATCTACGAACCGGGAGAAAGAAATGATATTGACTGGTCGGCATTCAATCCAAGGCCACTGATTTTGTGGGACGACGAGCGGAACAAAATGACATCATGAAAAGCATGTACAGTAGATTGATTAACAAAGAAGCAGGCATTGGCGTGATTGGACTGGGTTATGTCGGACTTCCCCTGGCACTGGAATTTGCCCGCAAGTTCAGGGTCATTGGCTTTGATATCAGTGAACCCCGGATTCAGATGATGCGCAATCATCTCGACCCTTCTTCCGAGTTGGAACCGGAGGCCTTTGAAGGAACGGATATCGTTTTTACGTCTGATGTGGAAGAACTCCGGAAGGCCCATTTTTTTGTGGTTGCCGTACCTACGCCGGTCGACGAACATCGCACGCCAAACCTGAATCCGGTGCTGTCAGCTTCCCGCACGGTGGGTAAGGTGCTCAAGAAAGGGGATTACGTCGTCTTTGAAAGTACGGTCTACCCCGGATGTACGGAAGAAGATTGCCTCCCTATCCTGGAGGAAGAATCCGGACTGGTGCTGGGCGAAGATTTCAAACTGGGCTATTCTCCGGAGCGGATCAATCCGGGTGATAAGGAGCGTACGGTGACCAGGATTCTCAAAATTGTGTCCGGAAGCGATGCGGAAGCCCTCGGGGAAATTTCCCGGGTCTATGAATCCATCATTGAGCCCGGCACTTACAAGGCAGAAAGCATCAAGGTGGCCGAAGCGGCCAAAGTGATTGAAAACACCCAGAGGGATCTCAACATATCTTTTGTCAATGAGCTGGCCATTATCTTTGACCGCATGGGCATCAATACCAGGCAGGTGTTGGCGGCGGCTGGTACCAAATGGAATTTTCTCCACTATCAACCGGGTCTCGTAGGCGGGCACTGTATTGGTGTCGATCCCTATTATCTGGTACATAAGGCCAGGGAACTGGGTTACGATCCCCAGGTAATTCTGAGCGGCCGGCGGGTTAATGATGGAATTCCGGAGTTTATTGCCAAGAAATTGGTACAATTGCTCCTGAAGAATGGAAAGAATCCTCAGACCTGCAAAGTGGCGGTACTGGGGGTTACCTTTAAAGAAAATGTAGCAGACATTCGCAATTCGAAGGTAGCCGATCTGATCAAGGAGTTGATGCAATACGCTATCCATGTGCATATCCATGATCCCCATGCTTCCCCCAATGAGGTGAGTAAGGAGTATAAATATTCACTCACCGCCAAACTGGATGATAACTATGATGCCGTCATTGTGGCGGTCAATCATGCAGCATACGCAGAATACGATGCCGCTTTTTTTAAATCGATTATGAAAGACAAGCCGATTTTATTTGATATCAAAGGGATGTACCGGTTTAACGATCCGGAATTGACTTACTGGAGTTTATAGTATGAATACACCTGCAAATTTGTTGGCACCCGAAAATCATCTGAGCGAGACAGAATACCGCTGGTTTGCTGTGTACACCCGCTTCAGATCGGAAAAAGAGGTAGCCCGCAAATTGAAGAAGAAGGGCATCGAATGCTATGTGCCCATCAACAGGGTGATGCGACAATATACCCGTAAGCGTAAGGTCGTTGACCTGCCCCTGATAAATTGCTATGCGTTTGTAAGGATCACCAAAGATCAGTATGTGCCGGTTCTGGAGACCGAGTTCGTGATCCGGTTTATCCATTTTGCAAGAAACCTGATCTCCATTCCTGAATCGGAAATCACGTTACTAAAGAGAATTTGCCAGGAGGCGACCGATATCGAAACCCAGGAATTGGTCTTCCGCAAAGGGAAACCGGTCGAAATCATCTCCGGAAACCTGACCGGTATCCAGGGGAAGCTGGTGAGTGACCTGGGCCGGAACTTCCTGGTCGAATTACAATATACCGGGATCGGACTTCGCATCGAGGTTGATCCCAAGTTTTTAAAACCCCTGCCGGCCTGGCAGACTCCGCTGGACGAAGAACCTCCAGCGCCGGCATTGGGGAAAAGATACTGGGGTTAAGAGCAGGTCCAGATTAACCGCTCTTACCCTGGGTTTGTTATTGCCGCAAAACCATAGTTACCATAGTTGCCCGCGACTCATGGAAGGCGAAGCCGTGCGAAGGGGCAGGTTGGTATTGTGGTGGTGCGGTGTTCTGGTTTTATGGTCAAAGTCAGCTGGCGATGAGGTTATCGTCACCCTTTTGGGTGTTGGTCTCTGGCTTGTTGGTCTTTGGGAGGAAGATATCCCCCGCTGGCGGGGGTAAGGGGGTGGATTGGGATTTAATTGTTGGAAATTATTAATTATGAATTATTAATTATGAATTATAGAGGGCTGAGAGGGGTGGATGTTTTTAGGTGATAGAAATAAGCGTGAAAATGAGTGGTATTTTTATTGGAATCGAATACTCAAATATTTTCTACAAATCAATAATCAATAATCAATAATCGGGGAGAGCAATTACTAATTATGAATTATAGAGGGCTGTGCGGGAGGATGTTTTTAGGATATAGAAATAAGTGTGAAAATGAGGTGTATTGTTATTGGAATCGAGATAATGAATATTTCTTACAAATCAATAATCAATAATCAATAATCAATAATCAATAATCAATAATCAATAA
>CAYRYD010000002.1:0-273475 GCA_964428345.1 uncultured Saprospiraceae bacterium | reverse complement strand
TTGTCCTTACACCTAGCACCCCTCAACAGTGTAGTTGTTCGGATGCTTACGTTTGGAGTGTTGATGCTCAAGGCTTGGTTGATTCTTTCCTGCAAAACGAGACCCAGGCTTTACCAACCCACGACTCCTGATTCAATTCAATATTCAGACATTGGCCTTGCTTACCCCCTCGATAAGACCGCGGATATAACCAATGGCGAAGAGCGTTCCAATGGTGCTGTACCCCGGATGGTCATTGCTGTCGCCGGCCATCGTAGGTACATGGTCCGGACGCAGCGGACCCCTGAAGCCGACTTTATAATAGGCTTCCATCGCCCTGTACATGTCGGTTTTACCATCATCGTGGAAAGTCTCTTCAAACTGGTTTTTATGACCTCTGACATCCCGGAAATGCACAAAGTGTATCGCACCGCGGCGGCCAAAGTATTCGATAGCGGCCGGTATGTCGACTCCCTTTCCTTCGTCACCCATCGAGGCAAAGCTTCCCTGACAGAAGGTGATACCATTATTGGGACTGGGGTATAAGTCCAGCATTTTCTTAAAAGCTTCCACGGACGTCATGATACGGGGAATTCCGCGGATGCCGTCAACAGGCGGATCATCCGGATGCAGTGCCAGCTTCACCCCGCTCTTTTCGGCTTCGGGCACAACAGCTTTCAGAAAGTATTCCATGTTGTCCCACATCTTATCATGGGTGAGTTCGCCATATTCGGTGATCAGTGGCTGGTTTTGAATATCCTTTATATCAAAGGCGCTGACCAATGCCCCTCCCCGGCTGGGTTTTTCCATATTGGTCCGGGTCCAGCTGATCACCGGCATCCAGTTATGACAAACCGTATCGATACCGAGCGATCCGATATGCCGGATAAAAGTGATGAAATTGTCGATTTCTTCATCCCGTCCTTCCAGACCCAGCTTGGTCTTGATATTGAGCGATGGCGGACCTTCAACGACCTTCAACTGGAGTCCTTCTTTTTCCCAGGCTTCCTTGACGGCTTTGATCACCCTCAGCTCGTAATTTTTCTCGCCCTGCATCTGCACCATACCGGGACTAATCCCTCCTACAGCTCCCAACACGCCCATTTGCCTGGCCAGAGCCACTTTACGGGGCTCAATACCCCAGAAATAGGCCAGGCACAACTCGATACCTGCATCTTTGGTCAATGCACGGATATCGTTGGGGTTCTTCCCGGCAGATTTCGACGGTAAGCCGGAAAGCGAGAGTCCGGCAGCAGCAGCGGCACTTTTCCGGATGAAATCACGACGTTTTGCCCTCATGAGACGCTCATTTTGGCTTTAATTTCGGATAAAATCTTGGTTATCCCAAGTCACTCTTCCAGAAATTCCAGGATCTGACGATAAGGTGGCCGGAGGCTGATTTCCACCCGGTTGTTTAGGGCCCTGCCGGCCGGAGTCTGGTTGGAGACCCTGGGAAAGTAACTGCCTCTTCCACAGACGGTCAGCTGATTCCCATTGAGACCGCCTTCTTCAACGAGGTAAGCGCCGATCGTGACCGCGCGCTGAGTGCTGAGATTCAGTGCTTCATGGATGCCCGAAGGGCTATTGTCCGTATGCCCTTCCACAAAAATATCCAGACTGGGAAATTCAGCAATGATCAGTGCCAGCCTGGACAGGGCGGCCATGGCCTTGTCGGTCAGGCGTCGCTGGCTTGAGGAGAGGAAGCCCTGATACAAGACAATGTCGAGGCGGCTTTCCGTGAAGTACCAGTCGATTTCGTCTTCCTTGTAGCCCATCATTAACTCACCCAACCTGGCAGACACCTGGTTGAGGTTTGCCTGATGCTGAAGGAACCAATTGATGATCCGGTTTAACCGGGCTTCTTTGGCCTGCAAATTTTCATTTTTACGCTCCAGCTCTTCGTTTAACTGGGCTTCCAGCGATTGGGATTCACTGCTGAGACTGGCAAGCCGGTTTTGCAGCGAGGCCACTTCCTTTTCCAATATGATTTTGTCATTCAGCAATTCGCTGAGCAAGATGTTTTGCCGGATCAATTCATCATTTAGCTGTTGATTGCGGTCCGACAGATTCTGATTGGTGGTATCCAGTCTTTTCCTGTCTGCCTGCCAGACTGATTCCGCCTCATCCTTTTCGGATTGCAGATTCCTGAATTTGCCTGAACTAACACAAGCCAGACCGGACAATAAGAGCAGGAACACTCCGACTTTTAACAACATATCTCGGTAAACGCTACTTAGATCAGTTGATACATGGTAGAACCGATCAGCCCTTTATCGGCATAAACGCTGAAGATGTAAAAGCCTTTTTTCACCTTATCGGAGAGATCGTGGGTAAACTCGATTCGTTGTGAAGGCCCGACATTCACTTTTTTTGATTCGAGCGCTTCAATCACCAGGGCCTGACTGGCACTGCCTACCTTGATTTTCTGACCTCCTTCAGTAATAGGAATGCCGTTGGCATCGGTGATGGTCAGGTACAGACTCTGTTCGCCCTGGAATTCCTCCGGCACTTCCACCAGGTCGAAGCTTACCGCAAACTTGCGGGCCCGGCCCGCTTTGATGGTAGCCTTATCATTACGCCGGGCGATATTGACCTGCATGGCTGAGGCCCTGTAGGCTGAGTTGGCAAGCTGGGAGGTCCGCTGTTCCAGCAATAGATTGGCTCTTTCCAGATCACCCACCTGACCTTTGAGTGTGGTGTTTTCCTGCTCGGAGACATGGAGTTTTTCCGTGAGTTCGGCATTACTCATTTTCAGGGTTTCATTTTCCTGGTTAAGCCGGTCTATCGTAGCCTGCATTTCAACCTTGCTTGTCTCAAGCATGGCAATTTCTTCCTTGATGGCCTTAATATCGTTGGCTGCCTTACGCTGGGCCCAGCGTAACTGTTCGTCCTTTTTGGCAATGGCTTCGCGGGCGCTTTCCAGGGTACCTTTCAACGAATCGTTTTCCATGGCAATAGCCGAATACCGAAGATTAAGGCCATTTAATTCGGTTTCCAGATTAATACGTACGGCCACCAGTGAATCAATTTCAGCCTGCCGGATGGCTGCTTCCTTCACCTCCTGGTTATGTTTAATACCGAAGTAAACTGCTGCGATGGCAACCAGTGTCAGGATGATTCCAAGTATGATCGGTAGAGCGTTGGTTTTTTTTTCTTCCATGATCTGAACTGATTTAAAGCATGAACATCAATTCATAGAACGAACTGACCATAGCTTTTTGGGTACACCTTCCAAGATACGAAAATATGTTGATGTATAGAATGCTAATAACCAGAAAACTGAGGCTATAACCGGGGGATGAGTTCGTAGATCAGGTCCGGTTCAAAACCCCGTTGATAGGCGTACTTAAATAACTTCAGATTTTGTTCGGCTTCCGGTAAACCTGTGATTTGTTGTTTTTTACGCCTCAACAGGTTTTCCAGCGCATCCCGGTACTCATCCGGATCGATCTCCTCCAGGGCTTTCTTTTGGAGATAACTGCCGATTTCCCGCCGGGTCAGTTCCCGTCTGATTTTTAGAAACCCCCATTGTTTGTTGCGAAATTTGCCACGGGTAAAGGCACGGGCAAAGCGTTCTTCGTCAAGAAAACCCTCTTCGATCAACTGGCCGAGGATCGCTTCCAGCTTTTCCCCCCGCATGCCGGTGTCGACCAGTTTATAGCGAACTTCCTGATGGCAGCGCTCCTGGTAGGCACAATACTTTCGCATCCTGGCAAGCACTTCATCCGGGTTTAAGGGTGCATTTTTCTTCATGGGTACATGGCCAGCGCCAAGGGCACTATTTCGATGATCTCCTCTTCCGGTGGTACCAGATAGCCATGAATGCCTATTTCCCTGGCAGCCTGAATATTGGCCGGATGGTCATCAAAAAAAAGGGATTCCTGTGGATCAATCGACGCGATCTCCAGCATCTTGCGGTATATTTCCTCTTCGGGCTTCCGGCTTTTCAAATCATGTGAATAAAAAGCATGATGGACGAGACTGGACAGTCCGGGTATCTGATAATTTTCAAGGAGGTAGTGATCCACCCAACGGATGTGGGTTTCGTTGGTATTGCTGAGCAGGAAAACGCGGTATTGCTCCCTGAGATCCCGGAGCATGGTCAGTCGCTGATACGGGATATTGGCCAGCATGGCGGTCCAGGCGCGGATGAGGTCTACTGCCTGGGCTTTACCGGCCGACTTACGGATCAGATAGTTGAGAAAAACTCCTTCGGAGATCCGGCCACATTCAAAATCGATGAAGATCTCCAGATCATCCCGGGCGGGACTTAAAAAACTGACATCGACCATTTCCTGCAACAATTTTTCGGAAGCAGCAAAGTCCAGATCGATGATCACGTTTCCCAGATCGAAAATGAGATTTTTTATCGGCGATGGTTGCACTTTGAATCTCTTGAAAAGTTGGTAAAAAAACAGGCCGGACAGATACCCGGCCTTGTGGTCCCACTAGGGCTCGAACCTAGGACCCCCTGATTATGAGTCAGGTGCTCTAACCGGCTGAGCTATGGGACCCTTCCGGACGACAAAGGTATGATTCTTCGATTACATTTAACAGCATATCCTGCCTGATTCATCATTTCATAATAAAGCCAATCCTGATCGTGCATTGAGTATCGATAGTTTATACCTTCGTTGTGTTGTCCGGGAGGAATATCCCGATTTTGGTTAATTCGCCGTCTGGAATGACAGAAACAGTATGAAATACCACGAACTCTTTATCGCCGAAATTAAAAGGAAACTGATTGGTGAATGTCAGGAACGCACCCTGCGCTGTCTTGATCTGCTTACCGACGACGAGATCTGGTATCGTCCCAATGAGCACAGCAATAGTGTGGGTAACCTGGTGCTGCACCTGTGTGGCAATGTGACACAGTGGCTTTTTTCGACCCTGGGTCATGAACCAGATAACCGGACCAGGCAGCAGGAATTTGATGAACGGGGACCGATCAGCCGGGACATCCTGAAGAAAAAGGTCATTGATCTGATGCAAAAAGCGGAATCCGTTATTGATGGTCTGACCCCGGGCAAATTGGAAAAAATCTATTCCGTCCAGGGGTGCCAGGAATCGGGAGTCGCTATTCTGATCCACATCACCGAACATTTTTCCTACCACGTCGGTCAGATGACTTATTATGTCAAGGCAAGGAAAGACCTGGATACCGGGTATTATGCCGGGCAGGATCTCAACAAAACGGTGTAAAAAGAAGATGAACTAAATAAAGGGCAGCCCGTATTTAGGTTGGGAATTCAGTCATCACGCTGATTGCCGGACCTACCGGGTAACTTCCTTAAAACATTTTCCAACCTTGTCAGCAGATCAGTAGTGTCTTCTCCTTCCTTCAGTGTGAGATTGGATAAGGCATCTTCAACAAGGTCAAAAACGAAATTCATCCGGTTAAAAGACCGCTCAAGATCTTCCGGATCGCCGGTATTCCAGAATCCCGTATCATCGACAAACCGGTCGAAGTTCAGATACTTCACTTCCAGATATTTAAGTAACCGGATGATCGTCGCATGGACTTCGGGACCAGCAAACTGCGTTTTTGTAAAGCCAATATAAAAATGTTCCGGATCCGTTTCGAGATCCATAAACTCGATTGCAGTGGGCATTACCAGTTTTCCCTCCAGAAAAGTCAGGTATATAGGTTCACAACTCGGATGGGGATTGAAGATGATTCCGTAGTAAGTCAGGTTCCCTACCGGTAATCCAAGATGGCTGGCGATCTCAGCAGGTAAGACAACATCATCGTCCAGAATATGATAAGTCCAGTCCATCGAACGGCATATGTCTGCAACTTCATCCGTCATGTATTTCAGATGATTCCGGTCTTTTACCGTTGCACTATAGTAAATGGTCAGACCCATACTGGAGGTAGCATAGAAGAAAAATAGCAAAGAATGGGTATATTTCAAAGACGGACGGGCATTCTCAGGTCAGGCGGTCTGGATTGGCCTTGATAAATGCCGCCCAACCCTTATAATCCACACCGCCATCCAGAATCCTCTTACCCTGAAAATGATGGCATACTGCCGCCGCAAGGGCATCGGTAGCATCCAGGAGATCCCGGTTGATACGGTTTGATACCAGCTGATCCACCATGGCAGCAACCTGCTCTTTTGAGGCATTGCCGTTGCCGGTTACCGCCAGTTTGATCTTTTTGGGCGAATACTCCTGCACCCGAATCTGTTTGTGCAGGGCGGCCGCAATAGCCACTCCCTGAGCCCGCCCCAATTTGAGCATGGACTGTACGTTTTTTCCGTGAAAAGGCGCTTCAATGGCCATTTCGGCAGGTTCAAATTTTTCGATGATTTCGACAATTTTTAAAAAAATCTGGTAGAGTCGATCCTGATGAGAATCCATTTTACGCAGTCGAAATACTCCTATTTCGTCGACCATCAATTTCCGGTTTTGAACCGAAAGAACAGCGTAACCTAAATTGTTGGTACCAGGGTCGACACCCAGAATTTTCATGCCACCGGATTGAACCGGTGAAGATATTAAAAGTATTCATCATTTAATGAGAAAGGTCTCACAGACCTTTTGCCTTCCAGGCTTTAATTTTACCTTGCGTCACTTTTATACTTACGAGCAGTTCAAACACTCAAATCTGTGAAGGGATGTGGAAAATGACAGACCACATCCCTTTTCATAACCCCCTGATGGTGTCCGTTCTGCCGGTATCTGGGCTTCTTGTTTCGAATGCCGATCCTGATTGTATTAGACTGGCCACTTTCTCAAGGTTGTTATCAACAGGAAGACCTGATCCGGCTTTCCAACGCACTTTTATTGTCCAGTTTCAGGCCTTCATCTTTCTTATTTCTGCTTTTGACCGGATTAGTGTTTGGACGAGGGCAAATTGAGCTGATCCTCAGGAAATTTTACGATGTAAATGAACTAAGTGTCCCTGCTTCCAGTTTAGGACAGTGAGTAATAAACGCAGTAATACCAGCGTTGGTCGGACTGGTATACGTTATGAAATAAAACTTCAAAGACCATAATGCGCATGAATCTGATCAAGTCGGTGCTCATCTTTGGATTGACCCTTTTTGGTGGCAAGGATCTCTATGTCCCGGAGACGACTGCCCCGGTGACTGTCGGAGAAGTGTGTTCGTCAGACAATTCGGTATTTGCCCCCGGTGAGAAGATTGTCTATAAGATCTACTACAACTGGAGTTTTGTCTGGATTGCAGCCGGGGAGTTGGTTTTCAGGGTGGAAGATATGGGAGACACCTATCACATTTCTGCTTCCGGACGGACCTATAAATCTTATGACTGGGTGTTTAAGGTGCGGGACTATTACGACAGCTACATAGAGAAGGAAACTTTACGACCCAAGCGTACAATTCGTAAGGTTCTCGAAGGCAATTATACCCTTTATGATGATGTAACCTATCATCATGAAAAGGCCGTGGCTATTTCGAAGAAAGGGAAGACCCAGGATAATCTCAATACTGAAGCGGTCACCCTCGCAGGCTGTACCCATGACATACTTTCCAGTATTTACCTGATGCGAAACATGGACTTCAGCAATAAGTCACCCGGCTTCAGCCTGCCGATGAATATCTACCTGGACCGGAAGGTCTATTCTCTCGATGTAGTCTATGCGGGTACCGATGACTCCAAAAGGGTGAAGGGCCTGGGTCCACGCAGCACCCTGCTTTTCCGGCCAAAATTGGTCGTTGGCAATATTTTTAAAGACAACGAAGGGATGAAGGTCTGGGTATCTGATGATGAAAACAAGATACCCCTGATGATAGAGTCACCCATTTCCGTTGGTTCCGTAAAAGCTATCCTGACGGAGCATTCCGGTTTGAAGTACCCTGCAATGTACTAGTATGATGAAGAGTCTGCTCTGGGTTCTGCTGGTGTTGACGGCTTTCGGACTGGGTCTGTATCTAGCCACCACCAACTGGTGGCCCTGGTCTGAGAGGCAGAGCAATGAGCAGGTATCGACTCTGGTTGAGCGCATTGAAAAGGTAGCTAAACTGGTGACCGTTGAAGGTCACTTCTCAGAGGTATATGATTATAAAGATTATTATGGCTATGACTGGTCCATTTTCCGCAAAAAGGCCCTGATCCGGGTGAAAGCCCGGGTATTGGCGGGTTACGACCTTAAACAAATAGCTATTGACGCGGATTCGCGTAACCGTACCATCACACTCAGCCGGTTGCCCCGGCCGCAGATCCTGAGCATCGATCATGACCTTGACTATTACGATATCACCGAAGGCACTTTCAACAGCTTTTCAAACACTGACCTTAGCCGGCTTAACGCACAAGCGAAAAATTACATCGAAGAGGCAGCACTAAAAAGCGATCTTCTCAATCAGGCGGAGCAACGGGGAAAAGAGATGCTCGAGACCATTCGCTTTCTGGTAGAAGGACAAGGCTGGTCCCTGATTGTTGAACCCATTCCGGCCCACGAACACGCTTCAGATTAGACACTGGTAACCGGATCGCGATTTAATCGCTGGACAGGGCTCGGGCGCCATCTGTCTGGCGTCCAAAGAACCCAATAAAAAATATTACTGCCGGGAGGCAGTTCAGAGTTCAACGGGATCAGACAATTCACGTAGGCCAAAGTATCGCCACAGTGCTACGGCGATTAAAATCGCCGCTCCAGGCTTCGATATTGCTATTCTACAATAGGCAGGAATGCGACTAAATTGCTGAATTGCCGCGAAAAACGTCTATTTTTAGCAACAACGATTGCCAAAAACTAACATACATGAGCCAATTTGATCCCACCCGGACCACTGGATTTTTCGGACACCCCAAAGGCCTCTCCACTTTGTTTTTTACCGAAATGTGGGAGCGATTCAGCTATTATGGCATGAGGGCTATCCTGGTCTTATTTATGACTACCCCGGCTGCTCAGGAAGGGTTGGGTCTCAGTACTGAAACTTCCGGGGCGATCTATGGGCTCTACACCGCTGGCGTCTACCTGCTTACTTTACCGGGAGGGTGGCTGGCCGATAATATTTTTGGCCAGCGGAAGGCCATCTGGTATGGAGGTATTCTCATTATGATTGGCCATTTGATCCTGGCTATACCAGGGTCTCCTCCGATATTTTACACCGGGTTAGCCTTTGTTGCGTCGGGTACCGGCCTCCTGAAACCCAACATCAGCACCATTGTCGGTGACCTTTATCCCGAAGGGGGTGCACGCCGCGATGCAGGATTTTCCGTGTTTTATATGGGCATCAATCTCGGTTCATTTCTTGGACAGACTTTTGTGGCTCTTCTGGGGGAGAAAGTCAACTGGCATCTGGGCTTTGGCCTGGCCGCTTTTGGAATGCTGGCCGGACTCATTCAATTCCGGTTGACTCAGACTAATCTGGGTGATCTGGGTATGGAACCCAAAGCCAAAGGATCCATCGCATCTGAGGCGGGGAATGCGCGGTTAGGCCTCGGGTTAGCAGTCTTGTTGCTGGCCATCCTGGCGGCACTCCAGTATACCGGCATTATCGACATGTTTACAGCGGTGGGCATTGCATCAGCGGTAGGTGTCATCATTGTGACGGTAACTATTTTCTATTTTATCTACATTCTGGTGGCCGGTGGATTGAGCAAAGAAGAAAAAAAGAAGGTGGCCATCATATTTATGTTGTTTATCGGGGCGGCCATTTTCTGGTCGGGATTTGAACAGGCAGGGTCCTCATTGAATCTATTTGCCCGGGATCATACTGACCGGATGTTTTTTGGATGGGAACTTCCGGCAGGCTGGCTTCAAAATTTCAATCCGGCTTTTATCATCATTCTGGCTCCGCTGGTTGGATCGTTGTGGATCCGGTTGGCCGCCCGGCAATTGAATCCGGCCACTCCCTATAAATTTGGGCTTGGTCTGATCTTTATGGCGTTGGGTTTCCTGGTCATGTTTTTTGCGGCAGAGATCGTCATCAGCGGCTCCAAGGCCGGGATGGGCTGGCTGATTATTACCTATCTGTTACACTCTACCGGCGAACTGGCGCTCAGTCCGGTTGGTCTGAGTGCAACCACCAAGCTGGCTCCCCGGAAATACCTGGGTCAGATGATGGGCATCTGGTTTGTGGGGGCTGCCCTGGGTAATCTGATTGCCGGTTTATATGCCGGTAATTTTGACCCTGAAAATGTACAACAGATGCCTGACCTTTTTCTCTCGGTGGTTTGGCTTGGGGTAGGTTCCGGTATTCTCTTCATAGTCCTTGGGCCCTGGATGCGCCGATGGATGGGTAATATCAACTAGGTGTCTCCGGAAGGCTCCTGAAAAACATGTACAGTACAGATAATTCTCTTCTGCCTGTACCTTGGCTTGATCTCCCCCGATGCTATGATCGGGGCAGGCCCGACGCCATGGTCGGGGTACCAAAAAAGGCTGTAAGGCTAGGTCGAAACCGTAGAGAAAAACTACATTAAAAAACTCGTTCTATGCTCGCTATTCGGACTTGAGGTATCTGGTCATCTGGTGCTTTACGCTCTTATTCGCTCATTCGGGCTCATAGCGTTTAATTTTGAAATGAAAAGATCATCGATACGGTCCAAGGGGTCATGACCGCTTGGATGCCTGCCGACCTGAGCCTCTTTTACAGGGGTCTTTGGTATGTCGTTGCGCTTGTCCTGAGGGCGGTGAGGTTCTTGGTTTGTATAAAACAAACTTCGGTAAGCTCAGGACTTCTTACCAGTTCAACAGTTAAATAAATCAGCAATTAAACCGCACAAGATTCAAATATTTCAACCTCCCCCCTAAAGATTGGGATAGTACGAACTGGGAGGAATCATCTTATACTCTTTTTCAAGAAAGGTGACCAGATCCACCAATTCCTCTACCGTCATCACCGAATTGTAATTGGCCATCGGTGACTGGGCTACTTTCCCGGGGATTTCGCGGCGAAAATTGCGGGCGATCCGGTGAGTGGGATTGATGATAGAAGTCACCAGTTCACCATAGGTCTTTACCCGGGTGACATCTCCACCCAACCGGAAGTGCACATCCTGGCCATCAACGCCTTCCCATTCAATGTCTGCGACACTGTGGCACTGGGTGCAGGCAAGACCAACGAAATTCATTTTGCCGTTTTCCAGGTCACCGGGTGGCAGGGCAAAACCAGCCCCTTCAGTGTCGCAACTGGTGAAAGCCCAGCATAATGGGAAAAATAATAAAGCACTGATCAGGTTTTGAATAGTTCTCAGCTTTGTCATGATGAGTATCTTTAACGGGGTTAAACATTCTGACGGATGAAATTAACGATTTCCGGAGCCATATGCATTGAGCCAGGTCACTCATCACTCTGTTGTTGCTCAGCCGGATTGATAAACAATTGTTTGTAGATACTATGATAATCAATCGAACAAATCCGTTTGATTCTGCCCGTCATTGACTTCAAGGATCAGAGATGCGTCGTTTTCGGTAACCTTACCAATCCGGTCGGAAATCCGGTAAGCCCGTAAAGCTTCCGGCGGATAGGGTGCGATCATGGAGAGCGCCTCTGCCGGAGAGATGTCCGTTGCCAGCCAGTGCGCTTCCTGATCTCTACGGAGAATAGCCGGCATCCGGTCGTGAATATCGGCAATGCTTTCACTGGGAGGCTGGGTCAGCAGGGTATAGGACTGGATCAGCTGACCTTCGGGTGACTTCCAGGTTTCCCAAAGACCGGCCACGCTGAAGATGTCCTGATCGGTCGTTATGATGCGATAAGGAACTTTTTTACGCCCGTTTTTTTTCCATTCATAATAACCATCCATCGGAACAAGACACCGTCTCTTTTCCATGGCATATTTGAATGCGGATTTTTCCAGTACACTCTCGATACGGGCATTGATCATTTGCGAGCCAATTCGGATATCTTTGGCCCAGAAGGGTATCAGGCCCCATCGCAGAGGAAGAAAATGCTGCGGATCTTTATTGGTAATGACCGGCATGATCTGAGTGGGTGCGACATTGTAATTGGGCAATGGATTGTATTTCTCCAGATCTTCGGAGTAAAATGTAGCTTTAAACCTTGCTTCTAATTCTTTTTCGGATTTGGTTAGTGAAGATCTTCCGCACATGAAGCTTATACCAAAATTAGTAATGCGCCAATTTATGAAAATCAAAATCGCCGCCCTTGGTAAAATGACTTTTCTTCTGATCGTGTTCAGTCAGTCAGGCTTTGCGCAGATGCAGTATACCCAGCATTTTACCCGGGAGTTGAAGAAATGTCAGGCCAGTTTCATCGCACCGGTAGAGGGCTGGTACAAGATAAGAATGTTGCGTGGCGAACCAGGCTTAAAGTATGACCTGGCTCTGCAGTCCGAAGAAAAGGACTTTGAGCTTCGGTTCGACCTTCAGCCCGGGTATCAGGCCAATATTCCTCATATCACCTGTCTGACCAGTGCCAGTACCCTGGCCATAAACGATGACCGGGCAGATATCCGGGTGAATATTTTCACTCCGGACCAGGCCAGGGATTATTTCCAGGCTGACTGGGCTGCCTGGGCTGACTTCATTCCCAAACCGTCAATTACGGAGAAATATTACGGACGTCTGGTGACCCTGTTTCGTGAAGGAGATGGACTGATGCAGGTGGTCATGTTTTTCAATCAGCACAATGAGGAAAAAGACCGTCGCCTTTATTCATTGTCATTTCTCTCCCGGGATCCGGAAAACAACTGAAAAGTCTCCGGATGCTGATTGCCGGCCAAAAAATGTAAACTGGTGGAAATCTCCTCGTCACTGATCTGGATGATCCGGTAGGCAATGCTACGGTGATCTACAGCAAAATCTTCCCGGAACTGATCGATCTGAAAGAATAAAGAGGGCGTGACGTGAATGGCTACCTGCTGCACGAAGGTGCTTTTTTGCACGTGATAGTGGCCACAAAAAATGTGCTTCTGGTTGGTTGTTTCCCGGAAGATACCCAGTATAGCATCCCGGTCCTGAAGCGCATGTTTCTGATCCATATGGGGAACTCCCATCAATTTAGGAGGGTGATGCATGAAAACAATGACCTGCCGGTCCTGGTATTTTAGTAACCGGTTTCTTAACCAGGACTTCTGAGTTCCCGAGGTAAATCCCCGGGCGGTGTCCAAAAACAAAAGAGGCTGATTTTCGATGGTAAGGTCATAGTAGATTTCCTGCCCTTTGGCACAGGGTAGATTTGGGAAAACCTGATTTAATATCTCCTGATCGTCGTGATTGCCGGCGATGATATAGTAAGGTTTGTCCAAAGCATCGAGATGAGTTTTCTGCCATTGGTAGATTTCCCTGTCACCTTCCCTGATGCATAAATCGCCGCCGATAACCAAAAAGTCGTACGGATGCTGCTCAACGGCGTCTAAAATATCCAGAAAATTTAGTCGAAGATCGATACCAAGGGCAGTCTCACCTTCATTTCCCGTATGGAGATCAGTGATAAATACAATAAGCATGTAACAAAATATAAACTTTAATTGCAGTGCAGTTAATAATATGTTAAATTAAATTTTGCCGAAAACTCCGGTTTCCGGCAGTCGTTTAGTCTTTATCAACGAAAACAGCATCACGATAAACCCATGAAGAAAATCTTTTCGCTGATTGCGGCAGGTTCGGCAGGTGGTCTTGTAGTTTTAATCGGACTTTTATCGATCGGACATTACTCAGTTCACAACCGTACTTCCGACAATGTCCATTTGACCTCTGCAAAATCTGCTCCGTATTATGAGAACGTACCCAACGATTTTATCGAATCAGCTGACAAGGCGATGCCGGCAGTCGTACATATCAGTGTGAAGGAAAGTGCGAGTCTCACTCAGAACAGATTGCGGGACGAAAACAGAAGAGATCCGTTCAGCTTTTTTTTCGGGGATGATTTTTTTGGAACTCCCAGAGGCCGGGAAGGCAAAGGTTCGGGGGTGATCATTTCAGAAGACGGCTATATCGTTACCAATAATCATGTGATTGAAATGACCGATGAGTTTCAGGTGACCCTACATGACGATCGAAAGTTTACCGCCAAAATGGTGGGCACCGACCCTCGAACGGATCTGGCTGTTTTAAAAATCGATGCCCACGACCTTCCGTTTCTGCAGTTTGCAAATTCGGATGAAGTGAAAGTGGGGGAGTGGGTACTGGCCGTGGGTAATCCATTTGATCTGACTTCAACTGTTACAGCCGGGATTGTCAGTGCCAAAGGACGCAATAAGATCATCAGACGCAATGATGCCATCGAGGACTTTATCCAGACCGATGCAGTGGTAAATCCTGGCAATAGCGGCGGCGCTCTGGTGAATGCCGAAGGTAAACTGATCGGTATCAATACGGCCATTGCTACGGCCACCGGCTACTATGCCGGGTATTCTTTCGCCATACCATCGAAAATGGTTGAACCGGTGGTCAACAACATTATTGATTTCGGAGGGCCCAGGGTCACCTTGGGCATTTATGTAGCTTCCATTCCCGACTATGAAGAATATGATAACCGGGATCTCGGAGTAAATGAGGGGGTAGTGGTGACCGAATTGGTGGACGGCGGGGCCGCGCAGTATGCCGGAATCATTCCCGGTGATGTGATCGTTAAAGTCGATAAGGACCAGGTACTTTCTGCCGAAGATCTGGTTAAGATCATCGGGAGTCATAAAATCGGTGATGTAGTTGAGATCACCCTGATAAGAAATGGCAAAACCGAGAAAATATCTGTTCAGTTAAAAGCGTAATAAGATTAATGAAGTAAAAAATACAAAGGTTTAAGTTGGTTTTTCGTTTTGTTTTGATTCGCCTGCCAGATCCAGTTTTGGCAGGCGTTTTCATTTCTACCTATGCGATATTATGTGGATTAAGGCAGGAAGTCCGACAAATGCAATGAGTTAACTACCTTTGGACATATGACAGAAAATCATCAGATCAGGCCAAAGACCAATGACTTGTTTGCAAGAGCATATGCCGCGTTAAATCCTGAACAACGAAAGGCGGTCGACCTTATCGATGGACCAGTACTGGTCGTGGCTGGTCCCGGAACTGGAAAAACCCAGATCCTCGCTCTGCGGATTGGCAATATCCTGCTCCAAACCGATACCCAGCCTCAAAATATCCTCTGCCTGACTTATACTGACGCGGGAGCAATTGCTATGCGGAAACGCCTGCTGGAATATATTGGTACCGATGCCTATAAGATACAGGTCCATACTTTTCATTCATTCTGCAACCAGATCATCCAGGATAATCAGGAGATTTTTTCCGGTTATGCCGACCTGATGCATATCTCGGAACTTGAAAAAGCCCGCATGTACCGGGATCTGATTGATCAGTTGGCGTATAACAATCCGTTGCGAAGATTACGGGGATCGCATTACTACGAAGTGCAGCGTTTGGACAGGCTTTTCTCTACCATCAAGAAGGAGTTTTGGACACCGGAAATGATCTATGACAAGATCGATCGGGAAATCAATTTGATCGAACGGGACAAAACCAACAAGGACTACTTTTACCTGATCAACAGCAAGAACAATAAGGCTGGTGACCCCAAGAAAAAGTACTATGATGTAATACGAAACCTGGAATTGTTGCGGGAAGCTACCCGACTTTTCCAGCCTTTCCAGCAAAAAATGCGGGAAGTCGGCCGGTATGACTTTGACGATATGATTCACTGGGTGGTCAGGGCTTTTAAAGAGGATGATTTACTACTGGCCTCTTACCAGGAAAAGTTCCTCTATTTGTTGGTTGATGAGTATCAGGATACCAACGGATCCCAAAATCAAATTATCCAGCTACTGGCTGATTACTGGGAAAAACCCAACCTTTTTGTGGTGGGTGATGAAGATCAGGCCATCTTTCGTTTTCAGGGAGCCAATATCACCAACCTCAGGGAGCTTTATCTGGAGTATAAACCCCAAATCATTGTTCTGAAAGAAAACTACCGGTCTACCCAACCTATCCTGGATGTCGCCATGAATCTCATCAGCAATAATGAAGAGCGTCTGGGAGATCAGGTACCCGGCATTGATAAGATCCTCCGGGCTCAGCCGGCATTGGCTCAGGGCCCGGTACCTAAGGTGATTGAATATCCCAATATTGCACAGGAGGAGACGGCCGTATTTCAGGTTTTGCGAAAATTAAAAGAAGAAGGTGAAGCCCTGCATGAGATCGCCGTGATCTACCGGCGGCATGCACAAGCCACTAATCTGATCAAAGCCCTGACCTACCGCAACATCCCGGTCGATGTGAAGCACCGGGTCAATATCCTGGATGATCCGCTGATTATTAACATTGAAAACATGCTGACCTTTGTTTACCAGGAATCAGAGCATCCCGGAGCACAGGATCACCTGCTTTTCCGGATCATGCACTACCGTTTTTTCAACCTTGCACCGACAGATCTGGCTCGCCTCGCCCATTATTGTTGGCGGGATTCCAGAGCTCCGATTTCGCTGCGGCAGACCATTAAAGACCGGGAGCTGCTCGAAACATTGAATCTCGTAAACCTTGACGGTATCCTGACCTTCTGCGAGATGATCGACCGATGGATCCAACGCATCCCTCATGTGACCCTTCAGGCATTTTTCGAATACCTGCTGAAAGAGGGTCACATCCTGAGCGATATTATGAGTGGGGAATTGCGAACCTACCGGATGCAGGTGATAGCGACCTTTTTTAATTACCTCAAAGCCGAAAGTCACCGTAACCCGGCAATCGATCTGGAAACTCTGTTGTCTACCCTCAGCCAAATGAGAGACATCGGCATACCATTGCCCATGCAAAGCCTCATCCGAAACAAGGATGGAATCAACTTTCTGACGGCTCACGGAGCGAAAGGACTGGAATTCAGGCATGTTTTTATCATTGGGTGCGATCGCCGGAACTGGGAAAAACTCCGGGGAAGAAATCTGGGATTTACGCTGCCTTCCAATTTGCAGGATCCCAGTGAGGAGGCTGATGAACGGGATGAACGCCGATTGTTTTATGTTGCGATGACCAGGGCAAAGGAAAATCTGACGATGTCCTTTGCTGCCGAAAATCTAAATGGCATGCCAGTAGAACATTCGCAATTCATTACAGAATGTATGAGCGGTCATACCAAATTTATTGAGCAGCAAACCCTGCCACAGGAGACGGTCGAATTCTATCAGGCACTGCTGGACAACAGGGATCAGCCCCTTCCCCTGCTTGATCACGAACTGATCGACAAGAAACTGGAAAGGTTTATCCTGTCGCCTACTGCCCTGAATCTATATCTCGAATGTCCACGTTCCTTTTATTTTGAACATATTCTGGGAGTACCCCGGGCCGGTAACCAATACCTCGGATTTGGCAGTGCTGTGCATGAGGCGTTGAGAGTATTTCTGAACAAACTGAAAGAAGGTCTTGTCAGTACGCCACAAGCCGTGGCCGATTTTTTTGAGCAGGCCCTCCGGAAGTTTCAGCCTTTTTTCACTCCAAAGCAATATGAAAATTACCGGGCCCACGGTCGCGAAATACTACCTGATTACGTTGCAGATAAATTGATGGTCTGGCAGGAAGCGGAGCAGATTATTACCGAAAAAAGTATCGGCCAGGTAACCCATGAGGGAGTGCCGATTACCGGCCGGCTTGATTTGCTCATCAGAGGTAAAGATGGCCGGGTACGGGTGGTTGATTTTAAGACCGGCAATGTCGACAATGATCGAAACAAAAGCAACAAACTCAAAGTTGCTACCAATCTGGATGACAAGGGTGGAGACTACTGGCGTCAGGTCGTCTTCTATAAAATTCTTCTTGAGGAGGCAGGTGATCCGGCCCTGCGATTGGATGAGGGTGTCATGAGTTTTGTGGAACCCGACAAGTACGGGAATTTTGAAGATCGTAACTTTCTGATCAGTCAGGGTGAAGTTGATAAGGTATCCCAACAAATGGTCGATTCCTATGGAAAAATAAAAAATCACGAGTTCGATGTCGATTGTGGCAGGCCGGAATGCACCTGGTGCTCCTTCGTAAAGAATGATTTTGTGCTCCCTCCCGAAGTCATGAAAGAAGAAGAGGACGCTGATCGGGCTACTTTCTTATTTGGAGAAGAGGCCATTCAGTTGCATTTCGATTTTTAGTTCTTGCTGGGATTGACGGTTGATGACACGCGAAGGGTAATGCTCCTATTTTATTAATTTGCAGGCATACGTAAGAGCCACAATCGATCACTATGAACAAAGCATTCCTTCTTTTCCTCATTCTCCACTTTTCCAATGGACTGGCATTCGCTCAGTCAGAAGTTGATCTCAGTAAGCTCCGGCATTATCCCGGTTTTATCGATTTCTACTGGGATGACGCAATGGGGAAGATCTATCTGGATATCCGGCACTTTGACCGGGAATTTCTTTACAACACCGGATTGGCCGCAGGGATCGGATCCAATGATATTGGTCTGGACCGTGGTCAACTGGGGTCGGAACATGTCGTGACTTTCACTAAAGCAGGCAATAAGATCTTGCTCAAGGCCAGAAACCTGAATTACCGGGCTGACAGTGATAATCACCTCGAACAAAGGGCAGTTGAAGAAGCTTTTGCCGAATCGGTATTGTGGGGATTCACCGTTGTTCAGAAAACGGATCAGGGTGAGTTGGTGGATGCCACCAATTTTGTCGTGCGGGATGCCCATGGGATCGGTCAGCGACTGGCTACCTCCGGACAGGGATCTTATCGTCTGGATGAAAGCCGTAGCGCAGTTTATCTGGACAGAACAAAAAATTTTCCCCGGAACACCGAATTTGAAGCAACCATTACCCTCACCGGTGAACCCAAAGGTCATCTGATCCGAACGGTGACCCCCAGTCCCGATGCGGTTACGGTCAGACAGCACCATTCATTCATAGAATTGCCGGATTCCGGTTATGAGCCAAGAGTTTTTGACCCACGCTGCGGGTATTTTCCGATGGTCTACTTTGACTATGCATCCGCCATCAACGAGCCAATACAGAAGCGGTTTATTACCCGGCACCGGTTGCAGAAAAAAGACCCTGCCGCAAACATCAGCGAAGCGATCGAGCCTATTGTTTACTATGTGGATGCAGGTACTCCAGAACCAGTCAAATCTGCTCTGATCGAGGGAGCATCCTGGTGGAATCGGGCTTTCGAGGCAGCCGGTTACCGGGATGCTTTTCTGGTCAGGGAGATGCCGGCAGATGCTGACCCAATGGATGTGCGTTATAATCTGATTCAGTGGGTGCATCGTTCGACCCGGGGATGGTCATACGGGTCTTCCGTCGTAGACCCCCGTACCGGCGAGATCATCAAAGGGCATGTGTCGCTGGGATCATTGCGGGTCAGACAAGATTATCTGATCGCCCAGGGTCTTGATGCAGCCTTCAAGACCGGTAAATCGGACCAACCGCTTATTGATATGGCCTTGGCCCGTTTGAGACAGTTGTCGGCGCACGAGGTAGGGCATACCTTGGGTATTGCTCATAATTTTGCTGCCTCGACCAACGACCGGGCTTCGGTGATGGATTATCCCCATCCAGATATTCAAATAGATGAAAGCGGGAAGACCGATTTTTCTGATGCATACGATACCGGTATTGGGGAATGGGATATCCGAACCATCATCTATGGCTATCAGGATTTTCCGGATCACCTCGATGAAGCAAAAGCACTGGCAACGATTTTAAGGGAGAATGACGAACAAAGACTGAGGTACATCTCCGATCAGGATGCCCGTCCGGTATCCGGTGCGCACCCTCACGGCCATTTGTGGGACAATGGTGCTTCTCCGGTTGAAGAACTGGAGCGCATCATTCAGGTACGGTCCCGTGCATTGGCACAATTTGGTCGTGATAATCTCCCGATGGGAACACCCCTGGCTGAGCTGGAACGTATCCTGGTTCCACTCTATCTCAGCCATCGTTATCAGGGAGAAGCAGTGTCCAAACTAATCGGGGGCGTTGACTATACTTATGCCGTCAAGGGGCAGGCGGATGAACTGACCAAAATGGTGGATCCCGGCATGCAGGATGCAGCAATCGATGCACTCCTTAAAACCCTGGATCCGGCATTTCTGACACTACCCGAATCCATAATAGCACAAATATCGCCGGTGCCCATCGGTTATGAGAGAGATCGGGAGTTATTTAAAATTCGTACCGGAATCACCTTTGATCCGATTGGAGCAGCGGAAGCTTCGGCTGCCCGGACTCTGGAATTGATGCTCGACCCTCAGCGAATGAGCCGGATCCTGGAACAAAACGCAAGAAATTCCAAATATATAACAACAGTAGACTACCTGGACAGGATTTCGGATGCAATCAGACTATCGATAAGTGGGCATTCGGGGCTGGCAGGAACGGTGGCTGAAGTAGTGCAGTCTGTTTTTATCAATCAATTGATCCGGCTGGCGGGCGATCAGTCCGGCCACCATCAGGTTGGCGGAGTGGCCAGGTATAAACTAATGGAATTTCAAGCCTCCTTGCAGGATTCGAATACGCCACATAATCTGGCGTTGTTGGCCCGGATCAACCACTTTCTGGATCACCCGGGCGCTTATGAGGTTACCCCCGCGCCACCATTACCCGATGGCTCACCGATCGGATGCTCAGTAATTTTCTAGAGGAACCGGTGAAGGATATCCGGAGTGGGAATCATGCAACTTTCCTTCTTACCGAATATCCGGTAGCGGTGCCGGGCAATAAACCGATAGACCGGTTCGCGGATAAACAGTGGAATAAATTGAAGATGCCTCAATAGATGATAGGGAAACCGGAGATATTTGCTGACTTTTAACGCCGCCGTTGACCGGATATAAATGTTGCCGGTTTCGAGTAAGACCAACGAATCCGTTTCCGCCGGCAGTTTGGCGGTTATCTCCTGCCCTAACCGGCTTTGCAGGGGTGAAAATCGAAGCTGGTCATTACGCTCATGACGGAGAATAAACTGAACCGTTTCATTGCAAAGGTTACAAACTCCATCAAAGAATAGTATTGGCCGGTTTTCTGCCTTTGGCTTCAATGCCTGCATGACGAATTAAACAAACATCGAATCGTATAGTTGACTGATATCACCCACCGGACAGATTTCAATATGTTTTGGTTTGAAATCAAGGCTCTTTGCGTGAAATTTTGAGAGGTAAATCTTATGGAATCCCAGTCTTTCAGCTTCCAGGATCCTTTGTTCAAGCCGGGTCACCGACCGGATCTCTCCGGAAAGGCCGACTTCTCCTGCAAAACAATGGGCTGCCGGAATGACGACATCCTCCAATGATGAGATTAAAGCACAGAGTACCGGCAGGTCAATGGCGGGGTCAGTTACCCGGATACCCCCGGCGATGTTGAGAAAAACGTCGGATTGACCATAGAAAAGACCGCATCGCTTTTCCAGTACGGCCAGCAGCATGTGCAATCTCCGAAGATCAAAGCCGGTAGTGGATCGCTGAGGGGTTCCGTATACCGCTGCGCTGACCAGTGCCTGTACTTCGATCAGAATCGGTCGCTGACCTTCCAGGGTGGCACCGACAGCGTTACCGCTGCTCTGGTAATTGCTTTGGTTAAGGAGCATCTTGGAGGGATTGGAAACCGGCAATAACCCTCCCGGATGCATTTCATAGATACCCAGTTCATCGGTCGATCCAAAGCGATTTTTATGAGTGCGCAGAAGCCGAAAGACATGATTCCGGTCACCTTCAAACTGAAGGACTGTATCGACGATGTGTTCCAAAACCTTGGGTCCAGCCAGCGATCCCTCCTTAGTGATATGACCAATAATGATGACCGGAATGCCGGTTTCTTTAGCCAGTCTTTGCAAGATCGTGGTACAGTCACGTACCTGTGATACCGTGCCGGGTGCCGATTCAAGCTCAGCCGAAAAAATCGTCTGAATTGAATCTACGATAATCAGGGTTGGCTGCAGGGTCTGGATCGCTTCCAGGATTTTTTCCAGGTTGGTTTCCGGCAGGATATAGGTATTGTTTTGGTCACCTCCCAGCCGGTCTGCCCGGATCTTAATCTGATGGGAGCTTTCCTCTCCGGAAACATATAGTGTCTTTTGCTTCCAGGCCATAGCCAATTGCAACAGTAAGGTCGATTTGCCAATCCCGGGGTTGCCACCGATCAGGGTGATCGAGCCGGCGACAATGCCACCTCCCAATACCCGGTCCAACTCGGGATCACTCGTTGGCGTACGACTTACCTGAAGGGAGGCAATCTGCGAAATCGCAATGGGTGCCGGCGTTCCTGATGACGTCATCTGCCGCCCGGTGGGGTAAGATGCCGGTTTGGCGATTCTTTCTTCCTCATAGGTATTCCATTCGTTGCAATACGGGCACTTACCAATCCACTTTGGTGACTTTGCACCGCAACTATTGCAGGTAAATTGTGTTTTTATTTTTATCATTGTTATCTTGGGATCGCATCAGGAAGGAGAGATGGTTTACGAAGGTAAATAACGGTTTTTTGGCCGGCCTGTTTGCAGACGAAATCAATAGAGGCGAAGAAAAAATTAAAAAATTTTTTCACAAAATTTGTGGCTTTTCCCGGGAGATGCGTCTTAAGGGCGAAATTGAACATTAACAGCGAGAATCAAAAGATTCTGCTTTAAGATAAATATCTACAGGGAGTATAAAAAGTAGATTGTTTTCATTTGGTTTTTTGGGGTTATACGGGGTGCTAGTTTCACTAGTGCCCTGTTTTTTTTGTCCCATTCAGTAAAGATTGATCCGGCCGGAAAACAATTTAACGGCTAATCTTGTAGCTTTGTCATAAAAAAATTGGAACAATTACACCTGCACATTGAAAGCCTGGTTTTTGCCGCTGAACAGCCGGTGAGGCTCAGCGAAATCATCGAATGCCTCGAAGCAGCTTTTGAAACCACCATGACTGAAGAAGACGTGCTCAAGGCAGTCGAAGTCATCCGACAGCGCTACGACTCGGATGATTTTTCCTTTGGACTGCAGGAGATTAATGGCGGTTACTGCTTTCTGACCAAGGGGGCCTATCATCATCTGATAGGTCAATACCTCAAGCAACACACCAGAAAAATGTTGTCTAAATCAGCCCTGGAGACCCTGGCTATCATTGCATACAAGCAGCCGGTGACCAAGGCAGAAGTTGAAAGCATCCGCGGGGTAAACTGCGATTATACCATTCAAAAACTTTTAGATAAGGAACTCGTTAGTATACAAGGGAGGAGTGATGGTCCGGGCCGGCCCCTGCTTTATGCTACCAGTGAAAGATTCATGGATTATTTTGGCCTGAAGGACATGAGCGACCTCCCCAAATTGAAAGACTTTCAACAGCCGGACAGTGAAGTCGGAGATGCTTCGGCTATCGTCGAAGAAGCTTTCCGGGCTAACAGTCAGAACTAACATCTGTTTAAGCACATGGATACTGCCGATAAACCATTGGTAAACCGGGTTGCCCAAAGCAGCCTGCTTACCTTCAATCTGGAGGAGTACTTTCCAAAAGGAGAGATTGTAGCTTTTGATCTGAAGGATTTTCTCTTTCACGGTCTGATCCTTAAGGAGAAAGAGTTCCGGGCTGCCCTGGCTGAATACGACTGGCAGAAAGTAAAGGATTGTCATTTGGCAGTCTTTTGTTCGGCCGATGCCATCATACCAACCTGGGCGTATATGCTGGTGGTAGCCTATGCTGCTCCGTTTGCCCGGGAGATTTATCTGGGTACTGTCGAAAACCTGTTGGAAAAACATTATAGTCTCCTCATTAAAGATCTTGATGTATCGCATTTACAGGATCAGAGGGTGGTGATAAAAGGCTGCAGCAACAAACCTGTGCCGGCCTCTGCCTATGTTGATCTGACCAAGAAGCTCCAGCCAATCGCCCAAAGTATCATGTACGGCGAACCCTGTTCAACCGTTCCGATCTTTAAAAGACCGCGAAACGTGAACAGAAAATTTTGATATTAATAACATATTAGTTATATTTGAAATATATAATTAATTATAATTAAGAGCTATGCGTTCTGATTCTTCAATGTTCTTAGGTGCGATGACCGTTTTTGTCGGCTTGATTTTTTTTGGTGCCAGTGAATCCAGCCCTGGTCCTAACACCACCGGTGAAGAGGTTGAATTGGTCACTCCGGAAGAAACCGGAATATCCCGGTTGCCTCAGATTATCAAATCAGTCAGACTGGACAAACCCTATATCCTGGCTGAAGAAGACTTTCCGATGGACAATTTTGATGCCTTGGAGCGGCTGGATCGCGAACTGCTGGTCAATTCTTATTGGCATTCCAGTACCCTTCTGAACATTAAAAACGCCAGGCGCTATTTTCCCATAATCAGTCCGATCTTAGCTGAAGAGGGAGTACCCGATGATTTTAAGTACGTTGCTGTCATTGAGAGCAATCTCCGCAATGAGACCTCACCGGCCGGTGCCCGGGGTATCTGGCAATTCATGTCGTCCGTGGCGAGGGGTTATGATCTGGAAATTACGAATGAAGTTGATGAGCGCTATCATCTGGAAAAATCGACCCGGGCAGCCTGCGCCCTGATCAAACGGTATAAAGAGCGGTTTGGCACCTGGACCAATGCTTTGGGAGCTTATAATATGGGTGAAACCCGGTTTGCCAAGGAGCAATCGATCCAGAATATGAAATCCTACTTTGATATGAACTTTGGGATTGAAACCGGCCGCTATCTGTTTAGGGTTCTGGCCATGAAAGAAATCATGGAAAATCCCACCGATTTTGGTTTTTATGTCGATAATGAGGATCCACTCTACCAACCGCTTACGGATTACCATACATTGACGGTCGACACTTCAATATCCAATCTTGGGACTTATGCCCTGGAACACGGCACAAGCTACCGCATGCTGAAGGTGTATAATCCCTGGCTAACTTCGAATAAGCTGACGGTTCCACCGGGAAAGAGCTATCAGATCAAGGTGCCGAAAATCAAGTAAGACTTCGCCTTGATAGATTAAGGGGAACCTCCAAAAACCTCTGAAATCAGGCGAATTCAAAAAGTAACAAGGGGGACGAGGCATCGCGAGGGAGCTAGCCAGTGGATCTCGAAGCTACGAAACCAGGGAGCGTTGGTTATTTTTAGAATAGTTCATCTGTGATCAGCGATTGACAATTGAATGGGGTTTTTAGATGCCTCGGATCATTCCGCCGATCCCAATTGGTTATCACCTCGTATTGTCCGGAAAGCAGAAAGGCCGCATTCGAGAAAAGCCGCGTATTCTTCCGCATCCGGGGTATATCCCACTGGATTATTCAGCAGTTTTCCCTCCGGTGACAGCAATACATAATATGGTTGCGAATTGTTATTGAAGTACTGAGCCTGGAAGGTCGCCCATTTTTGCCCGTAATTGCGTATCTGGTCGGTCTTTTGACTTTCTGGTAATTCGATTTTTTCATCGACATACAGGGAGATCAGGACATAATCATTCTGTAGTCGTTCGTTTACGCCATCCCTTGGCCAGACATGCTCTTCCATTTTCCGGCAGTTGACACAGGCATGACCGGTAAAATCGATCATGACCGGTTTATCAACCTTTTTGGCATAGGCAATGCCCTCCGTAAGATCTTTGAAGCAGTCCAGGTTATTTGGGCACTTTTTAGGATACAACCAGCTGTAACCGGCCGGAGGGGCCAGTCCACTGAGTAGGGTCAGCGATTGAAAAGTACCCTTATCCTGGTCAACTCTAAACCCAGTGGCCAGATAGATGGCGAAACCCAGGGATAAGACTCCGGTCAGGACCCTTAAGGGTGATAGCTTTTTGACCGGACTGTCGTGCGGAAACTTCCATTTGCCAAACAAATAGATACTGAGACCGATAAAGATCAGGATCCAAATGGCCAGGAATGGTTCGATTTTCAGTAATCCCCAGCGCTTTACCAGGTCCGCATTCGACAAGAACTTGAAAGCCAGCGCCAATTCCAGAAATCCCAATACAACCTTGACAGTGTTTAACCATCCTCCGGACTTTGGCAGGGCATTGAGCATGGTCGGGAAGGCGGCAAACAAGGTGAAAGGTAAGGCCAGGGCCAAGCCGAATCCTGCCATACCGGTTGTAAGTTGCATAGCACCCCCTTCCGAGGTCAATGCTCCGGCCAGCAGCGAACCCAGGATTGGTCCTGTGCAGGAAAAGGAAACCAGTGCCAGGGTGAGGGCCATAAAAAAGATGCCGATCAACCCTCCGACACTCTCTGCATTACTCACTCGGTTTGTCCACCGGCTGGGGAGGGTGATCTCATAATAACCAAAAAAGGAGAAGGCAAAGAAGACAAAGATCAGGAAGAAAAAGATGTTGAGACCCACGTTGGTCGAGATGTCGTTTAGGATACCCGGATTGACGGTATCCAACAAGTGAAATGGGACACTAAGCAACAAGTAGACCAACAGGATAAAAAAGCCATATAGAGAGGCTTGTCGTATACCTGATTTCCGGTTATGACTGCCTTTGGTAAAGAAACTAACGGTCAGGGGAATCATCGGAAATACGCAGGGTGTGAGCAAAGCCAGTAGTCCACCGATAAATCCAAGAAAAAAAATGTTCAGCAGCGTATATTTTGCCACATTGGAGAGGTGGGCATCACCGCATTCCTCTACCGGCTGAGTCAAATCGACGGGAGGAATCGGGTAGGTGCCGGATTCAACCTCCATCCCAGCTTCTTCATCGCCGGTATCCAGATGTACTTCCTTCTTTGTCGGATCAATGGTGAAAGCCGGCAGGAAAAAAGGATTGATGCATTTTTCTTTGTCGCAGGCCATATAGACGATTTCACCTTCGATGAGATCTGCCGTCACAGGAACATCGTAGGTAAACCGGACCGATTTCTTCAACTTTTTAATCAGGATCCCTCCAAAGAATTCATCTTTTTCCTCTACCTCTTCCTTAGCTTCATAAGGCAATACCAGCTTTTCATCATTGACCCAGAATTCGGTAGGGATGGGGCCATCATCACCTTCAATCACCTGGTCATAAATGTGCCATCCATCATCAATCGTTGCTGTGAAAATCACTTGATCCTGAGTTCCTTCGACATATCGGGCACTCCATTTCACCGGGGCTAAAAGGCCATCTCCCGGAGGGTCAACCGCTCCATCAAGGGCATCAAACGGGGTTGTTTCCTCCAGGACATCGAATAGACCGGTGCTGCCGGTATCCGGATCTCCGTTTTTTTCCGGTGGAGCTCCTTTCTGATCAGTGACACCGGCCGGTGGAAGTGTCATATCAAAATTGACATCGGTAGGTGGCAGACATTTGGTGTCATCACAGGTCATATAGGTCAGATAACCTTTCACAGAAGAACCATTTGTCACTCTGAACTTCTGAGTTATGATAAATTCCTCTGCAAACTTGACGACATTCATATCAAAAAGCGGGTCAAACCCCTCCTTGCGATGCCCGTTTTCCTCGCTCAGACCGATCAATTCTAGGTTGCCGGATTCATAGGTAATGCTGGTGGCAACGGGTCCTTCGTCACTTTCCAGATATTGAGAATATACGGCCCATCCCCTGTCGATGGTGGCACTGAAAGTAATTTGATATTCTGTGTCATGTAGATGCCGGATAGCAGTGTTCCATTTAACCGGATTATAGATTTGGGCTTTACCGGGGACAATGACTGCCAGAATGCATCCAATCAGGAGTACGAATTTTTTCATGCCAGATTGTGAATTATACAAAACAACGCGATCTGCCTGCAAAGGTTTGACGATGGCATCAGATATCTTTCTGGAGCCAAGATTGTAACGATTTTACCGGGATGAATGATATATACCGGTTCAGACAATATACTGGAAAATCAAAGCCATCGTCAAAAGCAGGAAATGTAAAATCTCGGCAAATTGCGGTTCCAGCTCCAGAAACATTGCCGCCATCAGGATCGAGAGTGGAAATACGCCAAAGAGAAGGCTGGTGATGCCGGTATCCGCTACCAGGGTCGCGAGGACCATTGCACCAATGAGCGCGATAAACAATACGGTAATTTTTTTTCGGACGTGAATGTTAAGCCCTGTATTGTACTTTCTTGACATAAAGACCGATACCAGGATAATCAGGGCATATACACCGATCAGAACATAGCCTTTCCAGCTGATCAGTTCGTTAAGATCCAGAAGCCCAACTGAAGCCCTGATGTGCAGAAACCAGAGGTCAGACAGGTGGTCAAAGAGGAAGATCACGGTACCCACCAGAAAATAAGGGACGAGTACACCGAGCAGAGCCCGGACGGTATCGACCCACTTGTAGGTGCGTAAATAGATAACACCAGTGATGCCGATGATCAGGAACAGGATGTAAGGAAAGTAAAAAAGGCTGGCCAGTCCTACCGAAAGTCCCACATTAAACATATCCAGGTGCAGCTGAACATTGCGGGTCTGCTTAAAGACATCCAACATCATGATGATGACAAAAGTGTTGGCCATCAGCTGGGGATGCAGGGGAATGAATTCGAGCGTTGTCGACGACATCAACAGGTAAAACACGCCGGGGAAAAGAGAATTTTCATTGGTGAGCCGGTTTAAACTGACCAACCGGTTGATTTGTATCGCCTGAAAAAGGAGCAGAAGGAGGGCAAAAACCTTGATCACAACAGTGTCTTCTCCCAATAGATCATATAGGTAGTGCGACAGGATACCGGCATGATCCCGGTTTACGGTTGCCTGATCCATGAAAAACCAGGATATCCGGAGTACCAGACAGTACGCCAGTAAGAAAATGTTGTAAACAAAAAGATTCTTCCTAAATAACTGTAACACGCAGGTTGCTGGGTCTGATTAATGTACCATAAAATGAGTCGGCAAGCGACCGGTCTGTCTGAGGTGTCAGTTCATAACATTTTGCGCCTGGTCTACCGGCAGTCGAATTGTCTTGATTACCCAAAGTAAGTCCTGTCATCCTCTGATAGCTTTGTATCTTGGGCGCAAATCAATTTTGGCGCCTAAGCTACTAAATATGACGCTAACACTTGAGTCTATCAAAAAACCAATTGAGAGCGAGCTGAAGGAATTTGAATCCAGATTCCGGGATGCCATGCGTAGCAATGTCGCTTTACTCGACCGAATCATGTTTTATATCGCTCACCGGAAAGGCAAGCAAATGCGTCCGATGTTTGTATTGTTATCGGCTAAAGTTTTTGGGGAGGTCAACGATTCGACCTACACAGCGGCATCGCTGGTTGAATTGATTCACACGGCCACCCTGGTACACGACGACGTGGTCGATGATGCTGAAAAGCGCAGGGGTTTTTTTTCGATCAATGCCCTTTGGAAGAATAAGATTGCCGTTCTGGTCGGCGATTACCTGCTATCCAAGGGGTTGATGGTTGCCCTGGACAACGATGAATTTCAGCTGTTGAAGATCATCAATGAAGCGGTGAAGAAGATGAGTGAAGGTGAGTTATTGCAAATGGCAAAATCCCGCAAACTCGATATCAAGGAGGAAGTCTATTATGAAATAATTGAAAAGAAGACCGCCTCCTTCATAGCGGCTGCCTGTAAAGCAGGAGCATCGACCGTAACCGCCAATCCGGATATTCTGAATAGGGTGGGGGAGTTTGGATTGAATATTGGTATGGCGTTCCAGATCAGGGACGATCTGTTTGACTATGGCACTGGTTCTATCGGTAAGCCTACCGGTATTGATATCAAGGAAAAAAAGATGACCCTGCCCCTGATTTTTGCTTTGGAAAATGCCTCCCGGTCTGAAAAGCGTCATATCATCAATCTGGTTAAAAATCACAGTCACGAAAGAGCCCGGGTCAGGGAAATTGTAGATTTTGCCCGTGCCAAAGGGGGGTTGGACTACACCCATCAGCGAATGAACCTTTATAAAGACCGGGCCCTGAAAATACTCCAGGAATTTCCTTTAAATGAATCCAGAAATTCGCTGATGTCTTTGATTCAATTTGTAACAGACCGCAATAAGTAACCGACTAAGAACCCTTCACTCGCCGGATCCGGGCACCAATGGCGTTGAGACGTTCCTCAATATTCTGGTAACCACGGTCGATCTGTTGAACGTTGTGAATCACACTGGTACCTGCAGATGACATCGCAGCGATCAACAAGGCCACACCAGCTCTGATATCGGGAGAGGTCATTTCGATACCCCGTAAGGGAAACTTTCGATCCAGGCCAATCACGGTAGCACGGTGAGGATCACACAATATGATCTGGGCTCCCATATCGATTAACTTATCGACAAAAAAAAGCCGGCTCTCAAACATTTTCTGATGAACCAGCACACTCCCCCGGGCCTGGGTAGCCGCCACCAGAATGATGCTCATCAAATCGGGTGTGAATCCCGGCCAGGGGCTATCGTAAATAGTCAGAATAGAACCATCGATGAATGTCTGAATCTCATAATGGTCCTGTTGCGGAACGATGAGATCATCCTCTTCGCAGTAGAGTTGAATACCCAATTGCTGAAATACCCGGGGTATGATGCCAAGTTCCTGAAAACATACATCTTTGATCCGGATGTGAGACCGGGTCATGGCCGCAAGACCAATGAAACTGCCAATTTCAATCATGTCGGGGAGGATGCGGTGAGTGGTGCCTCTCAGCGATTTTACCCCTTCGACTTCCAGCTTATTGGAAGCGAGCCCGCTGATCTTCGCGCCCATGCTGATCAACATCTTGCATAGTTGCTGCACGTAAGGTTCGCAGGCCGCATTGTAAATCGTAGTCTTTCCGCTGGTCATTACCGAAGCAAGCAACATATTGGCAGTTCCGGTCACCGAAATTTCATCCATCAGAATATAAGTACCTTTCAGATTGCTGCCTTCCAGGTAGTAATGATCCCTGATGTCATCGTATTTAAATTCAGCGCCCAATTCGGTGAAACCATGAAAATGGGTATCCAGCCTTCTCCGGCCTATTTTGTCCCCTCCCGGCTTGGGCAGAAAAGCCCGGCGGAAACGGGAAAGCATGGCACCCATAAGCATCACCGAGCCCCGGATACTTCTCGCTTTGGCCTGATATTCGTCGGAGGCGATAAAATCAAGATCAATATCTTTTGCCTGAAAACGGTAAGTACCCGGTGAAGTTCGTTCAACGTCGCAACCCAGTCCTTTCAACAACTCAATCAACCTCCGGACATCTTCAATCTCCGGTACATTGCTGATGATCACCGGTTCATCGGTAAGTATGACGGCGCAAAGTACCTGCAATGCTTCATTTTTAGCACCCTGAGGGATAAGATCACCCTTCAGAATATGTCCACCTTCCACTTCAAAGATATCCGACGCCATACGATCAATACCAGAAATAAAAAAGGGCTATTTGGATAGCCCTGTCAAATATATTAAAGAACAGTTTAATGTCTGGGGTTTTTTCGCTTTTTAAAGTTGCGTTTCTGTGGTCCTCCTTTTCTTTTGCCCCGGGGGGGAGTGATGCTATTGCTGGGTACATTTTTCATGGAATTGCCCAGGAGATCCAGATTGCTGCCATCGGGAATGGCTAATTTACCTTCAGACATAATGGCGATGTCGGTGACAATATTGTCATCACTGACATAGTGATCTTTGTTCCAGTTTTTATAGGCGAGTTTCATATACGAGGCAATGGTATGAATGAAACCATCTTTTATCGGCCCGTCTGGCATCTCCATCGCCTTGGCTATCATGGTGTTGACGTTTTTACCATAATGGCGGTATTTGAGGTCAGACTGGGTATAGGGCAATGTACTCAGATCCCTCTTTAGATCGTGGTGTACCGGTTTTTCGCCGGAGGGAGGCACTACATCGATGTCGTATTCTGCTATCCGGAAGAAATGTTTCCATAGTTTATCCATATAGTCTTCCTCCTGCTTTCCCTGAGGTACCATCTGGTTCATCAGATCGACAATGGCTTCTGCAGTACGCTGCCGCTTTTCAGGATCCTCGATGGTCCGGGCATATTCTATCATTTTCTGAATATGCCGGCCGTATTCAGGGATGGTCAGGTTAGGTCGCTGGGAGTTGTATTCGAAAACAGGCATAATTAGTTGGTCAATTTTTAGTTGGAATTTGAATAAGTCACCTTAATACGGGCAGACAAAGCGTGTGATGATTTGCCGTACAAGATCGAACGATTTGGCTGTGCTCCTTTAAAAATGTTGGAAACAATCATTTTATTGCCCGATGTACCGTCCAGGATTTTTTGTAAGTGCCGGGTAATGTTAAACTTGTATGAATATATTTCAGAATCTTCGTCCAATTGCAGATTGCCTCCGAAGAAATCGGTCAACTGATTTCCGCCAGCCAACCTGAGATCAATAATGTCTTCCCGGGAGCCGTTTTCTTTCAACTCCTGGATGATCATCTGGGTAATGGGTTTATATATTGCAGTATCGGCTTCGGTTGGGATCGCCAGATTGAGCTCCAATTGAGCAAAATTGATCATCGAGTTTTGCAAGGCACTCAGGTCACTGATTTCAATCAGTAGATCCGGTCCCTGCATCGATTGCAGGTACAGGATCGAATCATTTTCTGCCGGATTATTGTATGCCGCCTCAACCGGAGTGCCGGTGATTTGATGTTGATAGGTATTAAACAGGACCGTTCGGCCTTCCAGAACCGGAAACTGTACCAATCTCGAAGTGTCGTTCCGGGTGTAGTACAGATTGATTCTTGAAAGTCCGGACAGCATTCTGAAAAACACCATTCCTTCGCAGGAACTGCTGGGTCGCAGAGTCAACCCTTTAAATTTCTTGATAAATATTTCCACCGATGCGAAGTCCTGCTCTGTAAACTGAATCAGGTCCTGACCAATCCGTCTCAGAGGAATGCGGAGATGGGGCCTGTAGGCTACGGTGTCGATGCGTATACTCTGGGGCTCGGGAATAAACAGGGTATCCTTGAAATTCGGTATGAGCCCTTCAACTTCACCAATGGGCTCCGGATTGTATTCAACTGTTGACGATGAATAGTAATTGGAGGAAGTTGACAGATCGCCGGTCAGCTCAAAAACTTCAAAACTGACAGGGGCGTTTAGTGCTCCATACTGTTTTCGGGTGGTATCGTATTCGAGCGAAAGCACCACTGAATCCAGACTCGCTCCGGTTAAATCGGGCTCGGTGAATATCCCGAGCTGAAAGCTCAGGAATGCATCCGATATACCGAAGACGGGGTCATCTATGCTGCCGGTAAAATGAGAAGGAATAAGGGCAGAATCATTATAAGTTATAATGGAATCACCGGGAATAGTCCGGGTTTTAAAAGCAATATCATCAGACCGGATGTCGAGCGGATCCGGCCCATCCAGAATGGCCGTAAGGTCGGTGGCTTTGTTGCAGGACCAGATGATCAAAATTACGAGAGCATGTAAGCTTACATAAAAAAGCTTTTTCGCCATAAAGGATCGCTATTGTAAATAAGTTTAAGAGGAGGCCAAAATTTCCTTATAAAAATCAAGGTAAGCTGGCAGGTATGAATCGGCTTCCTGAAAGTCCAGAATTGGTTTTTCCTGCTTACCTACCTCCTCCTTAACGAGGTCTGACAGATCTTTGCTGCCAACTATCAATGCATCGGCAAAAGCGATCGCACCCTTGTGCAAGGTTACACCATTGCCATTTTGGTAAGGCTTCAGATCATCAGGCTCCAGATTATTGATGGATGCTTTTTCGGCAAACCGGGCGGCTTCTGTTTCATTTCCCTCATGATCATAGATGGAATAGATCACTTTCGCATTCTTGAAAATCGGCTCGTTGGCATAAGCCTTGCGGAGATAAAACGGTACCAGACTGGTCATCCAGCCATGACAGTGAATGATATCCGGTGCCCAGCCAAATTTTTTAACCGTTTCTAAAACTCCTTTACAGAAAAAGATCATCCGATCGGCATTGTCTTCGAAGCTCTTGCCTTTATCATCCTTGAAAATCTGCTTTCGCCTGAAAAACTCTTCATTATCGAGGAAGTACACCTGCATCCGGGTTCCCGGCAGAGAGGCTACTTTAATGATTAAGGGATAATCGTCTTCATCCACAATAATGTTCATGCCCGACAACCGGACTACTTCATGCAGCCGGTGCCTTCTTTCATTGATGGTTCCGAATCGTGGCATCAATACTCTGATTTCCATGCCATGCTCCTGAATATATTGAGGTAGCCGTCTTGCAATGCTGGCCACAGTCGATACCGCTGTATACGGTTCCATTTCCTGTGTCACGATCAGCACTCGCTTTTTACTCATTGCCATAAAGTTTATAACCCAAAGGTGTTCAACACTTTAAAAGGTTCGCAAAGATACGAAAAAATCGGGTTTTCCCACCATTCTCACCAAACCTCTTGGTTAAGAATACCTTAAGGGGAAATCGACCTTTGGATTCACTCCCGGGTTCAGGAGGCTGCCACAGAAACGACCTGCATCAACCAGGCACAGACAATGGCGCCATAGGTGCCCAACGCGTATCCAAGAACAGCCATCAGCACGCCCACTGGTGCCAGCGAAGGGTTAAACGCCGAAGCTACGACCGGTGCTGAGGCCGCACCGCCTACATTAGCCTGACTTCCTACTGCGACGAAGAAGAAAGGGGCCCTGATGAGTTTTCCGACCAGGATCATGATACTTACATGGATGATCATCCAGGTTATACCAATGGCAAACAAACCCAGATTCTGAAAGATTTCTGAAATATTCATCTTCATTCCAATGGTGGCCACCAGAAAATAAATAAAAATTGATCCCCATTTTGAAGCGCCGATCCCTTCCAGCGCTCTCGCCCGGGTAAAAGACAATCCTACTCCCAGTGTCGTGGCAAGAACGATGATCCAGAAAAAAGATGAGATCAGGGATTCGAGCCGCATGGCTTTGAGGTCATCTCCATGCCGTTCCATCAGGGGTGTAATGACATCGGCACCCCAGTGGGCGATGGCGGTACCACCAAAGGCAACCCCCAGCATCACAAACAGGTCGGGTGTCGAAGGATTTCGTTCGACCCTGGCCCGGAAGTTTTCGATTCGTCGCTGCAGATCAGTGATAGCCGAAGTATCCGATTTTAACCAACTGTCGATACGCTGGGTTATATTGGCACCGTACAACAGAAATCCCATCCAGATGTTGGCTACGACCACATCAACGACCACCATCGTCCCAAAGAGCTGATCACCTACCTGAAATATCTCTTTCATGGCAGTCTGATTAGCCCCTCCGCCAATCCAGCTGCCGGCAACGGTACTTAATCCTCTCCACAGCTCGTCCGGGCTGGCTGAGATGATTTGGGGGGCAAACTCCAGGATCAGGAAAAGGGATATCGGTCCGCCCAGAATAATACCCAGAGTGGCCGCAAAAAACATGATCAACGCCTTGGGACCCAGATTCACAATGCCTTGTAAATCAATGCTCAGACAAAGCAGAATCAGACAGGCAGGCAGGAGATAACGGGAAGCTACCGTATATAGCCCTGATTCATCACCCGAGATCAGACCCAAAGGCCAGTTTAGCAGAGCAGGTATAAAATAACAAAGCAACAGTGCGGGTACATACCGGTAGAATCGCTGCCAGCCCCGTCCCGGATGATTGGAAGTATAAAAAATCAGGGCCAGTACGATCATGAGAATACCAGTCACGATCGCATCATTGGTAAAATACGGTTGCATGCAGTACGCTTTTGTCTGGCAAAAGGTACAGCTTACCGGCTACTCTACCAATTCCATATCTACTTCCATGTCTGTAATATGGGTGGCTGTGACCCGGACTCTCACCCGGTCTCCGATCTTAAATGATCGTTCACTCCTTTTCGACAGCGCCTGCATCCGGTTTTCAGTTATTATAAAGGGTTCGTACAAATCGGCAAATTGGACCAGTCCGTCTACCCCTGAATCGATCAGTGATACAAAGAATCCGCGATCGATCATCCCGCTGACGATCCCATCAAAAGTTTCGCCGATATGACCTGAAATAAATTCGACTTGTTTGAATTTGATGGATTCCCGTTCGGCTTCCTGTGCCTTCTTCTCCTGGTTGCTAATGTGCTTGCATTGGGCCTCCAATTCTTCCTTGGAGGTACGGTATTCGTTGTGCAGATTTTTTTCCAACAACCGGTGCACCAGCACATCGGCGTAGCGTCTGATCGGAGAGGTGAAATGAGTATAGTGCTGAAAGCCAAGACCAAAGTGTCCGATATTGTAACTGCTGTAAACCGCCTTGGCCATGGTGCGAACGGCAAATGGTTCGGCAAAGGCTAATACTTCACTTTTTTTAGCAGCTTCCGAAAGCCGGTTGAAGGATTTGCGGATCTGAGCCGGTGACTGAAAGTCGAAATGAAATCCGAGCTCCTTCAGGAAGATGCTGTATTCCCCCAGTTTCTCTTCATCCGGCTGGTCGTGGATCCGATAGACGAAGGGGATTTCCCTCTCACTTCTTTTGGCGATAAAGGTGGCAACTTCCCGGTTTGCAAGAAGCATGAGATCTTCCACCAGCAGATGGGTGTCTTTCCTGACTTTCTTGTGAATGGCTACCGGATGGCTGTTTTCATCCAGTTCAAATTCGAGTTCAGGCGTTTCAAAAGCAATGGACCCTTCCTTGTATCGTTTTTTCCGCAGGTGTTTGGCAATGGCATCGAGGGCATTTAACTCTTCGTAATATTCTCCTTCCCCCTTGTCCAGGATCGACTGAGCTTCCTCATAATTAAACCTCCGGAAAGAATGAATGATGCTCTTTCCAAACCAGCGTGAGACCACCCGGTTTCTCATGTCAAATTCGAACACGGCAGAAAAAGTCAAAGAATCTTCATCCGGCCGGAGTGAACACAGTTCATTGGACAAAACCTCCGGTAACATGGGAGCCACCCTGTCTACCAGATATACGGAAGTGGACCGGCGAAGGGCCTCACGGTCCAGCGCAGTACCAGGTTGGACGTAATGGGTAACGTCGGCAATATGAACTCCTACTTCGCGCCGGCCGTTTTCCAGTACGCGAAAGGACAGGGCATCGTCAAAATCCCGGGCAGTACGGGGGTCAATAGTGAGGGTGGGTATGCTCCGGAAATCACGGCGGAGGCTGATCTCATCCCCGGTGATCTTTCGGGACAAATTTTTCGCCTCCTGAATTACTATATTGCTGAATAAGGTATCAAAACCCTGATTGATCAGGATCGAATCCATCATGACTGCATGGGTGTCGGTCGCATCCAGCACCTTGATGATTTTGCCAGCCGGATTTTTACCCGGTCGGTCTGGCCATTCAGTGATTCTGACCAGTACCTTGTCGCCGTCCTGAGCTATCCCTATATCTTTGGGATGGATGTAAATATCAAAATCGACCTGTTGATTGTCTGGTACCACAAAAGCAAAAGATTTGCTCTGGCGCAGGTCTCCGATAAACTGATCGATAGCTCTTTTCAGCACCTTTATGACCTCTCCTTCGATCTTTTTACCATATCGCCGTGTCACCTGTACCCGGACCTGGTCACCATCGAGGGCATGCATAAGTCGTTTGGCCGGCACATAAATATCCTGGCCTTCCCGCCCTTCAACAACGATATAGGCAGCACCACTCCGGATCTGATCAACATAGCCATCAAAGACTTCGGAAGGTCCGGAAATATCGGGGGCAAAATCTTTGGAGAGTTTGTATTTATCGTCTTTGACGAGGTTGATTTTTCCGGCCTGGAACAGTTTTGTCAGGGCATCTTCAACCGAGGTTTTACTGTTTTTTATCTCTAGTTTCTTAATAATTTGCTTGGCATTATACCTTTTGGAGGGTTCGCGGAGGAAAAGTTTAAGGATTCCGTTTTCCAGTTTACGGGCTGGTAGCTTTTGTCCTTTGAATGAACGTTTCGGCATGATTGATCAATGTGTTATGAGGATTGGGTTTCTGAAAATCGATTGAAGCAATGGTCAGTTTTCGCTGAGCATCTGGAGGATGTCGCCGGTCTCTGCGATCTCCAGCTGGTAGGTATGGCTCTGGCCGGCATTGTACAACCGATCATCCAGGGGACCGACTCCTTCGGCGATCAGGATAAGCGATTCTTCATCAATGGTCGCAATTCTCTTCAATAAGGATGATCCATTCGATTTGGTTCCTCCAATAATCCGGCTGGCAATAAACCGGCCATTTGGCTGAAAGGTAGCCAGAATATACTCATACGTCATCAAAGAAGCTTTCCAATAGACAATAGCCTCATACTGCTCGCCGGAAGGTAAGCGGAAACAGGCAACATACTCGGTATATTCGTCATCAGTGGCTTGATCTGTCTGAAGAAATTTCCTGATGAACTCCTCTGGCAACGGTTTATTTTCCTTCAGAAAGACATGATGCAACTCTGAAGTGAGGGTGACGGGCAGTTCGATCAGGGGAAAATACTGGAGCAGGTTGGCAAATGAAATAGATTTATGGATCATACGATGTCTTAAAGCATAAACAGGTTAATCAATTGTATAACAAAGAAAAAGCAGGATCTTTTCAATGGACGGTGCTTTTTTTTACCGGATGAAAATTTTTAGAACAATTCTAAATAAATTTCAGCGCCGGGTGCAGTCAATTCCGATTTGTTTAGACAACGGATATAAGATAGTTTTGTCTTCGCCTGATAAACGCAGAACCTATGAACTGGTTTAGTACATTCTTAAAATCCAGCCTGGGCAAAAAACTGATTATGAGTTTGACCGGGTTGTTTTTAATCCTTTTTTTGATTGTCCACCTTAGCGGGAATTTTCAGCTGCTTCTGAATGATGAAGGCCGGCAGTTTAACCTCTATACCAAATTTATGACGACCAACCCACTCATCAAGACGATTTCCTATTTACTGTATATTTTCATTTTGCTGCACACCATCCAGGGCATGATGTTATGGCGTCAGAACCGTCAGGCCCGAAAATCCCGTTATACCGTTCCCGGTACCCAAACCAGCTCTTTCGCAGCGCGAAATATGGCATATCTGGGTATGGTGATCTTTATTTTTCTGATCATACATATGTGGCAGTTCTGGTTTCAAATGAAAATAGGAGGGCTGGAGATGATCACCTACGAAGGCCATGAACCGGTTAAGAATCTATACGAGGTAGTGGATTTCGCATTTCGTCAATGGTGGTATGTGGTCTTCTATGTCTTATGTATGGTGGTGCTGGCTTATCACCTGTTGCATGGGTTTCAAAGTGCTTTTCAGACCCTGGGTATCAATCATCGCAAATATTCACCGGTGATCAGGTGGCTTGGCATGGCGTACAGTATCATTGTTCCCCTGGGTTTTGCGGCTATTCCGGTTATATTTTATTTATCGCGATAAGAAACGAAGTATTATGATTCTAGACGGAAAAGTTCCCGAAGGCGAGTTATCTGAAAAATGGACCAGATATAAGTCGACGATGCCTCTGGTAGCGCCCAATAATAAACGGCGACTGGAAATCATTGTTGTCGGTACCGGACTGGCTGGCGCCGCTGCGGCGGCCAGTCTGGGCGAGCTGGGCTATCAGGTGAAGTGTTTCACCTTTCATGACAGTCCTCGCCGGGCTCACAGCATAGCTGCTCAGGGAGGAATCAATGCCGCCAAAAACTATATGAATGACGGTGACAGTGTTTTCCGGCTATTTTACGATACGATCAAGGGAGGCGATTATCGCTCTCGCGAAGCCAATGTCTACCGGCTGGCAGAAGTCAGTGGTGACATCATCGATCAGTGTGTTGCTCAGGGTGTTCCGTTTGCCCGTGAATATGGAGGGCTACTGGAAAACCGCTCTTTTGGAGGAGTACAGGTTTCCCGCACTTTTTATGCCCGGGGCCAGACTGGTCAGCAACTGCTCATCGGCGCCTATCAGGCACTTTCACGACAGATTTCGCTGGGTTCGGTCACCATGTATAACCGGCATGAAATGCTGGATCTGGTATTGATCGATGGGAAAGCCCGGGGCATTATCGCCAGAAATTTGCTCACGGGTAAACTTGAGCGGTTTGCCGCCCATTGTGTGATCCTGGCTACCGGGGGTTATGGCAATGTGTTTTACTTGTCGACCAATGCGATGGGATCGAATGTGACAGCTGCCTGGAGAGCGGTAAAACGGGGAGCTTTTATGGCTAATCCCTGCTATACCCAGATCCATCCAACCTGCATCCCGGTTTCAGGTGATTATCAGTCAAAGCTGACCCTGATGTCGGAATCATTGAGAAATGATGGCCGGGTTTGGGTTCCTAAAGAAAAACAGGACGTAGAAGCGATTCGCAGTGGCAAATTACAGCCCCAGGATCTTTCCGAAGAGAAGCGGGATTATTATCTGGAACGGAGGTATCCGGCCTTTGGTAACCTGGTGCCCCGCGATGTCGCATCCAGGGCGGCTAAAGTAGTCTGTGACGATGGTTTGGGGGTTAACAGATCCGGACTGGCGGTTTACCTGGATTTTGCCGATGCCATCCAGCGCTACGGAAAATCGGAAGCGCATGCTAAAGGATTGCCAAATCCGGATCAGGCCACAATCGTCAGACTTGGGGAGAAAGTGATCGAAACCAAGTATGGCAACCTCTTTGAAATGTATGAAAAGATCACCGGAGAAAATCCTTACAAGACTCCGATGAAGATCTATCCTGCAGTGCACTATACGATGGGTGGTCTTTGGGTAGACTATAATCTGGAAACCAACATCCCCGGTCTTTTTGCTTTGGGAGAATGCAATTTCTCGGACCATGGCGCCAACCGGTTGGGCGCTTCCGCCCTGATGCAGGGGTTGGCAGATGGCTATTTTGTGATACCATACACCGTTGGTGTTTTTCTGGCCAATGAGATCCGGACCCCCGCTTTTTCTATTTCCGGACCTGACTTTGCCGAAGCCGAACTGGCTTGCCGGGAGCGACTGAATCAGTTGTTAAATATCAAAGGATCGCAAACAGTAGAACAGTTTCACCGAAGACTGGGGATGATCATGTGGGATTATTGTGGAATGTCCCGTACTTCCGAGGGCCTCACCAAAGGTCGTAAGATGATTCAGGAGTTGCGTGAAGAATACTGGAAAGATGTGATCGTACCCGGCGGATCGGATGAATTCAATCCGGAGTTGGAAAAGGCTGTACGGGTAGCCGATTTTATGGAACTGGGCGAGGTGATGATCGAAGATGCCCTGCACCGTGAAGAATCGTGTGGGGGTCATTTTCGGGAAGAACATCAGACACTCGAGGGAGAAGCCCTCCGGAATGACGAAGAGTTTGCCTATGTGGCAGCCTGGGAATGGCGGGATGGACAGGATTCTGTACTGCACAAGGAACCCCTGAGATTTGAGACCGTAGAGTTGAAGACCCGAAGCTATAAGTAACAAATTTATTCCACTAATTGTAGAGTACTGGCTGATATGAAATTAACACTAAAGATCTGGAGACAGAAAAATGCCCAAAGTGATGGAAGGTTTGAAAGTTATCAGGTAGATGCCAATGAGCATATGTCATTTCTGGAGATGCTGGATGTCTTGAATCAGGATCTCATTGAGCAGGGTCAGGATCCGGTTGCTTTTGAACACGATTGCCGGGAAGGCATCTGCGGATCTTGTGGTTTTGTCATAGATGGCCGTCCCCACGGATTACTTAAGGGCACTACAACCTGTCAACTCCATATGCGCTTCTTTAAAGATGGAGATACGGTCACCATTGAACCTTGGAGGGCAACTGCTTTCCCGGTTATCAAGGATCTGGTCGTAGACCGCAGCTCATTTGATCGAATCATTCAGGCAGGGGGCTTCGTCTCGGTCAGCACCGGTCAGGCGCAGGACGGTAATGCGACTCCGATTGAAAGGGATGTAGCCGCCAAAGCATTTGATGCTGCTGCCTGCATCGGTTGTGGCGCCTGTGTTGCTGCCTGTCCCAATGCCTCGGCAATGCTTTTTGTAGCCGCCAAGGTTTCCCATCTCTCTCTGTTACCGCAAGGCAAGGTCGAAGATCTCAGCCGGGTAGCCAATATGGTCAATCAGATGGATAAGGAAGGGTTTGGCAACTGTTCCAATGTCTATGCCTGTGAGGCCGAGTGTCCCAAAGAAATCTCGGTCGAAAACATTGCCCGGATGAACCGCCGCTACTTTACCGCTGCACTGACCACCAATAAACCATAAGGATGCCCCATAATCATTCCAATGAAGATTTCAGTTTTTGATCGTCATAGACAGGATTTTCAGGCAGCTAAACCCAAAAGACTGGTCAGATCTTATCTGCCTTTTTTAACATATGTTAAATTGTCAAAATAAATCTCCAACTCTTAGGTACATATATAAGAAAAATCTACATTTGTAGCACTCCCATGAGCCGTAACGGTCCCTCTGGATGGATAAAAAATTCCCATAGTCTTATGATCTCATATCTATGACATATCCAAAATCCAGGGGGATTTTTTTTATACCTCCAAAATGGCTACCAGGCTAAAATTTCCTCAGGTTCTTTTCAAGGTATTCTTCTCACATCGAGTGAATGGTAGAAGTTTCACCGCTAAAAGCTGGCATTACCCGGATACCTGGGGAAGGCGATGACATCCCGGATATTACCCATACCAGTCATAAACTGCACCAGGCGCTCAAATCCCAGGCCATAGCCGGCATGCGGACACGTCCCAAAACGGCGGGTATCCAGATACCAGTAAAGCTCCTGGGCCGGAATGTGCATTTCCTGCATCCGGGTTTGTAAGACTTCCAGGCGCTCTTCGCGTTGGGATCCTCCGACGATCTCACCAATACCGGGAAAAAGGATATCCATTGCCCGCACGGTTTTATCATCGTCGTTGACCCGCATATAAAAAGCTTTGATCTGCTTTGGATAGTCGGTCAGGATCACCGGTTTTTTAAAATGTTTTTCGACCAGGTAACGCTCGTGCTCAGACTGCAGGTCCGCTCCCCAGGCATCGATAATAAAATTAAATTTCTTCTTCCTGTTGGGGGTCGAGCGCATCAATATATCGATCGCTTCGGTATAGGTCAGTCGTTCAAAGGTGTTGTTGACGATAAACTGCAGTCGCTCAATGAGGTTCATATCAAATCGCTGGTCCTGGGGTTTGTTCTTGTCTTCCTGAATCAGACGGTCCGATAAAAATGCCAGATCATCCTGGCAGCTTTCGAGGGCATCACGGATCACATATTGCAACATCGCTTCCGCGAGATCCGCGTTGTCATCCAGGTCATTGAAGGCAACTTCCGGTTCGATCATCCAGAATTCTGCAAGATGGCGGGAGGTGTTGGAATTTTCGGCGCGAAAAGTAGGCCCAAAGGTGTATACTTTGCCCAGCGCCATCGCTCCCAGTTCCGCTTCCAGCTGACCGGACACGGTGAGATTGGTTTCACGTTCAAAAAAATCCTGTTTAAAATCAATGGTTCCTGTTTCGGTACGCGGTAGATTTTCCAGATCAAGGGTCGTGACCCGGAACATTTCTCCGGCTCCTTCGGCATCTGAAGCCGTGATTATCGGCGTATGCAGGTAATAAAATCCGCGATCGTGAAAGAAACGGTGAATGGCAAAAGCGAGCTGATGTCGCACTCTGAATACCGCTCCAAAGGTATTGGTGCGAAAACGCAAATGCGCAATTTCCCGTAGAAATTCCAGGCTGTGTTTTTTGGGCTGAAGTGGGTATTTTTCCGGATCGGCCTCTCCGTATATGACAACTTCATCGGCCTTCAGTTCAACTGACTGTCCCCGCCCCAGTGACTCTACCAAAACACCTTTGGCACCGACTGCGGCACCGGTGGTAATTTTCTTTAATACTTCAGGTGCGGTATTTTCAAAATCGACCACTACCTGAAGAGTCTCGATAGTTGAACCATCACTTAAAGCAATAAATTGATTGTTGCGAAAAGTTCTTACCCATCCTTTTACCACGATGATTTCACCCAATGGCTTTTTAGCCATTATTTCTCTGATTGGGGTTGCCATTTCCTTCATTTTATGACTTCAAGTTACTGTGGCCGCGAAATTATCCTTCTTTATTGAAAAAAGGGAATTTGAAGGATATTACTTGATTGGCTGACGGTTGCCTCTGGTTTTGCGACTCGGAGTTGGTCAGCAGTCCGGTAATTGGAAATCCTCCTGGCTATTGTTCAGAGCACCTTATTGAGTTCTGTAATCAGACCGACGGCCTCGTCATAGGTTGCGGTGATTTTTGAAGCATCATTCATGCCGGCATAAAGTGCCAGGTCGCATTTCTCGATAAAAAGGCGGACCTGCTCTTCCAGTTCGCGGCTGCTTCCTTTTGCCAGCAGGCTGTCCGTGATTTTTTGCCTCGAGAGGTCGGAAGCCTGAATCTGCAGTTTTTGAGCGATGAATTGCTTAAGACCCAAAGCTGCCTCTTCATAAAATTGTTTATGGTTACCCTCATCCATGTATATTCTTGCCTGCTGCAATCTTTCCCGGGCAACGGCATGTGGATCTGAAATCTCCTCTTCTACGTTTTTGTGCTTCGATCTCCAACTGACCAGCAGAAACGCCAGGACAGGAATCACATAAGCTCCGATATACCAGGGCTGGAGATAGACCGGGTTTCGTTTTTTCTTCAAATCCAGGTCATGATTAAGGGGCACGATATCATCTGCCTCCTGATTAAGACGGTCATCGGAGGTATTGGACAGGGCACCACTACCCTGGGAAATCGAAACCTGAAACGAATCGATGACGGTGCGAAATGCACCGTGAGTTGGATCAAAGTAAGTGAAAGAGGGCCGTATATGGTAGTTTCCAGGTTGATGGCCAATCAGCAGATACTCAATGACTTTTTCACCCCGCACTGAATCTGTTGCATTGATCATTTTCTCATCTTTAACTTTCGGATCAAATACTTCAAAACCTTTTGGCAAATCCAGGTCGGGAGGCCGGATCGTTTTGACGTCTCCATTACCCACGATCTTCATGACAAGGGAGATGGCATCATCGGTAGTGGCCTGGATGGGACGCAGACTATACTCAACGTTAAATTTTCCAACTGCTCCCGAAAAATCTCCGGGAGACTGGTCATGGGCTGAGTGAACTGTCAGGCTGATGCCATTTGAGCTGATGTTTTTCCGTTCCAGACCAAAAGAAGAAAACAGTCCCCTCCGGACGGTTGAACTGCTGGGCACACCTACCTGCACGACCATGGGGCTTATGTCGATTTTACCACCCTGCTGGGGAAAAACGGCTACCTTCCGGAGTACTTTTGTGCTGTACTCTTTTCCATCAATAACTTCCTTGAGCACCGGCTCCTTGTAGGTGTCAAGCGCCTGGGCAAAACAACCGTCATAATTACTTTCAGTGAGTATATTGTAGTTTTCAATGTTGACCTGGGTATAGATTTTATACCGGATCACGATTTGTTGGCCGACATAAGCCAGGGTGGAATCAACTGCTGCCCGGATAAAGATCCGGGGCGACTCACCTGACCTGACCTGTTCTTCACCCCTAAGCACCTCAAGGATTACCGGATTGGATTTGAGTTGTTTTCCCTTGACTGACACGGTTGCTCCGGGGATGGTAAACTTTCCGGTACGGGTAGCCTGGAGCAGATAACCAAATCCCACCGAGCGGCTGCCTACTCCATTGACAAACGAAGACCTGTAAGATTGAGAAGGACCACTGATGACTTTAAAGGGGCTGAAATCTGGCGGGGCAAAGTTGTCGGCATCGGCATTTTCCAGGATAAATTCAATGGAAAAGGTACTACCGGTGATCACCTGTCGCGCATCAAGTTTACTGACAAAGCGTACCTGCTGTCCGGACAACGGCAAAGAAAGACATAACATCCCGATCGAAAGAAGGTATTTAACCATCAGCCGCATCAGATTTTTGTCACCTTCAATTTTTTCTTCTTCGGCATTGCCGGGCTATCCCGGAAGAAGGGAAAAGTGCTCAGCCCCGAAGACTGGTGATCTTGCCTGATCCTGGACTCCTGAACCACACCATCCGGATTGGGCAGACAGATGATTGCAACCGGTTGGGTCTCGCGGTTTTGATCCTGATCATTGAGATAATAGGCCGGTTCTATGGATAGTGTTCCGGTAGTGCGGGGTTTAATAAAATAACTAAAACTGGCCGACCGGGAAGTAACCCCATTGATCATACTCATACTTGTCGATTGATTGGGGCCACTGATCACCTCAAAATCTTCAAATTTGGGGGGTTCAAATCTGCCCTCGATATTTTGGGCAGTAAACCGCACCTCCAGATAATTGTCATACAGGACGGTGTCGGTACTTATCATTATTTCAAATGATTGAGCCTGATCTTGCTGAGCCAGCAAAACCAATGACCCTGAGGTAATCAGCATGATGGTGAGCAAACTTTTCATGTCACTTGAAGTTTTTAAGGTTACTAAAATACGAACGATATAACGACCGAAAACTTACCAGTCTTTATCTTTCTTTTTTTCGCCGGCTTCCTTTCTTCTTATTTTTTCCTGTACTTTCTGATCTTCTTCATCGATGATTTCGAGCAATTGCATTGCTTGTTCTTTCGACAATTTTTGCTCCAGTTCTTCCTGTGGCTGTTGCTCTTCACTATTGTTTTGACTAGGTTGTTGTTCCTGTTGCCGGTCCTGATTTTCCTGCTGCTGATCCTGAGGCTGATTTTCCTGCTTTTCCTGATCCTGCTTTTGCTCTTCCTGATCTTGCTGCTGTTGCTGTTCTTGCAGCTTCATTTCCCGAAGGGCCATCAAGAGATTTTGCTTGGCCTGCAGATCGTCAGGATCGGCAATAAGCGCTCTTTTGTAGGCATTGACACTCTGATCATATTTACCGTTGAGGTAGTGTGCATTACCCAGATTGTACCAGGCTTTCGACTTTTCTTTTGGGTCATCGATCTGATCAATGGCCTTTTCATATTGTCGGGCGGCTTCGTCATACCGGTTTTGATTAAATATGGCATTTCCCAGATTAAAGGTACCCCTGTTGTCCGGGTCAAGGATCGTAGATCTACGGTACGCGTCTTCGGCCACATCATACTTTTTCTGATCATAGGACCGGTCAGCATTTCTTCGCAAATCGTGGGCCTGACCTCTGGATTGTGCTATCATCGGTAACGGCGACAAACCAGCCATCAGCAAAAAGAGCCATCGGTTGATCGTCATGGTATTTCCCTTTTGATGGTCAACAAACTGTTGGCAAAGAGCCATTGCAGGAAGATACCGGCAATACCCATTGCCAGAAAAATCTGAAAATAACTTTCATACTCGGTAAACGATCGTTCTTCAAATTCTCTTTTTTCCAAAGCATCAACTTTTTTATCGATTTCCTCAAGAATATGATCGGTTTGATTGAGATAAAAATAAGTGCCACCTCCCTCCCCGGCTATACCTTCCAACAATGTTTCGTTGAGTCTGGTTCGCACCGGCTGGCCCTGTTCATCCCGCTTCCAATCCTCACTACCCCTCACAGTCATGGGTATAAAGGATCCGTTGGCAGTACCTACTCCTACCGTAAAGAGAATCATCCCGTCGTCCCTGGCTTGTCGTGCCATTTCGAGGGCGTCAGCATCATGATCTTCTCCATCGGAGATGATCACCATAACCCGATGAAATTTGTCGTCTTTGGAAAAACCGTCACGGGCCTTCCGGATGGCATCTCCAATGGCAGTGCCCTGGGTACCGGCCAGCTCCGGATTGGCTGACTGGATAAAGAGATCGGCTGCCGCATAATCGGCAGTCAGTGGCATTTGGAGGTAGGCGTTGCCGGCAAACAGTATCAGGCCAATGCGTTCTCCGCGCAGTCTCCTGGTTAGCTGATGGGCAAAGCGCTTGGCCTGATCCAACCGGCTCGGAGCCACATCCTGGCAATACATACTGTTGGAGATGTCCAGTGCGACAAATATATCGGCACTTCTCGCTTTTATCTTATGGCGTTTGGCGCCCCATTGCGGATTAGCCCAGGCGATGATCAGGCTGGAAAAGACTATCAACACCAGGATTTGTTGCAATCTTTTTTGCCTGAGAGAATTACCGTTGGTTAGGGTCTTGAGCAAGGGAGATTCTCCGACGCTTGCCGCCTGACCCAGATACCACATCCAACCCAGATAAAGCAGGATGGCCAGAGGAACTATTCCCATTAAAAACCACAGATACTCCTGATGCTCAAATCTAAACATGCTTGTTATGGATAGGTACGCAGCAGCGTCAGACTCAATAATAAATGTAATAGAAAAAGTACCAGGCCGATTCTTAGAAACCAGGGAAATTCATCACTGTAACGATGAAAGGTTGTTACCTCTCGTTCTGTTTTTTCTAGCTGGTCGATCTCATTGTATACCAATTCCAGACTTTGTTCGGAAGTGGCCCTGAAATACCTTCCCCCGGTTATCTGGGCAATCTGATTAAGGAGCTCTTCATTGATCATAACCCGGGCATAATCAAAGACATATGAACCATCGCTTCTTTTACCCTGAGGAGTCAATGCCATCCCTTTGCTTCCCACTCCGATCGTGTACACTGTTACCTTGAGTTCGCGGGCCATTTCCGCGGCAGTCAGAGGCCGGATATAGCCGGTATTGTTGTCTCCATCGGTCAGCAGTATCACGACCTTACTTTTGGCCTCACTGTCTTTGATCCGGTTGACGGCGGTAGCCAGGCCCATCCCGATGGCAGTGCCTTCTTCCAGAAATCCGCACTGCAGCTGGGCCAGAAAACGCTTTACAATCCGGTGATCGGATGTCAACGGACATTGGGTAAAGCTCTCACCGGAAAAAACCACCAGACCAATCCTGTCGTCCGGTCTTTTGTCGACAAATTCAGCCGCTACTTTTTTACTGACCTCCAGACGGTCCGGCTGAAAGTCTTTGGCCAGCATACTACTGGACAGATCGAGAGCCAAAATGATGTCAATCCCCTCGGCGGTAACTTCTTCTTCCTTCAGGGCTAGCTGTGGTCTGGCCATGGCTATAATCAGAAAGCCCAACGCAGCGTACTGCAGGAGAGGCAGGAACTTTAATGCCCGGATCCGGTAAGAACGGTTTTCAGAATGGATGGAATGGCTCACCCGCATTGATGGTTGACGCTTGCGAGCCCGGTAGAAGTATTGATAATAGGCCATCAAGAGCACCAGGATCAACAAGAGAAGATATCCAGGCTGATCAAATTCAATATTTTGCAAAAGGTCAGCCATCGGTTAGTGGTTTGGGATTTCGTGTCCTCCGGACAAAAGTCTCGGCCTTTTGCATGAACAGCTCGTGTACTCCTACTTCTGGTTCCGCTCTGGCAAATTTGATGAGGTCGGCAATATTTAGAATCCGATCGAGGTCTTGATGCAGTTCCGGATCCAGGGCTTTGACCGCTGGAAATCCGAGAATTTCGCTGGTGGTAGATTCGAGTGCAGGGATGTCATACCTGGTCTCAATATAAGCGCGAATAATGTGGGTAAGTTCGGACTGATATTCCTTGATTTTTCCCTGTTGCCAAAGCTTTTTTCCCCGTAATTTTTCCAGGTCACCTAAAGCGACTTCATCTGGAGGAATCGGCACCTCTATGGTCACCGGTTCGGGAGCCGGTTTTTTCCGGCGCAGGAAGATTATCCCTATCAGTATTAACCCCACGATCAGAGCAATCAGGTAAGGGAGGGCATCCCTGAATTTAAAAGGTTCTCTCAAAATCGGTTTGATGGGAGCAAGGCCAGTTGAATCGATCACGATGCCATTGACTTCCAGAACCAGATCATTGGAGTACACGGTATCTTTTAACTGATCCGACAGAAAGGGTAATGCCAGAGGAGGCAAACGCAGATAACCGGTGTCAAAAGCAGTAATACGGATCATCTGATGATAGCTGTTGGCACCTCCACTTTGCCATTGTTGAGGGGAAAGGGTTTCAATTCCCAATGCTCTCCATGCTTCAAATGAAATGGTATCCGGGCTGAATCCAGCCACACCATTTGCCTGTAGATGCAGCAGTCGTTGGTCGCCGATCAGCAGCTTATTACTGTCGATGACACATTCAAACGACACCTGTGCCGGCAACTTTTGCCATATTACCCCGATAAGTAGGATCCATAAGTGGTACCTCATCAGTTGGATCTCTTTTTAAAGAAACGGTGCAGGGCTAGAATATAAGATTCGCGGCTTTCCAGGCTGATGAGGTCGGCTCCGGACCGGCTAAACAAGGTATTCAGCGCCTGCTCCTTACTGGTAAAAGACAATTCGTGCCTTTGCCGGGTTAGTTTGTCGGTGGTATCAATGATTTGCTGTTCGCCGGTTTCTGCATCGACGATGCGGAGTAATCCGGCCCGGGGAAGCGATTTTTCAAAAGGATCGTAAAGATGCATTCCAATGATATCATGCTTGCGGGCAGCAATTTGCAGCGGCTGATCAAAAGGCGGAGCAAAGAAATCGCTCAGTAGGAAGCAGATGCTTTTCTTTTTGACCACATTATTGAAATACTCCAGTGCCAGGGCAATATTGGTCGTTCCGCTTCTGGTCTCCCCGTCAATCAGTTCCCGAATGATACGCAGGATGTGCTTTTTTCCTTTTTTGGGTGGGATATAGAGCTTGATGTCTTCGGCAAACAGGATCATCCCTACTTTATCATTGTTGTGGATGGCTGAAAAGGCCAGTACAGCGCAGATCTCGGTGATCAGATCCCTTCGGAGGTAACCCTGAGTGCCAAAGCTGGAAGATGGGCTGATATCGACCAGCAACATGACTGTCAGTTCGCGTTCCTCTTCAAATACTTTTACGTGCGGATGTCCGGTGCGGGCGGTTACGTTCCATTCAATATTTCGTACGTCATCTCCGTACTGGTAATCGCGAACTTCACTGAAAGACATCCCTCGGCCTTTGAAGGCGCTGTGATACTCCCCGGAGAAAAGTTCTTTGCTGATCCCCTTGGTTTTGATTTCGATCTTTCTGACTTTCTTTAATAGCTCGCTGGTTTCCATTATCTGCGGTTTGCGTCAGAGATCAGGGTACTTCGACGATATTCAGAATTTCCTTGATAATATCCTCCTGGGTAATGTTTTCTGCTTCCGCTTCATAGGTCAGACCGATGCGGTGCCGCATAATATCGTGACAAACTGCCCTGACATCTTCGGGAATAACAAATCCCCGTCGTTTCAGGAAAGCATAGGCTTTGGAGGCTAAGCCCAGATTAATGCTGGCCCGTGGGCTGGCTCCATACTGAATCAGGGGCTTAAGTTTTTCGAGACCATGCTCTTCGGGAGTACGGGTGGCAAAAACGATGTCAAGAATGTATTGCTCAATCTTGTCATCCATATAGACTTTTCTCACAGTCTTTCGGGCCTGGAGGACATCTTCCGGCCGTATCCTGGTCTCGATTGTTCCAAAATTCTCATCATTCAGGTTGCGACGAATGATTTCCCGTTCTTCTTCTTTGGTGGGATAACCGATGTTGACCTTCAGCATGAAGCGGTCTACCTGCGCTTCCGGCAGGGGGTAGGTACCTTCCTGTTCAATCGGATTCTGAGTTGCCAGAACCAGAAATGGTTCCTCCAATTTATAGCTTTGATCACCGATGGTCACCTGGCGCTCCTGCATGGCCTCAAGCAGGGCGCTTTGTACTTTGGCTGGAGCCCGGTTGATCTCATCGGCTAAAATGAAATTGGCAAAAATAGGTCCTTTGCGTACGTTAAAAGTTGCAGCGGCCGGATTGTAGATGAGTGTACCGATGATATCAGCCGGCAAGAGATCCGGTGTGAACTGAATACGGCTGAACTGGGCGTGTATGGCTGATGCCAGGGTCTTGATTGCCAGGGTTTTAGCCAGTCCCGGCAGTCCCTCCAGCAATACATGACCTTTTGTCAACAGTCCAAGCAGCAATCGCTCCATCATGCGTTCCTGGCCTACGATTACTTTGGAAGTCTCTTCCAGAAGTTGTTCTACAAAGGCACTTTCGATGTAAATTTGTTGATTCAGCGCTTCAATATCTAATGCTGGCTGCATTTTAGGTTGTCGTTTAAAGATTAGATAAGGGGCGTAAAAATGACATTTTTTACCCAATAATGTGCGAAAATACGGAGTCGACTGGCAGCAACACAGGCTGTACGCCGGTGTTTAACGAACTTTTAACCCTTACATTTTCAGTAATGGTTCTTTTGGGGGTCATTCCCCAAAGTAACCTGATGGCTCAATCGGATCCGGTCGCGATTGTGTCGAATCTCAGGAAATCGACCGTCTATTTTGTTTTGCCGACAGCCACTGACAAACTCGCTGCATTGAAGGAGGAGGCCACCCGTGCCACGAAACCCAATCAGAAGATACGTTTGTTAAGCCGGATCGAAGCCGAAAAGCTGGAAGTCGATAGTTTTAGTGTAGCACTGCAGGCTGCAGTCAGCCGCTACTATTCCTTTTCGGCCTATGATTTTATAGCGGATACATCTGTCAGGCAATTACTGAGCACAAAGAAAACGGATCCGGATATCTATCTGGTTCGAAGAGCAACGACGGAAAGTGGGGCCGATGCCCTGGTTTTATCCGATTTCCGGATGAGACCACTTTCGCGCCCCATACCCTATTATGCCCGGCTCACCCGGTTCTCCTCTTTTATTGATGCTTTTTTCGGAAAGGATGCTTTTAGCTGGAGGGACCTGAATGAGGTCATCCGCAAATGGTCGGCCAGGCTGGAAGCTTTTGCGGAAGGGATCGATTAGCCCGAACCGAGTTCTTAGGTATCACTTTCAACCCCACTGGTGGAAGTGTCCGGAGCAATGCTGTCTTTTGGGGGTATGATTGGTGCGATCAGAATGCTGTCTTTCCTTCTTTCAAATTCGGGACGTACCGGTTTTAGCGGAACGGGTGGCCGTTGCAAGGAATCAAGGGTAATGAAGACCGGGTTTTCCCTCAACAGGCTATCGGCGATCCGGCTGGCTTCTTCCAAAACCCGGACCTTGCACCTTTGTTTTTCCAGCGCAATATAGTTTTGAAGCCTCTCTTCCACCTTTTGATCGATCATCTGCTGGATCAGCACACTCTCATCGGTCTGGCAGGACAGCACAAACATACCGGTAAGCAAGATTAGCGTCCTACTTTGTTTCTTCATGCTTTTTCAACATCAAATTGATTTCAGAAAGGCGTTGAGTCCGGATCGAGTCAATCCAGACCGGTAGCATGACTTCCCGTAAGACCTTGCAACTATCTTCCAACCTGACACTCCACTCGTTCCGGCTCACCAGAAAAAGTGAATCGGCCAGACGGAGATCCTCACGGGTCAGAATCACTTCCCGCTCTGCACAACCGGTCAGGGCCGACCCCAAAAACAGGAAAAGGAAAATCTTAGGCATTTGTTTTGAGTTTAAAGCCAACGCCGTGAATGTTTTCCAGCTGAATTGAATCATCGGCAGCCAGATACTTACGCAACCGGCTGATAAACACATCCAGACTACGCCCCATAAAGTAATCATCTTCCCCCCAGATTTTCTCCAAAATGTCGCTTCTTTTACAAATCTGATTTTGCTGCTGCACCAGGTATTTTAACAAATCGGCCTCTTTCTGGGTCAATATCTTCCGGTGAAGGTCACGCTCCAGCGTCAGATTGAGATGGTCAAAGGTAAATTGTCCGATGACTATGTGACTCTGATTGTGCGAGTTGGTAATCCGGCTTCTTTTTAGAAAAACGTTGATGCGAAATAAAAGTTCTTCGATGCTGAAGGGTTTGGTAATGTAATCATCGGCGCCCAGTTCGAATCCCCGCAGCCGGTCTTCTTTGAGCGATCTGGCTGTGAGATAAAGGATGGGTACTTCAGGGTGATGGCGACGGATTGCCTGACCGATGGTAAAGCCGTCAACCTCAGGCAGCATGACGTCAAGAATCACCAAATCGAAATCCAACCGGTTAATTTGTTCCAGTACGGTTGCACCACTGGTAAAGTGCGTCACCTGATATCCATGTTGTTCCAGGTTATCAATGGTCACGAAGGCCAGCGTTTCGTCATCTTCGACGTAGAGGATGTGTGGTGTTTGGGCATGATGCTTCACTGTGCCATCTTTTTTTTAATGCCGAGGATTACTGTGGTTCCCTTCCCTGGTTCACTTTCTATAGACATTTCCCAACCATGCGCTCTTACCATTTGTCTGACATAGTGCAGACCCAGTCCAAATCCTTTTGTATTGTGCACATTGCCGGTCGGTACCCGGAAGAATTGCTGATCCAGCCTGGGAAGAAAAACCCGGTCGATACCAATACCCTGATCAATGATTGCCAGCTTTATGTGCTCCCCGCTTTCGGAAGCTTCAATGGTCACCCGGGCTGGTTCTCTGCTGTATTTTAAAGCATTGTCAGTCAGGTTATAAAGCATATTCGAGAGGTGATGCCGATCGGCCTGCAGCAGAAAGTCCTCACCTTTGAAAAACGACTTGATGATGGCTCCGTCCTTTTCCATCCGGCTTTTCAGCTGATCGATCATTTCCCTGACCACCTGACGAAGATCTGTGGGCTGAAGGTGCAATTTAATCTTCCCATGCTGCAAGCCGGCGATCTGGAGTACCCTTTCTACCTGGTCATTTAAGCGATTGGCCTGGTCGCTAATGATCCGGGCATAGCGAATGAGCCGCTGATCCTGCTGTATTTGCTGGTGCTGGAGGAAGACTTCTGAGCTGATTCTGATACTCGAGAGCGGGGTCTTAAACTCGTGTGTCATATTATTGATAAAGTCTTTTTGCAAATCGGATAATTTTTTCTGACGCAAAATCTCGAAAGTCGCGTAGGCGAAGAACAGGACGGCCAGAAATAGGATGACCGTAAAAAGGATTGGCAACCACTGATTTTTCAGCATATATCCTTTCCGGTCCGGAAAACGTACTCCGAAGTAATAGACAAAGTCATTGGGTACCGGTACTACCAACGATTTGGATGATGACATGATGACTGGTTCATCAAGATGACTTATGTAATTGCCATAAACCATCTGATCGGTATTGCAGTCGTAAATTCCATATTCAAAATCCGTGCGTAAGCCGATGGATTCGAACTCCTGACGCAGATAGAACTCCAGGTTTTTGGCATCGATCGCATCGCGGATATTGACGAGGTAATAATCCTGGGAGACGGGAAGGATCAGATCATGGGAAGGAAGCTGCACCTGTTTGAGCTCTGATACCTGCCGGGCTACGTTTCGGAGGGCGATGTGCACTTTTTCTTCAAAGGCCTTTTCACTTTGATCAAAGGAATGCGTTAGCCAGTATCCCTGTACAATGCAAATACAGATCAGCGCCAGAGCAGCGGAGATCACAACTTTCCAGATGGAGGTATTGCTCATGGGCGATCAGCTTATATCACGAAATTAGACCGGTTTTCCAGGCTGGTAAAAGTCATTAACATCTCATTAACAATCATTTGAAAGTCATTAACGGATCCTTGTTCTGACCTGGTGTAGGTTTGCATCATTCATTTCATTAAAACCTTAAACTATGAAGGCCTATTCTCTTAAGTTGATGCAATCTCTGCTGCCGGTAGTATTCGCGGCTTTTGCTTTTACCGGAGCCGAATTGCTGCATTTTGACAAGACGGAACACGATTTTGGTTCCATTAAACAGGGCATCCCTCAAAAAGCCACTTTCATGATTACCAATGACAGTGACCAGCCACTGATCCTGAAAAATGTGAAAGGGTCCTGCGGATGCACGACCACTAACTATCCTACTGAGCCTGTTCCGGCCGGCAGTACAGCAGAAATCGAGGCTACTTTCAATGCCAAAACACCCGGTGCCTTTCGCAAGACAGTTTCGGTGTTTACCAATTTGAAGGAAGATCCCTTTATTCTGGTCATTAAAGGTACAGTAGATCCCGGAAAGTAGCCTCACCGAAAAATTCAGTTGCGTCTCCAAAAAGAGTTCTCCGGTTTTCGGGGGGCTCTTTTTATCCGGGACATCAAGACTCCCCTTCCACTCCTGTGAATATCCGGATCAACAGGAATGTTAAGAAGGGAGGAATTTGCCTAAGCTGGTTTCAATATCGTTATCTTTGCGGCATAATCGCTCAGGGATTGGATTATACACTGGTATCTAAAAGGGCTTTTCCACTGATCAGGGCTATTCTGTGCTCTCTTTTGCTGTTTGGCACGAACCTTTTTGTTTTAAGCCAGCAGGAGAATCCGTTTGAACTGAAAAACCGCATACCTCGTAAATCTGCCCCGACGGCCGATACTCTGATACGATCACCAGAACCTGTTACCTCGAATGCAACGGTCGACAGCGCTCTTTTCTTCAACAAGGACAGCATGACAGCTGCTGATGGAGTTAAGCGCGATACGCTATCCGATACCATACCTGTCCCGCTTCCCCTGGAGGAAAATCTGGCGGAGGCAACCGATACCAACTCTTCAACCCTGATGGGTGTGAAGACGGACAAAGAGAAAAGGGTATCGAAAGATTTGTCAAACCCCAGGACCCTTCTGGTAAAGCCGTCTGGACTGGCGGGACAGCTGCACAAGTTGCCATTATCGGCAGATCTTGAGCTCGAAAACCGCAGTATTTTCCTGGGAGCCTCCATACTGATCCTTTTATTGTTAACCTCATTACTCGCTGTAAACCGTGCTCTGGTAAGAAAGGCTTACCGGGCTATTGCCAACGATAATTACCTGCGGTTTCTTTACCGTGAGTACAAAACCATGCCCTGGCTGTATTGGTTGTTTTATCTGCATTTCTTTCTAAATGCCGGATTCTTTACCTACATGTTTCTTGACTTTTACAACTGGTACGAGGGTAGTTCTGTCCTGGTTCTTTTGATTTGCATACTATTGGTCATGGGCACTTATCTGCTCAAGCATCTTTCGTTGGGGACCATAGCTTCTGCCTTTCCGGTAGAGAAAGAAGCCAGCTTGTATGGATTTGTGACCATTTTGGTCAACATCCTGCTTGGATTAGCTTTGCTGCCTATCAACCTATTGATTGCTTTCGGACCGGAATCACTGGTAATTATGACCCTCTGGACCGGCATTGCGCTTGTGGTCCTACTTTATTTTTTCCGGCAGCTCAAAGGATTGTTTATTTCGGGCCGGTTGGTGCGTTCTTACCTATTTCATTTTTTTCTCTATCTTTGCAGCGCCGAAATCGCACCCTTATTGATCGTTGGAAAACTTGCCCTGGGCAATTTTGAATATTGATTTTTTCATTCAAAGCAAATTGAATGTCAGCATCAAACGCAGAAGCAAAGAAATACAAGAAGGTCAAGACCATCCTGATCTCACAGCCAAAACCAGAGCGCTCACCTTATTATAATCTGGAGCAAAAGTATGGTCTCAAGATCGACTTTCGACCTTTTATTCATGTAGAGGGAGTAACAGAGAAGGAATTCAGGAAAAACAGGATCCGGCCGGATGAATACAGTGCGGTCATCTTTACCAGTAAAAATGCGATTGAGCATTATTTCAGGATGTGCGAGGAAATGCGTATCAAGATTTCGCAGGACATGAAGTATTTCTGTCTTTCGGAAGCCATCGCCCATTACCTGCAAAAGTTTATTATCTACCGCAAGCGCAAGGTTTTTGTGGGTAAACGCGATATCGAGGATCTGTCGAATTATTTCAATAAACATAAGTCAGAGAAGTTTTTGCTGCCCTGCTCCAACCTGGGGGCCAAACCGGTGGTAGAGTACCTGGAGAAAATTGGGGTTAACTTTAAGGAAGCCATGATGTACCGTACGGTGAGCAGTGATCTGTCAGATCTGCGGGACATTTTTTATGATGTCCTGGTGTTCTTTAGCCCCCTTGGGATCCAGTCGCTGTATGAAAATTTTCCCGATTTTAAACAAAATGAAACCCGGATTGCCGTTTTCGGTAGCAGTACCGGGGCGGCAGTCATGGAGAGGGGGCTCACGATCAACATTATGGCTCCTGCTCCCGAAACACCATCCATGACCATGGCACTTGAGAAATATATCCAGGAAGCCAACAAAAAATAGCGTCAGCTGATCGACTATATTGCTTTGCTTGAAAAGCGGCTGCTTTCACCCTTACCTGGCCGCGAAGCCCACCTGCAGATGGCAGCTTATGCCGGCCGGTTGAGTTTTGATCCAACTCCAGATGCGATTCAGGCGGGAGTGCTTTTACTGCTACACTACCATCAGGATATCCTGCATACGGTTCTCATTCGACGGATAACCGATAACCGGGATAAGCATAGCGGTCAAATATCCCTGCCAGGTGGCAAACTGGAGCCCTGCGACGAAAGCATTGAAGCCTGTGCTCTCCGTGAAGCCCGTGAAGAGATTGGATTACTCACTGATGACGTGAAGATCCTGGGTACCTTATCAGATCTCTATATTCCGGTCAGCGGATTTCTGGTGACACCGGTGGTAGGCGTGACGGATCAGGTACACAGCCTGTCGCCTCAGCCCGGAGAAGTAGCTGAAGCATTTCGGGTGCCCATTCCGCTCCTCTTTACCGAAGAAATCCGACGGAAGCGCGATTTGCAGCTTCCCCGGGGCCAGCTGCTGAAGAGCATTCCGTATTTTGATATCGATGGCCGGGTGGTTTGGGGTGCCACTGCTATGATGCTCAATGAATTTATTGTCATATCCCGTGAAATCACCGGCTAAGAATCACCAGTATACTACCGGTAATTAGGCAGGTTAACTTCCAGAGTGGTTTTCCAGTAGCTTGATCACCCGGACCGTTTCGATGCGCGTACTGCTTACTTTCTCCAGGATAAACTGATAGCCGTTGAGTTCCAGCACGGAGCCTTCTTCCGGGATTTTGGCTGTAGTCATGACCAGGTACCCTGACAAGGTATTGTAATCGCCGGTTGGCAGGTCAAGACCTTTATATTTTTCATTCAGATAATCCATCTCCAGGCGGCCTGAAAACAGCCATTCATGATCGGAAATCTGCTGTTCGATGTAACCTTCTTCGTCGTGTTCATCCTCAATTTCGCCAAAAATTTCCTCCAGAATGTCTTCAAGGGTGATCATACCGGCAGTGCCGCCAAATTCATCGACGACACAAGCGATATTTTTTTCAGACTTAAACATCTGATTCATCACATCCTGAACGTTCATGGCCTCAGGCACGAACGGTATTTCCAGGATCACAAGTTTGATGCGTTTAGGTTGCTTTAGGATTTGCTGGTGGTGAATGTAGCCCGTCACATTGTCGATATCACCCTTGTAGGTGAGGATCCGGCTTAATTTGCTTTCATTGAACAACTGAACCAGTTCCTGCATATCAGAGTCTTCGTCAATAGCGATGATCTCGTTGCGGGGTACCATGCAGTCTCTCACCCGGGTCTCCTTCAGTTTCAGGGCATTTTTAAATATATCCGTGTCGATCTCATCGTCGTCGTGACCTTCAAAACTATCCTGGATAAAGTGTTCCAGGTCTACCCGGGTAAAGGTCTGGGTCACTTGTTCACCCGAAGAGCGGAAAAAGATGCGCAGGATCACGGTAGACAATTTGGTCATCAGCCAGGTTGGCGGCATTAAAATGACTTTAAAAAACTGGAGCGGAAGTGCCAGGATACTGATCATGTTGGTGGCATAGACCCGGAAGATCGTTTTGGGAATAAATTCACCAAAAATCAGTACAACCATAGTAATCGTCAGGGTGTTGACCAAACCCAGAACCATCCCCTGGCCAAAGAATGGGGCAATAAAAGGATTCAGCAGCCTGGTCATCAGGGCGGTAAAAACGACCAGCGCAATGTTGTTGCCCACCAGCATCGTACCCAGAAAGTCGCGAGGATTATAATAGAAATGGTTCAGAATGCGGCCGCGAAGATGCCCCTGCTCCTTAAGCAGTTCAATGCGAATTTTGTTGGCAGAGATGAAGGCTATTTCCGAACCGGAAAAAAAAGCGGATAGCAATAAAAAGAAGAATATAAAAAATATCAGGGTACCCATGCACCGTGCAAATCAATTCTTGAATTCTTGTTCGTTGACTTTCACCCGGCCTACCACTTTATTTAAAGTATATTCGGAAAAGTCCTGTTTGGCGTTGAAGCCATAGGCAAAGATAATTTCTTCCGGCTTAGTGATTTTCACGAATTTGTCGGTGAATACCTTCGATTCGGCTTCATCCCATATCAGTTCACTGGTTTCCAGCTTTTCCCCTTTGTCGTTTTGCAGGACAACCGTGGTGCCCTGATTGATGTCGGCCCGGACGATGACTTGTTTTTCCCGGGTGTAACGCACGGCATATTGAGCATCCAGGGTACTGTTGACACTGCCATCGGTATCCAGGAAATCAACATGCACACCATCGGGAAACTCGTCCCGTGGTTTTTCATCCTCCAGGTAACGCAACAGGGTAGGACCCTGGATTCTGATGCGCACGATGGCACTGTCACTGTAAAGCATTTCGATATCCCTGGCGATTTCCACACCGGTCCTGGTTTCATCAAACAACTGGTTTACCTCTGCCAGGTCATTGACACAACCACTTATGAACACCACCAGCGTGAAAAGTAAAAGTCGCATCACCGGATCAGGGTTATATCACCTTCAAATTGGAGTACGGAATTGTCAATAAATTCGACTTCAGCCACGTAAACAAATACTCCGGGGTTGAGCGGTTGCCCCTTGTAGATTCCATCCCAACCGACCGCTTCGTTGTTGAGCGGCAGGTTTTGGCCTTCGTAGACCATTTCTCCCCAGCGGTCAAAAATCTGAATTCTCCGTACACCCCGCGCAGCGGCTCCTCCATAGACCGCCAGTTTGTCATTGTACCCATCGCCATTGGGTGTGATGGTGTTGGGAATAAATACCGGCCGGTTGAGGAAAACAAGCACCGAAACCTGATCGCTGGCGGTACATCCGTCATCATCGATGATAGTAACCGTAAAGGTTGTTGAGGCAAGTGGCCCGGCAAGAGGTGACGGACAGTCATTGCAATCAAGACTTTGGGGTGGCGACCAGGAATATACGACTGGCTTGCCCAGTGGCTGATGGGTGGCCAATAACCGGGCGGTGAAACCCAGATCCACGGTAGTGTCTTGTCCTGCATTCACGATCAGCTGAGCCGGCTGGTGGATTTCTACCATCGTTGTTTGGGTACATCCCCGGTTGTCCTTAACTGTTACTTCGTAGCTGCCCGCAGATAGATTTTCGAAACTCAGAGCATCCCGGAAATTAGTGCCATCAATGCTATAGGTAAATGGAGGACTTCCTCCTTCACCCATGTAGTAAATCGCCCCGGTCTGATCGCCGAAGCAAACCACATCAAGCGTACTGTCAATCAAAATATCCAAACGGGGTGGTTCGGTTACCATGGCCGCTCCGGGAGTTAGACATCCGTTGGCATCGGTGACCGTCACAAAATACTGACCTTGCCCCAGATTTTCTGCGATCGAGTCATTGGTGCCGTTGCTCCAGGAATACTGGTAGGCACCGGTTCCTCCGGTCACCCGCGGAATGATCCGGCCATCGGTTTTACCAAAGCAGGTAATATGGCTGGTATCGATGTTGACCAGCAGTTCATCCGGTTCGGTTACCTCGATCGAAGTGAACCCCAGACAGTTAAACCCATCTCTGATGGCTACAAAAAGAGTTCCTGCACCAACATTATTCAAAATATTGCTCATGACATAGCCGCCATCGGCATGCCAGTCATAGGCATATGGAGGCTCGCCATCAATGATCCGCAATTCTACCTGGCCATCTCTGAATCCGAAACAGGTGGGTGGGGTGACGGGGTCAAAGTCCGGATCGAGTTCGATGCTGATCTCACCCAGGGGTACCGTTACTTCGGTGATACAACCGTTGGCATCCTGGATGTCAATATTGTAAATGGCAGCCGGCAGACCGTTGAGTGAATTGCCGGCCTGAAAACCACCACCGCGGTTGAAATTAAACATGAAGGGGGGGGCCTGACCATTGACATTGAGGGTGATGCTGCCGTCCGCGCCACCTCCACAGCTAGGACGGGTAATGATCTCTTCGATTTCGAGGGGCATCGGAGCTTCGACCGTATAGCGAACCATGGTATCGCACCCGTTGAAGTTGGTGATGATGGCGGTATATTCACCAGGAGTCAGGTTTTGTATGACGCGACCTGTCTGACCATTATCCCACTGGATGCTGGTGATGCTGCTACTGCTATTCACCTCCAGGGTAATACTGCCATCGGTCGATTCCGGACAGGTCTGATGCACGATATCAGCCTGGATATCGAAAGGCTCTTCTACGATCACTGTACCGATAGTGGTTACCAGGCAACCCGTTTCACTTTCGACCGTCAGGGCGATGGACTTTACACCACCGGTGGCATATTTGACCCGGTGCGGTCCGGGGCCGGTGATTTGCTGCGGAACGCCGCCATCTCCGAAATTCCAGTTCCATTCCCGGATACTCAGATCTCCAAAGGTAGACTGATCAAAAAAGGTGACCGGATCGCCAAAACAAACGGTGCCATCGAGATCGTCAGTGAGGAAGTCGGCTTCCGGGCCAAGAAATTCGCCGGTACCGCCAAAATCGATGGTAAAACCACTGCCGGATTGGGTAAAATTGTTCACAATCAGTGCATAAGCTTTACCAGCTTCCATCTGAATGGCAGCGACAAAATTGTCGTCGTCAGGACCTGGGATCAGGCAGGGATGTGAGCTTCCATAGCATCCGCTTCTTTCTGTTTCATCTGTCGATTGAAGGTTCAATCCGGTGGGTCCGCTACATTGCTGCCAGGCATTGGATGGACATCCGATGGTTTCCCCGGATGCCATACATCGCAACAATATTTTGTCTCCGCAATCATTTAATCCCTTTGGCAACTCGTAGACCGCAAAATCCAGATCGTCGGAAGGATTGCTGGGAGTCAAGGTAAAGGTCAGGGGTCCCGTAGTACCGGCTACCCATTTGAACCATGTTGAACTCTCTTCCGAGACACCATTTTCGCCCAGACAGCTTCCCCTCGCTTCATCACGGATCGATCCGGCACCAGTCAACGCTTCAACAACAAATGATGATTTGTCACACAACACCACTCCGGTGGGACAATCTGAACTGGGATCGGGAACATTGTTGAAGGAATTGACACACAGTTGGAAAGTGCCGGACGAGTTATTTCTTCCGGAGATTCTGATGAGATAATTTACACCGGGTGTAATTTCATCCAATAATAGTTCGACAAAACCGGCATTGAAAGCATCGGAGTTGCAGCCAATCTCATTTAATTGGCTGCAGGTGCCCTGGTAGACCGTGACTTCCGGGTTTGACAGGGTCCCTCCCGGATCCCGGTCAATATCACCGATCACACGCACATTCAGGTCGGTACCGATAGCTTTAAGCGAGAACCAAATGTCTTTTGGAACTGTTCCCTGCGCCTGGCATCTGGGAAGGGTTTCGGGTGATTGTGTCGCTGTATTGTTACTGAAGGCACCACGCTCGGAGCACCAGTTTCGAATATCCGTCAACTCAATCGCATTGACACACTCGTCATTGGAGGGTTGAGCCACCAGCCAGAAAGGATAGAACAAAAGGATACCGAAGTATAAGTGCCTCATTAGCAGATTTAAAAATAGCGTGTAAAGATAACGATCGAACCGGAAATGCAGTTTTACCCGTCAACGGGTCTTAACGTATAATTAATAATGTTATGTGTGTTTCCAGACTCATTCATTAGATCCTTCCAGTATCCGAAAGTGTAGACGGAAATAAAAGGATTTCCGTTGTTTCGGAAAGCAAGATCTCCTTCAACGCGGTGGGATTCCAACCACTAACTGTGGGACCATCATCAAATTTTACAGGCTTTCTCAGCTTATAGTCAGAAATGGAACAGATCATCGGGGCATCAGCTTCTTTTAGTAGATTTGGGGTATGCTGCCGATGCTTCCCAATATACTCACCCTGCTCAATCTGTTGAGCGGTTGCCTGGGCATCGTGTTTGTCTTTACCGGAGAACCTTATACGGCCACTTTTTGCGTTGGCTTATCACTCGCTTTTGACTTCCTTGACGGCCTGATGGCCCGGGTCCTCCGTCAAAACCATCCGTTGGGTGGTGATCTGGACAGCCTGGCCGATGTTGTATCTTTTGGGGTGCTGCCCGGGGTCATGTACTGGCAAATGTTATCCGGCTTAAACTGGTCGAACACACTTCCCTGGATCGTATTCAGCGGATTTATTTTTACGTTGGCCGGTGCATACCGGCTGGCCCGTTTTAATGTGATGCACGGTACGCAAACCCATTTTTCGGGACTGCCGATTCCGTCGGCGGCAATTTTTGTGACTGGACTCTACTGGATCGCTCACAGTCCATCCTGTGCCGACTGCGCTTCGGCCTTTATCAATCCTTGGGTTTTGCTGATAAGCATTCTTTTTCTCAGCTATCTGATGGTGTCCAGGTTGCCCCACTTTTCATTCAAGATGAAAAAGTTGGGATGGAAGGGGCAGGAGATCCAATGGATTTATCTGGGACTGGTACTGATCATGGTCATCTTCCTGCGGGAAGTAGCCGTTAGTCTGGCCGTCGTACTCTATATCTTTCTTTCATTGGTGTATTTTTCAATAAGCCCTCACGCTGCCGGCTGATGCTTTACATCGTTCCCACTCCTATCGGACATCTGGGCGACATTACCCGAAGGGCGATTGATGTCTTAAGACAGGTTGATTTTGTGCTGGCCGAAGATACCCGGGTCAGTGGTCTGTTGCTCAAACATCTGGAAATCAACAAGCACCTGAGATCCTATCATGCCAACAATGAACACCGGGTGGTAGAGCCCATTGTCCGTCAACTTGTTGCAGGACAGTCCGCTGCTCTAGTCACGGATGCCGGTACGCCGGGAATTTCCGACCCCGGTTATCTGCTGATCCGGGCCTGTCTGGATCAGGGGGTAGAGGTGCAGTGCCTGCCGGGAGCTACGGCATTTGTGCCGGCTCTGGTGGTGTCGGGATTGCCTGCGCATCATTTCTACTTTGAGGGTTTTCTTCCGCATAAAAAAGGCCGGAAAACCCGGCTGGAGTACCTGGCTGCCCTGCCTGATACTTTCATTCTTTATGAGTCGCCGCACCGGATGTTGCGCTGCATCAACGATCTGATCGAAGTCTGTGGTGGCGACAGACCGGGCTGCATCTGCCGTGAACTGACCAAATTGCATGAAGAGGTGGTCAGAGGCCCGCTATTGGAACTCAAAACCTGGGCAGATGCCAAAGAGAAGATCAAGGGCGAGATCGTAGTCGTCGTAGGGGGTAAGATTAGCTGACGACTGAATTAAGGATCGGCCTGGCAAGCCTGCCATAACCTTATCAGTTGAATCTTACATTTTCCTGGTCCGGGAGACTGTTTTCTTTCCACTGGTGTCGGTTCTGGTACTGATAGCCTGCACTTTTTCCCCAGGTTGCAGGTCAAACCGGATTTGCCAGCTACCTCGCTGTTCCACACCGGGAATTTCAAATGTATTGTTACCCAGATATAGCAGGGACACTCCAAACAGATCATTTTTTAGCCATAACTGATCTTCATGTTTGAAAAATTCAAAGCGTTGATCTCCCTCGCCGGCATATCGACCCACCAGCTGATCAAGTGCTACCGGATCTGCCGGAAGTTGCTTCTGCATGATGATGTTGAAAGGAATCACCAGGTTGCCCTTACTGTCTTTATGCGTCTTCAGGATCCGGCTTTGGGCAGCGGGTGACCGGGAAGACAAATCTTTATCGAGATACGGATCACCCGCAAAATAAAGCTGGGTGATCAGGTTCTGATAACCCGGAGCCGAGATCATCAGATGAAAGTGAGCCGGCCGGTAATTACCGCCACCCGCATCATAGGGCACCGGCATTTGCGTGCGGAAATGATAATCACCCCTGGTATCGCTGAAGGTGGTACCGCGGTAGCGGTATTCTTCGCTGTCATTGTCGTATACCTCGCCGGCGCTGCAATGCCAGAGCTCTACCCGGGCCTGATCCAGAGGAGTGGTACAATCGTCGTGCAGGACCTTTCCTGTCAACCTGACGATGTCACCGGGAAGATTTGCTATCACGAGATCATTCCGCACCGGGGCGTTGGGCCGGTAGAAGGGGCCCAGGATATCGGTCGTGGTCTGACAATCGCCAATATAAGACGTACCATTAAAGCGAATCAATCCGGTTGTGCTGATGGCGACTGCACCAAAACCCGCGCCTTTGAGAAAGTCCCGACGTTTCATAAATTTTTGATTTTAATGAGGTTAACTACAGGAATAAGATACAAATTTTTGGTGTTTCCGGATTTTAAATCTTTTCACATTTTGAGGATTCTTATCACACCCATCCCGGTATGGAGCTGACTTTGTATCCGGATAAAGTAAAGACCGTTGGGCAGATCATTCAAATTAATCGTAAGGGGAGTTGCGGCGTCGGAGAGATCTTGTACTATGACGCCGTTACTGTCTAAAATCTGTACGATGGCATGGCTGAAATCACCATCAACGGTTACCTTTCCGGAAGTTGGATTGGGCCCTATAATAATGCCGTGATCCTGGATGTGATATTCTGACCGGGTGATCGATTGATGCCCTTCAAATGCCCCTATAGAGGGTGGGTCAAAGAAGGTATGTTGAACAAAATCGTGGGTGGGAAACGACAGTTTTTTGCCTGCCAGTACTGCCGGACTGTTGGCAAAGATGCTGAAATCTTCTGTCGACGCATCGGTGAATAAAGGATCAGCGATCACCTGGTTGCTATCTGTCACCGGCAGCGAAGGGGTCCAGTTGCCGCCTGCCTCATTGTACCACAGGTTGTTGGTAAATACGAAGGAAGCCGGATCGGTATCCGGGCCGGTATTCACTTCGGTAATATCCTGAGACAAATAGACGATGTTGTTGCGAAACTCATTGTCCCCACAGGGGAGAAACCCGTCTTCTGTGGTCTCCTGCAGGATCCGGATAGCCCAGTTCTCCGGTTTATAGAAAGTGTTGTTGAATACCCTGACGCGGACACAGCCGACAAAGGCTACGGGTGCCCAGTTTCCGGTGAATACATTACTGAATACTTCCAGATCCGCCGCTTCGAAGGCATTGGCGATCGGATCGGATAAAGGTGGCCGGAAAAACTGTAGTCCGGTACTGCCTCCCAGGTTGATCGCCCGCTGGGCCATATCCTTCAGTATGTTGCGTTGAATGCGGATATGTTGAGTCCCTCCTTTGGCCTGAATACCGCTGCTGCCAGCCTGATCAAAATAACAGTCCTCAATCGTACCCCGGTGACAACCCACCATGTCGATGCCGCTGCCACCGTCGCTGCCATTGATAAAAGAACAGCGTTTGATTAGGAAGTCATCCAACCCCGATAACTTCAGCAGATCATGATTGCCGGTAGCGTCCATATCACGAAAAACACAGTTTATGATCAGGATGTGATGGGTAGGCGTTGCGTAGTCCCCTCCGTCATCGATATTGATGCCATTGCCGGTCTGTTGCTCAATGACCAGGTCTTGCAACTCTAGATAGGAGCAGTCTATGAGATGAATGGCTTCGGTACCACCCCGGAAGATGGCACCATGCTGGTGATCAGCCATGATTACAATAGGATCGGTGGGAGTCCCGTGCAGGTTCTCCAGAAACTGGGTTCCATTGCTGAAGATGCCATCGAGAATCCTGACCGTATCGCCGGCAGAGATGTCTGATTCTGCGGCACTTAGTGTCGGGAAATCACCACCGGGTCCAATGGTGATCACCTGTGCGGTAAGTAAAGTGGAGCCAACCAGTACGCAGGCAAGGGCAATCATTGCTTTCATGATGGAGGTTTATTACCTCTCAACGCAGAAAGGAGGCCGATCGCTATACCGTATCGGATCTTCAGATATGCAGTGGCCGGTTTCCGGTAGCTATCAACGCGGCTTCTCTCACCGCTTCGGTATAGGTGGGATGAGGATGGCTCATCCGGGCGATGTCTTCCGCAGAGGCCCGGTATTCCATCGCCACGACGGCTTCCATGATCATATCGGCAGCCCGGGCGCCCACAATGTGAACCCCCAGGACTTCATCGGTATGTTTATCGGCCAGGATTTTGACCATACCCTCAGTGTCCATGCTGGCCCGCGCTCTGCCCAGGGCTTTATAAGGGAATTTACCAACGTTAAATTCGATTTGTCTTTCTTTAAGTTCCTCTTCGGTATATCCGGTCGATGCAACTTCCGGCCAGGTATAGACCACTCCTGGTATTAGTCGGTAGTTGATATGCGGTTTTTGCCCGGCCAGCCGTTCGACCACCAGAATGCCTTCTTCTTCCGCCTTGTGAGCCAGCATGGCTCCCTGGATTACATCTCCGATAGCATAAATATCGGGGTGCGTGGTCTGAAGAAGATCGTCAACGATGACACGGCCTTTTTCATCGAGTTTGACAGAGGCATTTTCCGGTTGAAGTCCATCGGTGTAGGGCCGGCGTCCGATAGCGACCAGGCAATAATCGGCGGTCAACTCGAAAGTCTCATCGCTCTCCCTTTTCCGCACTTCGATTTTCACCTGATTTTTGTTGCTGGTCACTTTGGTGACCATATGTTTCAGATGAAAGGTCAGCCCCAGTTTTTTCAGTGAGCGGGTAAGTTCTTTACTGCAATCGATATCCATGGTCGGAAGGATCCTGTCGAGATATTCGACCACAGTGATTTCGGTACCCAGGCGGGAAAATACCGAACCCAGCTCAAGGCCGATCACCCCTCCACCAATGATCACCATCTTTTTAGGGATTTTGGTGATTTCCAGGGCTTCCGTGGAGGTGATCACCCGCTTCTTGTCATAGTTAAAGGCAGCCGGCGTAATGGGTTTGGAGCCGGTAGCGATGATCGTTTTCCGGGTGGAAATTTGCCTGGTGGTGCCGTCAGTGCTGGTGACGAGGATGGTGTGCGCATCCTTAAAGGAACCCATTCCATGAAAAACGTCTACCTTATGTTTCTTCATTAGAAAATCGATCCCGGATACGGTCTGCTTCACAACTTCATTCTTACGTTCGATCATTTTGACCAGGTTTGCCTGAATGGTATTGACCATAATGCCGTGAGATTCAAAATTCACCTGGGCATTGTGATAATGTTCGGTTGAATCCAGCAATGCTTTGGATGGAATACATCCGACATTGAGGCAGGTTCCTCCCAGTGTGCTGTATTTTTCAATCAGGGCGGTTTTCATGCCCAATTGGGCTGCCCGGATGGCAGCAATGTAACCCCCGGGACCAGATCCAATAATCGCCAGATCATACTGCATAATCAATTCTTATTTTTTCGGTTTCTCCGCGACTTTTGATTTCTACCGGGTTTTCTTTCCGGCTGGTTGACCGGTCCGCCTGGCCGGTTGCGGTTTTTCCGGCTTTTTCTCCTTTTACTTTTAGGAGCATCTTTTAGCTCGACACCTCCCGTCACATCTTCAAAGTCAACGACTGGTTCGATGACTGCTGTTGACTTCAGCGAGTCGATGATCTCTTCCGGGAAAATTCCTTTTCGGTTTTGATGGTAAATCTCACGGGCAACTGCAGGGGTCAGGGTAAGAATGGTCATTCTTCCCTTGTTATCTTCCAGGCTATAATACATCAGTCTTTTAAAGATGTCAATTTTGATGAGGGTTGCCTGACCACCAGCCGATTTCAGGACCTCAGCCTTCATGGGAAAATGATCCAGCGCCTCCGTATAAAGATCCAGTTCGTAGTTAAGGCAACATTTAAGCCGTCCGCATTGACCGGACAATTTTGACTGGTTGATGGCCAGATTCTGATAGCGGGCTGCCCTGGTAGAAACACTCTTGAAAGTAGTGAGCCAGGTCGAACAGCAAAGTTCGCGACCACAGGACCCAATTCCACCGATACGTGAAGATTCCTGCCTTGAACCAATCTGCCGCATCTCAATTTTGACGCGGAACTCTTTGGCATAATGCCGGATTAATTCACGGAAATCTACCCGGCCATTGGCAGTAAAATAAAAAGTCGCCTTCCGTTTGTCTCCCTGATATTCCACATCGCCGATTTTCATATCGAGATCCAGCATCCGGGCGATGGCACGCGCCCTCACCAGGGTCTTTTTTTCCAGAGTCCGGGCTTCTTCCAATCGTTCGAGATCCCGGTGATTGGCCCTCCGTACCACCGGATTCATAATCCGGTCTGGTGAAACCCTCCGTTTTTTCATCTGAAGGGCCACCAGTTGGCCGGTGAGGCTGATCCGGCCTACGTCATAGCCACTGCCAGTGTCTACCACGACCATTTCCCCACTGGAAAGCTGCTGGCTGGAAGGCATTTTAAAGAATTCCTTGTGAGAGCCGTGCTTAAAACTGACTTCCACAAAGTCGTAATTACTAAAATCATCCAGATCGGTCTTTGACGACAACCAGTCAAAGGTATTGAGCCGGTTGCAACTGCCGGTGGTACAACCTCCGTTATTGTTGCAGCCTTTGGGGGCCAGGCCGTTTGCACTTCCACAATTTGAACAACTCATAGATCTCGTAATATTTTAAAGGGAAAGCATCGCTTCAAGCCGTGTTTCCTCGTTACGTAATAAATAATGCATTCTGATACTACTGTCCAGCAGGAGTATCTTGCTGTTGATGTTTCGTTCCAGATGGGAGATATTTTCTTCCAACAGGCTGACCATGGATTCGATGGCCGGATACTCCAGTAAGCGACTTATTTTGATCATCGCATCTTTTTCTTTATCCAGGAGATGCACCCGGTGGTGATGGTCGAGATGATACAACGTCATTTCCCGCAGGAAATGCAGGCCGTAGTACATAAATGTCTTTTGGCTTTCACGGTTCAACTTGGCAAACTGTTCGACCCAGGGATTGATTTCCGGACCATAACCTTTATAAGCCACCCGCATCCAATCCAACCAAAGGTCGGCGATTTTGTCGTCGGCATGTTGTGCCAGGCTGATGGCCGTATTGATGTTGCCACGGGCCAGAAAGGCAATCTGGGTGGCGGTGTCTTCATCAAGATCGTTTTTTTGTTGTAAATACTTTACAACACTGGCATCAGGGACGGGTTTAAAGGGAATCATCTGGCAACGGGACAGGATGGTATTGAGAATCTTCTCCTGACTCTCGGCTATGAGAATAAAGACGGTATTCTCCGGGGGCTCTTCCAGAATTTTCAGCAGACGATTGCCCTGATCACCCAAAAACTCGACCATCCAGATGATCAATACTTTGTGACTCCCTTCATAAGTCTTGAGACCAAGAATTTTCAGGATTCGGTCACACTCATTTCTTGTGATGTTACCCTGCTTGCCTTCTCCTTCAAACGCGCGATACCAGTCCTGAACATCCTGATAGGTTCCATTCCGAAGAAAGTTCCGCCAGGCAGGAAGAAAATCACCGCTGGTGGCCTTTGCGCCGATGGTAGGATAGGTGAAATGAATGTCCGGGTGGATATATTGCCCGGCTTTATGGCAATGATTGCAGACACCACAGGCCCCCTCGTCCGAACGGTTGGTGCAGAGTAGATATTGGGCAAGGGCAACCGCCATCGACAGCGTACCGTATCCGGTGGGTCCGAGGAAAAGCAGGGCATGCGATAACCTGCCGGCATTCACTGCTTGCAGTAAATTATCCTTAATGTCATCCTGTGCTACAACCTCGTTAAACAGCATTTGAGTTAATCATTCTGTTTAACCGGCATAGTATCAAGACTGGTCAATGGCCAGTATAATCGGACATCCCGGGTACCGGTTATTGGACGGATTCACAAGATCCCCCGGCTTCCATCTCTGAAGGATCGCTTCTGTGGATGCTGCTGCTTTCAGATACCCAAGTTTAATGATCATGTATTTATCAGGGCCTTTTACTCAACCTCTCCCGGTCGTATGGGCTCCCAAGTATCGTTTACTGCTATTGACCTCATCATCTACTGATGCCGGTGTTAAAAGCAGTAAAATTATGAAAAATGATCGGTGGTTGCTAAAAACCTTTTACCGGGTTAGGCCTTTATACAAGTGCAGCTTGAAGTGGATTTCTGGCTTTTAATATTACGGGCCAGAGGAAACCACTATCTTTAGGGCACCTCTAAAAACTCCATTCAATTGGCAATCGCTTATCTATGATAAGCTATTTAAAAAATAACCTGCGCGATACTTCGTTATCCCTCAGTCACTTAGCTCCGGCTTGGCTCCTTCGCGGGCTCACCCACCCACAAGTGGTTTCGTCGCTCAAGGGTCCGCCAGACCTTTGCTCCCGCCCTTGAGGTCGGGAGGTCGCTCCTCAATCTCGCTTGGTTCTTTTTAAATTTGCCTAATTTCAGAGGTATTTAGAGGTGCCCTTTAAAAAGAATACAATATCAACCTATGAGAATGGCGATTTACCGAAAAGCGCATTTTAATGCAGCCCACCGGCTTTATAATCCCGATTGGACACACGAACGCAATCTGGAAGAATTCGGAATATGCACCAGTCCGAACTTCCATGGTCACAATTATGACATGGAGGTAAAAGTCACCGGAGAAGTCGATCCGGTTACCGGTATGGTTATTAATTTGAAGACACTGTCAGATCTGATCAAAAGGGAGATTGAAGATCGCTTTGATCATAAAAACCTCAATCTCGATACCGATGAATTCCGGGAACTCAACCCAACCGCTGAAAACATATGTTATGTGATATGGCAAATTCTCCGGGAAAACCTGGATCAAAAATTTGACCTTACAGTGCGGTTGTATGAAACTCCCCGTAATTTTGTGGAATACCCGGCCTGATATCAGATGTGATTGATTATCGTTTGTTGAGCCGGAAGGTCTTGATGATTTTATTGCGCTTGTCGACCAGTCTTACCAGATAAATATCCCGTTGTAGGTTGCCAATATTGAATCGGGCTCCCGGAAACGAATTGAACCGTCTCAGTTCCTGACCTACGAGATTATAGATCACTACCTGGTTGACCCGGTCGTAATCCGTCAATTGAAAATAGTCCGAAGCCGGATTGGGAAAAACCTTGATAGACTCGGTTCTCAGGTCGGAGGCTGAAGTAACCTCATTAAAGAGAAATTCACCGGAGACAAAGTTTTCAGCATTGGCTATATCTTCGATCACCACTTTGATCTTGGCACCGCCATCAATGCCGAAAGGCCGAACATGCACGTCCAGCATAGAACTATCTCCCGGTGCTAAAGTAAGTAAGGCTTCAGAAGGGGTCGTATCGATGTTCACTGAATAGCAGGCATTGATGTCGCAGATGGCACTATTCCATCCCATCGTGATAGCTTCCACCCTGCGAATCCAACGTACGGTTACCGTCTCAGTACCAGTATTCCTGATAAATGTATGAGCTACCGTTTCAAATTCCAGCGGATCGACATCCATCATCACTACGTCAGGGTTCAGTTTAAGTGTGACCTGAGCCGGAAGTTTAAAAATTATAAAAAGAAATAAGGTCGAAAGTAAAATTTGCTTCATCCAGTCCTTTTAATTAACAAGATCGGGGAGCGTGCTCATACCAAACCCCTAAGTTAAGGGATTTCCCGTGTAAAAGCCTTCTACTTTCCATTTTTAACGTTTGTGTAACGGCTTTTCCGGTCTTGGTTTATTACCCCAAAAGACATGCCAGTTTTTTCATATACAATCCTGTGTGAATGATATTTTAGAGTTGTACCTTTTCATAACAAAGTACCGTCAACATGAAAATTGTTATACTGGGTAATGGTATCAGTGGAATTACCGCAGCAAGGTTTATCCGGAAATTAAGTGATCATGAAATAACCGTGATCTCCCGGGAAACCGACTATTTTTATTCCCGGACGGCACTGATGTATCTTTACATGGGCCATATGAGGTTGAAGGATATCCAGCCCTATGAGTCTTATTTCTGGGAGAAAAACAGGATTCAACTGGTAAGGGCCGAAGTTGATACGGTAGATTTCAAGGAGAAAGTTTTGCATTTCAACCCTGAATTCCGTGCGTCTGATACGGTATTGGATCCACCACCTGCTTCGTTGAGCTATGACCGGCTGATCCTGGCTTTAGGGTCAGCATCCAACCTGTTTGGCTGGCCAGGACAGGACTTTGACCGGGTCCAGGGTCTCTATTCATTGCAGGATGTGGAATCCATGGAATACCACAGCACCGGGATCAGAAGGGCAGTGATTGTCGGGGGAGGACTGATCGGTATCGAAATGGCTGAAATGTTTCACTCGCGACGTATCCCCGTGACGATGCTGGTACGGGAAGCCAGCTATTGGGATATGGTGCTGCCCCCGGAAGAGTCGGCTATGATAGTCAGGCACATTCGTAAGCATGGTATTGACCTCCGGTTATCAACCGGATTGGAGAAAATATCCGGCAATACACAAGGTCAGGCAGTTGCTGCGATCACCGATAAAGGAGATAACATCCCGTGTGAGTTTGTAGGTCTGACTGCCGGGGTGCACCCTAATGTGGGCTGGTTGAGGGGAACCGGACTGGAGATCGACCGGGGCATCATGGTGAATGATTATCTCGAGACCAACATTCCGGAGGTCTATGCAGTGGGTGATTGTGCCCAGCTCCGTCAGCCAAAGTCCGGGAGGAAGGATATCGAGGCCATCTGGTATACAGGAAGAATAATGGGTGAGGTGGCCGCTCATAATGTTTGCGGCCGGAAAGTAGGGTATGATCCCGGTGTATGGTTTAATTCAGCCAAGTTTTTTGATATTGAGTATCAGGTCTACGGTGAGGTACCGGTCACCATACCTGATCATCTGAATACTTTGTATTGGGAGGATCCGCAGGGAGAAAGAAGCATTCGGCTGGTATTCGAGAAAGACACCAATGCCTTACTGGGAATCAATCTCATGGGTATCCGGTTTCGTCAGGAAGTATGTGAAGCATGGCTTCATCAGAAAACCCACATCGAACAGGTCTTGCAGGAAATGTCGCTGGCCAGTTTTGATCCGGAGTTTACACCACCACATCATCGTCATATCATCCGGCAGTATAATTATCAATACGGGAAGTCCCTTCCGGAAAAGCACAGACGCAGCTTTGACAGCGTCTTTCATTTCTTAAATCAATCGCGATGAGAGAACAAAGATATCCGGATATGTCGCTATCCGAACCTCATCCTCCTTTTATCGATGCCATTGGGAAAATCTCCATATTAGTTGGGATGACCGGTCTGCTAATGCTGGTTTTAGCCTGGTTCAATCAATTGAATCAGGATTCTTTGATTTGGTATAGTCTTGGGCTGATGACCCTGGGTACCCTGCTGTATTCCTGGAGATTGTATGCTTCAGAACATCCGGGTGTCAAGAACAACGGAGTCTGGTTCAGCAGCCTGGTCAGCCGGGGCACCATGGGATGGGCTCTGGGGGTGATCATCACTTTCTTCTATGTATGTCTATACTGGTTTCCCGGATTGCTGGGCCTTGGTGCCGGAGGAGAAGCGAATACCGGACTGGTTGCTTTTTTTGATCCGATCAGCCAGGCCATCAAAGGTAAACCGGCTAGTCAATGGTTTGTCTATGGCGTGATGTATACACTGGCTATCCTGATTTTTGGATTTAAATTTATCCTGAAGTACCGGCACAACCGCTACCAGATCCTTCGAACCATTTCCGTCATGTTTTTTCAGTTGTGTTTTGCCTTTACCATTCCCGAATTGCTGGAGCGCCTCAACAAGCCGTCGATGGATCTGAAAAATATGTGGCCATTGAATTACTATTTTTTCTTTGACTGGAATCTGGACAAGCTCCTGCAGGGAGGCCAGCTTGGTCTGTTCATGCTGATATGGGGTATTGCCATGATACTGATCATTTCACCGGTCCTGACCTATTTTTTTGGAAAGCGTTGGTATTGTAGTTGGGTTTGTGGCTGTGGAGGTCTCGCTGAAACTGCCGGTGATCCCTTTCGCCATTTGTCTGACAAGTCATTGAAAGCCTGGAAAATTGAACGGTGGCTGATTTACCCAATATTGGTATTTGCAGTGGTCATGACCATCCTGGTCATCTTTACTTACCTTACCGGCCAAAGCCGGATCTTGTTTCTGGACAGTTACGTGATCAGGGAATTGTATGGTTTTCTGATTGGGGCAGTCTTTTCAGGAGTAGTCGGTGTGGGCTTTTATCCATTGTTGGGCAGCCGGGTATGGTGCCGGTTTGGATGTCCGATGGCAGCGATATTGGGTATTCAGCAACGTTTCTTCAGCCGTTTCCGGATAACAACCAACGGCGGCCAGTGCATTTCCTGTGGCAACTGCTCAACCTATTGTGAGATGGGTATCGATGTGCGTTCCTATGCCCAGCGTGGACAAAATATTGTGCGCGCCAGCTGTGTAGGATGTGGCATCTGTGCCACAGTGTGTCCGAGAGGGGTCCTTCGCCTGGAAAACGGATCGGTTGATATTAAACAGCGCACTACAGCCATCCGGAATATTCATGTGCCGGTGAGCGATGTCAAGATCCTGAGTTGAGGGCATAAAAAAGGGTCGATCACCGACCGACCCTGTATTTTTAAGATTGGTTGTTCTCCGCTATCCCCTCAAAGCGGCAGCTCCTCCCACAATTTCCGAAATCTCGGATGTAATTGCTTCCTGACGAGCTTTGTTGTAGCTGATCCGGAGTTCCCGGAGCAACTCATCGGCGTTTTCAGTCGCTTTATCCATCGCCGTCATTCGCGCTCCATGCTCCGATGCATGAGTGTCCAGAAGATAGCGGTAGAATTGGGTCTGTAAAATGCTGGGTACCAACTCCTGCAAAAGTTCCGCCTGGTTGGGCTCAAAGATATAGTCGGCCCGCTTCTTACTCTTTCCTTCCCGGACTTCCTTTCGGGGCACCGGAAGAAATTGCTCATGCTCTGCATATTGAACTGCGGCATTCTTAAAACGACTATAGCAAACTTCAATCGAATCGTACTGACCAGTCCTGAAAAAACTCATCAGTTGATCGGGTACTGCCACAATATTTTCAAAGCTGAGATCGGCGAAAAGGTTGACATAATCTTTGATGATCTGGTCACTTTTCATCCGCTTCCTGAAGTAATCCATACCCCTTTTACCGATGGGCAACAGGTGAACCTGGCCAGCTTGATACTGGTCGGCATACTTTTCTTCCATCAGAGACCTGGCGGCTTTGATAATATTAGTATTAAAAGCACCGGCAAGACCGCGGTTACTGGTCACGACCACGATAAGGACGTTTTTGACTTCCCGGGCTGTGCCATAAGCCGAACTACTTTCGTCTTTGGTGTGTGACAGGATATTGACCAGCAGATCGTTGAGCTTATTGGCATAGGGGCGCATCTTGACAATAGCGTCCTGAGCCCTTCGCAATTTAGCAGCAGATACCATTTTCATGGCCTTGGTGATCTGCTGGGTCGAGATCACTGACTTAATTCGTTCGCGTACTTCTTTTAAATTAGCCCCCATAAACTTTGATGCTCCCGGATTTGATTATTTACTGTATTGTTTGCTGATCTCGGCGGCCAGCTTTCTCAAGATATCGGTTGACTCATCGGTGATCTTGCCTTCTTTGAAAACTTTCAGGACATCGGGATGTCGTTGAGACAGAGTAGAGAGAAATTGTTCCTCGAATTCCCGGACTTTTTCAATCGGAACATTTCGGATCAATCCGTTGGTACCCAGGTAAATAATCGCTACCTGCTTTTCAACCGGCATCGGGCTGTACTGTGGTTGTTTCAGTATCTCTACGTTCCGGGCTCCCTTATCCAGTACTGCTTTGGTTGCTGCATCCAGGTCACTTCCAAATTTGGCAAAGGCTTCCAGTTCGCGATACTGTGCCTGGTCGAGTTTCAGGGTACCAGCAACTTTTCTCATGGATTTGACCTGAGCCGAGCCACCTACGCGTGATACCGAAATACCCACGTTGATGGCAGGACGGATGCCTGAGTTGAAAAGATTGGATTCGAGGAAGATCTGCCCATCCGTAATGGAGATCACGTTGGTGGGAATATAGGCGGAAACGTCTCCGGCCTGGGTTTCAATAATCGGCAGGGCAGTCAAAGATCCTCCCCCTTTCACGAGGGGCTGACCCTGTTCGTCTTTGGCCTCCCGCAAGGATGTGGGGAGATCGTTCATTTTTCGGGCAATATCATCGTTGTCGATAATCTTGGCGGCTCTCTCCAACAATCGCGAGTGCAGGTAAAATACATCGCCGGGATAAGCCTCCCGTCCGGGGGGCCTTCTCAGCAGAAGAGAAACTTCCCGGTAGGCAACAGCCTGTTTCGATAAATCATCATAGATAATTAACGCTGGCCGGCCGGTATCCCTGAAAAATTCACCAATGGCTGCTCCGGCAAAAGGAGCGTAAAACTGGAGCGGTGCCGGGTCGGAAGCCGAAGCCGAAACAATTACGGTATAGTCCATAGCGCCTCTGTCCTGTAAGACCTTGGCCACCTGAGCCACAGTCGATGATTTCTGACCAGAAGCTACATAGATACAGTATACTGGTTCACCCCGGTCAAAAAATTCCTTTTGGTTGATGATGGTATCGATCGCAATGGCCGTCTTGCCGGTCTGCCGGTCGCCAATGATCAGTTCGCGCTGACCACGTCCGATCGGGATCATGGAGTCAATGGCTTTGATACCCGTCTGCAGTGGTTCACTGACCGGCTGCCGGTAAATCACTCCGGGAGCTTTCCGCTCCAGCGGCATCGGATATTTTTTGCCGCTGATCGGACCTTTACCGTCAATCGGTTCTCCGAGAGGATTGACTACCCGGCCAATGTATCCATCGCCAGCCTCAATCGAAGCGATCAGACCAGTACGTTTGACGGAGGAGCCTTCTTTAATGCCCTCTCCGCTTCCCAGCATCACCACTCCGACATTATCCTCTTCAAGGTTAAGGGCAATGGCCTGGGTACCGCTTTCAAATACCACCAACTCCCCTGCCTGTACTTCACTGAGACCATAGATCCGGGCAATTCCGTCTCCAACCTGTAGTACGGTACCTACCTCTTCTAATTCGCTTTCTGTCTTATAGCCCGACAATTCCTGCTTGAGAATTGCTGATATTTCATCGGGTTTTAGATCAACCATGTTTAACGTTTTTTGAATATTTAATTAATGACTGAACTGCTTTCGTAATTCCCTGAGTTTGCTTGCAATGCTGGAATCAAATTGCTTACCCTCAAACTCCAGGGTAAATCCTCCAATCAGGGACGGATCGACCACCACTTCAAGCTCCAGATTTTTTCTGATATCGGTTTCATCTGCAAGTTTCTGACGGATTGTACTGATGACTCCGTCATTGATGGGAACGGCAGTTTTGATCCGGACTGTTGAAATTTCTTTGTACTCCTTATATTGTTTGATAAAATCATCTACGATTTCCGGCAGATGGTTTTCGCGCCCTTTACGAATCATGAGTTCAAAAAAATGGTTGGTTGTTTCGGAGAGTCTGCCGGAAAACAAGCGCTTGAAAATCGACAATTTTTTACCGGATGAAATGATCGGACTCTTAATCATAAGCAGCAGATCACGCGACCGGAGGGCACTGTACACAGATTGCATATCCTGCAGTACCTTATCAACTTCCTTTCGCTCTATGGCCAGATCCAGAATGGATTTGGCATACCTGGCAGCAATTCGCTCAACGGACATAAGCTTTATTTTGTTTTTAAGACAGGTTTAGATCCCTGACCATTTGCTCTACTAGATGCTTCTGACGGTCCTTATCCTTCAATTCTTCTTTCAGTAATCGCTCCGTAATTTCAATCGCCAGCAGACCAGCCTGATTTTTAACCTCAGTGATGGCTTGTTTCTTTTGACTTTCAATTTCCAGCTTAGCTTGTTGCAGGATCTTGCTTGCCTCCAATTTTGCACCGTCCCGGGCTTCCTTCACGATCCCATCACTGGTTTCTTTGGCCTCTCTCAACATCCGGCTGCGTTCTTCTCTCGCCTGGGCAAGCAAAGCTTCATTTTCGGCCTTCATTTTGGCCATCTCCTCGCGGGCACGTACCGATTCATCCAATGCCCCCTGAATATCTTCTTCTCTTTTCTTCAATGCCTGGGCAATCGGTTTAAATGCAAACTTGCCGACAATGATCCAAAACAAAGCGAAAATGATGCAGGACCAGAAAAACAAACCGAAATCAGGTTTGATCACACTAAAATCAGCTAAGAAAATCATGGATATATCTTTGTTAATGTATGTTTTAATCGAAGGGAGAGACCGGGTCAACCAACCGTTGATGGCCGGTCTCTCTGACATTTTTGCTATATGGAAGTGATCAGAGGATGTAAGAAACAATGATCGCAATAAGAGCAGCACCTTCAACCAGAGCTGCCATCAGGATCATGTTTGCACGAATATCACCCACAGCCTCCGGCTGACGGGCAATGGCTTCCATCGCTTTAGCACCGATATTACCGATACCGATCCCGGCACCGATAACGGCTAACCCCATTCCAATAGCGGTAATTGAACCAACCATTTTTAACTAGTTATTTATTGTGAATTAATGATGATGTTCTTCAATGGCAGCACCGATGTAGGATGCTGTTAAAATGGTAAATACAAAGGCCTGAATGAAAGCAACCAGCAGCTCGATCGACATCATGAAAATCGTCAGCGGTACCGATACAATAGCTCCTACCGCTGCACCTCCGATACTTGCCCCCGAACTACCAAAAATGAAAATCAGACCAATAAAACTTAATACTACGATGTGACCTGCCGTTATGTTGGCAAAAAGTCGAAGCATCAGGGTAAAGGGCTTTATAAACAACCCCAATATTTCTACCGGAGTAATGATCACTGCCTTGATGGCAGCGGGAACTCCCGGCATCCACAATACGTGCTTCCAGTAATCTTTCTTCCCATTCAGATTGACTACAAAAAAGGTGAATAACGCCAGCGCCATGGTAAAGGCAAGATTACCGGTTACATTGGCGCCTCCGAAAAACGGTATCTGACCAAACAAATTCAATCCGAGAATAAAGAAAAAGAGTGCCATTAGAAATGGTTGATACTTTGCCCATTTATCACCCAGAAAAGGTTTGGCCACTTCGTCCTGAATAAACAGAAACATCGGCTCCATAAAAGACTGCAATCCCCTGGGAGCCTTACCGTCCCGAATTCTATAGGTTCGGGCGATTTTTAAAAATACCCAGGCAAGAAAGGCAAAGACCAGTAGCATTGCCACGACGTTTTTTGTGATGGAAAAGTCGTAAAATGAGGTGACTCCACCGCCAAAGAGGCCGCCATCCATGGTGCTCCTGGCTTCCAGAGCGTAGGCTTTACCCTGATAACATACAAAAGCTTTATCATCCTGATGTACGAACCCTCCGATCTCCACTTCGTCTTGTGGAAACGAGTGATCGGCTACTCTCTTAACACTGCCTCCATCCAGTACATATCCTTTGTAGGAATGGTGTCCATCACCATGTCCGCGAAAATCAAAGGCGAATTTCGCTGACGAAAAGATGTCCAGTCCGTGCCCCGGAGCATACAAAATGCAGGGTAGCGGGAAATTGAACGGACCAATCGAAAAGACGTTGGGGTTGGCAATGTGATGAAATGCAGTTGCTGCCGGATCAAAAGCATCGTCGTGATGCCCGGCATGGGCGCACAAATCGCCTTCCTGCCCGGTTTCGTGACCTTCATGCTGACCGTTGACGGACGTGATGGAAACCCAGAAAAACAAGAGCAGGAATGAGAATATGGATAGAAATTTTGTTGAAAAATTCATAGGTATATCGACCCTTCCTTAAAATTCGGCACAAAGGTATGATTTTAACCTATCTATGGTAATCTTCCACTTTCTTTTTTGCCCGTATATGCTGCGAAAATCAAAATAGATAGATGGGTTGTGACCTGGGATAGAGTGAATGTTATTTTTCCCTTCGGATTGTGAATGAAACAATATTTCAAATTTTGTCTTTCGACATTCTTTTCATTCTGTCAATGGGCTATTGCCCACGAATAAATGGAATGAATGTCGTATAAACAATAACAAAAGTATTGAAAGCCAGTCAGTTGAGGTATTTTCCCACAATGGGCATCCTCCGGCCCATTCCAAAAGCCTTAGATGATATTCGAAGCACCGGAGGTGTCTGAAATCGTTTGAATTCATTGATATTGACCAGCCTTAAGATGCGGTTCACCAAATGTTCGTCATAACCCATGGCGATGATTTCCCGGGGTCCCAGTTCTTTCTCAATATATTCGTATAAGATCACATCGAGAATCTGGTAGTCAGGCAGTGAATCCGAATCCTTCTGGTTGGGTCTCAGTTCGGCACTGGGTGGCTTGGTCAGCGTATTGAGAGGGATGATCTCGTCATAGCGATTGATATATTGTGCAAGGGTATACACCTCGGTTTTGTATAGATCGCCTATGACACTCAAACCTCCGGCCATATCTCCGTACAGGGTGCCATAACCCACCGCGGCTTCACTTTTGTTGGAAGTATTCAAAAGAATGTGTCCAAATTTATTGGACATGGCCATCAGGATGATTCCGCGGCAACGCGCCTGGATATTTTCTTCCGTCACATCGAAAGGCCTGTCTTCGAAGACCGGTTCCAGGATTTTGAGAAACGCTTCATACGGTTCCTGGATCGGTATGATGTCATAGGGTAATCCCACTTTGATGGCCAACGCAATGGCATCATCAATCGAATGCTGTGAGGAAAACTGCGAAGGCATCAGGACTACCCGTACATTTTCCGGACCCAGAGCATCGGCTGTCAGGACAGCAGTCAGCGCAGAATCAATACCACCCGACAGCCCAAGGATAGCCTTTTGAAAACCCAGTTTTCCGAAATAATCCCTGATGCCCAGGATGAGTGCCTGATAGATGAGCTCGTATTTATCTTTGGGCTGCAGTTGATCCGTTTGGTTGCGGATCACCTCATCCAGCTCAAAAACCCGGATCATCTCGGTAAAGTAAGGCATTTCAATCACATGTCCGGTAGGTGAGATGGCCATCGATCCACCATCGAAGATCAGCTCGGTCTGTGCTCCGACATTATTGACGTAAAACAGGGGCAGCTGGTACCGGAGGGCATTTTCACGGATTACGTTGACCCGTTCCTGACTGTGATCATAGGCAAAGGGCGATGCAGAAATGTTGATCATCAGATCGGGGCTTTCCGGCAACATCTCATCCATTGGGCAAATGGTGTACAGAGGGTTTTCATTACCAATGTTCCACATGTCTTCACAGATGGTAAGGGCAATACGCTTTCCTTTGTACAGAAAGGTGTGAAACTCATCCGAGGGCTCGAAATAACGATGCTCGTCAAAAATATCATAAGTCGGTAGCAGGGCTTTTTTTGCGTGGTGGAGTATTTTTCCATCAGCTAGTACCAAAGCACTGTTGTGCAGATCTTTTCCTTCCAATCGGGGGTTTACCGTGGGGCTCCCTACAATGATGGCTATTCCGGTAGCCGCCTTGGTCAGCTCATTGATGCTTTCCTGGGCACGCCGGATAAAATCACTGAATTCCAGAAAATCCCGGGGAGGATAACCGCAGGTGGCCAGTTCACCAAAACATACAATATCCGCACGCAGGGACCTGGCTTCTGCGATGGCTTTCAACATTTTCCGGAGGTTGCCCTCGAAGTCGCCGATATGATAATTGAGTTGTGCAAGCGCAATACGCATACGATCACCTTCGGAGTTTAAGAATCGCAAATATACAGATATCATAAACCCCCTCACGGGATATTCCACCCGGGGTCATAATCCTTATGCCGGGGTCAATTTTGAAAGTCGTATCTAAAAAAGGTATATGATTCTTTTGTAGTTTTGGAGACTTCATAGCACTAAACCAGATTAATGAGCCAGTTTATTGTTTCCGCCCGAAAGTACCGTCCCCTGCGTTTTGATGATGTCGTCGGACAGGAACATGTAAGTCAGACTTTAAAAAACGCGATCCGGCAAAATACGCTGGCCCATGCCTTTCTATTTTGTGGTCCCAGGGGTGTAGGCAAGACTAGTTGTGCACGGATTCTGGCCAAAGTACTGAATTGCCAAAATGTGACGGAGGATACCGAACCCTGCAATGCCTGTGCATCCTGTCTGGCTTTTGACCGCAGCGCCTCATTAAACATTATCGAACTTGATGCTGCATCTCATAACAGTGTTGAACATATCCGTATACTTAACGAACAGGTCCGTTTTCAACCCCAGGAAGGCAGGTACAAGGTCTTTATCATCGATGAAGTGCATATGTTGTCTTCGTCGGCATTCAATGCCTTTCTGAAGACATTGGAAGAACCTCCCCCCTATGCCATTTTTATACTGGCGACCACTGAAAAGCATAAAATCATTCCGACGATCCTTTCCCGCTGTCAGATTTTTGATTTCAAACGGATCAAAGTTGATGACATTGTCAGGCAATTAAAGTATGTGTGCAGCAGTCAGGAGATCGAAACCGATGACGAGGCGTTGCACCTGATCGCCACCAAATCGGATGGTGCCCTCCGGGATGCCCTCAGCATCCTGGATAAGCTGGCTAGTTTCGGGGGAAAGAAAATATCCTACCAGGACGTCATTACCCATCTCAACATTCTTGACTATGATTATTTTTTTAAGGTCACCAATGCCATGGCGATGGGTGATGTGGCTGGTGTACTCCGGGTATTTGATGAAATTCAGCAAAAAGGTTTTGAAGCCGATGCATTTTTAAGTGGACTGGCAGAACATTTTCGAAACCTTCTGGTCTGCCATCACCAGTCGATTCATCATCTGCTTGAGTTGAGCGAACAGGTGAAGACCCTTTATCTGAATCAGGCTAAAGTGATGGCGGAAAGTTTTATTCTGAGCGCTCTCGAAATCGCCAATGATTGTGATGTCAATTACCGGATGGCAAAGAACAAGCGTCTACACGTGGAGCTGGCCCTGATCAAGATGAATTTCATTAATCAGAAGAGAACTAATGATGCCGGCTTTTCTTCAGAAAAAAAAAGTGAGGTCCTGATGCGAAGTCAGCCCATGGAGAGACCAGCTACTTCTGGCGAGACGGAATTGGTATCCGGCAGCGCGGAGCATCCGGTGAAAGTTCAGCCAAAGTATATGGTTGACGGTAAGAGCGATGCGGCGATTAAGAATCAGGTAGCCACTCCACCAGCTGATCAGGCCGATGCGCGGTCGGATCAGGAGTATCCATCAGATACACCTACCGGCGAAGGACTGCCGTTTAACCTCCGTAAAAAGGTGGGCCTTGCCGGTCCGGGATTGAGTTCGCTTAATCATTTGGTCAGGGCCGTTGAGAAGAAATATGAAGAACGAAAGGAACTGGATTCCCTGGTCATCTCATTGGATCAGGTAGAGGCAATCTGGAATGAATACGCCGAAAATCAAACGTCCCAGACCGTAAAGGCGGTACTCAAAAAAACCCAGCTGGATGTCATTAACAATTCGATTGTTGCAACGGTTGGCAGCATGGTTTCCAAATCAGTCATCCTTCAGGAGGTACCTCTTATTGAAGATCTCCGTACCAAACTGGGAGTGCCCCGGCTCACCATTTCGATCGAAATTGATGGACGTTATATCGAAAACGAGGAGCGTCCGAAATTACTGACGACCAAAGAAAAGTTTGAGCATATGTGCAATCAGAATCCGCAACTTGTTTCATTTGTGGGCAGGTTCGGGATGAAACCGGATAGTGATATCTAGTTTTTATGGATTGATGATAATCGGGTATTCATCGGGAATAAACGAAATTGCAAAATTTAGCCTGAATCGGTTAGTCTTCATGCCAAGGATCAGTTAGCTTTGGCGGGGTCTTTATACCTGTTATCTTGTATCAACTCGTCAAGCCATTATTGTTTGCCATCGAACCCGAGAGGGCACATCATCTGACCATGGCAGGGTTGCAGGTGGTGAGTTCCATTCCACCCCTGAAGTTTCTGTTGAAAAAATCCTGGGATTTTGAAGATCCGTCACTGCACACCAATATAATGGGGTTGCATTTCCGGAATCCAGTTGGCCTGGCCGCTGGTTTTGATAAGAATGGAGCTTACATCGACGCTTTGGCCAGTCTTGGTTTTGGCTTTATTGAAGTAGGTACCGTAACACCAGTAGCGCAGCCCGGTAACGATCAGCCCAGGCTTTTCCGTTTACCTGCGGACCGGGCTTTGATCAATCGGATGGGCTTTAACAATGCCGGGGTCGATCATCTGGTCGAGAATCTTCGTAAGGTGCAGTCTAAAGGGCTCATTGTCGGAGGAAACATTGGCAAGAATAAGCTGACACCCAACGAGCAGGCGGTGGAAGATTACCTGATCGCATTCCGTAAGCTCTTTGATTATGTAGATTATTTTGTAGTCAACGTCAGCAGCCCAAACACACCGGGTCTGCGGAGTCTGCAGGATAAAGAGCCGCTTCGTCAGTTACTCCGGACACTTCAGGAAGAAAATAAGGCTCGACCGGTAGGGAGACCTATATTGTTGAAGATTGCTCCCGACCTGTCCTCTGGTCAGCTTGACGATGTTCTCGATGTGGTACTCGAACAGGATCTACACGGTATCATCGCTACCAATACAACACTCAACCGTCAGGGACTTATGACCCCTGCATCAATACTGGAGAAGATTGGAGCCGGGGGTCTTAGCGGAGCCCCACTGGCTGACCGGGCAACCGAACTGATCGGGTATATCCGGAAAAATACAAAGCCGGATTTTGTAATCGTAGGAGTGGGTGGAATCATGAGTGTTGATGAAGCGCTGCGAAAGCTCGATCACGGAGCTGACTTGCTCCAGATCTACACGGGTCTTATCTATCAGGGCCCGGCATTCATCCGTCAGATCAACGAGGCTATTGCCCTCCGCCGGCAGGAAAACAGCTGATATTACATCAAAATGCTATGGCATCAATTTTGCTTTTAGCAACGTGACCGTTGTGCGAAATAGAAAAGTTTATGCTAATAAAAGTACACTTAAAACAGACCATGGAGAAAAATGATATCAGATCGTACTTGAGCGATCTCAGAATCTGGGTGGTGATCGTCCTGACGATTATCTTCCTTGTTTTTGTGATCCGGGCGCCAATTTAAACCACCTTCAGACTCAAATCCAACGTTCCAGAAGAATGTGTTAAAGCCCCCACCGAAATGAAATCAACACCAGTTTCTGCATAGCTCCTGACATTTTGGAGATTAATACCTCCGGAGGCCTCTGTTTCATACCGTCGGTGGACAGTGTCTACCGCTTCCTTTAACAGAGGGATCTCAAAATTATCAAGCATGATCCTGGTGATCCCCCCGGTTTCGAGTACTTCATGCAATTCGACCAGATTGCGTACCTCGACGGTGATATTCAGGTTGAGTCGGTTTTGTTCCAGATACCGGTGTACCTGGGATATGGCTTTAGTAATTGATCCACAGGCATCGATATGATTGTCCTTAATCATAATCCAGTCGTAGAGTCCGTCCCGGTAGTTGTCACAACCACCAATTTTGACCGCCCATTTTTCGATAAAACGGATCAGCGGAGTTGTTTTTCTGGTGTCGAGAATTTTTACCGGCATACCTTCAACTTCAACGGAAAAACGACTGCTTAAGGTTGCGATCCCGCTCATGCGTTGCATACAGTTTAATACCAGTCGTTCGGCTTTCAACAAGGCTCTTGTATTGCACGTGACATGAAAGGCTACCTCACCGTGATCGACATCGACACCATCGGTCAGTTTTTGGTTAAACTGGCAATCGGGATCGACATGCCGGAAAATCGCTCCTGCCAGTTCAATACCCGCGATGACTCCAACGTCTTTGACCAAAAGCCGGGCGGTCGAAATGCTGTCAGGATCAATACACGCATTGGAGGTGTGGTCACCTGAGCCGACATCTTCCGCAAGGGCTTGCACAATAAAATTGTGGATAGTCTTATCGTCGATCATATTATGGACATTCTAGAAAAAGTATGCGAATTTAAGAATTAAACCATTGAGGGTGCCTTTGCTGTCTTCTTTCTCCCGAACGCCTGTGTTAAGCACCCGGGTGCCATTGTTGGATGTTACATCTGCCAGACCCAATTGGAGATGCAAACCCAGGAGCGCGTAGTTATAGTTGTCCATAGGTACATGCAACCCGGCTCCGATGCCCCAGGCGAGGTTAAAAAGTCTGACATCCTTGCCAATATCCTCTTTTTCCAGGCGAATACCGGTGGCATCGATTTTGCCGTTAGTCTTGCTGATGAGGCCAAGATGGAATTCCGGGAAAGCCAGATAAAGGTCAAAGTTCTCAGTAGGTAATCCGATCTGATAACGAAGACCGAATGGTACTTCGAAAGCCTGCATTGAATAGGTGATTTGTACATCATCCGGTAGTGGTTTATCACCGGTGTTGTATTTTGAATCCGACAAATCCGAATCGGGTAGCAGGTTCCCTCCAAATTTGTGCAAAAGCACACCCCCCTGAGAAAAGCTGAAGGTAGCCCCGGCATGCACGATCATCCAGTCCATGATATAGTATTCACCCATCCCCCCGATTTTCAGACCGAATTTCAAACCATTGCTGTTGATCAGATTGTCATTGGTCCGCATCCATCCCAGAGATGGACTGGCGACGATGCCAAAACTTGCTTCATGCATTTGTGCGGGGAGGATGGAACAGTACAGAAGAGCCGCTAAAATTGATATAATTTTTTTCATAATATTTGAGGTTGTACCTTTGATGGAATGATGGAAGATTTCGAATGTGAAATAATAAAGATGATATATTGTTGAAAACCGATGATGAAAATTCCTTTTGCATCCCTTCTCGTGCTGATTTTTTTTTCGTGCAGACAGAGCGAACGGGTCCCGGATGTTTCACAAATTATCGTCGATCCATCGATCGTCCGTTTTGAAGAGCAGCTTTTCGAACCCGATACCCAGGAATTGGTAGCCACTCTGGAAGGTTTAGTCAACAGGTATCCCGAGTTTTCGGAAGTTTTTCTGCGGCAGATCATTGCTGATCCCGGTTATGGTGATAATATGATCGCCTCAGCTTCGGTATTTGTTCGGGATTCTTTCATCCGGGAACTCTACCAAACCTGCAGAAGGCTTTACAGTGATTTCTCCAGACCGGAAAAAGAATTGAAGCAGGCTCTGCGGTTTTTCAAATATTATTTTCCCGACAAACCCATACCCGACATTTACACCTGCATAACAGGATTCGAGGTCGGCTCTTTTACAATCGGGGAAAAAATTTTGGGCATTGGACTCGATTTTTACCTGGGGGCGGACTACCCCTACTATCCTCCAGACCTCTTTCCGACCTACATCCGGCAAACGATGTCTTCTGATTACCTGGTAGCTAAATCGGTGCAGGCACTGGTAGCTAATTATGTGGGTGAAGTCAAGGGTACACGCCTGCTGGACTTTATGATCCGGAACGGTATCGAATTGTACATCAAGCAAAAGTTGTTACCGGAGACTCGCGAAGAGATTATCCATGAATACACGTCCGAACAGATGGAGTGGTTAAAAGCTAATGAATCGCAAATCTGGGCATACCTCCTTCAGGAAGATCTGCTTTACAGCGTCGATTACCGGAATTTTCAGAAGATGATCACTCCCAGTCCCAATATACCCAACATGCATCCTGAGGCGCCGGGCCGGGTTGCCAACTGGATTGGGGCAAGGATCATTGAAAGTTACATGGATCGGAAGCTTGACTTGTCGCTCAACCATCTCCTCATGGAGAAAGATGCCCAGAAGATACTGACGGAGTCCCGTTACAAACCCCGTCAGTAATGTTCCCTTACTTGCGAAAAAGTCCTCCCAGTACCTTCATCCCCATGCCGGCCAGATCGTCCATGACACTGCCATCGCCATCGGCATCCAGTACTTTTTCAATCAGACCCATTCCTTGCTGCTGTTTGGAGGCCTGACTGACAGTACCTGAGAGAATTTGGGTCAGACCTCCCAGATCGAAGCCATTCTGCTGCTTGACCTTACCCAGCGTTCCCATGACAATTGGAGCCAGTAATTTCATCAATTCAGCACTTTTCAGAAGGTCGAGGCCGCTCGATTTACTGACCATCTGGACCACATTGTTGGTCTTGTTTCCCAGTATGTGATCTAGGATACCCAAGCCATTGGTTGTTTTTGACTGGGGAGCGTTTTTACCCAAAAGGCCCATGACATCATTGAGTATGCTGCCGTCATGGTCACGATCCAGTGCATTCAGCAGGGCATTGCCGGCTTCCGGCTTGGTGGCATTCTTGGAAAGTGCGGTTACCAGGGTGGCAAAAACACCATTGGCAGCGTTGGCTGTCTGCTGTTTGTCCGCCCGAATGGTCTGACTCAGTTGATCCACGACATTGTCGTTCAGCTGATCTTGTAAAATTTCCAGTAAATTCATTTTGATGATTAACTTAGTTAAGAAATTAATAGGTCTGGCAAAGTCAGATATTCTGATGACTATCTTTTGACTTTATGAAACTTAGATAACAAGACTAACGTTGTACTTGATCTTGATGTTCTGTGAATCAGAGGTTTTTCATGCTGGTCACTTAAATATTTGTAATTTAGCACGATTAAATAGAAAGCAATGAGTCAATCCATATTGTTATTTTCACTGGGAGGTCCGGAAGTTATTGTCATTCTTTTTGCCATTCTGCTGTTATTTGGCGGCAAGAAGATCCCGGAACTCATGCGGGGCTTGGGTAAAGGCATCAAAGAGTTTAACAATGCCCGTTCAACCATCGAGTCTGAGTTGAAAGAAGGCATGAGAGAACTGGAGGATGAGAAAAAATCCAGTAAGAGCTAAGAGGATTTTATACCCTGCCAGTCTGGCAGCTCTTCTTTTTACTTTCCCATATTTTCTTTCCTGTTCTCAGGGAAGGTCCTTAACCCGGGAGGAAACTCAGGTATATAGCACTGATTTTAAGGTTGAGAATAATCAGACATTAATCCTGTTGATTGATCTTTTACCGGATGGGGCACACCTGAGGAGAGCGCGGATTATCGAAGGTAACTTCCAACCGGCGATGGAGCCGCTAAAGCAAAAAGAAGCGGTCCGGATTCAATATCTTGATGACAACGATCAGGTCTTGATTGAAAAGGTCCTTGATCATCCTTTGATACAATATAAGGAGTTCAGTGATGAGAACGGACAACTCCGGTATGTCCGGGTTGATGCAGAAAGGGGTTCCCTGCTGCTTAGGTCACAATACAGTAAAGCCATCAAATCAGTCAGGATTGACTATGGTGACAATAATACCTATCGAAAAATATCACAATTGGCTCTGGTTATGGAAGACTAGACTATTGTTGTTGAGCATTATGCTGGCCAGCATGATGGTTCGGGGGCAGCAGCCTTTTGAAATGGACACGATCTGGTGGACCGGCCCGGCTGATCAGCGAATCAATATGGTCTTTTTAAGCGACGGTTATACGGCTGATCAGCTTGATCGTTTCATTGATGACGTTCATCTGGTCGCCAATGATTTTTTCCGTCAGTCACCTTTCAGAGAATATAAGTCATATTTTAACCTGGTGGCAATTAAAGTACCCTCGGCAGAATCGGGGGCCAAAAAGGAGCCTTCTGATCCATTAGACAATTACTTTGGTAGTTCATTCAATTATGCCGGTATTGAGCGGTTGCTGGTAGCTGGTAAGGCCTATCTGGCCCAGGAGATTTTATTTAATCAGTTTCCATTTTATCACCAGGCGGTATTGATTGTCAATGACTCCAAATACGGAGGGAGTGGAGGCTGGCTGGCAACCACCTCTGTTCATGAAAGTGCTCCGGAGATTGCCCTTCACGAGATTGGCCATTCCTTCGCCGGACTGGCCGATGAGTACTGGGCCGGCGAACAATTTGCCGGGGAAAGAGCCAATATGACCCGGGAATCCGACCCGGATCAGGTCAAATGGAAAAATTGGCTGGACTATCAGGAGGTCGGTATTTTCTCGCATGGTGAAAATCCTGTGTGGTTCAGACCTCATCAAAATTGTAAGATGCGGGTGCTGAATCCGGATTTTTGCCCCGTCTGCCGGGAGGCACTGGTTAAACAGATCCACCAGCTGACTTATCCGGTGATCCACTTTGAGCCGGAGATGGAGGGAATCACATTGTCGGACGATTCCATAATCTTTCGGGTCGAGCTTCTCCAGCCTGACCCCTACTCTTTAAGTACCCGGTGGACCCTGGATTTGTCACCGGTGGCCACCGGCAATGAATTAACCCTATACCGGCACGAAGTTGGTGAGCAGATCCGGTCCATTGATCTGACCATTGTAGATACGACTCATTTTGTCAGGGATCCGCTTCATGAGCAAGAGTATACCTATTTTTTAAACTGGCTGATCAGATCAGAAACAACGGCAAACCGACAGTCACCCTTTCAGACCATGGTAAGTATCTATCCCAACCCCGCCGTTCAGGAATTACATATCTTACTTCCCAATCACTCTGATCATGGTCTGGTCACGATGGAATTACTTGATTTAAACGGGAGATTGCTTCTGCGAACGCTCCTCCGGGACCGGATTCAGTCCATTCCTCTGGCATCGTATGCACCCGGAAGTTATTTATTGAGATTGTATGACGGATCGGGTATGATGGCATCCCGAATTCTAAAACTTTAGAAGAAGCTATCGAAGAAGCGTGATCTTATTCCACGTTTTGCCCAAGAAATTTGGATTCAGGCGCCTGATGAGCATGTGCCGGATTTCTGCTTTTGTTCATATCAATCAAAGGTTGCAAACTTCCTAAAAAGTGATATCTTTGCGCCACTTTAGAAAGTTCTTTGGTAATGAAGGCGCCGGATCAATTTAGTCTCCCTCTTAAAGCCATCAAAGAGGGAACGCGAATCTTGGAATTTGAACTGGATGGTAGTTTCTTCCGATCATTTGAAAATGAGCTGGTTGGAGAATGTGATATCCATCTGAAGGTCGTGGTGGACAAACGGACAGAGGTGATGATACTTACTTTTATCCATCAGGGCTTTATCCAGGCTGATTGCGACCGTTGTCTCGAGCGGATTAAAATCCCGGTATCGGGTACCAGGAGTTTTGTCGTGAAATTTGTCGAGGAAGAGCAGGAAGATGAAGAAGATGTCATATACCTGCTTCGGGACGAAGACCAATATGATCTTGCCCCCCTGATCAATGAAGTGGTAACGCTTTCGATGCCGATGGTCAAAGTCTACGATTGTCAGGCTGATCCCAATGCGCCATGTAACAAAGAAATGCTAAAGTATCTCAGACGGGAAAAATCAAAGGAAGTTTCCCCGGTTTGGGATCAGTTAAAGAATCTGAAATTAGAAGACTAAAATAATCGTGTCATGGCACATCCGAAGAGCAGGGTTTCAAAAACCAGAAAAAGAAAAAGAAGAACACATAAAAAACTGACTACTCCCCAGATTGCAATATGCAAAACAACCGGAGAGGCTCATCTTTACCACCGGGCTTATGAGGTAGAGGGTAATTTGTACTACCGGGGTAAATTATTGGCAAACCTGGAGCAGGAGGAAGATTAGGGTATATTGTTAGAAAATGTACTTAAGACTCTTTTCTGGTAAACGGGAAGGAGTCTTGTTTTTTGATACAGCCCGGTCACCCGGCATTATTAACCCAGGTTCTGAACATGAAAAAGATCATCAAAACTACCGGTGCCCCGGATCCGGTTGGTCCCTACAACCAGGCAATTTTGGCAGACCATATTTTGTTTATTTCCGGCCAGATTGCTATTGACCCTGCAAGTGGTCAGCTGATAAACACCGATATCGAAGCGGAGACTCACCGGGTTATGAAAAATCTTCAGGCGATTTTGACCGAAGCAGGTGCTTCCTTTGCAGATGTCGTAAAATGCTCTGTCTTTGTAAAGGATATGCGACTGTATTCCCGCATCAATGAGGTTTATGCCACGTACTTTGATGAGACCACCGCTCCGGCACGTGAACTTGTGGAAGTCAGCAATCTCCCTAAATTTGTCAACGTTGAAATTTCGGCGGTCGCCTATTTAAACCGCTAGGACCTATGGATCAGAAAACAATACTGTCTTGCATTCAACCAACGGGAAGGTTGCATTTCGGTCGGTATTTCGGGGCAATCCAGAACTGGGTGAAGCTCCAGTCAGACTATGATTGCGTTTATGGTATCGTCAACTATCATGCGATGACGATGCCGTATCAGATAAAAAACCTGGTGCCGGCAACCTGGGATCTGGCCTTTGATCTCATGGCTTGTGGGATTAAGCCGGAGCATATCTTTATACAGTCACTGGTGCCTGAACATACCGAATTAACCTGGATCTTTAATACCATCACCGGTTATGGCGAGCTCAAGAAGATGACCCAATTTAAGGACAAAAGTCTACAAGTCTCAAGCAAAGCCAAAGATGCTTTTATTTCCAGTGCTCTCTACACCTATCCGGTTTTACAAGCGGCAGATATCCTCATATACCGGGCACATTACGTACCGGTCGGTAAAGACCAGGAACAACATCTTGAACTGACCCGTAATATAGCGCAACGATTTAATCACCAGGTGGGTAAAGCCTATTTTTTATTGCCCGAACCACTCTTTACCGAAGTTCCGAAAGTAATGTCTACCGCTGATCCTACCCGCAAGATGAGCGCTAGTCTGGGTGAAAAGCACTTCATCGATGTCTTTGCCACTCCTGAACGCATCACCAAACAGATTCAATCCGCGGTGACCGATACGGGGGTAACTTCGGGGACTACCATGAGCCCCGGGGTGGAGAACCTCTTCTGCATGTTGAAAGCTGCAGGTCAACCGGCACTTTATGCAGATTTACAGGAGACATACCGCAAGGGCCATTTACAATATGGACATCTGAAAGAAGAGGTTGCCAGGGCATTGGTACAGCTTTCAGATCCGATTCGTCACCGTAAAGCAGAAATTGTTGCAGAGAAGAAAAACGTAAAAGAGCAGATCCGGGACTCGTCCGAAAAGATTCGGACGAGAGCCCAGCAGACACTGCGGGAAGTAAAGGAGTTGGTAGGCCTTCTCAATGTCAGGTTTTAAGAAAGTGTTACCACCAGGCAACCATACTTCGGTATATTGACGCCCGGAAATAGTAAATTAAATACCGGCACTGGATGAAAATCATTTGCATAGGGAGGAATTATGTTGATCATGCCAAAGAGCTGAACAACCCCCTGCCCCTGAAGCCCATCATATTTATGAAGCCTCCAACGGCCCTGCTGGTTGACAACAAACCTTTCTACTACCCTGATTTTACAAGGAACCTGCACCATGAAGCCGAAATCGTTTTAAAGATCTGTAAAAACGGCCGGCACGTTGAGCCCGAATTTGCCCATACATACTATGAAGAGATTGGCTTTGGTATCGATTTTACCGCCCGGGATCTGCAGGATGAGTTGAAGGCCAAGGGTCATCCATGGGAAGTTGCCAAGGCCTTTGATTATTCGGCGCCGCTGAGTAAATTCATCCGGCTGGATTCCCTGCCCGATCACCAAAGCATTCATTTCAGAATGACCAGGAACGGCAAAGTGGTCCAGGAAGGAAACACTGCCGATCTGATATTTTCTTTTGATGAACTGATATGCCATATCTCCCGGTTTTTCCGTCTGCAGGTGGGCGATTATATCTTTACGGGAACACCGGCCGGAGTGGGCCCGGTTGAAATTGGAGATGTCCTTACCGGTTACATCGAAGATCAGGAAATGCTAACCTGCGAAATCAAATAACGAACTCCCCGAATTTCCAATAAAATCTAACTTTGCAGCAAAATTTCATCATCACCAAATTTTCAACGTAAAATGCCCTATCTATTTACTTCTGAATCGGTTTCTGAAGGTCACCCCGATAAGGTCGCAGATCAGATTTCCGATGCGATACTGGACGCTTTTCTGACTCAGGATCCCGATTCAAGAGTTGCCTGTGAAACCTTGGTCACTACCGGCCTGACGGTCATATCGGGAGAGGTTAGTTCCAAGGCCTATGTCGATGTCCAGAAAACTGCCAGAGATGTGATCCGACGCATCGGATATGACAGGTCCGAGTACCAGTTTGATGCGCATTCCTGTGGTGTTATTTCTACCATTCACGAGCAGTCACCAGACATTGCCCAGGGTGTAGACACCGCTGCCAGCAAAGAGCAGGGAGCTGGTGATCAGGGTATGATGTTTGGATATGCTACCAACGAAACGCCGAGTTTTATGCCATTGGGCATTGAATTGTCACACCTGCTTTTAAGAGAACTCGCGGCTATCCGCAAAGCCGGTAAATTAATGAAGTACCTGCGCCCGGATGCCAAATCTCAGGTAACCATCAAATACAGCGACGATCACAAACCCCTGGCCATCGATACCATAGTGATCTCTACCCAGCATGATGATTTTGCCAGTGAATCAGCCATGCTCAAAAAAATCAGAAAGGATATTCAGGAGATTCTCGTGCCCCGGGTCATGAAAAAGTTACCGGCTAAACTCCGGAAGCTCTTCGAGGGCAATTTTCACCTGTTTGTGAACCCCACGGGCAAATTTGTCATTGGAGGTCCGCACGGAGATACCGGACTGACCGGTAGAAAAATCATTGTCGATACCTATGGAGGAAAAGGTGCTCATGGAGGAGGTGCTTTTTCCGGAAAAGATCCTTCAAAAGTAGACCGGTCTGCAGCCTATGCTACCCGGCATATTGCCAAGAACCTGGTCGCCGCCGGTCTGGCTGATCAATGCCTGGTTCAGGTAGCCTATGCCATTGGAGTAGCAAAACCTGTCGGACTCTTCGTCAATACCTACGGTACTTGTAAAAAAGATATTCCAGACGGGGATATTGCCGAAAAATTATTACAGATTTTTGACCTGCGTCCCGCCTCCATTATCCAGCGGTATGGTTTGAAAAATCCAATCTATTTTGAAACTGCTGCTTATGGTCATATGGGAAGAACTCCCGGTAGGAAAAAGGTAATGCTCGGACTGAACGGCCAGTCGAAAGAAGCGGAAATCGAAACCTTTACCTGGGAAAAACTGGACATGGTCGACGAAATAAAAAAAGCTTTCGATCTCTGATTGTTGAGATCCATTTTACGACCGATAGAAATTCCCTGCTAACTGTTTTTGTACCTGGCAATGCATCATCTCCATGCTGACTGATGGGTTTTCCCTGTAGTACCTGCCATACCCTTGAACTATGCGGTCCTTTTTTAAAACTTTTGCAGGACAATTGACTGGATTTGCCTGCTGACTGATATCTTTAGGCCAGGACAGAAAAATTCGAACGATGACTAAACTTCGCAGTCAGGGGTGGTTTGGTAAAACCGGGAAAGACGGATTTATATACCGGGCATGGATGAAGAATCAGGGAATTCCCGATGACGAGTTCCGGGCGAAGCCGGTCATTGGTATCTGTAATACTTGGTCAGAACTGACGCCTTGCAATGCCCACTTCCGGGAGTTGGCAGAATCGGTGAAGCGGGGGGTACTGGAGGCAGGAGGTTTTCCTCTTGAATTTCCTGTGATGTCGTTGGGAGAGACGCTGATCAAGCCAACGGCTATGCTGTATCGCAATCTGATGAGTATGGATGTTGAAGAGTCCATTCGCGCCAATCCCATAGATGGAGTGGTGCTGCTTTGCGGTTGCGATAAGACGACTCCTGCTCCGGTGATGGGTGCTTGCAGTGTCGATATTCCCACAATCGTGGTCTCGGGTGGTCCAATGCTGACCGGTAAGTATGAGGGCAGGAATATAGCTACCTCCGATATCTGGCGTTTTGCAGCGGAAGTGACTAAGGGAACTTTTAAGGAAGAAGATTTACGGGAAGCAGAAGCCTGTATGTGTCGCAGTCGTGGCCATTGTGCCGTAATGGGTACTGCCTCGACTATGGCTTGTATGGTCGAAGCCCTGGGTCTGACCCTGCCCGGAAATGCAGCGATTCCAGCTGCCGATTCCCGACGTAAGGTATTGGCCCAGTTGAGTGGACGGAGGATTGTGGATATGGTGCAGGAGGAGATGAATATCTCGCGGATACTCACCCGGGAGGCCTTTGAGAACGCCATTAAGATCAATGCCGCCATCGGAGGCTCGACCAATTTTGTCCTTCATTTACTGGCCATCGCCGGCCGGATGGAAATACCCTTGTCACTGGATGATTTTGACGCGCTCGGTAGCAGGATACCCTTGCTTGCCAATCTTCAACCATCGGGTGAATATTTTATGGAAGACTTTTACTATGCAGGAGGTTTACCAGCCGTGATCAACCAGTTGAAAGATCATCTCCACCAGAATATTGTGACCGTGAGCGGAAAAACAGTGGCCGAAAACAATGCGGATGCAAAGATTTATAGCCCGGAAGTGATCGCAACGGTGGAAGACCCTTTCCAGGAACACGCCGGAATTGCGGTGGTTAAGGGTAACCTTGCTACTCAGGGTTGTGTTATTAAACCATCCGCAGCGACTCCTGCCATGATGAAACACAAGGGCAAAGCCGTCGTCTTTGAAAACATCGAGGATTATCATGCCCGGATCAATGATGACCACCTGGAGGTGGATGAGACCTCTGTACTTGTTCTTAAAAATGTAGGTCCCAAGGGTTATCCCGGAATGCCGGAAGTTGGTAATATGGGACTGCCCCGGAAATTACTGGAAAAGGGCGTGACCGATATGGTACGTATCTCTGATGGAAGGATGAGTGGTACTGCCTTTGGTACGGTATTTCTGCATGTCTCACCGGAATCGGCAGCCGGGGGTACGCTGGCCCTTGTGGAGAATGGTGATGAAATCGAAGTGGATGTAGCTAACCGGTATATTCATCTGCATGTGAGTGACGAAGAGTTGGCAAAACGGCGCACCGGTTGGTCTGCACCTGACCTGGGGTACCACCGGGGTTATATCGGTCATTATATTCAACATGTGCAACAGGCCGATCAGGGAGCTGATCTGGATTTTTTGCGAGGCAAATCAGGTAATGTGGTTACCCGTGATTCGCACTGATCGGTTGTCTTTGAATGATGACCAGCAATCCGATTCGGACCTTGATCGTCAATAGCTTTCGCCTTAAATTGTAGTGATCTATGCCAAAGTGGTCATTTACTTCTTCAACCGGACTTCTATCCACCGGCATGTTATGGCTCTGGATGTCCTGTCAGTCGCTCAAATCTGACGGGATTGCCGCTTTGACGGAGGAACTGCCAGAATTGGTTGACTATAATTTTCATGTCAAGCCGATTTTATCGGACCGTTGCTTTAAATGCCATGGACCGGATGCCAACCAACGTAAAGGCGACTTGCGACTGGATGTTCCGGAAGATGCCTTGAAGCCCGCTACCGGACCTTCCAGTGTGGCATCCCGGGTCATTAGCCCTTTCAATCTGAGAAAAAGTGAACTCGTTCACCGGTTTCTCAGTAATGATCCGGAATATATGATGCCGCCTCCTGAATCCAATCTGCAGCTTGATGATTACGAGAAGGCGATTCTCTTCAGGTGGATTGAACAAGGCGCGCAGTACAAAAAACACTGGGCATTTGTTGTTCCGGAGAAAAAACCGCTACCGCTCACCAAGGATGAAGAGAGTGCCCGGACTCCCATCGATCACTATATAGGTCAAAAACTGCGATCAGCCAGACTGCAACCCAGCGCTGAAGCTGAGCCCGCTACCCTGCTGCGACGCATTGCCCTGGATTTGACCGGACTGCCACCAACTCCAGAAGAACAACTACGGTTTTTAGATGGCGATACATTGGATGTGCCCGATGTGATTGACTACTACCTGGCACTGCCTCAGTACGGTGAACGAATGGCAATGGAATGGTTGGATCTGGCCCGTTATGCCGATTCGCACGGTTATCAGGATGATGGCATGCGCAATACCTGGCCCTGGCGGGATTGGGTGATCCGGCAATTCAACCAGAACATGCCTTACGACACCTTCTTATTGTGGCAACTGGCAGGAGACTTATTATCCCGGCCTACCCCTGAACAGTTGCTGGCTACTTGCTTTAATCGCAATCATCCCCAGACTCAGGAAGGTGGAGTGGTCGATGAGGAATACCGCGTTGAGTATGTTGCTGACCGGACCAATACCCTGGGTAAAGGCATTCTTGGCCTCACCATGGAATGTGCCCGGTGCCATGATCATAAATACGATCCGATCACCCAAAAGGACTATTATGCCCTTTATGCATTTTTTAATAATAACAATGATGCGGGAATTGTTCCCTACGATGGAGAAGCCTCACCTACCTTGTTGATACCTGGTGAAGATGCTTCAGTGAGATTGGATTCCCTGCAAAAACAGATTGATTATCTGGAAAAGCTCAGTTCCCAGATTGATACCTTTCAACCGGAGTTTGAGCAATGGTGGACAAAAAATCAGGCCAATCCTGAAGCACTGCTTTTGGATCGCACAGGTTTGATGGCCGAGTTTTTATTTGAGAAAGAAATCAGTCTGGACAAATACGCCATCCATCTGGATAAGGGACCAGCTCCCAGGCGTCAACCGGGTGAAAAACCCACCAATACGTATACCTTTTTCAATAAACAGAAACAGAAACCGGATGCTGCTCTTTGGGGTCATCCCGACGACAGGCCTCAGATTGTGGAAGATGGGCATACCGGCCGGGGAGTATCGTTTACCGGAGATGCCGGCATTCGATTGAACCGGGATCTGGACTTTGACCGCGATCAGCCGTTTGCCGTGTCCATCTGGGTGAAGTTTCTTCGGCAGGGTGAAGAAGGCCCCATTTTTGGTAAAACCAATGGCGATTTTGAAGGGTATCGCGGCTACCTCTGTAAGTTGAACAGCGATGGTACCCTCTCGTTTCAGCTGAATCATGTCTGGCCGGACAATTGTATTGATTTTCAGACCGTTGATCCGGTCCCGGTCAATACCTGGACCCATATTGTCATGAGTTACGACGGAAGTAGCCGGGCAGAAGGGGTAAAATTTTATATCAATGGTCAGCAACCGGATTATCGACTACATGCGGATCATCTCAGGAAAAGCATTTTACATGGAGTGAAGGGATCGAATTGGTCCAATCAGCCCTTCCTTATCGGTATGGAATTGCGCAAATCCATTCAGCATATGGTGGCCGATGATCTGTTGATCTTTAACCGGAGGCTTTCTGCAGTCGAAGTTTCCTTCCTCTTTGATCAGCGGGTGAGCAACGACCGCGAGGCCTGGTTTGATTTCTATCTGGCCAGCGGCAAGAACAAACGGTACAATGAGGTGCTCAGGCAGTTGCAGCTGGTGCGTTGGGAACAAAATAAGCTGGTCACTGATCAGCCTGAGGTCATGATTATGCACGAAAAGAAATATCCAAGACCCACTTATGTGTTGGACCGGGGAGCTTACGATGCACCTTCAGAACCGGTCGAACCGGCGATACCTGAAATATTCCGGGAGGGGCAAACCATTGAAGGCCGGGACCGCCTCAGTCTGGCAAAGTGGGTGATCGATCCGGAAAATCCATTGACCGCCCGGGTTCAGGTAAACCGGTTATGGAAGATTTGTTTTGGTAAAGGTCTCGTCTCAACCCAGGAGGATTTTGGTAGTCAGGGTAGCTTGCCTACGCATCCGGAACTACTTGATTACCTGGCCTTGAGATTTGTCGAGCTGGATTGGGATATCAAGGCCATGCTACGGGAAATCATGCTGTCGGCAACTTACCGCCAAAGCTCGAAACCTTCCGCAGAAGCCAGGGAGGCTGATCCGGATAATCACTTCTATTCGCATTACCCTGCCCATCGCCTCAGCGCCGAGATCATCCGGGATCAGGCTTTGGCAGCCTGTGGACTTTTGGTTAAACAAATTGGTGGTCCCAGTGTGTACCCCTATCAACCGGATGGTATCTGGGAGGCGTTGGCCACCCGCAATGCCACCAAATACCGGCAACAATCGGGAGATAGCCTATACCGAAGAAGCCTCTATACGATCTGGAAGCGCAGCTCGCCTCCACCTGCCATGTTGAGTTTTGATGCACCTGACCGATATTATTGTGTGGTAAACCGGCAAAAGACTGCAACACCCTTACAATCGCTGGTTCTGATGAACGATCCTCAGTTTGTTGAAGCAGCCAGGGTGTTGGGCGAAAAAATGATGAAGATGCCAGAACTGGATGATGCGATAGATCTGGCTTTCCGGACGTTGCTGGGTCGAAAATCCCGGCCGGATGAATTGCAGGAGACAAAAGAACTCTGGGACACGCTGTATTCGGATTTTAGCAGTCGCAGATCGGATGCCTCCGCTCTTCTGTCAGTTGGTGAGTCCCTAACGGATCCCGAGCTGGATAAGGACCGGCTGGCGGCTCATGCTATGGTAGCCAGTGCACTGATGAATTATGACGATTTTGTCGTTAAAAGGTAGATGAAGTATGAATAATTTTGGTATTACCGGAATAGCCGACCAATTAAACCGCCGGGCTTTCCTGAGAAACAGTCTGCTGGGCCTGGGAGGACTTGCCTTTTCTTCCATGAATGCTCTGTCGTCGTCTCCTTTGGGAGAGTTGCCTCATTTTCCTGCAAGGGCCAAAAGGATTATCTACCTTTTTCAAAGTGGAGCTCCCTCTCAGATAGAATTGTTTGACTATAAACCGCTGCTGAAGGAGAGGTTTGGTGAAGAGTTGCCCGATTCGGTCAGGGGGAATCAACGGGTGACCGGCATGACCTCCAATCAAAGATCCTTTCCCTTAGCGATGGGCGACTTTACTTTTGCTCAGTACGGTGAAAGCGGTGCCTGGCTCAGTAATCTTTTACCTTATCATCAAAAGATCGCCGATCACCTTTGTATCATCAAAAGCATGCATACCGAAGCCATTAACCATGATCCGGCGGTGACCTTTGTTCAGACCGGATCGCAGCAGGCCGGGCGACCCAGCATGGGGTCCTGGATGAGCTATGGCCTCGGTAGCGAAAATGATAACCTTCCTGCTTTTTGTGTCCTGCTTTCCCGCAGTACGGATTTCGATCAGCCGCTATATGCCAAACTCTGGGGCAATGGATTTCTGCCCTCCGAACATCAGGGAGTTATGTTCAGATCAGGGCACGAACCGGTATTGTACCTGAGTGACCCCGCTGGTTTGGACCGGTCTACCCGGAGAGCGATGCTGGATCATCTGACTGCTTTGCATGAAAGTCAATATGAGCATTGGGAGGATCCGGAGATTCGGGCCAGGATAAGTCAATATGAAATGGCGTATCGCATGCAGATCTCTGTACCGGAAACACTTAGCACCGGGAATGAACCCGAATACATCTATAGCTTGTATGGCGAAGATGCCCGAAAGCCGGGTACCTATGCTCACAACTGCCTTCTGGCCCGGAAACTGATTGAAAAAGGAGTGCGATTTGTCCAACTCTACCACCAGGGATGGGATACCCATGGCAACTTACCGAATCAGATCAAACTCCTGGCCAAAGATACCGATCAGGCTTCGGTCGGCTTATTGCAGGATCTCAGCCAGCGCGGGCTGCTGGAAGATACCCTCGTGATCTGGGGTGGTGAATTTGGCAGGGGCTGTTATTCACAAGGTAAATTAACCCCGGACAATTATGGCCGGGACCACCATCCGCGATGCTTCACCATCTGGATGGCCGGAGCCGGTGTTAATAAAGGGGTGACCATTGGAAAAACCGACGATTTCAGCTACAATATCGTTGAAGATCCTGTCCATGTGCATGATTTTCAGGCAACGGTTATGCATCTTATGGGTATAGATCATGAGCGGTTTACCTTTAAATTCCAGGGCAGGAGATACCGGCTGACAGATGTTCATGGTACGGTTGTTTCCAAGGTGTTGGCATGATTAGGTTCAGTCAGGTCTTGTGACCGACCATGCGGTTCCCTTCGGATGCCGTTTCCTGTGGCCAAGAAAATCAGTTGGTAGCGCGGACAGGATCTCGCACAAAGCGGTGAGATCTGGTGAAATCGGTCTGCAATCAGTATTTTCACGGAGACATTCCTGGCTAAGAAACTATTTAGTTAAATTTATTACGTTATTGTCTGCTTGGTAAAACTCAATGAAAGAAAAATCGCTGACTCAATATATACATCCTCAGATCAAACATCTGGAAGATGAATTGTACAACAAACAGGTGCAACTAAATTTTCTGATGCGTATTACCCAGGCTATCAATACCAATATGTCGCAAAGGGACCTGTTTGAAATGTATGCCCAGTTTCTGCATCAGGATCTGGGAGTCAATCGTCTGGCCATGCTGTTTAAAGAACCTTCCGGATGGAAATGCCATAAGGTCATTGACTATGAGCCAAAGGATATCGATATACTGGCCAGTGTTTTGGTGAAGAAGTATAAGGATTTTTCAAAAGTGGGTGAATTAAGTCCTGACGTGCTGAAACCTTTTGAGCTGGTTATCCCTGTCTTCCATAAAGACGATCCGTTGGCATATGTCCTGGTCGGCAACATCAATCAGTCGGAAGATGCCTACGACCGCTTTAAGTTTATGATCAGCATTACCAATGTGGTGGCGGTGGCGATCGAAAACAAGAGACTGTTTAACCGGTTTGTTGAACAGGAGACCTATAAAAAGGAACTGGAACTTGCGCAACGGGTACAACAGATGCTGATACCTTCGGAATTACCGGATGAACCCGATGTCGAACTTTCAGCGATTTACCGGCCGCATTCTGATATCGGGGGAGATTATTTTGACTACTGTAAACTGGATGACGGTAAGCTGATCATTTGTTTGGCGGATGTATCCGGAAAAGGTATCCCGGCGGCGATCCTGATGGCCAATTTCCAGGCAACCATGCGATCAGCTGTGAAAATTTACAAGAAGCTGGACGATCTGGTGCGCCATATTAATACGACACTGGTAGGGATCACCAAGAGTGAGCGAATCGTTACCTTTTTCATCTTAAAGTTCGATCCCCGAAAAAGGGTGATCCGCTATGTCAATGCCGGTCACAACCCTCCGATTTTCATCAATGGTGGACAGACGAAATATCTGAAGAAAGGTTGTACCATCCTCGGAGCAATTGAATATCTGGATGAAATTGACGTTGGGCGCATTAAACTGGATGACCAGGAATCCCTGATCGTCTTGTACACTGATGGGTTGACAGACCTCCGGGATGCAAATGGTGCGTATTTTGATGAGAAAAAATTGATGGATTTTGCGGAAGAGCACAAGAATATTTCGGCAGTGGATTTTAATCAGCAGTTGCTGGAGGCAATGGAAACCTTTAAGGGTAAGCGTGCTTACCCGGATGATATTGCTGTGGTTACTTGTAAAATCAAGGCCAGAAGTTAACGAATCTGGCCTGGATAACGTTGTAGAATATTAAATGAAGAATAAAAACGTAGCAGCTATACTCGCATTCTTTGGCGGCTTTATTGGTCTTCATCGATTTTATCTGGGGCAGATCGGCCTTGGTGTGGTGTATGCCCTGTTATTTGTAACCGGCATATCGGTCATTCTTGGTATCCTGGATGGGATCATCTTCTTAACGATGCATCAACAGGTCTTCGACGCAAAATATAACCGGAAGTATGACTATCTTAAGCGTCAAAGCGATACTGATTTTCAAAGACCAGCCGGGAGACGGACGATGGACAGCACAAGATACCGAAATCAGCGCACTCCCCGTAACAGAACGACACCGGTCAGACCAGTAACCAGGGCCAGCCGGCGGGTGAGAAATAATCCATTTAAACTGGCAGGAATCAAGAAATTCAGGGAGTACGATATTGAAGCAGCCATTGAAGATTTTCAGCAAGCACTGAAAATAGATCCAAATGATCTTACCATCCATTTTAATCTTGCGTGTGCTTATTCACAGACTGAAAATGCTGATAAGGCGTTTGAACACATTAGTCGTGCTGTCGAAATGGGATTTAATGATTTCGCGAAAATTGATAGTCATGATGCCCTGGCATTTATGCGTATTCAACCCCAGTGGGAGGAATTTAAAGCCAATGGGTATACCCTGCGAAAGCAGCTGACATCACCGAAAGAAAATTTACTGGATAACGATTTACTGCTGGAGCAGTTGAAAAAACTAAACGAACTGAAAGAAAAAGGATTAATTACCGAGAAGGAATTTATCGAACAAAAAACTAAATTAACCAGGCAATAGGTCAATGAATGCAGTAAATATTATTTCCTACTCCATTCCCCTTCTGAAAACGTCAACTACCGGGCAGGAAGCACTCGAATTGATGAGTGATCACTGTGTCCGGCATCTTCCTATTGTTAATAACGAACAATTGCTTGGATTAATCTCGGAAGATGATATCCTCGATAACAATGAATCTGAATCTATCGGATCCTATCAGTTGACCATTCAACACCCGCAGGTCAAGGCTTCCGATCATATTTTTGATGTTCTGGGGCATATGGCCAGAGGCAGACTAACCGTAATTCCGGTTGTTGACGAATCAGGCAAATTTTTAGGAGTCATCTCCCAGCAGGATTTAATCCAATACTTCGCTGAAAGTTTTTCATTTAACGAAACAGGCGGCATCCTGGTTCTGGAGATGACCAAGTCGGATTATAACCTGTCAAAAATTGCCCAGATTGTGGAAGCCGAAAATGTGGCAATTATTTGCAGTTTTATCACGCCATCTCCGGAAGAACAAAAAATACATATTCATTTAAAAATAAGTACACCTGAAATTTACCGGTCAACCGCTGCATTGGAAAGACACGGATATGTGGTAGTGGCTGTCTATACCGAGCAACCGGATCTCGATGTATTTAAAGACCGTTACGAGTCTTTTATGCACTATCTTAATTTTTAACAAGGTACTTCATAATGGGCAATTGCAAAAGTAAGAGCCACCTGCGCACCTTGCTTTTTGTCCTGGGTGTCTGTTTTTATACCGGCACATCAGCCCAACTGGATTTTATCTCTATCAACCGCCTGGAGATCACGGGAAATAAGAAAACCAAAGACGATCTGATCTACCGGGAAATGGATTTTAGATTGAACGATACCCTGCATGTGACTTCGATTTCCGACCGTTTTGAGAAGAACGAGAAGTTGCTGATGAATACAGGTCTTTTTAATTCAGTGTCGATTAACATTAAAAGCTGGAATGAAAATTCGCGTACCATCGATGTCAGTGTCGAAGTCGTTGAATCCTGGTATATTTTTCCATTACCCATTTTTAACCTGGCCGATCGGAATCTGAATGTCTGGTGGTCTGAATTTAATGGATCACTCGAACGGGTGAACTATGGGATGCGGTTTGTTTATGTCAATTTTACAGGCAATAAGGATAACCTCAAACTCACCCTGCAGGGCGGGTATACCCGGAGAGTACTCCTGCAGTATGACCGGCCTTATGTCAATCGAAGAAAGACACTAGGCATTACCGGGCGGTATTTTTTTGATCACCGTCGGGAGTTTGCTTTTGAAACAAGGAGGAATAAACAGGTATTTTATGAAGATCAGGATCAGATCAATATGCGGAGTGAAAAGGCTATCCTGTCGCTGCATTTTCGACCTAGGGTGGAAGGTTTTCACGAACTCCTGGTTAAATATGAACGAAACAAAGTCACCGACAGCATACTTGATGTCAACCGGTTTTTTTTTAATGGTAAAACCAGTCAACGGTACTTTGAAGTCGACTATGTGTTCAGGAGAGAACGGAGGGATAGTCGCTTTTATCCATTAAAGGGTAACTTTCTGGAGACCGAAATACAGAAAATCGGTCTGGGTGTCTTTCACGATATCAATAAACTGTATACCTCAATTGCCTACGCCCATTATTTTCCGCTCACTGACCGGTTGAATCTCGAGATGCGCCTGAAAGCTCAAAGGGAATGGATCAGAGAACACCATCCCTATTTTGGTCTGGATGCCCTGGGTTATGGCGAAGATTATGTACGAGGATACGAATTTTATGTGGTCGATGGTACTGATTTTCTGCTTTCCCGCAATTCTTTGCGGATCAGATTGTTTGACCGGCTCTTCGATCTTAAGAAAAAGATGCCGGTAAAGAACTACAGGCTTTTTCCGGTTACTATATGGTTTACCATCAATGCCGATGTAGGTAAATCGTACAATTACCTTTATAATGAAGAGAATCCACTGAATAACCGGTGGCTCTTCGGCAAAGGAATTGGTCTGGATATCGTACTCTACTACAAATATGCCTTTCAGGTGGAATACAGTATCAATCATATGAATGAGAAAGGCATATTTCTAAACGTTAAGTCTGATTTCTGATGAACGTTCTTATTTACGGAAAGACGATTACCGAAAGCCAGTTGGAATCCGTACAACTGCTGTTTGACTTATTGAGAAAGGAGGAAGCCAGGGTTTTTATATATGAGCCCTATCACCAGGTGATCAAGTCTTTGCTTGTCATCAGATCGAAGGTGGAAAGGATAAGAGATTATCAGGACCTCAAGGACAAGGAAATCGATTTTGTCTTTACGTTAGGGGGTGATGGTACAATACTGAGTGCGGCCACCCTGATTCGGGATACCAACATTCCCATTATGGGGATCAATCTCGGGAGGTTGGGATTTCTAGCCAGTATTGAGGAAAAACTGATCGATCAGGCTTTACAAATGCTGAAGGAAGGCAGATTCCGGTTGGAAGAACGTTCGATGCTTTACCTTGATTCCAGCCATCCCATCTTTGGTGAAACCTGTTTTGCGTTGAATGATTTTACAATTCTCAAGCGAGATAACTCCTCAATGATCATTATCCATAGTTATATCAACGGTGAATTTCTCAACTCCTACTGGGCGGATGGACTGATCGTCAGTACGCCTACCGGTTCCACCGGTTATTCGCTGAGTTGCGGAGGCCCGATCGTCTTCCCCCAATCCAAAGATTTTATCATAACTCCGGTCGCTCCCCACAATCTAAATGTCAGACCTTTAGTGATTTCAGACAACTCGGTGATCAGTTTTGAGGTAGAGGGCCGTACCGAAAATTTTCTGTGTACCCTCGACTCCCGGTTTGAATTGATCACCCAGGAGTATAAGCTGGCGGTACGAAAGTGCGATTTTGGCATACGGTTGGTACAACTGGATGAGATGTCCTTTTTGAAAACGATGCGCCAGAAACTCATGTGGGGTCACGATACACGCAAACATTAGTTTGACTGCTTATGGGTCATTTTGATAGCTCCCGCTCTCTGTTTCAGGTTTTGCAGACGGAAAGTTTTTGCAGTATTTCGTTGGACTTTATCTTGTATTTGTGATAAATTGAACCAAAATTCAGACTGGGTTGAGCTCCTCATTTTTAACATATACCGGCGACCTGATCGCTCAGTTTCGCGAACTGGATCCTGGTGCTCACCGGGAGATCATTCGTTTTTATGAGGCCAATAAAAGGTCAATCCCCTATCTGGATACCGACGATTTCATCGAGATTGAACTCTCTTACACCAATGCCCTCTTTGAGATGGGCCGGTATGAGTCCTTCCTGATCTGTGCCAGGTACCTGTTAGAATCACTGATTTATCACAACATCAAGTACGTAAACGGTGAGGATGTCTACGAAAAACTGCTGTTTCGTAAAGCCGCAGCCCATTACCATCTTTTGGAACTTTCTGCTGCGGAAAAAGTGCTCTGGGAACTAGTGAGGATCAACCCCGAAAATCAGCCTGCATCCTATCTGCTAAAGCGATGTCTTCTGAAATCCGAGACCCCTTTTCTTCGTAATGCCAGGGCATTCAGTATTTTCCTTTTTCTCTTTTCGGCAATCGTGATCGGTATGGAGTTGTTGGTGATCCGACCCTTTTTTGATCGCTATGCTCAACCGGTTGAATTTGGGAGGATCAGTATATTTTTGGTTGCGCTGATGCTCCTGGTCGTTTCCGACGGTTGGCACCGGTTGACCTCTTTTCACTATGTAAACCGGGAAATCGAACGACTCAAAGGCCGCAGGAAATCCCGGTAGTTTACCAAATCTCAAGGAGGCAATTCAAGTTCAGATTTTGATTTGGCACGACAATTGTGTTTCCATAAGATATCAGAGAAAAATTAATATTTGAATTCCACTTCCTGGAAGCCTGAAATTCAATATTTACCGACCATCCATTACAAGAGTATATCAAAATAGTAGTTGAAAATGACTGTTACAACCCAACCCTCACTTTTGATTTTAGAAACCCCTTATCAGGAACAATTTCTCATCGTTCCTATTTTTTTTAAAAAACAGATCGAGTCGATTATCGCAGCCAGTACACCTGGGTATGTCTTTGGGTTTTTTTACGGCGAACAAAGGGAAAATTACCGGATCATTAAAAAAATATGGCCGGTAACCGGTGCCGGAAATGATGAAAACCAGATTTTTATTACCGCCCGGGATTTTGAAGCAGCTAAAAATCTTGAAAGTGGCGAAAGTCTGCGATTGCTGGGATGCTTTTATTCCACAGAGAATGGAAAAGTGCGAAAAGCCCTCCTCTCCGATTCGCAAATAGATTCATTTTCGTTTGTCGAGTTGAAAGGTGGGACGAATCACACCTGTATTTGGAAATCTTCCCTCACCAACCCGGGTTCGTCACGGTTAATCGATCAGAAGGTGATTCTATGATCACCCCCTTTCCTGGGCTCATCTGAGTCATTTCCATAAAGACTTCATCTGAAAGACTTTGCCTCTCTCTCATCGATGACTGGCTTGATTTTAAACCAAATTACCTTGCCGGTCATTATATTTGGATATGAAGCAATCAGATCCATCTTTACTGACGAGAGAAGAATTAAAGCGCTATAGTCGTCATATTCTGATGTCCGATTTTGGATTGGAAGGTCAGGAAAAATTAAAGCATAGCAAAGTATTGGTTATCGGTGCTGGAGGACTGGGCAGCCCCGTGCTGCTATACCTGGCTGCTGCAGGTGTAGGCTGCCTGGGTATTGTTGATGCAGACACTATTGACGAGACCAATCTCCAACGGCAGGTATTGTATGATACCTCTCTGATTGGAAAGCCCAAGGCTGCCCTTGCGGCAGAACGTATCAAACTTCTGAACCCTTATATCGACGTAAAAATCCATAACCTCTGGTTAAATTCCGAAAATGCTCTGGACGTGCTCTCCGGCTACGACCTGGTCATTGACGGGACCGATAATTTTCCCACCCGGTATCTGGTTAACGATGCCTGCGTCTTATTGGACAAACCCCTGGTGTACGGATCGATCTATCAGTTTGAAGGTCAGGTTTCGGTTTTTAACCTGACCAACGAACGGGGTGAACGGGGTCCCAATTATCGGGATTTGTTTCCCGAACCACCACCACCAGGTCTTGTGCCAAGTTGTGCGGAAGGAGGAGTACTGGGAGTCTTGCCCGGAATAATCGGTAGCATGCAGGCCAACGAAGCGATCAAGATCCTTACGGGTATCGGGACCTCCCTAAGCGGCAGATTATTTATTTTCGATGCGCTCAATTTTGAAAGTGTCACCCTGAAAGTGGCAAAGAATCCTTCGGTCGGGGTGATAACCCGGCTCATTGACTATGATCAGTTTTGCGGTGTCCAACCCCTTACCGGTCAATCGCAGTTGATAGAAATCGGTGCCCGGCAGCTGGCATCGCTCATGAAATCAGGAGACTCCTATCAATTGGTCGATGTCAGACAACCTCATGAATATTTACTGGCTGATATCGGAGGTGACAAGCTACCCCTGTCTGAGATCGAAAGTCAATACGATAAGATTGCCCTGGATCGTCCGGTCATTTTCTATTGCCGCAGTGGCAAACGAAGCAGTGAAGCCATCTTACGGCTTCAGGCAATCCGAAGTTTCGATAACCTTTTTAATCTCACGGGAGGAATCCTTGCCTACATTGACGAGGTAGACTCATCCCTCACCCGTTATTGAAGGGCTGCTCAGCGAATCAGCGTTACCGTCCCGGTTCGCTTCTCAAATTTGCCATCGGGTTGATCAAACGAAATCAGATAGAAGTAGACCCCTGTGTCGAGTAGATTGCCATCGGTCATTCCATCCCAGCCAAAATCGGGCTGATCTGATTCAAAGACCTTGCCTCCCCAGCGGTTGAAGATCTGCATCCGGTAATTGCTGATGTTTCCTGCCAGGGCAAATTGCGGAAGAAAGACCGGATTCGCGCCTCCTGGCACAAAAGCATTGGGTATGAAAAGACCAATCTGTTGTTCGATGCAGGCCCGGTTTGATGTAGACTTCAGGGTATCGTTTCCCAAATTGGATGTGTGGATAGCCTTGACAACATAACAGATTGCTCCGGCCTCCGGATTGGGAAGCACGTCCGTAAAGGTCAGCATCCCGGCTGGCAGGGAAGTGATCAGGGTCTCACTGCCATCACTATCGAAACGGCAGATCTCGTATCCGGTGAGTATACGATGGGTTGACTGGAAAGCTGACCATTGCAGCTGATTTTCGCCCGGTATCCCCGCGCCAGCCTGGAGCAACACGGTTGAAATGGTTCCACTCAGGGTCTGGGTACCGCAACTATCTACCGCTTCGAGCTGATAGACATAGGCAGTTTGAGAAGTCAAGGCGGTTTGATCAGTAGTTTGGAGATGGTTACTGGGTAGTACCTCATTGCTTAGGTCGACAACCGTGCTGGAAGGACCGCCGCCCTCACTGCGATTTATCAACAACGTGCTCAGATCGGCATTGTTGTCAAAGTACCAATCGAGTACAACTTCTCCCGAACTATTGACATAGACATGCCTTAGCATCAGTTCATCGAGGGTATTTATCACATCACTGGTAAAACATCGCTTATTACTGAAGGAGCGGACATTTCGTCCCATTTCTTTAGATACGATGGCGACACAATATTGGCGATCATCGTCGATGCCGGTGATGAATGCCAAGGTATCCGTGGGCTGAACCTGATGCTCAAACGCCAGGGGATTCCCATCGACGCCAAGCCAGATCTGGACATTTTCGATGCCATTTTGCCAGTTTTGATAATTGTTCCAGTTGAGTTCGACATATTGATCACAAAAATTGATCTCGGTCGTCAGATGGATGGTATGATGAAATAAATCAAATAAACCGGTATTACCGCATTGGTCCATCGCCAGGACAAAATAGGATTCGGAGCGGGTATCGGCCGACGCGGTCTGATCAAGGTACTGCAAGGCACCAAACACCGTATCGATGGGGAGAGTGCCCTGGGCGGTAGACCGGTAAACGATATATCCTACTGTTTTCGGATCCATATTATCGTACCAGGTTACCATCACGCCATCATCCTGGACTGTCACCTTCTCAAGAATGGTTGCCGCCGGAGGAAGCGTATTGAGGGTGTCGGAGGGTTGTCGTGTCAGGCCCGGGCAGTCATGGTTGGCTTCCAGATAATAGTACGCCGGGCCGTTGACCGGATGATGAAAGCTGGTCTGACCGGGATCGGTGATGCTGGCCAGTAAGCTATAGGGTCCGGCTGGCGAGGCGCTGTAGTAGATATCGTTGCTGACAAAAGGACCGCAATTATTGACCGCGGGCATCCAGAAGAGGGTATCTCCCCGGATACATTCAAACACCGGAGCGGCAATCTGAGCCGGACTACTGAGAACCAGGATGCAGAAAAGAAAGACCAAAGGGGTATGGAGATGTGTCATGTAAATAATTGGGTTGCCAAAGATAAACATATACTAAACGCCAAAAATCTGTCATTATGGCTTAAAGTCTGGTAAGAAACCAGGCTGGTATGATATATGATCCGCAAATTGCGTTTAAGAGGATACCCTGCAGATCGCTATCTTTGCAGCATCAATCACTTTGATAAGAAAGTATGTTAAACTTCATCACAAAATTATTCGGTACCAAGTTTGAACGCGATGTTAAGAAGTATACTCCTGTCGTTGAGGAAGTGCTTAAACGACAAGAGGAACTTCTGGAACTGAGCCACGATGAGTTGCGACAGAAGACCCATGCCTTCAAAGCCCGTATTGAGGATCATCTGGCTGGTATCCGGGCAGATATTGAAGCACTTCGCAACGAGGCCAGGGAGGAACCTGATTTTGGGGTTAAGGAGCAACTTTTCAACGAGATTGATGAGATGACCAAAGAGAAAGATCAGCATTTGGAGGATATTCTGAATGAGATCTTACCCGAAGCCTTTGCGGTCGTGAAGGATACCGCCCGGCGGTTTAAGGAGAACGAACACCTCGAAGTGACGGCTACTGATTTTGACCGGGATCTGGCCGCCAGAAGCAGTTACGTCAGGATCGAAGGAAATAAGGCAATATGGTCTAATCAGTGGATGGCTGCCGGTGGTGAAATCACCTGGGACATGGTCCATTATGATGTACAGCTGATTGGTGGGATGGTTTTGCACGATGGAAAAATTGCCGAGATGGCAACCGGTGAGGGAAAAACTCTGGTGGCTACTTTGCCGGCTTATCTCAATGGTTTGTCAGGTGAGGGAGTGCACATCATTACCGTCAATGACTATCTTGCCCGGAGGGATAGTGAATGGGTAGGACCGATCTTCGAATTCCTCTTTCTTACAGTAGACTGTATTGACAAATACCGGCCTCACTCGCCCGAACGGATCAATGCTTACCGGTGCGACATAACTTATGGCACCAACAGTGAATTTGGGTTTGATTATTTACGGGATAACATGGTACGGTCAACCAGTGAATTGGTGCAACGCAAACACCATTTTGCAATGGTGGATGAAGTTGACTCGGTGTTGATTGATGATGCCAGGACTCCACTGATCATTTCCGGTCCGATTTCGCAGGATGCCGAAGATCAGGAATACATTGCCCTGAAGCCGGCGGTGGAAAGACTGGTCAGTGCCCAACGCAAACTGGCGACTGATTATCTGGCGAGTGCCAGGGCTTCTATTGCCAACGGTAGCACGGGATATGAAGAAGGGCAGGGAGGAATGGCTTTACTCCGGGTCTATCGTGCATTACCCAAATACCGGCCGCTGACAAAATTCCTCAGTGAAGAAGGAGTAAGGGTTACCCTGCAGAAAGCCGAAAATTTTTACATGCAGGAGCAATCAAAAAACATGCACATTGTCGACGAACCACTCCTTTTTACGATCGACGAAAAAAACCGTACAGTAGACCTGACTGACCTGGGCGCTGAATTTCTTGCCAAAGGAGGTGATGATCCCAATTTTTTCATCTTGCCCGATATTGGCACCGAGATCCAGGAGATTGAAGAGGATGAATCGCTTGCCGAAGATAAGCGCAAAGAGGCCAAAAGGACCGTTATTGAAGATTACAGTGTCAAATCAAAACGCCTGCATGCCGTCAGTCAGCTGCTCAAGGCATATACTCTCTTTGAAAGAGATGAAGAATACGTAGTACTGGACGGTCAGGTAAAAATTGTCGACGAGCAGACCGGCCGGATGATGGAGGGCCGCAGGTATTCGGACGGACTCCATCAGGCACTGGAAGCTAAGGAAAATGTCAAAGTCGGCGAACTCACCCAGACCTATGCTACGGTAACTCTGCAAAATTATTTCCGGATGTACCATAAGTTGTCGGGAATGACCGGAACCGCAGAAACGGAAGCCAATGAATTTTGGGAAATCTACAAGCTGGATGTGGTAGTCATACCGACCAACAGGCCGGTGATCAGGGCAGACCGGGAAGATCTGGTCTTTAAGACCGCCAGGGAGAAATTTAATGCGGTCATCGAGGAGATTGTCGGGTTAAGTCAGGCCGGCCGGCCCGTACTCGTCGGTACCACTTCGGTTGATATTTCCGAAAAATTGAGCCGTATGCTCAAGCTGAGAAACATCGATCACAATGTCCTTAATGCCAAACAACATCAGCGGGAAGCGGAGATTGTTGCCGAAGCCGGAAAGCCCGGAAAGGTGACGATCGCCACCAATATGGCGGGTAGGGGTACCGACATCAAGATTAATAATGCAGTCAAGAAAGCGGGAGGGTTGGCGATCATCGGTACCGAACGGCACGATAGCCGAAGGGTTGATCGCCAGTTACGGGGTCGTTCCGGTCGACAGGGAGATCCAGGTTCTTCCCAGTTTTTTGTGTCGCTGGAAGATAACCTGATGCGCTTGTTCCGGTCGGAAAGGATCGCCAAACTCATGGACCGGATGGGCCATAAGGAAGGTGAAGTCATCCAGCACAGCATGGTCACCAAGTCGATCGAGAGAGCACAGAAGAAAGTTGAAGAAAACAACTTCGGAATACGGAAACGCCTGCTGGAATATGACGATGTGATGAACATTCAGCGGGAAGCCATTTATGAAAAGAGGAGAAATGCCCTGTCAGGAGAACGACTATCAGTCGATCTGAATCACATGTTTGAAGGCCTCATTGAAAGTCTGGTGCATGGATACAAATCAGCTGGAGACTTCGATGGTTTTCGCAGGGCATGTATGCAATCACTGGGTATTGATCCTGAAATGGATGCCGCTTTTTTCCGGGAGGCCAGATCAGAAGAAGTAACCGGCCAGTTGGAGAAGGAGTTTAATGACTTCTATCACCAGAAAGGAGAAAGCATGTCCGAAGCCTTGTTTCCTATTGTTAAGAATGTCTATGAAAATGAAGGACACCGCTACAAATACATCGCACTACCGATTACAGATGGAAGTAAACGCCAACTGCAGATTTCAGCCGACCTAAAAGATGCGGTCGAAACCCGGGGAAAATCGATCATCAGGGATATTGAAAAGGCCGTGAGTCTTGCCCTCATAGATGAAAATTGGAAAGAGCATCTCCGGAATATGGACGAATTGAAAGAGTCAGTACAGGCAGCTTCGTTCGAACAGAAGGATCCACTGGTCGTCTATAAAATGGAAGCGTACGAATTGTTTGAGCAATTGGTCTACCGCATCAATTACGACGTAACCGCCTTTTTGTCCAAGGGAAAACTTTTAATTAACGAACCGAATGAAGTTCGGGAAGCAAGGACTCAAAAAACCGACCTTAGTAAAGTGCGGGCTAACCGCGGTGGAGGTGGTGCCGCAAGCGATGCTGCCAGAGCAGCCGCTGAAGGAGTCAGCAACCAGCAGAAACAAGAGACGGTCAGAAGGCAGGATCCAAAGATTGGCCGGAATGATCCCTGTCCCTGCGGAAGCGGAAAGAAATACAAACATTGTCATGGAAGAGTCTAATTGAGAATCCATGAGACGAAAAATATTCCCCTGGTTGACTTTTTTTTTAACGCTGCTCATGAGTCCGGCTGTCCGGGCTCAGAATGAAGTGACCCTCAGCCCTGAAATCGATCGGATGCTGACGATCTTTGCCTCCAGGAATAAGAGCCAGGAAACCGTCAAAGCATGGCGGATCCAACTGGCTGCCTTCAGTGATCGTCGTGAAATGGAAAATGAAAAAAGCCGGTTTGAGAACATTTATCCACAGATGGAGCTCGAATGGAACTACGATAACCCATATTACATCCTGAAGTTGAAGAATGCAGCTTTCAAGGAAAAGCTGGATGCTCTCAATCTGCTGCACCGGATCAAGAGCCGGTATCCATCGGCACTGCTGGTTCTGGATGATGTCAAATTGGAAGAGGTGCTTAACAATCCGAATTATTAATGACCACTGCAAAGACCGGAGCCCAAAGGAAGAGTATAGACTGGATAACCTTTTCATTATATCTGAGTCTCGTACTGATCGGATGGCTTATGATATTTGCCGTGGAGCATAAGGGTGAAGATGCTTCCGTTTTTTCGCTTTCCGACCCGATAGGAAAACAGACCATATGGGTAGGACTGGCCTTTGTCATGCTGCTTGCAATCCTCAATATCGACTGGAAGTTCTGGCGTAATTTTGCATACCCGATTTATGGTATCGCATTGGTCCTGCTGATTTCGGTATTGATTTTTGGAGTGTCAATCAATGGAGCCCGCTCGTGGTTCAGTTTTTTCGGATTTTCCCTGCAACCGGCGGAGATTGCTAAGTTTGCCACTTGTCTTGCGATCGCGAGCTATCTTTCCGGGCCGACATCCAAATTGAGATCGACCAGGGACATCCTGATTGCCATTTCACTGTTTGCCGCACCCATGGTATTAACCCTTATCCAGCCGGATCCGGGGAGTGCCCTGGTTTTTTTATCATTTTTTATCCTCCTGTACCGGGAAGGCCTTTCGCCCGTGCCGTATGTTCTGGGTCTCTCTGCCGCTGCGATTTTTATCCTGGCCCTTCTCTTTGATCCGCTTACAGTAACGATCATTTTGAGCGTGGTCAGTCTGACGATATTGGTGCAAAAATTTGAATACCATGTTTACTGGAATCTCAGCATGCTGTTGTTGTTGATTGCATCCATTGTCAGTATTATCCAGGATTTGAAAATCCAGATTCTGATTGTGAATGGTATCTTACTTTTATTTTTCCTTTTCCTGCAAGTCACTAAAGGCAGGATACAGATTTCGGCACTGGTGCTCACCGGTTTCTTGCTCTATTCCGGTCTCTCTTTTGGTACGGACTATGTCTTTCGCAATCTGCTGGAACCCCATCAGCAAGACCGTATCAATGTCTGGTTGCATCCTGAAAAATGTGACCCTCAAGGTCCACTTTATAATGTGCTGCTTTCTCAAATGGCGATTGGATCCGGTGGAGTTTCCGGTAAGGGGTATCTTCAAGGTACGCTGACTAAGTTGAACTATGTGCCGGAACAATCGACTGACTTTATCTTTTGCACGGTTGGCGAGGAGCAGGGATTTATCGGATCGCTGGCCATTATAGCCTTATTTGTCCTGTTGATGATCCGGATGGTGATCCTGGCGGAAAGGCAGCGCCTGAACTTTTTCCGTCAATTTATCTATGGAGTAGTCGGCATCCTCTTTTTCCATTTTACGGTTAATATTGGAATGACCATGGGCCTGCTGCCGATTATTGGGATCCCTTTACCGTTTATCAGTGCAGGAGGTTCATCTTTGCTCGGGTTTACCTTAATGATAGGGGTGATATTGAAATTTGACAGCCAGCGATATCTGAACTAGCAGACCTGATGAGTTTTACATTAACGCAGACATGTGCTCACTCAGCCGGCCGGTGTGGCTTTTTGACGACCAGTCACGGCGTGATTGAGACACCAACGTTTATGCCGGTAGGCACACAGGGCACCGTCAAGAGCCTCAACCAGTACCAGCTTAAGGAAGAGGTCAGAACTCAGATCATTCTCGGAAATACCTATCATCTTTTTCTGCGACCTGGATTGGATATTCTGGAGGCTCTGGGTGGCTTGCACCGGTTTATGGATTGGGATATGCCTATTCTCACCGATAGTGGTGGTTATCAGGTTTATTCGCTCAGTGCCCGTCGAAAGATCACCGAAGAGGGGGTGACTTTTTCATCCCATATCGATGGATCCCGGCATCAGTTCACTCCCGAGCGCGCCATTGAAATCCAACGGATTATCGGTGCGGATATCATCATGGCGCTGGACGAGTGCACACCTTACCCCTGTGATCACCGGTATGCCGGTAAATCACTTGATCTGACCCACCGGTGGCTGGACCGGTGTATTGAATATTTCAATTCCGGTAAACCAAAGTACGAACACCAGCAGATTCTCGCGCCCATTGTACAAGGTAGTATCTATCCGGATCTGCGAAAACGATCTGCAGAGCACATCGGAGGTTTGGGCTTTCCGGTCAATGCCATCGGCGGATTGTCGGTTGGAGAACCATCGCATGAATTGTATGAAATGACCGGTCTGGTATGTCAGATTTTACCCGCTGGCTCTGCCCGATATCTTATGGGTGTCGGGACACCGGCTGACCTGCTGCATGGTATTTCGCTGGGGATTGACATGTTTGACTGTGTGCTGCCGACCCGGAATGCCCGGCATGGCCTGATATATACGTCTAAAGGTCTGGTTAACATCAAAAACCGAAAGTGGGCTGCTGCCAAAGAGCCGATCGATGAAAGAAGTCCGGTCGAATTGCTGCGCAGGCATTCCAAAGGGTATCTGCGACACCTGATTGTCAGCAACGAAATGTTGGGTGCTCAGCTGGCATCTTTACAAAATCTCTCATTTTATACCCAATTGATGAATAAGGCACGTGAAACAATCAAACAGAATCGTTTCCATATATGGAAAGAGGAGATGCTGGAGATTGTAACTACCAGATTATGAAAGGTAAATTGATCGATCGATATATTATCCGCTTTTACCTGAAGACCTTCTTCTTTACGGCATTGCTGTTTTCCCTGATAGCGGTAGTCATCGACTTTAGTGACCGGCTCGATGCATTTATCAAAAGTGGCGTAACGGTCAACCAGGTGATTTTCAGTTATTATCTGCATTTCATTGCTTTTATCAATGGCATGCTTTGGCCATTGTTTGCCCTGATCAGTGTCATCTTTTTTACCTCCCGGTTGGCCAAAAATTCCGAGGTCATCAGTATACTGAATGCCGGTGTACCTTTTTACCGGTTGATGGTGCCCTACCTGGTGGCTGCCACGATCATTTTTAGCATCCATCTGGTGGCTAATCATTATCTGATACCAATGGGGAGTAAGATCCGGATTCCGTTTGAGAATGCCAATGTTTGGCAAAATGTGGACCAGACCCGATCCCGGGATATTCACATACTGCTTGACCCCCAAACTAAACTGTACATACGTAATTACCGCCAAAAAGATACCACCGCATTGGATATGCGGATAGAAAAGTATAATGACGACGGACAACTTGCTAGTTTTCTGGAAGCAAAAAGGGCTAAATGGCTGGGGTCGCCCGATCGGTGGCAGCTAACTGATTATGTGATCCGGAGTTTTGATGGCTTGAAAGAAGAAATTATTCAGGGCCAGCAAAAGCAAATCGATACAACCGTTAATATCACTCCTGACGATTTAACCCGGGTTAAAAATCAACAACAGCTCTTTACCTCTCCGGAATTGCAGGATTACTTGCATAAACAAAGATCACGGGGAATCGGAGGAACCCGCATTTTCGAAACGGAACTTTACCGGCGTACATCCGAACCGGTTTCGGTCTACATTCTGACCATCATCGGCCTGGCGGTAGCCAGCCGGAAAACCCGGGGAGGCCTGGGCATCCATCTGGCCATCGGCATATCACTGGGAGCAATCTTCATTGTCTTGTCCCGCTTTTCGATGACTTTTACCAACTCCGAAAGTCTGGGCCCTGTCTTAGGCGTATGGCTTCCGAACATTGTTTTCACGCTGGTAGCCGCTTATTTGGTCAAGATTGCTCAAAAATAATTTTCAAAATAAATTGAAAACCATGGTATTTGTTATTGATCTGTTAATCAGGAATATAAACATATGAATAGTTGTGATTTTAACCATAATGGGATCATTGGATAAAATTTTGTTCAACAAATAATTGCAGATTATTAAACAAATGCGTAATTTAGACTCAATTTAAATAATGATCCATGTCAACCGTCGAATTTCAAGATAGATTGAATCAGTTATCGAGCGTTTTAAACACTTTTGCCTATAACCTCACGAAGAATGTGGAAGATGCCAAGGACTTGTTTCAGGAGACCGCTTTCCGGGCGTTGAGTAATCGCGATAAATTCAGACCGGGTACCAATTTCAAAGCCTGGTTGTTTACCATAATGAAGAACATCTTCATCAACAATTACCGGAAGAAGATGAAGTCGAATACCATCCAGGATTCAACCGATAACATGTTTTACATCAATGCCGGAGGTATGGTGTCAAACCAGGCGGAATCCAACATCATGATGAATGAACTGCAGCGAATGATCGATAACCTGGATGAAGCATTGAGAATTCCCTTTGTGATGCATTATGAAGGGCATAAATATCAGGAGATTGCCGATGTGCTTGAATTGCCTTTGGGCACGGTAAAAAGCCGGATTTTCTTTGCCAGAAAAGAGCTGAAAGAGATGATACATGCCCGGTATGACCGGCAGTTTTTGCACCGGGAAAAGGTTTCCTAGTTATTGTTTTCGACTACCCCCTGGAGCGGCAATTTTAATCACCGGGAAAAAACACACCGAACCTATTCGCCCTCCAAAAGGACGAGACTCATTCGTAGCGGAGGGATTCAATTGGATCCAGTCTGGCTGCTTTCATAGCCGGATAAAGACCAGAAATGAGGCCTACGGCGGTGCATAGAATGATACCCAGGATGATCCATGGCCAGGGAATGATAAAGTTACCACCGGTCAGGTAGGTCACCAGATTGCCGGCAATCATACCGAGGACGATACCAACGATTCCACCCAATTGGCAGATGATCACAGCCTCGGTCAGAAATTGTACCATGATATTGTTGCGCGTAGCCCCAATCGACTTCCGGATGCCAATTTCACGGGTCCGTTCGGTCACAGAGACCAGCATGATATTCATGAGCCCGATAGCTGCCCCGAGTAACGTGATCAACCCAATGGCAATAGTGGCCATCCGCAGATAGAATGTATTCTCCTTGAGGATATCCAGAAGACCATCGCTTTTAAAAATCTCAAAATCGTTGTCCTGTCCGATCCTCAGTTTACGTACATTACGAAAAATTCCAATGGTCGTCGATGTGGCATCGTCCATGTCGGTCGCGTTGCTTAGACCAACTTTTACGTTGTAATTGGAGCGGATCGTACCGTAATATCGCTTGACGTTTAATACCGGTACCAATACCTGGCGGTCCTGGCTTTGGTCCATATTGGATCCTTTCGAGGCCAGTACACCGATCACCCTGTATTTGATATTGCCAACGGATATCACTTTGTCCAAGGCCCTTTGATTGTTTTCAGCAAACAAAAGAGTAACGATGTCTTTGCCAATGATCACTTTATGGTCTCCTCCCGTAACTTCAGACCGGGTGAAATTTCGGCCCGCGGCCAGATCCAGACCGGAAACTTCCAGAAAGTTATCGTCGACTCCCCTAAGGGTGACATTGGGATTCGATTTCTCATCGGCATACTTTACGACGGCCCGTGAAGTAGCCTGATACGAAATGCTGACTCTTGCCGGAAATTCAAAAGACTCCTTGAATTTTATCGCCTGGGCATAGGTGATCGGCTCGCCGCGTTTGGTACTTCTGCCTCCCCGACTGCTCCGGATCGTGACACTTTTAGGTTCGATACTATAGGCATTGGCTCCCAGACCGCTGAAGTTGTCGGTCATGGAATACAAAATGGAATCGATCGCCGTCAGAATGCCTACCAGGGCCATAATTCCAAAAGCAATGATCATGAGGGTAAGTATCGAGCGCAACAGGTTGGTCCGTACCGAGCCCATCGCCAGTTTTACCAGTTCCAGATAGTGTATGCCCACAGTTACAAATTTACATTGCCTGGGTTATTTCTGCATCAACCGATAGATCAATGATCTCCGGATTCCGATAGAAAACTCCGGATTCTATGCCGAATGGATCAATTTCAGAAGCTGCCCCTGCAAATCCGGGTTTGCGGCCAAGACCGATCTGCCGGTAATCCATCCCGGCGAATTGTCAAAGTCCGTAACCTGGCCACCCGCCTCTTCGACGATCTTGCCCCCGGCGGCCACATCCCAGGAATTCAGATTGGTTTCACAGTAACCGTCCAGTCGTCCGGCAGCTACGTAGGCAAGATCCATGGCGGCTGATCCCAGTCGCCGGACTCCCCGGCAGTTTGCCAGCAGTTGACGGGTGATGCGCATTGGCAATTCCAGGCGTTTTTGGCGGTCATAGGGAAAACCGGTTCCGATCAGGGCGTCAGTCAGATCGACTTTCTGATTTACCTGTATCTGTTTTTTGTTGAGGTAGGCACCACCCTGATCCCAGGCATAAAACGATTCCTTCTGGTTGATGGCATATACGATACCCATGACTACCCTTTCACCGACTTTCAGTGCGATGCTGATCGAATAAACCGGGATGCCATAGAGAAAATTGGTTGTCCCGTCCAGCGGGTCGATGATCCAGGCTAGCTCTGAGTCTTGATTTTCAACGGTATCTTCTTCGGTGATGAAGGTTGCACCTGGAAGTAAAGTGCCGAGCATCTTGATCAGCATTGCTTCCGACTGCCGGTCAACAAAGGTGACCAGACTATTCAACTCTTTGGTAATGATGTGACTGGTCTGTACCCTTGATTGTTGTTTGCGGATATACCGGCCTACCTCATGGGCCCGTTCCAGGCATTGATAGGTCAGTTGTTCCAGGTTGAGTGGCATGTGTAAATGGTTCAGCAATTAAAAAAAACGGCAGCAACTTTCGTGAGAAAGCGCTGCCGCAAAATACACCCAAAACCCAATTCTTAAATATCTTTTAACCCATTTCGGAAATCACTTCTGTGACTTCCGGGATCATTCTTTTTAGCATTCCTTCAATTCCTGCTTTGAGGGTCACCGTCGATGACGGACAGCCACTGCAAGAACCCTGCAATATAACAGTTACCCGGCCTTTATCAAAGGATTTAAATTCAATATTACCACCATCCATTTCCACGGCAGGTTTTACATACGTATCAATAAGATCTTTAATCCTTTTCACCAATTCTGCCTCATTGCCGGTATATTGGTATTCAACACCGGATTCTGCTTCAACCCGGGCTTTTTCTTCTTCAAATCCGGGGTTGACGATGCCCCCGTCTTCGTCAATATAGTTCTTTATAAAATCCTTCAGCAGCAACATGATGTCATCCCATTGGTAGCTAAACTCCTTGGTAATGGTGACAAAATTGTTGCAGATATAAACACCCTTTACATAGGGTAATTCAAACAATGATGTTGCCAACGGGCTCCATTCTTCAGCCAACGATGGCTCGCGGAAATCCGCGGTACCCCGGTAAAGCATCCTGTTGGTCACAAACTTTAATGACTCAGGATTCGGGGTTTGTTCCGTATAGAGCATCACCGGGCTCTTTGAAATCGTATCCATAAGTAAGTATTATCAGATTTCTTATTACAAAAATAGAGGATTAAAGTGAAACATGCATATTAGCCATAAAGTTCGTATTTCACCTGGGTTTTCCCGTATCCAAGCCGGAGAATGAGGTTTTCGATTGCTTCATCGATCATTTGAGACCATCCGCAAAGTAAAAAAAGGCGGTCAGGATCCGTTTGCTGGTATTTTTGAAGGTAAACATGGTGCACATAACCTTTGGCACCGGTCCAGGTCTCATCATCACGGGAGAGGGTAATGGTGTAGGTAAATAGTGGTTCCTCTTCAGCCATCTTCCGGAAATCATCGGCATACAGGATATCTGCCTGAGTTCTCGTTCCAAATATCAGGTGGACAGGCTTCTTAAAAGGACCCCTCGCATGGAGGTCCAGTAGCATACTCCGGAATGGAGCAACTCCGGTTCCGGTACAAATCATGATCAGCTCTTTTTCCAAAGTAGTCTCGGTCAGGACAAAAGCCCCGTCCGGCCCCTTAAATCGAATGGTATCACCAATGGCCAGTTGGTTAAACAGATACCGGGATGCCAGCCCGTTTTCCAGGGCCCCGATACAGAGCTCGATCAGTCCCGAATAAGCTGGAAGATTGGCTATGGAATAGCTGCGCCAGCGACTGTGTCGCTTTTCATGGATGGGTAAGTCCAGGGTAATAAACTGTCCTGGTCTATAGTCGAAGGTGCTAAGGTCATCTAACTGCAACCAAAAACTTTTAGTACGGGGGGTCAGGTCAACGATATCAACCACCCGGCTGTCATACCATTTCCAGGGCATTATATCACAAATTTAGCGTAAAGGGAAGCCGGATCAGGGATTGCTATGGCTGACTGTTGATTCCGACAGAACAAGATCATCATACCTAAAAAACACATCAAATCCTTTTTGGTTAAAAAAGGACTGCGTTTCTTCGGCAGAACGATCACTGGTGACCATGATAAAATCACCTCCCCAGGCACCCAGTGATTTGACCTGACCCCAAAAGTCGCCAAACATCGTTTGTTTGACAGGGGGCATTCCGATTACTTCCGACACCAGTTTCTCATGGTCGGAGATCAGTTCGTCAAAATATTTCAGGTCGTTAACTTCGCAAAAGGATTTACTAATCTGCGATACCTCGTCGATTCTGCTGCCAGCAATTTTCTTGTCGGCATATACTGCTATTTGGCTGCGTGAATTTTGCTTGTTTCCAAGATAGATCAAATAGAGTTGTTCACTGAATGCAGGGTTGAAATCGGCCGGATCGACACAAATCTCATCGTCGCTGACCTGATAGAATATTGCTCCCCTGGCTTTGGCGCAGGCAACATCATAGCCAGAGCCCCCAAAAGTGAGCTCCATAAGGTCATAAGGGTCGACATCTGCCCAGTCGGAGATGCAACTGATCAGAGTCGAGCTGCTGCCCAACCCCCATTCCGGACTAAAATCGAGATAGGTATTGACGTGATACTTACGCCATTTGGAGAGAAAATCGGAATTGAGACGAACAGCCGCTTCAAAGATTTCTTTGAGCCGGCGAGCGATCTCAGCGTCATTGCTTTTGATGGGATCAAACCCAAACAGATCAAATTTTCCGGAAAACCAGACTTGCCCGTCGGGCTGGTAACTTTGCCAGACGATCTCCGATCCGGAGCCCTCTGCGACCGTCATCCGTTGTCCCAGAACTAAGGGGATACCCAATGCCACAGCACCATTTAGAACAAGGTACTCTCCACTAAGTAACACCTTGCCGTTGGCTTGAAAGGTTAATTTAGAAGGCACGGGTCAGTTTTGATCAAACGTGAAAATACAAATTTCAATAAACCTCGTATTAAATTATTCTTATATTTTTCGTAATAACATTTACAAGATCTTAGCATCGTCACCGGCAGAATGAAACCACTGCTTGAGTTATTTTCCATAACCGGTTCAACATTAATCATATAACAAGAAATTATATTCAAAAAATACCTAAAAATACGATAGAAAATATTTTTTGTTTTTCTGTTTGCCAGATCTTTTATTCGGTTGTTTCAGCCCTAAGATCACCGATAAAGTCCCGGACAGCGGCATAGGATACGATCTGGTCCCTGAAGTGAGCGATCGTTTCTTCGACTTCGCGTTCACTGGCGTTCAAAGATGCCAGCACATTATAAAGGTGCATCTTCATATGTCCTTTCTGAATTCCGGTCGTCACCAATGACCGAACTGCCGCAAAATTTTGGGCTAGACCCATTACAGCCATGATCATCATGAGTTCTTCGGCATTTGGATTACCCAGCAATTCCAGAGAATGCCGGGCCATCGGATGCAGGGAGGTTAATCCTCCTACGGTTCCCACGGCCAGCGGTATTTCGATCCAGAACCGGAAAATTCCGTTGCTTACCTCGCATTCGGTCAGTCCGCGATACTGACCATCCCTGGCTGCATAGGCATGGCCGTTAGCCTCCACTGCCCGGAAATCATTGGCGGTAGCCAGTACTACCGCATCGATACCATTGAAAATACCCTTGTTGTGGGTGACGGCCCGGTAGGGATCGATCCTTGCAATCCGGATTGCCCTTTCAAACCGTTTGGCCAACTGCAGGGCATCATACGTCTCGTAGGTGCCCAATTCATGCACCGGGCATTCGACCCAGGCTCTGACCAGACATTCAGGGGTATAATTGGAGAGAATCGACATATTGACATCCAGATCCCGCCGATGCTCGCCGAAAACCGGATCAGTCGTTACATAATCAATAAGGACTTTCGCAAAAGTCTCCAGTACCGAATTAATGAAATTGGCCCCCATCGAATCTACGGTCTGGAAATGGACCCTGATCTGATAAGCATTTTCCAGTGTTCCGGATAGATCAATTAACTCGATCCGGGTCACCCCACCCCCCCGCGATGTCATATTTTTGGTCAGATGACTGGCACGGGTCAGCATTTTTTCCTTAAGGTCATCAAATTTGTCACGCAGCAGCTGAATATCGCCGGGCCAGCTGAAATGGATCTGACCCGTTTTCTCGGACGAAATGATTTCTGCATGAAATCCTCCCCTTTTTTGCCAATACTTGGCAGCATTGGCAGCCGCCGCTACGACAGAACTCTCTTCAATCACCATCGGGATGCAATAGGGTTTGCCGTTGATCAGAAAGTTGGGGGCTACTCCATAGGGCAGGTAAAAATTGCTGATGGTATTTTCGCTGAACCGGTCGAGCAAATTTTGCTTCTCCTCATCGATCAGCCAGTAACTCATCAGTTCCTTCATAACCCCTTCGGGATCTCTGAAGAAATTTTCAACGATCCATTGAAGTTTCTTTCGTTTGGAAAGTTTAGAAAAACCCGTAATCGACTTTTGCATGGAAAAAACTACTTAACCCGCAAATAGGTATGCGCCAGTGACAATCCTTTTACCTGAGTCTCCACAAATTTATAGAGTTGATCATAACTTCCCATAGCATATTTGAGGAATGACGAAGCCTGCCCGTAAATGGCGTTCAACCGGAGCTTGTTTATCAGGTAGTATCCGTCGAGAAAATGAGTGATTCCACCACTGACAATAATTTCCTCACATTGCCGCTGGCCGGCCAAATCCTCAATCAACTGGTTGGTGATTGCTACCATTTCCCCGGCGTCGTGCCCTACGTGCGCCAATACTCTTAGTTCTTCAGTCCAGTGATTGCCTGATCGCAGCAGTTCCAATAAGGCAAAATTGGTGCCTCCGCTGGCCCCAAAATCGATAGCTGCCAACGGTAACCGGAGTAGAGCCTCCAGACTTTCCCTGCCCATACCCTGCCCCACTTCCTTGACAATCAGGGGATAGTCAGCTTCTTCCAGCAATTGTCGAATGGTTTCGATGGGTGGTTGCAAAATGGGATCTCCTTCGGGTTGAAACCACTCCTGCATCGGGTTGATATGGACAATAAGCCCATCCAGCCGTAAAGCATCGATCAATTGGTCGATGTGACCGGTTTTGCGGTCGATCAGCAGTTTTTCCACCTGGGCAATACCCAGATTACCATACAATGGCAAATCATCACCAATGATGCTTCTGACATCAAAATCTGCCAGGTCTTCTTTGCTGTAGAGTAAGGACCGGCAGGAACCCAGTCCCATACCCATGCCAAAATCCCGGCAGGCACGGGCCAGATTGTGGTTGATCGTCCGGGCCATTAGTGTACCACCTGTCATGCTCGAAACCCAGATGGGCGCCCGTAACTCCTTACCCAAAAAAGTCTTTGTTAAGTGAACAGTAGATGACGGATGCCCCTGAAGTAAAGGCTCATAGTAAAAACGGCCATCAATCATATCGGCACTAACCCTGGACTGAAAAGCCAGGTCCAGGTGGTCCTTTTTTCGCTGGGAAGAAATATCTCTGCTCTCGTTCACCGTACGGTTTTATCAGCTTACAGTAAAAACCACAAAGTTCCGAATAAAGTTTTTCATATATATTCGTGGCATACAAGGGGGAAGCTTAAAGATAAACACTCCAGACTGCATTCTGAAGCCAATTTCCCGGAGGATCAGCAGCGACATGAGCAGAAAGACAACAGAAAGCGGGATCCTGTCGTCTCCAGACAGTAGCTTGAAGTAAACAGGCCCTATCCGTATATTTTCTTGCGAAGATGGATCTTATTAACACGATGGTTTCTGGCACCGTATTTGGGATGGCCTTGTCTGTCGATCATTGAATAAAGTATTGACCATGAGGGTATGGCGAATCGCCCCCGCTGGCTTGATGTTTACTATTCTATTGGTTGCCGGGACCGGTTTTCGATACCTGTCTGACCCGGCAGATGACTACTTTGCTCTCGGGCTGAGACACTTCCGGAACCAGGAGTATTCTAAAGCCGTCGAAGCCTATTCCAGGGCGATTGAGCTTCGGCCGGGCTTCGTCAAAGCGCATTACAACCGTGGTGTCGCCAGATTAAACCTGGCCGATCATCAAACTGCCATTCAGGATTTTGACGTGGTACTGCGGGATGACTCCAACCATCTTAAAGCACACCTTTACCGGGGATTTTGTCAGTTGAAACTGGCGAATTGGCCGGCAGCCAGATCGGATTTTGATTTCGTACTTTCGCTTGATCCTGGTCACACCGATGCGATCTAAAACCGCGGTATCATCCTGATGACACAGGGGTATTTTACCGAAGCCATTGCTGATTTCACCAGTATTATCCATGGGATACCAAAACACCGGGAGGTATTTTTTAACCGGGCATATTGCTTCAGCCGGGAAGGTAAGGATGTGAGGGCCCTGCAGGATTACAATGAACAGATCCGGATCAACCCCGGTTATCACCAGGTTTATCTAAATAAGGGCAACACCGAGCTGAGGCTCGGTATGTACGATGAAGCGATCCGTTCATACACTGTCTGGATCACCCATCACCGGGATCAGGCGGAAGCCTTTCAGGGTCGCGCCTTTGCCTATTTCAACCTGCAGCAGTACGACCAGGCCATTGCCGACTATTCGGAGGCTATCCGGATTGATGACCGGCAGTCCATTCATTATAAAAACCGGGCATTGGCCTACCAGAGACTTGAGCAATATGATAAAGCCCTTGACGACCTTGGGATTTATCTGAAACAGGAGCCGTCAGATTATGAAGGATGGGTAACCAAAGGGGAGATCCTGAATATTACCGGCCAATATCAGGAAGCGATACCTATACTGGATCGGGCCGTCCACCTGCGGTCTGATCATGTCCAGGCGTACCTCTTGCGGGGATATGCCCATCAGCAACTGAAACACCGCGACCGGGCAATTGACGACTTTACCAGTGTGTTGCGGTTAGAGTCGCAGAATGAAAATGCTTTGTTTAACCGGGGCAATCTATATTTTCAAAAGGAAGACTGGAAGGCGGCGATTGATGACCTGAACCGGCTGATCGGGATCAACAGCAGTAATGGCGAAGCTTATCTGATACGGGGTCAGGCTCAAATCATGGCTGAATTTATCGTAGAAGGATGCAAAGATCTGGATAAAGCCAATACCCTGGGGGTTGACAGGGCTAAAGAGCTGATGCTGATTTACTGCCGGTAGAAGAAGTACCCGGGAGACCAAAAGTAATCCTCTGCCATTATTTATTAGATGTCGGAACTCTCAAGAGGGAATACCTTTTCTCTCGTTGTGCGAAATTTCCCCTGTTTTTCAGCGCTTTATGAAAAAATATTTCGTGATTTTTATCAATTTTCTTTTGATTTGATCGAAAGAACTCTACATTTGCACGCACTTTTGCAAAAAGTGTTTTTAATAAAAAAACGATAACAGTGGATACCTTAAGTTATAAGACAAAATCAACCCGGAAGGAAGACGTGACGCGAAAGTGGTACGTTGTTGATGCCGATGGAGAAACGGTGGGTCGTATCGGATCGAAGATCGCTCACGTGCTTAAAGGCAAACACAAACCTTCTTATACCCCGCACGTCGATTGCGGAGATCACGTCGTCGTGGTCAATGCCGACAAGGTCCGGTTTACCGGAAAGAAGCTGGCTCAGAAAGAGTACATCTATCACACCGGCTATCCAGGTGGACAGCGCCGGGTAGTAGCGGCAAACCTGCTGGCCACGAAACCCCACGAGGTTATCGAAAAGGCGGTGAGGGGCATGCTTCCCAAAAATAAGCTTGGCAGAAAAATGATTAAAAAACTTTTTGTGTATGCCGGAGCAGAGCACCCGCATCAGGCACAAAAACCCGAACCCTTTAAATTTTAAGATCTATGGAAATGGTAAATGCTGTAGGCCGGCGAAAAGGAGCAGTGGCCAGAGTCTATGCAACCAGCGGTAAAGGAGCCATCTTTATTAATGGTAAAGAACTTAAGGATTATTTTCCTCAGCCACATGTTCAGAACAAGGTGCTGGCTCCGTTTGAAGTGATTTCCGGGAGTAATGTATACGACTGGAATGTCAACGTAGCCGGGGGTGGATTTAAAGGGCAGGCGGAAGCGGTACGCATGGGTATTTCCCGGGTACTGGTTAAGATCAGCGAAGACAATCGCAAACCGCTGAAGGAGGTTAAATTCTTAACCCGGGATGCGAGGGTGGTCGAACGTAAGAAATACGGAAAGCCGAAGGCCCGCAAGAGCTTCCAGTTCAGCAAGCGTTAATCTTATTCGAAAAAATCTAGTAAAGTCAATAATCCAATGGATAAACCGACCTATAAAGAATTGTTGGATGCCGGAGTTCACTTTGGCCATCTTAAGAGAAAGTGGAATCCAAAGATGCAACCTTATATATTTATGGAGCGCAGGGGAATTCACATCATCGATCTTAACCGCACTTCGGAGTGCCTCGAGAAAGCAGGCAGAGCCATGAAACAGCTGGCAAAGTCTGGCCGGAAGATCTTGTACGTGGCCACCAAAAAACAGGCAAAAGACATTATTCAGAATGCAGCCAACTCGGTTGGGATGCCTTATGTGACGGAACGGTGGCTGGGAGGCATGATGACCAATTTCTCAACGATACGCCGATCGGTCAAAAAGATGAACAACATTGACCGGATGCTGGGTGATGGTACGTTGACCAGTGTCACCAAGAAGGAAAGACTGACATTGACCCGTGAGCGCGATAAACTGGAAAAAGTATTGGGTGGGGTGGCCGGCCTGAATCGTTTGCCGCATGCCGTCTTTCTGGTAGACATCCATCACGAACATTTAGCGCTGGCGGAAGCACACAAATTAGGCCTGAAGACCTTTGGGATGGTCGATACCAATTCCGATCCAAATCTGATTGATTTTCCGATTCCAGCCAATGATGATGCATCGAAATCAATCCGCATAGTCACCCAGTATATTACCGAGTGCATCCGGGAAGGTCTGGAGGAAAGAAGAAGATCAAAAGAAGAAATTGAGAGCAGCGTAGCCGGATAATTTTCGAGAAAGATTTTATTTAAGCTAAAAAATTAATCTACTAATGAGTGAAATATCAGCAGCCGATGTTAAAAAGTTAAGAGATCAGACCGGTGCCGGTATGATGGACTGCAAAAAGGCACTTTCTGAAGCAGAAGGCGATTTTGAAAAAGCCATTGAGATACTGAGGAAAAAAGGGCAGAAACTTTCCCTTAAGAGGGCCGAAAGAGAGGCAAAAGAAGGGGTGGTCATGGCCCTGGTCACTGACGATCAGAAGCGAGGGGTTATCGTCAAACTTAGTTGTGAAACCGACTTCGTTGCCAAGAACCAGGATTTTATCAATCTGACCAGGGAAATTGCGGAGATCGCGCTAAAGAATTTTCCGGATAGCCGGGAAAAATTACTGGAACAAAAAATGAATGGTCTCACCATCGCCGATAAAGTAGTCGAGCAAGTGGGCAAGATTGGAGAAAAAATCGAATTGGCCAGCTATGAGAGTCTGGAAGCTCCCCTTGTGGTGCCTTATATCCACATGGGTTACAAAGCAGGAGTAATTGTTGGTCTGAATAAAGACAGTCAGTCTTTTATCGATGCCGGAAAGGATGTGGCCATGCAGGTTGCCGCTATGAAACCGGTAGCGGTCGACAAGGATGGAGTTGATCAGACCACCATTGCCAAGGAGATTGAAATCGGAAAGGAACAGGCCAGACTGGAAGGCAAACCGGAGGCGATGCTGGAGAAGATTGCCCTCGGTAAGTTGTCCAAGTTTTTCAAGGAACAGACCTTGCTCAATCAAACCTTTGTGAAAGACAATACCTTAACGGTCGATCAGTATCTGAAAAAAATGGATGCGGATCTTACAGTGAAGGATTTCCGGCATGTGGCGCTGGGATAAGAGCTTTTTTAAAGAGCGAACCAATTTGGTTCGCTCTTTTTTTTAATACTACAGATCATGTCATTAAAGTATAAACGGATACTCCTGAAACTCAGCGGCGAATCGTTGATGGGAAATCAGGCCTTTGGAATTCAACCGGAAATGCTCCTGCACTATTCCCGGCAGATCAGAGACCTGAAAGACCTGGGGGTTGAAGTGGCGGTTGTCATTGGAGGGGGTAATATATTCAGAGGGCTTCAGGCACAACAATCGGGCATCGAACGAGTCCAGGGAGATTACATGGGTATGTTGGCTACCGCCATCAATGGAATGGCCCTGCAGAGTTCCCTGGAAAGTCTGGGAGTGTTTACCCGGTTGATATCGGCCATTGAAATGAAAGAGATAGCTGAACCTTATATCAGGAGAAGGGCCATCCGTCATCTGGAAAAAGGGAGGGTGCTGATCTTTGCCGCCGGCACGGGGAGTCCCTATTTTACGACCGATTCGGCCGCTGCTCTAAGGGCCAATGAAGTCTGCGCCGATGTGATCCTGAAAGGTACCCGGGTTGATGGAATCTACAGCGCAGATCCGGAAATCTATCCCGATGCCATCAAATATGAACATCTGAAATTTGATGAAGTCATTTCCATGGGATTGAAAGTGATGGATATGACTGCCTTTACGCTCTGTAAGGAAAACGATCTGCCCATTGTCGTGTTTGACGTCATGAAGGCCGGAAATTTACAAGGTGTGGTTCAGGGTGAGAATATTGGTACCCTGGTAAGCAATGGGTCCGGCAGACCCTGACGACGATCAGTTTATTCCAGCACAATATCGGTTTCATAAGACCGGATAATCACTTTTGGTTTCGTTTGATCGGTCAAGTCTGCTTTGACGATCAGTTCTTCACCCTTTTCCCTCCGGTCGATGCTGGTGAAAATGCCATCGTGATAGGCCAGCGATCCATACTTCAATTCGGCATCCAGAACATACCGCAACTCAGGCGGAAAGCCCAGTCGCATCCGGTCGTATTTACTGTCTATCGAGACCTCTGACAACTGAGGGCTGACCTGTTTTACATCAAGGGAAGTCTCATAACCTTTCAGCCTCAGGGATTTGCGCAGGCTACCGATTTCATAGTTTCCATATTTGTCATTTCTCACCAACAATTCATCGAGACTTTCAATAATCAAGTCGGTTTCATAACTTTCATTGAGCTCGATCCGGGTCAGATTGCCAGCATGGATTGTACCGTATTTACAATCAATGGCCAGTTCCTTCCCACGCTGTAACTCCAGATCGGTTTCGTATAAATTCAACCGGGCATTACCGATATTTTGCAGGTAGAATTTCGAATATTTATCCGTGATAACAATTTGTTGACGGATGTCGCCCAGGGTATAATGATCCTCATAGGAGTTGACATTGAGCCTGTCAAATGTCTGCAGCCTTATATTGGAATATTTCGATTGGATATTGAGGTTTGTTCCCTTTCCACCGGCTAACTTGCATTCATAGAGATCAAAAATGCCCTGTTTGAAATCATCAAAATGCAGATCAGAGTATTTAGCCCGTATAGTCAGGTCACCCTGGATATTTTTGGATAAGAATTCCCCGCTGTACAGATCGACCGATACATGGCTTTGTAAATCGGATCGTATTTCAATATTTTCATACTTATTGCTTAAATGCAGTTGACTGATCGCGGGCACTTTGATTGTCAGGATCATTTCGAGCTCCTGGATGTTATGGATAACCGCACCCGACTTTAGTTTGACCCGGGTCATACCGAGAGTATTGATCCAGTTGCTTATTTGAGTCTGTGTCTCCAGTTCTATACCTGCACCAACCCTGCTTTCTTTTAACTCGATGGATTCCAACAGCTGGTTGAGGTCATCTTCATTCTTGCCTTTGATCCGTACCAGCAAATCTGCATGGATCTGACTGTCCATACTTTTTTCAATCACAAGAGGTCCCCGCTGATGGGTGATGACCAATTTTTCAACACCTGCAACAGGAATGGTCTTATAAAAGTTTTGCTCTTTACTCTGGCTAGCAACCAGGAGGGGATAAAACAGCAACGCGAAAAGAAACGGAGTACTAAATATTTCGTTGAAAATTCTTTTCATGGTATCGTCTATTTTTTTCGATTTCATTAGATAGTCTTTCCAGAAGGTCCAATTGCCTCTGATGATAGCGCATCAGGACCCGCAGGATCGCCTCATCCTTGCCAAGGTTTTTGAGGTCCTTTAAGGCTGTCGAATAATGCTCGTCCAGTATTTGCATTTCTTCAAAAAGATCCGGATACTGACCGGGATCAATGGTGTCAAACGATATTGCCGTTTTTCGGGTCCTGATTATCTGATCGTATTGCGAAAACTCCTTCGATAGTTCGGGGAACACGGATGAAAGCAGTCTGCGGTCGTCATTGACTTTTGGCCGGTAAATGTTGGTATAGACCAGCATCGACGTCAGGATTACAATGATTCCGGCAGCGATCGACAACCAGATCCGGTATTTTGATGAAGGATGTTCATACTGATCCAGCGCGCGGGAGATCCCGGACCACAGTCGGTCTTCTTCAACTGATTCGATGCGGTCCAGTTTTCCGGCATGCTTTCTCACAAACTTTTCAAGATCAATACTCATTGACTTTATATTTAGCCAGTGCCAGAGCCAATAATTTCCGGGCTCTCAAATACTGTGTTTTTGACGTCGATTCGGTAATCTGGAGCTTTTGGGCGATTTCAGCGTGTTTAAATCCCTCAAACAGGTATAAACTGAGAATTTCACGGCAACCATTCGGAAGTTTCTTGATTTCCTCATGGAGCTGGTTTATGAGCTCATCCTCATTCCTGTCATCCAGGTCGATAGAGTCTTCCAGCTCCTTGCCATGCGGTAAAGCCCATTCATGTTTCTTTTTTCGGATCACATCCAGCGCTTTGTTGACCGCGATGCGTCGCATCCAGGTCAAGAGACTGCTTTCTGATCGGTAGTCGGGCAGATGCCTGAAAATGCTGACAAAGGCATCCTGTACGATTTCTTCTGCCGCGGTGCGCTCGGGTACCAAACGGATCACCGCGTGATAAAGGGGCTTTACATATAATTTGTAAAGTTCAAACTGCGCCTTGCGATCTCCCTTTATACAGCGCTCTGTCAACCGTGACTGCTGGTTCGCTTCCAGGTTTTCGTTTTTATCAGATAGACGGGACCACCCTCAAATAGTTGGAAACTATCCGGAGGAAAATGCGATTTTTTTAGAAATAAGCTCTGACCAGCTTTTTCTCCATGTAATTGATGAAGGCTTTATTGACCACTTTCTGCCCACCCGGCGTAGGATAATCGCCGCTGAAATACCAGTCACCACGGTGATCAGGGACTGCCACCCGAAGACCCTCGAGGGTCTGGAATATGATCTTTACTTCGGCATCGATAGCCGGAGGAGTCAGGATCTCTGAGATCTTTTGCGAAATCTCCTCATAAGAAAACTGGTCGTAGAGTATTTTGACCTTGTTTTCTACTTCATCCTTACCTGACAGTTCTGCTTTGCAGAGATCATAAACTTCATTCAACAAATGTTCCTTACCCGTTTCTTTGAGTAGAGCCACCATCGCTTCAAAAGCTACAAAATTATTCATTACCGACATATCAATACCGTAGCAGTCGGGATACCGTATCTGTGGTGCTGAAGAGACGAATACGATACGTCTGGGGTGGAGACGATCGACCATGGTGATGATGCTGTCACGAAGGGTGGTTCCCCGCACAATGCTGTCATCGACCAGCACCAGGGTATCGATGTTATTGCGAACAATGCCGTAGGTCACGTCATAGACGTGTGAGACCATCTCTCCCCGCTCTTCGCTATCGGCAATGAAGGTGCGCATCTTGGCATCTTTAACCACGATTTTTTCAAAACGGGCCTTGATGGCCAGGATTTTGTCAATATCTTCGGCACTGGCTCCCGAGCCCAGTGCCAGAATCTTTTCCTTCCGGATCTCATTCAGCCTTTTTTCAACACCCTCCATCAAGCCGAAAAAGGCTGTTTCGGCCGTATTGGGAACATAGGAGAAAACCGTATTTTCAAAGTCGTAGTCAATGGCTTGCAGCACCTGGTCGGTCAGCTGCTCTCCCAGACGTTTGCGTTCGAGATAGATATCTTTATCCGTACCCCGGCTAAAGTAGATCCGTTCAAACGAACAGGCCTTGACCTCACGCTGGTCAATGAAAGGCTGTTCACTGATCCTTCCGTCTTTCTTGACGATCAGGGCATGACCAGGTTTCAATTCCTTGACGTACTTCAGCCGGATCTTGAAAGCGGTTTGAATGGCCGGCCGCTCACTGGCGGCAACCAGGATTTCGTCGTCGTAATAATAAAAAGCCGGACGAATACCGTTCGGATCCCGCATCATGAAGGCATCACCGTGTCCGATCAGCCCACTCATGACATATCCGCCGTCAAATTTTTTAGATGCCCTGGTCAGCAACCGCTGAATGTCAAGGTGCTCCTCAATCAGGGCATTGATCTCCCGGTTGCTGTATCCATCCAGCTTAAACCAGGTAAACAGTCGCTGTACTTCATCATCGAGAAAATGACCAATCTTTTCGAGGACGGTGACGGTATCTGAGACCTCTTTGGGGTACTGACCCAGATCGAGCAGCTCTTCGAAAAGCTCATCGACGTTGGTCAGGTTGAAATTGCCGGCCAGCACCAGATTGCGGTTGATCCAGTTATTTTGTCTCAGGAATGGGTGACAGGTTTCAATACTGTTTGATCCATGGGTACCATACCGGAGATGCCCCAACAACAGTTCACCGGTAAAGGGTTTGTTTTCCTTCATCCATTCGGCGTCGTGCATTTGTTCCGGAGAAACATCGTTAAAATAGCGTGACACGTCGATAAACAGGTCCCGCAGGGACTGAGGGCTATTGTTTCGTTTCCTGCTGATGTATCGCGTGCCTGGTTTGGGGTCCAGTTTAATGGTTGCTATCCCTGCTCCATCCTGACCCCGGTTGCGCATCTTCTGGAGAATGAGCTGCATTTTCTTCAGGCCATACAGGGTCGAACCATATTTATGTTCGTAATACTCCAGCGGTTGAAGGAGGCGAATGAGCGCAATGCCGCACTCATGTTTTATTTGATCACTCATGAAGGACGATTATGATCCGGTGCAAAGTTAGTTGGAAAAATGTTCTATCACAAGGAACAACCTTTCGGGGTCTCCTGTTCATTTAGTTACATTGATAATAATCAACTAACAATGAAAGGATTGGAAAAAATCCTAATTTTATCACGAAGCATCTAAAATATGGCCCTTTTTAGTTTTTTTAAGGCACCAAGACACCAAAAATTCAACTATGTACCCCGGTATTACGATCCACAGAAGGAGCGGCTGGAAGAGATCCTAAAGAATGCCAGGAGTGAAGGTTCTTCTGAAACCGAGCAGATAAAATCCCGGATTTCCCGGAATTTCCAGAACCGCAGTTCCTCACCAGCCTATCGCAGCAGCGTAAACCGCCGTTCAAACATATTATTATTGGCCATCATAATTACCTTATTTGCTGTCACCTATCTGTTGCTTACCGTATATTTGCCCAGATTTTTAGAACAGATCGAAGGATAATTTGACTATGGCTGATATCATTCAGCTTCTTCCGGATTCCATTGCCAACCAGATTGCTGCCGGAGAGGTCGTGCAGCGTCCGGCTTCCGTAGTTAAAGAATTGATTGAAAATGCCATCGATGCCGGCGCCAATCACATTAAGGTGATCATCAAGGATGCCGGTAAGCAGTCTGTCCAGGTTATTGATAATGGTGCCGGGATGAGTCCGACCGATGCACGTCTGAGCTTTGAGCGGCATGCCACCTCCAAAATCAGCAAAGCAGAAGATCTCTTTGCGATCCGCACCCTGGGATTCCGCGGGGAAGCCCTGGCCTCGATTGCGGCGGTAGCCCAGGTCGATCTGAAGACCCGGCTGCATGAGCAGGTCGTCGGTACCCACCTGGTGATCGAAGGATCGAATGTGATCCGGCAGGAAGTCTGCGAAACCAATCCGGGTACCAATATTCAGGTAAAGAATTTGTTTTTCAACATACCTGCCCGGAGAAAATTCCTGAAGTCCAATACGGTCGAATTCCGTCATATCCTGGATGAGTTTCAGCGCATTGCCATTGCCCATCCTGAAATTCATTTTGAAGTATTTCATAACGGAACAGAAACATATCACCTGCCACCCGGCACATTGAGAAAGAGGATCGTGAATCTTTTTGGAAAGGGGATCAACGACAAGCTGGTTCCCATCGAAGAGGAGACCGATCTGTGCCGGATTACCGGATTTGTCGGCAAACCGGATTCGGCCAGGAAGACCCGCGGTGAGCAATTCTTTCTGATTAACGACCGCTTTATCCGGAGCCCGTATCTCCACCATGCGGTATTGCTCGCATACGAAAATCTGATTAGTCCGGGTTCATTCCCTTTCTATCTCCTGTCGATCTACATGGATCCTGAACGGATTGACATCAATGTGCACCCCACCAAACAGGAAGTAAAATTTGAAGACGAAACCCTCACCTATACAGTCATCAAATCGGCCGTCCGGCATACATTGAGTCAGTATCATATCGCTCCATCCCTCGACTTTGATCAGAGTCCGGTCTTCAGCTCCACCACTGCTACCCAAGCTCCGGTGACCGGCAAAATCCTCATCCCTTCCAGTTTTTCCCGCCGGCCAGCAGTCGACAGCTGGGAGCAACTGTACCAGGGGTTGGAGAAGAGTCCGGTCACAGCACCAGGAGAAGATCCGGTACAACTCGCCAACTTTGAAGGGGATGAAGACCGAAAGGATCCCGTGCAAATCCATCAGACCTATATCATCAGTCAGATCAGGTCGGGCTTTCTGCTCATCGATCAGCAAAATGCCCATGAGCGGATTCTTTATGAGCGTCTGTTGAGTGAGATTCGTGACAACCCGGCTCCATCCCAAAAGCTGCTTTTCCCCAGCACTTTTACCTTACCTGCTCATGAGGCAGCCTTGCTGGAGAGTCTCTTACCTCCCCTCAACAGCATTGGTTTTGAACTGGGTTCCTTTGGTAAGGACAGCTTCATTCTGCATGGAATACCTGCCCATTTGTCGAATTTAGAAGTAAAAGAAACACTCTTTCACGAACTTCTGGAGCAGTTCCGGATGAATGTCAACCTGGAATGGAGCGAGGAGAAGAAGCTGGCAGCCCTGATGGCAAGGCGTTCCTGCATAAAAAGAGGGACCTCTCTGAGTGTGATGGAGATGCAATCACTCATCGATCAGCTTTTTGCCTGTGAAATTCCCTTCCAGAGTCCGTTTGGGAAAAAATGTTTTATCACCTTTGAACTAGATCAATTGCAAAGCAAGTTTAATCAGTAATGTTACAAATTACCGAAGTCGTCAAGCAATTACTTATCCTGAACGGTATCATGTACGTGGTCACCCATATGCTGATGCCTGACCTCTATCCGGTTTTGGCGATGTACTATCCCGCCTCCGATTTTTTCCGGCCGTGGCAGATCGTGACGCATATGTTTATGCACGGTAATTTTCAGCACCTGTTCTTCAATATGTTTGCACTGTATATGTTTGGTTCCGCGCTGGAAACCTACATGGGACCCAAACGGTTTCTGACCTTCTACCTTCTATCAGGATTTGGCGCACTGGTATTGTATCTGTTTGTCTGGTATCTGGAGATTTCCGCGTTTTCAGCGGATGAGTATCGGGTCTTCCTCAGCCGGCCATACGGGATGGTCGGGGCTTCAGGAGCGGTATTCGGATTGCTGGCAGGTTATGGCATGCTTTTCCCGAACAGTCAGATCATGTTGCTGATTCCCCCTATTCCTATGAAAGCGAAGTACTTCGTCCTGATCTATGCAGCGATTGAGCTGTATTTTGGCATCAGCAATACCAATCCGGGAGTAGCCCATTTTGCCCATGTCGGGGGAGCGCTTTTTGGAGCTCTGATTATTTTATTTTGGCGAAAATCAGGATTCAGATAATGTTGCAGTCTATTCTTGCCGATATCCGCCGCGAATTTTCCTTTGGCAATATGGTGACCCGGCTGGTCATTATCAATGTCGTGGTCTTTATTGCGGTCAATGTACTTCGCCTCCTTTTTTACCTGGGGAATGCCGGTGTGGTACCACCCCTGTATCACGATATCGTCCAGTTTTTTTCGGTTTCATCCGACATCATGCATAACCTGACCCATCCATGGGTATTTGTGACCAGCATTTTTCTGCACGAGAGTTTCTGGCACCTGCTCTGGAATATGCTTTTCCTGTATTGGTTTGGACGGATCGTGGGTGATTTGCTGGGTGACCGCAAAATCTTTCCAATATATCTGTTGGGGGGCATTGTAGGATGCTTTGTTTTCTGGTTAAGTGCTCAGGTGCTTCCCTATATGAGCGGCCATACTGGTTACGCTCTGGGAGCATCAGCCGGAGTCATGGCGATTGTCGTCACTTCCGGCCTGATCGCACCGGACTACATCATGCGTCTGCTGCTGATCGGTGATGTCCGCCTGAAATATGTAGTTGCCACCCTGGTACTCCTGGATCTTTTTGCGGTAGCAGGAGACAGTAACACCGGCGGTCATTTTGCCCATCTGGGAGGAGTGGTTATGGGCTGGCTTTTTGTATCGCAACTCCGGTCTGGCAATGACTGGTCAGATGGCATCAATAATATCCTCGACAAGATCGTCAACTTCTTCAGTGGTGAAAAAATACCGGTTAAAACTTCCCGGGAGGCCAGGATCATCGTCAGGCATACCTATAAAAAGAAAGAGCAGATTACCTACAGCGACGACGAAATCCAGGAACGGGTGGATGCCATTCTCGAAAAAATCAAGAAAACCGGCTATCAAAGCCTGACCAGCGAGGAAAAGGAGTTTCTTCATAACGCCAGTTCGCGATGAAACGGTTTTTACGCCTGATACTCCTTCTGAACTGGGGAGTCATCGTGCTGACCACCATTGGATATCTGGCATCTTTTGTTGATCCGGCAGTCAGTTCCTGGCCACAGGTAATCGGTTTGTTTATGCCGTGGCTACTGCTCCTCAATCTCTTCTTCTTCCTTTTCTGGCTGTCGCTCCGGAAACGCTGGCTTTTGGCGTCCCTGGTTCTCCTGATCGCCGGATTTGGCCAGATAACCCGCTTTGTGGGAGTTCATTTTAAGAAGGAAAGCCAGGAAGACCAGTTGGGAGTCTGCAGCTTTAACAGCCAGAGTTACAACGAGGGTGACCATCTCAATGATTTTCTCCGGCAAATCAAGGGAGAACACCAGATTGATTTCTTCTGCATGCAGGAAATCACCGAAAATCACCTTCCTTCACTGATAGAAAGTACCGGACTGGAGCACTACTATTTTTATAAGGGGAAAGCGATTTTAAGCCGTTTTCCGGTGGAGGCTCAGGGACATATTCAGTTTGATCAGTCGGTCAACGGCTGTATCTGGATCGATATCATGCAGCATGCGCAAAAGATCCGGATCTACAACCTGCATCTAAAGAGTAATCAGGTAACCCGGGAAGCCGAAACCGTTTTGGATGATATTAATGACAACCATACCCGGGCAGTGAGGAGCATCCGGAAGATGGTGTCCAACTACCGGAAAAACAGCCTGATCCGGAAAGAACAGGTGCAGACGATCCTGAAGGATCTGGCACTGATCAGCCATCCGGTCATTTTGGCTGGTGACTTTAATGATACACCCTTTTCCTATACCTATCAGCAGTTTAGCGATCGCCTCACCGACCACTTCAAAGACAGAGGGATGGGTATAGGTAGCACCTATGCCGGAGCTCTTCCCGGTTTGAAAATAGATTATATTTTTGCAGACGAATCTTTCGAGGTATTGGATCATCATATATTAAGAACCGCCATATCTGACCACTTTCCCGTACTCAGTTTAATGAAAATCAAAGACTAGATGCATCAATTGTATGTATACAACAGCCTGACCAGGCAACGTGAAGCGTTTAAACCCATCCATGAAGGAATGGTAGGTATGTACGTATGCGGTCCTACCGTATACAGCGATGTGCATCTGGGCAATTGCCGCACCTTTACCAGTTTTGATATCATCTACCGTTTTCTGAAGTACCTGGGCTACAAAGTGCGGTATGTACGTAATATTACCGACGTCGGACATCTTGAAGGGGATGTTGATGTGGGAGGGGAGGATAAAATTTCGAAAAAGGCACGGCTGGAACATATCGAACCCATGGAAGTGGTACAACGCTATGCCAACGGTTTTCAACAGATGATGCAGATCTTTAATATCCTGCCTCCGGATATTGAGCCCCGGGCTACCGGCCATATCATCGAGCAGATTGAGATGATTAAGGCAATCCTTGACCACGGACTGGCTTATGAAAAAAATGGGTCGGTCTATTTTGATACCCCAAAGTATATCGCCGGGAAGCACGACTACGGGGTGCTGTCGGGAAGGGTGGTTGAAGAACTAATCCAGGAGTCGAGAGATGACCTCAAAGGCCAGTCGGAAAAAAACCATCCCTCGGATTTTGCCTTATGGATCAAGGCAGAACCCAGTCATCTGATGCGTTGGCCCTCACCCTGGTCGGTGGGATTTCCCGGCTGGCATCTCGAATGTTCGGCTATGAGCACCAAGTATCTGGGCACTCAGTTTGACATCCATGGAGGAGGTACTGATCTGAAGTTTCCACATCACGAAAATGAAATCGCCCAGAATGTCGGAGCCTGTGGTCAGACTCCTGCCCGGTACTGGCTGCATACCAATATGCTGTTGCTCAATGGCCGGAAGATGTCAAAAAGTGAAGACAATTCGGTCACCCCAAAACAACTCTTTACCGGCGACAGCAAACATTTCAGCAAGGGCTTTTCCCCGATGGTTGTCCGGTTTTTCATGCTGCAGGCCCACTACCGCAGCACCCTCGACCTGAACGACGATGCTCTGGTTGCCGCCGAGAAAGGGTACAAACGACTGATGGAAGCGCTGAAAACCCTGGAAAAGATCGATGCCCTGAACAGTGGTCCGAGCACTGATCTGGATCAGGAGTTGCTTACCGGGATCGATGGCATCATCAACGACATGTGCGATGATTTCAATACTCCGAAAGCCCTCGCCGGCCTGTTTGAGCTGACCAGTAAAATCAATGCACTGAGCCTGCGTCAACTGGATCCGGCCGCGCTGAGTGAGTCGACCCTTTCCCGGTTGCGGGAATTTTTCCCCAATTTTATCCGGGAAGTACTGGGTCTAAAGGATGATTCGGACGGGCAGGACGGGCAAACGGTCGATGGCCTGATGGATCTCATCATTGAACTACGGAAGGATGCCCGGGCCGGGAAAGACTGGGCTACCGCCGATAAAATCAGGGATGCCCTGACCGCGTTATCGATTCAGTTAAAAGACGGCAAGGAAGGTACTTCCTGGAGCAAGTCATAGATACCACCACGATGAATCTTCACCTTAAAATTGCAGGTTTACTGCTGACCATGATCCTTTTTGCTGCCTGCCAGTCCGATAAAAATCAACAAGCTGGTAGTAGCTCTGGCACCGTGCCAGAAAGCACCGTGTCCATTCCGGCATTCAACCGCGATAGTGCATTGACATATGTGGTCAGACAGGTAGAATTCGGCCCCCGAAATCCGGGGAGTCCTGGTCATGCAGCATGCAAGGACTGGATAGTCGGTAAACTCCGGCAATTTGGAGCCGATGTGGAGGAACAGGATTTTACGGCTGATCTGTACACCGGTTTTTCCTATGCGGCCACCAACATCATCGGCCGGATAAATCCCGGGCAGGCCCGCAGGATTGTGCTCGCCGCGCACTGGGATACCCGGTACATCGCCGAGCGAGACGCCGATACCGGTCGACGGCAGGAACCGATTGCGGGAGCAGACGATGGTGCCAGCGGAGTGGCAGTCTTACTGGAGATCGCCCGTACCATCCAGGCCAACCCGGTCAATCTGGGCGTAGACCTGGTGTTCTTCGACGCCGAAGACCAGGGCGACAACAATGGTGCTTCGGAGACCTGGTGTCTGGGAGCCCAGCACTGGGCCCGCAATCTGGGTCCTCAAAACAGGGCTCAGTACGGCATACTATTGGACATGGTCGGTGCCAAAGGAGCGACTTTCCCCCGGGAAGGCTTTTCCGTTAATTATGCCAACGCCGTAGTCGAGAAAGTCTGGTCTTTGGCACAGTCCATGGGTTATGGGCATTATTTTGTCAATGAGCGGATCGGCAGCCTGATCGATGACCATCTTTTTGTCAACCAGCTCGCGGGCTTACCCATGATCGACATCATCCATCACAGCGGTCAGAGTTTTGGCCGCCACTGGCATACCCACGACGATGATATCAACATCATCGACCGCAACACCCTGCGGGCGGTAGGTCAGGTAGTCACGGCTTTGCTCTACAAGGAGAGTGTGGGAGCGATTTAGTTAGGGTGTGAGTGTGAAGGGTGTGGGTGTGAGGTGTGGGTGTAAGGTGTGGGTGTGTGATCGGCAGGGATGCCCTGACTTACCAATAGTCACCCTGAGCTAGTCGAAGGGAGCTAGTCGAAGAGTGCCCGCCTAAGCGTATGAGTGGTGTATTCTTTGTCTAGCTGTCTTTCCGGGATGTCACCCTGAGCCTGCCGAAGGGAGCCTGCCGAAGGGTCACCCCTAAGGTGTTAAGTCATTCAAATCTGGTCGAAGGATTTCACTAAGAAAGATTTGGTAGAGACCGCCGGGGATTCTATATTTGCAGGCCACTTATCGCAGTGGGTCATACATTGACAATCGGGGCGCATAGCTCAGTTGGTTCAGAGCACCTGGTTTACACCCAGGGGGTCGTAGGTTCGAATCCTTCTGCGCCCACCCTTCATTCTCAGGCAGTTACTCTTCTTTTGCATTTCAACTGATTTTCTGGTGTCATCAGATCTGGTAGTTTATGTCCTCTGATTGGCACCGGGTATTGAAATTCCAGATCAAAAACTTGTTAATTATAATGTGTTTTGTGTAGCTCTGAGTGCAACAGTCAACTCTGCAAAAGCTTACGTGGGCTCAGCAGCTTAAGTTCAAAACACGTTACCTGTGCCTGAGCCCTGAATATATCTTTTGTCTATTACATTCCCGGTTTCACCAGATTTTTTGCCGACCCCCCTTGACAAACTCTTCTGCATGCTATATCTTTGACTGACCGTTTGGTCAATAAAAAATAGAATGTCACCAAGAACGAAGGAACAGGTGGAGGAGATACGGAGCCGCAGCCGGGATCTGATCCTGGAGGCAGCCCTGGAATTGTTTGCCCATCAGGGATTTCATGGGACGACCATCAGCCAGATTGCCCGCAAGGCCGGGATCTCGAAAGGGCTGATGTACAATTATTTTAGCAGCAAGGAAGACCTGTTGAAAGGGATCCTCGACCAGGCCCAGCAGACCGGCGATCCGGTGTTAGCTACCATGAACGATCCGGGTCTGGACCCACGGGCAGCCCTGGAGCTGGCCATCGATCAGATCTTTGAGCTCCTGGAAGCCAATCCCACCTACTGGAGGCTGATCATGGCACTCTCCTTCAAGGAAGATATCAGCAGTCAATATGAGGCCCTGGCACGGCGGAGTGAGATGCAAAACCTTCAATACCTGACCAGCCTGCTCGAACGGGCGGGATTTTCCAATCCGGAGCGGGAATCGATGTACCTGGCTGCGGTACTCGATGGCATCCTCCTGCATTTCCTGCATTTCAAGGAAAAATATCCCCTTAAAGAGATGCAGGAATTCCTGAAAGATAAGATTCGAATGCAGAAAATTTGATTATATTAAAATTAAATTTAGAATTGTCTAAAATAATGTTCATGAAAACAGTATTGGTCTTGATTTCCGTTCTTTTTTCCTCACTGGCCGGGGCGCAGAGTGCCCTGGAAATCGTGAAGACCGCCGATGAGAAGGCCCGGGGCATCACCTCCAGCCGGGGTGAGATGAAAATGACCATCGTCCGGCCTACCTGGTCACGGGAAGTCTCGATCAAATCGTGGACGAAAGGCCGCGACTACAGCCTGATGCTGATCACCGCGCCTGCCCGCGACAAAGGCACCGCTTTCCTCAAACGCGAAAAAGAGATCTGGAACTGGCAACCCACCATCGACCGGGCCATCAAACTGCCTCCTTCCATGATGATGCAGTCGTGGATGGGATCCGACTTTACCAACGACGACCTGGTACGCGAATCATCGGTCGTGGTCGACTATACCCACAAACTGTTGGGAGAAGAAGTGATCGAAGGCCGCAACTGTTATAAAATTGAACTAACCCCCAAACCCGAAGCTCCGGTGGTCTGGGGGAAGGTCATCTCCTGGATCAGCAAAGAAGATTACCTGCAGCTTAAAACCGAATTTTTCGATGAAGACGGTTACCTCGTGAATACCATGTTTGGCAAGGAAGTGAAAATGATCGGAGGTCGCCTGCTCCCTACCCGGATCGAAATGATACCGGCTGAAGAAGAAGGCAAAATGACCGTCGTCGAGCAGCTCCATATTGTCTTCGACGAGCCCATCGCCGAATCCTTTTTCTCCCTGCAAAACATGAAACAGGTACGCTAAACCCCCTTCCAACCATGAAACAGATTATCAAACTGGCCGTCCGGAATATATGGCGCAACAAACGCCGCACCCTGATCACCGCGGCGTCGATCCTTTTTGCGGTCTTCTTCGCGGTGGCCATCTCCTCGATTCAGGAAGGTACCTGGAATCACATGGTCGACAGTGTCGTACATTATCACTTTGGCTATGCCCAGATTCACAAAAATGGCTACTGGGACGATAAGTCGATCGACAACGCCTTTGATCCGGTGCCGGCACTGGCCAGTCTTGAGGGCCAGAAGAAGGTGGCCCAGCTGGTACCCCGGATCGAGAGTTTCGCCCTGGCGTCTTCCGGAGTATTTACCAAAGGCACGATGGTCATTGGTATCGATCCACTCAAAGAAGACCGCCTCACCCGCACCCAGTCGCGGGTCACCGAGGGCACTTACCTCCATTCCGGCGATGACGGCGCACTGGTAGCCGACGATCTGGCTAAATACCTCAAGCTCACAGTGGGCGATACCCTGATCCTGATCAGCCAGGGATACCATGGCATCAACGCAGCCGGCAAGTTTCCGGTGAGGGGTCTGGTGCACTTCGGATCACCGGAGCTGAGCAAACAGCTGATCTATATCGATCTGGAAAAGGCCAAATGGTTCTACGGCACCGAAGGCCTGGTCACCACCCTGGTAGTGGATACCGAAGATCCTGCCAGCATCAAGAGTACGGTGGCACATATACGGCATAAACTGGGTCCGGAGTATGAGGCGCTCGACTACGAAGAGATGCTGCCCGACCTGATTCAGGCTAAAGAAGTTGATACCGCCGGAAGCCAGATCATCCTGCTGATCCTCTATGTAATCATCGGCTTTGGCATTTTCGGGACCATCCTGATGATGCTCAAGGAGCGCGAGTACGAGTTTGGTATCCTGAAAGCGATCGGCATGCATTCCCGGCAGCTTAACCTGATGCTGTGGCTGGAAACTATTTTTCTCGGTATGATCGGTTGCCTGGCCGGTATCCTGGTGGCCTTTCCGATTGTCTACTACTTCTACCTGCATCCGATTCAGCTGTCGGGTCAGATGGCACAGGCTTACGAAAAATTCGGGGTCGAACCGATCCTCCCGGCCAGCATTGCCCCCGGGATTTTTATCAGCCAGGCCCTGGTCGTGTTTCTGATGATCACCCTTCTGGCGATCTACCCCATGTTGAAAATCCATAAACTGAAACCGGTCGAAGCCATGCGGGGCTGATGACACAAATAATTCACCAAATATGATGCTGCCAAAAATTGCCTGGAGAAATATCTGGAGAAGCCGCACCCGCAGTCTGGTGGTCATCGGCTCGGTCATCATCGGTATCTGGGCCCTGATCTTTCTGCTCGGCTTTTTCCGGGGTCAGGTAGACAATTACGTTTCCAATATCATTGAAAATGAAACCTCCCATATCCAGGTCCACGATTCGCTCTTTAAGACCGATTTTGAGGTCCGTCTGTTCATACCGGAAGCTACCCGCATACACCAGAAACTGGAGGAAAATCCGGAGGTGAAAGCAGTAACCTCCCGGCTGATGGTCAACGGCATGCTTTCGTCACCCGCCGCCGTTCAGGGGGTGATGGTCAAGGGCGTTGAACTCGCGCAGGAAAATGCGGTAACCCGTCTTTCCGAGAAAATAATCGAAGGACCGGGTTTTGAAGACGACAAGAGAAATCAGGTCCTGGTCAGCCGTCGGATGGCCGACAAGTTGAAAGTAAAGCTCCGGTCGAAAGTAGTGCTCACTTTCCAGAATATCCACGGAGATATTTCAACCGCCGCCTTCCGGATTGCCGGGATTTACAAGACCGTCAACCGGATGAGTGATGAACTCTACGTTTATGCCCAGATCGATGATCTTCGTCGTCTGACCGAAATGCCGGATCATGGCACCCACGAAATCGCCATGTTGGTTCATGACTTTGATCGAACCGATACCATTGCTGCCGGACTGAAAGCGGCCCTTGCTCCCTGGAAGGTCGAAACCTACAAAGAGATATCACCCGACCTGGAGCTTTTCAACTCGCAGATCCGGATCAACATGATGATCATGACGGTGATCTTCATGCTGGCCCTCATCTTCGGCATCATCAACACCATGCTGATGGCAGTGCTCGAGCGGCTGAAAGAACTGGGCATGCTGATGGCGGTCGGTATGAACAAGCTGAAGGTCTTTATCATGGTGGTGCTGGAAACCATCTTCATCGCACTGATCGGGGCGCCCATCGGCATGCTCTTGGGCTATTTCACCACCCTGTACCTTAACCACCGGGGGATCGACCTCTCCAACTGGAGTAAAGCCCTGGAGGAATTTGGGATGTCGGACGTGGTCCGACCCACCCTCGACAATGAGACCCTGGTGACCATCGCCGTGGCCGTCATCATTACCGCGATCGCAGCCTCGATCTATCCGGCCTTCAAGGCTATCCGACTGAAACCCGTTGAAGCATTACGTAAAATATAACCAAATGACAAGCAAAACGATCGTCGTCGACGTACAGGATGTATACAAAACTTATGAAGAGACCAAGGTACCGGTCAAGGCCCTCCAGGGAGTGACCCTTCAGATTGAACAGGGCGAGTTTACCGCCATCGTCGGTCCGTCGGGTTCGGGCAAAACTACCCTGCTCAACATCATCGGAGGACTAGACCGGCCGACGAAAGGAGACATTTACGTCGATGGGGTGGATCTCTCGACCCTCAGTGACAACCAGCTCATCGACTTTCGCAGGGTCCATATTGGATTTGTCTTTCAGAGCTACAACCTCATTCCGGTGCTGACCGCCAGGGAAAATGTAGAGTTTGTGATGCTGCTGCAGAATATTCCCAGGGAGAAAAGAGACCACCGCACCAAAGAGCTGATGCAGGCGGTGGGTTTGGGTGACCGCCTGGATAACCGGCCGGCTGAACTCTCGGGTGGTCAGCAGCAACGGGTAGCGGTGGCCAGGGCCCTGGCTCCGAAGCCGGCTTTTGTACTGGCCGACGAACCGACGGCCAACCTCGATTCGACTTCGACCGCTAATTTACTCGACATTATGGCCACCCTAAACCGGGAAGAAGGGATGACCTTCGTTTTTTCCACCCACGATCAGCGGGTGATCGACCGGGCCCGCCGGGTGATCACCATCGAAGACGGTAAGGTCTTAAGTGATATCCGGAAATGAGGCATCTTGCAGTCTTAACCGTAGTCCTCTTTGTCACCAGTCTGACGCTATCCGGGCAAGAGGAGGAAAAACCCTCCCCCTGGAAGATTCAGGGTTATGTCAAACAGCTTCAGTCGGTTTTCGATATCGACGGATTCAATACTTACCTGCTTGACAATCTGGTGCACAACCGGCTCAACATCCGGTACGAACCCTCGGAAAATTTCCAGGTCGCTGTCGATTTCCGGAATCGGCTCTTTTACGGAGATCTGCTTAAGCTCAGTCCGGCCTATGCCGACCAGATCGAAAAGGGCAACAACGATTTCTTTGATCTTTCGGTTCACCTGGTCGACCGCAACGACTGGCTGGTCAACAGTACGATAGACCGGGCTTACCTGCAATACACCAAAGGGCTCTGGGAGATCCGGGCCGGTCGTCAGCGCATCAACTGGGGCATATCTACCATCTGGAACCCCAATGATCTGTTTAATGCCTTCGCCTTTACCGATTTCGACTACGAGGAACGACCCGGTTCGGATGCGGTACGGATCAGGTATTACCGTGGGTTTGCGTCCAGCATCGAGATTGCGGTCAGCGCCGGTGATACCTGGAATGACCGGGTCGCGGCTGCCCTGTACAAGTGGAATGTGGCGCAATACGACTTCCAGGTCCTGGCCGGGTTTGCCCGCCAATACTGGGCGATAGGAGGAGGGTGGGCCGGCAATCTCAAGACCGCCGGCTTTAAGGGAGAATGGACGTATTTTATTCCGGCAGCCGAGGTATCCGGCGATCAGAGTCTGGCTCTGACGGCGGCCATTGACTATGTTTTCAGCAATAGTCTTTACCTCAGCGCGGGCTACCTTTACAATTCGAATGGCAAGACCGGAGGCACGCTCTCCGAACTCTTTACTTTCGAACTGTCGGCTCAAAACCTGTATCCTTTCCGCCATGCCATCGTGACCAGCCTCGCCTATCCCATCACTCCCCTGCTCAACTCTTCCCTGGCGCTGATTTACAGTCCGGTTTCCAGTCATCCGCTTTTCATCAACCCGGGGCTCACCTTGTCAGTAGCCCAAAGCTGGGATCTCGACCTGGTCGGCCAGCTGGCATTCAATAAATCAAATGGAAAGTATGAAAGTCCGGTGGCGGCCGGGTTTTTACGGTTGAAATTCAGTTTTTAGGTTTTCCTGGTTAGGGCGATCAGTTCGATCGTATTCTTAACCCGGGCTTTTCTCAGCATTTTACGCCGGTGGGTGTCGACGGTATTCTTGCTCAGATGAAAGGCGTCCGCAATTTCCTGGCTGCTCAGACCCTTTCGGAGCAGATCCAGCATTTCGAGTTCGCGATGGGTAAAAAGTGCCCGGTATTTAACCGACAATTCTTCATTGAATGCACCGATCGGTCGCAGACCTTCACTGACCCTGAAGTCCATCGCGCTACTTTGTTTCAGGTTTGAAATATCGGTGATGGTGGCGATGGTTTGCAGTAAATTACCCAACCGGTCGCATTTAAGCGGGCGGATTTGCCGGAGGACCTTGAAATAATTACCACTGGAATCTCTGACTCGGAAATCCAGCATCACATCGTTTTCAAACAGGTCATGCACCGGATTCCGGAGCACAAAATTGATCGCCAGGCAGGCAGACTTCATGACCAGGGGCAGATCTTCCGGATGTATGATCTCCATTAGGGTCACATAATTCAATTGACCGGGTGTAAACCCCAGGACATTTTCCACATTGGGATGGATGTATATTAATTCCTTTTGCCAGTAGTCCAGCACATAATAAAACTGATTGGAAAAAGGATGAAGCTGGTTTTTTATTTCCGGATCAAAGGTGCCATTATAATAGGTAGACAATTTGGGATCATAAGGTATTTGATCCAGTAACTGCAGAAAATTTCGAATGTCGTGATGCATGGGGATGGTGTTTTCGATAATCAATTAAGGCGATGTGGGAAATGGAACCAGGTTGCTGAAGATTGCATTTATTGACATTTTTAAGAGGATTGAAAAGAGGTTATGTTTGGGAGTTTATAAATTTCATGATGCGGTTTTCAAAGGATGGTTGATTTTCATACATGGGCATATGACTGGTGTTTTTTTCATACCAAAGTTCACCCTGTGGAATCTGGCTTATAATCTCAAGATTATCCTCATAGGTCAGGTAGTCATAGTCGCCACTCATCTGCAGCACCGGGCAATTGATGAAGGGTAGATTGGCGGTTCGGTCCCAATACAATAGAGCCCCACCCGGATTTATCAGATCGAATCCCAGGTAGTAAAAATAGACGGTCGAATCGAATACCGGCGCGATACTTTTAAGCACCTCGCCGGGTACCGGATCAACCCGGCAAAAGTGCCTCCCTAACCAATATTCAAAGAGAAGGGCGAAATAATCATCAAAACTTCCCGTGGCCAAGAGTTCGTTTCGTCGATCGTGAAATGTCTCAGGCAGGTTCCTTGCCCTGGCTTTAATCGCATGGGTCAATTGGGTGCCGGATGCGGCACAATTTGCCAGGATGACGCCCTTTGTATGAAAAGCCGGATATTGAAACAGAAATTCCTGTGCGATCACGCCTCCCCATGAATGGCCCAAAAGATAGCAGGAGGTGATGTGAAAAGCATCCAGTACGGATTTTAATTCGGCTGCATAGTCTTTCATGGATTTCAGAAAAGGATTGTTAATGTTGCCCTGGGTTCCGGATGGTTGGTAAGAAATTACCCTGAAATGATCAGGAGGAAACATTTTATGTACGACTTACAGGTAATCCAGGGTAAACCCAGGTCCGCCTGGAATTAACAGAATATCGGTCTCGGCAACTCCGGTGGTATGCACCTTAATTTGTTGATTATCAAGAGTTAGATACATTATAATCTGGTGTATAGCGAAAAATTTCGAATGCCTGTTTACCAGGGCCTATCTCAGGAAATGCGCTGCCTGGCTCCACCATGTTATTTTAAAAATACTCATTAATGAGTATTGTATAGTATGATTGGATCAATTTTCTTTGAGAGGGTTGAAGCTGAATGGAGAGGAAATATCCTAGAAATCGGGAACAGGACATTTCGTTCTTACCTGGTTTCGGCATGGATGATAACCGGATACGAAATTAATTGACCAGCTATTTATTGTTTTATGCCAGATATCGATAAATATCGAATTATTTGATGGCCACTGCCAGGGGCTGTGGTCTTTATCCAGATCTCAGATCATCCTGGAATGTGATTTTTTTTAAGATGCCAACGCACCTGCCCCCCAATCCAGTATGCGATATGAGCTATGGATTTGTGGAAGATCACCCGGTGATTCCGGGATGATTATGGTACCTACAAATAGGGATATGTAAGAATACAGATTTGTGGGATGGTGGGGTGGCAGTTGGAAATATAGATTTGTGATGAGATGACGATTTGACCATTTAACCAGAGCCTTATGAATCAATACGAACTTGAAGAAGAAATAGAAACAACTCAACACATATTGAAAGATTTAGAAGTTTTACTCAGCAAAGGTTGCCTTTCTCCATTGGATTTTGACAGGTATTCAAAATTAATTGAACGACTACACTTGCATCAAAGGAAAGGAGATCTAGACAAAATTCCAGAAGAACTTCGAAGAAAATATGATTGCATCGGTTCTGATAAGACTATGCAAGGTATGGCCTATGTTAAGAAATATGGGTACCCTGGTGATTTTGAGATTATTGACAAAATTTATACAGAGTGGCAAGCAGAAGGCGATGAGTTAAAATCTTGGGACGTTTTTTTTCATTCGCAGACTGCACCCATTGCTGTAAGAAATCGGAAATCATATTTTAAATCACTGCTCGAGTCAATTAGAATGAAGATTACATCGAGACCTATCAAAATATTGAATTTAGCGAGCGGACCTTGTCGTGATATATTAGAGTTCTATGAAGAGCATCCTAACGAGGATTTTCAATTTACATGTGTAGAACTTGACATAAAGGCGATAGAATACGCTAGTGGATTATTAGGTAAGCATTGTGACAAAGTTAATTTCATTAATACAAACATATTTAGATATATTCCAGATGATGAGTATCACTTGATTTGGTCAGCTGGGCTATTTGATTATTTTGATGATGAAACCTTTTCAAGAGTACTTTCTCGATATAATAAATATCAATATATTGTTATTGGAAATTTTTCCAACACAAACCCAACATCTAGTTATATGGAAGTCATTGGAGAATGGTATCTTAACTACCGTAGTAAGAAGAAATTATTCGAGCTTGCTCTTAAAGCTGGTTTTGTAGCAGAGTCTATTCAAATACATAGTGAGCCTACACAGACAAATCTATTTCTTCATCTTACAAATGACTAAAAATAAAGGATGAAACTGATCCTTGAATAATGGGTTTTAATTGTGCAAATTTTAGAACCTTTTTTCCAAAGGAGACCTTTAAACCTCCCATCTATAAATTTTGGTCAAATGACCATTCATTCGATTATTATACTCTCTTGCATACATATAGTATCTGGTGAGGGCGAGCAGTTCAGTCGTATGTTCACCTGGGCTTTTCTCAATATTTTACGCCGATGGTATCGAGGTATTCTTGTTATGATGAAATGCATCATCAATTTCCTGACTGTTTAGACACATGGCAAAATCCTACGTCATTGGTTAATGCCAACCGGAGCTGGGACGGAGTGTATACAGGCTCTTATGACAAATAGTCTGGCGAAGAACTATGTGCAAGGGCTGGGTGCAGGTTGGTATTTGCCGTCGATAGATGAACTAAATCTATTGTGGCATAACCGCTTTCATGCCAATCAGGCTTTGTCTCTTGGTGGACAGACAATGTTATCACAGACATCCTATTGGTCGAGTACAGAGGGCAGTGCATCCTATGCAGGGAACTTTTACTTCTCCAATGGCTACTCCAGCAACGTCAGTAAGACGAGTACTCTTTTTGTTCGGGCTATTCGGGCTTTTTAACAATTTGTCAATTCAACTATTTTAGAATTTTCCGCGTAGCGGGTCGATTTTTTTAAAATGGCATTGTACTACAACTACAATTTACCTGTTTTTAAAGATGTTTACCAATTAGTCCTGAAGATCTATGAGCATACCATAGATTTTCCGGGGGAGTATAAATATACCTTAGGTCAGGATATGAAAGGGATGTTTTACAACTGGTGAGAAGTATCTACCGTGCCAATAAATCCAGGATTAAAGTTGAGTACCTGGTTCGCCGGGAATTACCAGAATATCGAAGTGGTAGATGCAGTATAGTCTGGTGTCTATCGAAAAATTTCGAATGGTTGGTGACCAGGGCCTATCTCAGGAAATGCGCTGCCTGGCTCCACCATGTTATTTTAAAAATACTCATTAATGAGTATTGTATAGTATGATTGGATCAATTTTCTTTGAGAGGGTTGAAGCTGAATGGAGAGGAAATATCCTAGAAATCGGGAACAGGACATTTCGTTCTTACCTGGTTTCGGCATGGATGATAACCGGATACGAAATTAATTGACCAGCTATTTATTGTTTTATGCCAGATATCGATAAATATCGAATTATTTGATGGCCACTGCCAGGGGCTGTGGTCTTTATCCAGATCTCAGATCATCCTGGAATGTGATTTTTTTTAAGATGCCAACGCACCTGCCCCCCAATCCAGTATGCGATATGAGCTATGGATTTGTGGAAGATCACCCGGTGATTCCGGGATGATTATGGTACCTACAAATAGGGATATGTAAGAATACAGATTTGTGGGATGGTGGGGTGGCAGTTGGAAATATAGATTTGTGATGTGGGATTTTTTCTGGTAATAATATTTGCCTGAAAATCATCTCATTTCTTTAACACGCTCAGAATGAATCTTACCATGAATATTTTTCCCCTCAATAGATGCTACACGATTGAAAGAGAGCGTCTGTGTGCCAGACGTTTAACCGGTCGTGAACTCGAAATCCTGGAGATGGTATCCCAGGGTATGTCTACCGGTGAGATTGCCCGGAATCTATACTTAAGTGAGGAGACCATCAAATCGCACCGTAAATCCCTGATGGTCAAGTTCAGCGCAAGAAATATGGCACAGATGATCAGGCTGGCTTTTGAGCAGGGCGTATTTGAGGAAGGCATCAATATAGCATCAGGCAAAGCAAATTTAATTAGTTAATCTATTTATAGCATTTTATCGATGAGGGCTTTTTTGATTCCGTTTTTTTTGATGCTGGCCGGCATGGGATATACCCAGCATGCCGATATCCAGGGAAATACCAAAATCAGGGGTAAATTGAATCTTACCGATAATCCGGATTCTTCCAATGTATTCATTGGAAATAAGGCTGGCCTTAATTTCTCCGGAAATTCAAATACGGTTGTCGGAGCGATGAGCGGTCAGGGAACTTCTTCCAATAACAATTTGACTCTCCTTGGCTATGCTGCTGGTAGGAATGCCACCGGATACGATAATACCTTTATTGGCGCCAATACCGGAACAGATGTTTCAGGGGGATCAAGTACTTTTCTTGGCTCTTTCGCTGGTCAGCATGCGACCGGGGGAGGCAACACCTTCCTGGGAGTAGCGGCAGGACGGAATACCTCCGGAGCGGACAATGTCTTTATTGGATTCTTTGCAGGAGAGAATAATACCACGTCATGGAATCAGGTATTTATCGGAACGGAAGCCGGACGCGCCAATGAAACCGGGGTAAATAATGTTTTTGTGGGTCGGAGTGCCGGTAAAAGTAATACGGCAGGAACCGACAATACCTATGTTGGCTTTGATGCAGGGATGAATTCTACCGGAGGCTTTAATACCATCATTGGTTCCCAAAGTGGTGTATCGAATAGTACAGGGGTCGCCAATACCTTTGTAGGAGCATTTAGCGGTAATTTTAATACGATTGGGCAGAATAATGTTTATTTGGGTTATAAAGCTGGCGAGAACGCGGGGGACGCGAATGGTAATGTATTTATTGGTTTTGAATCCGGACTAAATGAATCCGAGTCAGATCGATTGTATATCGAGAATAGCAGTTCCTCCCTACCCCTGATATATGGAGAGTTTGACAATGATAAGATTGTCATTAATGGATCAATGCACATCTCGGGATTTGCTCAGTTAACCCCTGGTGCCGCTCCCCTTAACCCCACCAAAGGCACTATTTACTATGACGCCTCTGATGACAAGGTAAAAGTTTGGACAGGTACTTTGCGGGAGAATATGAATTGAATAGTGGATTAAGATGAGATTTGAGATTATTTTAGATATCAAATTAGAGCCAAAGTGATAGAAAATCGAAACCAATGAAATCGATAATTTATTTTGGTGAATTTCTGTGATGCGATCGGTCGGATATGTTTGTGAATTTAGTAACCCTATAATCATTTAAGAATGAAATATTTATTACTGGTATTAATTTTTATATGCTGTCTAACTGCATCCGCACAGGATTTACCAGCGGATATAAAGTCCGAGCTTACATCTCATTTGGAGACCCTAAGTGCTGATTGGATACAGGCTTCTGTGGATCGCACAAATGATATTTTCGAGAGCTATAAATACATCGAAACAGAATACTGGGAAAAATTCTTCATTGAGTATTTTCAGGAGCATGATTTTACGGTACCATTGCACACCTATATTTACTATCCTGCATTTTGGTGGTTGAGTGATGCGGTGCATGATAACCTGCAGTATGGATTGGTTGCAGGTATCAGTCATTTACAGACCAGGTATTTTGATATGTTGGAGCCTGGGGAAGTGACTGAAAATTTGGATCAATCAATGCAGGCTACATTTAGGATTATGCATCAGTTTTTCACGGAAATGAATTCCAATCCTGATGTGAGAGATATATCTATTGACAATTTGCTGGACCTTCCTGAAGCCTATCCTCATTTTTTTAAGAAGGAACGCCAGGTTGATCTGGAGACATTTCCTTACATGGGTCTGATCAAGGCGCAATTGAATGCTACGCTGGCAGCCTATTACTTTATTCATGGACAAAGACATGATGCTATTAAGAATGCTTTGGGTCTTGATCAGGCTTCCAGCGGATGGTACCCTAGACTTTGGGATGATTTTGGAATTTTGATCTCGGACAATGGATTATTATCTGATGATCAGTTGGGAATAATCTATGAATTCTGTTCATTGATTCCACAGCATTTACAGAAGCCGATCGAAGTATCCATAGTTGATGTATTAAATGAGAATTATCATGGTAGATGGTGTATAGCATGTGTAAATATTTTCTCTGATAAACCAGGGGATATAATTGGAAATACATTTGCACCAGATGTTGAACCGTATTTATCTGATTTTTATTCGACTGTAGTGGCTCATGAATTTAATCATATTGTTGATTATTTCGTTTCGAATGGAAATACAGAATTTAAATCCAGGAAGGATATTTTGATTGATCGGGCAGGATCGAACCCTCTAAATTATTTACGGGACCTTCCTGAGTCTTTCTTTATAGACTCACCGCAAGAGTTTATTGCATCAATCGCGAATTCTTATTTTTCCAATTCCGGACATCTTATGCAATTGGCCTTGTCAAGATTTGAAAATGGAATTACACACCCTCTGGATCATTTTTTACTTTTTGTCGATTTGTATTCCAATGGTTCCGATCAATCCTTCTTTTACGAGATTGATGAGATGGGAAATCTTAAACGCTACGAAGTTACGCTAAGGAGAAACGGTTCAAATGGTGGAGATAACTTGATTTCAGGATTGTTTTGGAAGGAAGTTTGGTACTATTTCTATTATGATGAACAGGGATTTATAATGGATGTAGGGCGTGAGGAGACGTCGCTCGGGGAAAGGGTACATTCAATTGTTTCCGTTGTAAATGGGGTAAAGCAATTTCCTAATCCAACACCGGGTGTCATCTATTTCACATTTGAGCGGCCCATCGAGAAAGGGCGTTATTCGATTATGAGTTTTGAAGGCAAAGTGATTCGGGAAGGAACTATAGAGTTCAGGGACGAATTATGTCTTGATTTGGATGGGCCACCTGGTCTTTATGTTGTGCTTATCCAGGATGAAGGGTCGGCTTGGAGTGATCAATGGACGATTTCAAAGATATCGAGATAGATATTTCTGTTAGCCTTTCGTCTTCATTTGTGCGATACCTCGGTCAAGATGCCTTGCCGGAAAATTTGACATTTGGATGTATTAATGTTATATTAGGGATGTACGACACCTTAAAACGATCCGTATGGCCAGAAAAACCGAGAGGGAAACACTGGAATCACACATCCAAAGTACCTATATCATTGACCAGATGATCCATGGGAAGATGGCAAAACTTGACGAAGTGGCCGAACTGATCCCGGGATTTATCCACATTAATGACCAGCACACCTTACAAGTGGAGAAATTATACCCTGAAGTAACCCGCCTGGGGATCACCGCTCAGGAAATCATCGATATGGGTGAGGACTACCTGTACAAATATCTTCATCCGGAAACGCAGAAGCGGGTTTTTCCCAAATTTCTTGATTTTTATTCCCAAAACGACACCAATGCCGTGTGTTCGGATTTTCAGTATGTGCTGACCGGCAAAGACACCTACCAATGGATTTTTACGGCTACTAAAATTTCTCTGGAACTGGGTAAACTCATCAGCGTTTCCAATTTTATCGATACCATCGGACCGTTGTCCGACAAATTGGAGCGCCTGCTCAGTGAGAATCTTTTTCTCAGAAGGAATTTTAAAAGATTCGCTTCACTGACCAGAAGAGAGAAGGAGATCCTGAAGCTTATCGCTCTTGGTTTCTCCAATAAGGAGATCTGCGATCAATTGCATATCTCCCAGTTTACGGTGACCACCCATCGTCGCAATCTGAAAGCCAAACTGGAAGCCAAAAGAATCACCGATATTCAGAGATATGCCATCGCTTTTGGGTTGATTTAAGATGTTTCACCCGGATTTTTCCTGAAATTGTAACATTGGATATCGACCGGTACCAGCGGTGTGCCCTCCGGATGAAATTTACCCGGAAATATCCTTTTCAAATATCATACGTCACCTCAATCTCATTGGAAGTCGGGTGCGACTGGCAGGTAAGGATGTAACCTTCGGCGACTTCACCTTCATCCAGGCCGTAGTTGACGTCCATTTCTACCGAGCCTTTGGTGAGCCGGGCCATGCAGGTGGTACATACCCCGCTGGTACAGGAAAATGGAGGGTCATAGCCTGCGTCGAGCAGGGTCTGCAAAATACTCTCATCTTTAATATCAATCTCGATCTGATTACCATCAAGGGTAATTTTTGCTTTGCAAATCTGTGCCATGTCTGTTTTACTTGTCAATCTTGTTTCTGGGTAGTTTCCTGTCCGAACCTTTCGCAATGAATATGTTCGCGACCGATACCCAGGCTCAGCAGCGCCGATTCGACCGCATTGGTCATCGTTTCCGGACCACAAATAAAAAACTTTTGAGGTGAAAACGGAGGCTGATGATCTTCCAAAAAACGTTCGAGAACCGGTTTGTCGATGCGACCGGGATTCCGGTCAAGATAGATCAAGGGCCGGGCACCGTGTTGTGACAGGGTAAACCGGAGGTAAAACTGATCCTGATACATTTCTGTCAACGCCACCAGGGCATCCCGGAAGATGATGTCATCAAAGGTGCGGTTGCCGTAAAGTAAATGGACGGTACTGAGAGGCTGCTCTTCGAGAATGGTCTTGATCATCGAGTACAACGGAGTAATCCCGCTTCCGGCACCAATGAAATAATAAGCAATGCGTTTATCGGGTTCGATTTTTTTACCAAAATTTCCCCGGGGTGCCGCGACCTGAATCACCTCGCCTTCCATGACGTTGCGGGTGAGATAATGGGAAAGTCCCTCATTCGTCCCATTCTTGACGGTGATGGATAAGGCCCCTTCATGGGGAGCAGAGCTGATTGAAAAAGCACTTTTCACCGGCGCTCCATTTAACGGATGCTCAATCGTCAGGTACTGTCCGGCCGCATAGTTGAATGTCTTTGACAACTCTTCCGGGACCTCGAAAATCAGCGTCGAAGCTTCCGACGTCTCCGGAATGACTCGCTTCACTTTTAAGGGATAAAACTTCATCAGGAATAAACGGTGATGGTGAGTTTACGGGATCCGCCCCGGTTTCGGAATTCACAAAGGTAAATACCCTGCCAGATGCCGAGATCCGGACGGCCGTCAACGACGGGGATGCTGACCGAGGTGCCGATCATTGCCGCTTTGATGTGGGCGGGCATGTCATCGGGTCCTTCCACATCATGGTCGATAAAAGGCAGGTTTTCAGGTACCAGCATATTAAAGATCTTTTCAAAATCAGTTCTTACCGAGGTGTCGGCATTTTCATTGATGCAAAGGGCCGCCGAGGTATGTTTGATAAAGACATGCAACAATCCCTGCTCCGGCAGTGCCTCCACTGCATTAAGGATGTGGTTGGTAATCAGATGGTATCCCCGCGGGAAGGCAGGTAAACTGATTTGATGGTGCTTAATCACTGATACTGATCGTAAGGAATAATACTAACCCCCAAACAACGAAAAGTCGGGAAAGGTTCTAGCGGGAGATTTCCGGACATTTCAGGTTGCCGATATAATAGACCAGCCCGATCGACAGAAAGTTGTAGGAATCTTTGTTGGCGCCATCTCCCCGTTGCCTTCCCTCCATTCCAAAAAGATTACCTTCTGCATCCGGGACAGAGGGATCAGAAGCCAGGACGGCGATATCGGCATATCCCGGGCGGTTGCCCCGCACTTCCCCTTTATCGGGATAGACAGTGCTTACATCATCGAGGTAATCGGTAAATAGTTTGCGGAAACTCACCTCGATGTTGATGCTCCATTCGGCCGTAAGGTCAAACTTTAGTCCTCCGCCAAAGTTGAGGGCCCGTTGCACACCGGGATACTCTTCGCCGATAAACTGACCTTCGGTACCCAGCTCCCGGAGCGGTGGGGTCTTTTCTCCGTTATAGACGGCATAGGGATTATAGGTAAAGAGCCCTACCCCGGCAAACAAATAGGGTGTATAGAAATAATCGCGGCTACTGTGAATATATGGGAAGAAATTAAACTCAAAGCTGGCACTCAGGTCTCCGAGATGGGTGCGGAAATTGATATTTCGCCGGCGTTCGAAGGCATTGTCTGAATCAGCATCATCCGCCCGGAGAAAACCGTAATTGAGTCCCAGCCGGGCACAAAGACGGTTGTTGAAATTATAGCGGAAAATTCCGCCACCCGCCGGACCGGGGTGCATCAGGTCGAACTGGGTGTTGAGATCGCCAAAGTAAAAGGCTCCGCCCAGCCAGCCTCCCACTTCAAAACCCTGTTGGGCCCGGGCGCTGAATGCGGTCAGGATGGCAATTGCCAAACTGAGTAGTATCTTTCCTGATTTATCCATGTGCTTTTCTGATCCCGGGAATCTTCTAATTAACGGTAAACAGGGTCTGGTATTGCCCTTTTCGGTAATGCCTCAGCCTTTATTGGCCAGCTGGCCACAGGCAGCGTCGATGTCCTTTCCCCGGCTGCGGCGTACCGTGACGGAAACCCCGTGGGATGACAGCCGGCGGGCAAAGTCATCGATTCTGGAGGCGGATGATTTTACCATGTCAAAACCTTCGATCGGATTGTATTCTATGATGTTGACGACTACCGGAAATGCCTTACAAAACCTTGCCAAATTGTCGGCATCGGCAAGGTGATCATTGAAATGCTGAAAAGCAATGTACTCCAGGGTGATTTTATTGTGAGTGTTCCGATGGAAGTAGAGTAGTGCTTCCTGTAAGACCGCAAGATTATTTTGTTCGTTGATAGGCATGATCCGGTTGCGCTTTTCGTCGTCGGCGGCATGCAGGGAAAGGGCCAGATTGAATTTGACGCCATCATCAGCCAGTTTGCGGATCATCCTGGCGATTCCCGCGGTGCTTACGGTGATCCGGCGGGGAGCCATATTCAGGCCGTCGGCAGCGGTGATGTGCCCGATCGATTTGATCACCGGGGCATAGGCCAGTAGGGGTTCGCCCATACCCATATACACAACATTGGTCAGTGGGTGTCCAAAATGTTCGATAGCTTGCTGATTGACCAGAAAAACCTGATCATAGATCTCTCCCGGATCGAGATTGCGCACCCGTTTCATCCGTCCGGTGGCGCAGAAGCTGCAGGATAAGCTGCAACCGACCTGTGAACTGACACAAACGGTGTACCGGTTTTCAGCCGGCACGGGTATCAATACCGATTCGATCAGATGCCCGTCATACAGCCGGAAACGGCTCTTGATGGTGCCATCCAGGCTGCGTTGCATCTTGTCCAGCCGGATAGTCCGGATTTCAAAAAAATCCGGCAGCCGGTTTCTCAGAGCTTTGGGCAAATCGGTCATCTCCTCAAAAGAAGCGGCTCTTTTCTGCCAGATCCATTTCCAGATTTGCCGGGCCCGGAATCCTGGTTCGCCCAATTGACTGGTCAGCTGACCGGTCAGGGTCTGTTCGTCCATCAGGCGGATATCCATTTTGGTGGCCACTATATTCATTACGTAAAGATAGTCAGCAGGTTGATTTTCAAGTTGCCTGCGGTTTAGACAGATAACATCGAATCGCGTATCTTCGTTTAAGTCAAAAGCTGATTTTACCGCAGCTGCTATATGGAGATTTACCAAAGTAGGAGTGCCTGGAAGCTGTATGCCATGGTGATCGGGGTTTTGATCATGGTCGTGCTGGTCATCTGGTACAGTAGTTTTCTGGCCAAAAACCTGCGGGAGGGAGAACGTGAGAGGGTCGAGCTGCTGGCCAAAGCCTATGAAGATCTGTTCAAGGATCCGGAAAATATGGACCGCGACGTAACGCTGGCCACGGAGATCATCGAAGCCAACAAGACCATTCCCGTGATTATCGTCGACGATACCGGTGAGTTTCTCGATGCCAAGAATTTTCCCAAAGCAAAGAGCTTTAGTGATATCCAGAATGAGCTCTACAAAATCAAGGCAGCCGGTATCCAGGGCATCGTTTTTGAAGGTCCGGGATTTCGCCGCAGCATTTATTACAAGGGTTCGGTACTCAATACCTATATCACTTATTTTCCTTACTTCATTCTGCTGGTCCTCCTCACATTTATGGGCATTGGTTATCTGTCGGTCACGTCGGCCCGCCAGGCTGAACAAAACCGGGTATGGGTCGGTATGGCCAAGGAGACTGCCCACCAGCTGGGTACACCCATCAGTGCGATTGTGGCCTGGATCGAGCATCTGAAAGCGATGTCAGAAGATGATCCGGAGCAAAAGGAGATCCTGGCCGAGCTCGAAAACGATGTAGGCCGGCTGGATCTGATCGCCGACCGGTTTTCCAAAATCGGCAGTGCTCCCAGTCTGGAGTCGAAAAACATCATTGAAGAGCTGTACAAGGTGAGCCAGTATATGAAACGCCGGGCCTCCAGAAAGGTGCGGTTCGAATTTCCGGACCTTGCCACCGAGGCGGTTTATGCCGACATCAATGCACCACTATTTAATTGGGTCATCGAAAACCTGCTGCGGAATGCCCTGGATGCCATGGATGGGGAAGGGCTGATCAGGGCGGAAGTGCATCGCGAACATCAGATGGTCCACATCGACATCAGCGATACCGGCAAGGGAATACCTTCCTCCAAAACCAAGCTGGTTTTCAAGCCGGGATTTACGACTAAAAAACGGGGATGGGGTCTTGGGCTTTCGCTGGCCCGCCGGATCATCGAAGAATACCACGGAGGCAGGATCTTCGTCAAGAAATCCGAGGCGAATGTCGGCACGACCTTCACCATCAAATTGCCATTAGCCTCTGTTAAGCCGGTTATTTCCCAGAAAACCGATCACCTTTTAGAAGCTAAATCCTAACGATAACTGATAGGAAATCTGCTTGTCTTTATCATTCTGCAGAACGGGTACATTATTGGTGAAGGTCCCGTAGCTCCGGTCCATCTGCGAGCGGGTGATGTCGAGCAGGCCAAAATTCCCGCGTAATCCCAGAAAGAGACCTTCGTTCAGGTAAAAGGAGACGCCGGCCAGCCATCCGACTTCCAGACCCTTGTACAGGTTGCCGTCTTTCTCTTCGAATTCGTAATATCCACCTATCTGCGATGGGATAGTGATCCGTTCGTTGGAAACCCGGATTTCCTGGGTGCCAAAGGAGCTGGCTTCCCGGGCCTTATCGCTGAAGTAATGATGATCGAGGTTGATGCTGAATTCATCGACCGGCGGATTGAGCCCCGTAAATTTCAACTGTCCGGCCCCGAGCGATCCGACCAGAACGGACAACGTGACTCCGGTATTGACTTCCAGCCAACCGAACTTTCCGTAAGCCAATAAGGGAAAATCGAGGTAATTGTTGGAAATATTGACGGTCATATCACGGTTACCACTGAGCAGGATCGGATTGGGAGTGCGCTGAACCAGAAAGGAAGACGGCCCCTGGTAGCTATACTTGCCGCCCCTTTGCGAGTAGACAAACTCTCCTTTGAATCCAAACAGGTCCGTCAGCGGATACTTGAAGATGACGCCGATATGAAATCCGGTAGTCCGGTCAAACGATTCCGCCTCGTCTTCAGGTCCGTTGAATGTATTGTAGTTCAAGCCAGCCTTGAATCCATAGGAAAGTCGGTTTTGGGCCTGCATCAGGGTGTAACTTATAACAAGTATCAGCAAGGAGAGGGCAAAGACCGGTACTGTTTTCTTCATGAACATGGGTATTATAGACTTATTACAAAACGATAGAATACTACTTTTGTGACCGCGAAAATAGCATTCATGAGCCGTCGCAACAAATTAGAGAAGTTTGCCGAGCTGCTGACATTTAAAAATGTCTATCAAAATTACCATTTCCAGGATCCGGCCCTGCACTACCTCCATGGCGAGGTAGTACAGCGAAAAGGCCGTTGGGCCATCGATCATTTCCAGAATAACCATCCGGTCGTGCTCGAACTGGCGTGTGGTTGGGGAGAATATACGATCGAGCTGGCCAGGCAACAACCTGGTCGAAATTTTATCGGTGTCGACGTGAAGGGCAACCGGATCTGGAAGGGTGCCAAACAAGCGCTCAGCGAAGGACTGGACAACGTAGCTTTTCTCCGTACCCGGATCGAACAGATTGAGCAGTTTTTCAATCCTGGAGAGGTGAGTGAGATCTGGATTACGTTTCCGGATCCTTTCCTGCGGAAGAGCAAGGGCAACCGGCGGCTTACCTCCCGGTTATTCCTGGAGAAATACCGTTACCTCCTGCCTCCGGGAGGATCTGTCCATCTTAAGACCGACTCACCCGAACTCTATGAGTTTACGCTGGAAACCGTGGCCGAAGTGCCCTGGTGTATGATTTTGTATCAGCAAGACGATATTTACTCCGGGCCCCTGATCCATCCGGCCCTATCGATCAAAACGAAATACGAACGGATGCACCTGGAAGCGGGAAAAACGATCAAATACATACAAATACAGCTTAACGGATCAGGTATGCGCTGATGTCTGTTCAGCCCTTTATTTATCTGATTTGCCGATTGCCTTCTGCAACAGATTATGGGTCATCTTCTGCACCCGGGCATCCGGGCCGTGGGGTCTGCTCCAATGCGACCAGGGTAGGGTATGTCCTGGTGGATGGCTCAATCCCTGAGCCCAGAAGATCGTCGAGGCATTGAAGACAAAATTGCCTTTCGGTCCCGGGTAGGCTACCGCACACCATTGCTGTGGCGTATCGCCGCCTACCCATGCAGTGCCCCTGGCTACCACTTCCAGTCCCTCGATATCAGGGGGATTGCCGTGATACTCCCATCCGATCAGCCCCGGTATCTTATCGCCGTTTTTCACACCGGTTCCTTCAAAGATCCAGTGATCTGCCCTGACCACCGTCCAGTCACCACCTCCATTGACGGGTTCAATATTGCGTACTCCCATCAGCATACCTTCGTCCGGACCTCTTTCAGGAAACGGTCCGTGGTCGGCTTCCCGGCCAACGGCATGCTCGATATCACCACCATAGGGACCACCCCTGAAAATGATCCGGTTTGGCTTGCCCTGACTGTTGGAACGAAACGGGCTGACCCAGCATATACTGTTGCCCGATAGAAAAAGCAGATTGACACCTTCATCCCGTAGTTTTTCAACGCTGCGGAATTGGCGGATATCCCAGTACTCATCGTGACCGACACTGATAAAAGTCTTGCAGCGGAGCGCCCGGTCCGGATTGATCATATCGCTGTTGGAGCAATATGTCACATCATAGCCGTGCTGTTCCAGAAAGAAGGACAGCGGTTGTTCCAGGGACAGGAATTCACCGGAACCGAATGAAAGCGGATCGTTGACCACTTCGGCAAATTGACCCTGGCGGGCATAAGGCCGGTCGAAACTCACATCGGCCCACGGACCCTGAATACCCTTTGGATGGGTATAGAGTGAGTAATTGTCCGGCCATTTATTGTAAGCCTGCCAGGTATTGTCCGAGCACTGAAAGAGGATGTCGGCCGGTCGCTGGTCTTTGACGATGAATATGATGTAGCTTTGCCAGTAGGCTTCATCCACACCTTCCGGCAGGGTGGTAAGCCGGCCCAGATAGACACCACTCAGCCAGTCGCCGGGGATCCGGATGGTGGTGGTTACCTCCCACCGACATTCATGGATATTTTTGGGTCCGGGTTGGGGAGTGATCTGTTTTTTCCCCTGGAAAGGACCCAGGGTGGCCTTGAGAGCGGCACCTTTTCCTCCATAATATCCCGTCCGGAAGACTTCAAGAATGAATTTTCGCGCCGGATCGGTGGAGACCATAATATCGATGCTTTCACCGGCTTCCACACTTTGGGTGGAGCAATACCCTTCAATCCAGGGACTGCGGTATCCATCCGGTTTGTCCGGTCGGACCCGCGTCAGCTGCCAGTCGTCCGATCCGGCTTTTTGATTTTCTTCGATGATCCGGTTGGAGTCGTTTGTCGCCGGTGACGGTGTGGTGGTGCCCGACCACAGGGTAGCGCCCAGACCCAGGACCGCTGCCTGCTTCATGGCCTCCCGCCGGTTGATAGCCTGGTCGTCGAATGACGAGGCATGCTCCGGTGTTCGATGTTCGCCCATATCTTTATATGCTTTTCAATGGTAATTGTTGAGAAGCAAGTTAGGGTTTTCATGAAAAGTCCATGATAATTCTGCCGGAGGGGCGAATTCATTCGCCCGGGCACATAGTGTATTGGTTGCAACGGCGATTAGAATCGCCGCTCCAGGGATATATTTTTGTTTAGTTTTTACTTATCAATTGGAGGGGCGAATTCATTCGCCCGGGTACTGTGTAATGGTTGCTCCGGTTAAAATCGCTCCTCCAGGATTAGAATTGCCGCTCCCGGTTTTTCAACAACCAGATCTCAGCAACCTGCGATCCACGTTCACCCTCACCGCATGTCCATTTGAAGATGACCTTTCCGTCAGAAATGGCTGCTGCAGGGACTTCGAATTCATAGATGGGCTGAATGCCGGTTTGAATAAAATCATGCACCAGTATTTCATCAGCTACCATTTTCATCCGCGAACGAAAGCGCCCTGTGTAGGCGACCCGGATCGTGTACGATCCCCCGGCATCAAGGTGGTCGTAGACTATTTCCAGAGGTTGGTCATACAAGGTCGTTGCCTGATTCATCCAGGCTATCGGTGAAGCCTGCCCTTCAAATCCGGCGGCGGTAACTTCATGAACCCATTCTTTTCCCAGCATTCCTACTCCAAAACTGATTCGCGGTGACTTTAAATTTCCCGGATCTTCTTCCCAACGGAATTCGCTTTTTATCCTTGCGAGACTTTGAGGTGATCCAAAATTATCGTAAAAACCAGCCGGTCCCGGATTGTTCCGGTGAATGATTTTATTGATCTCCCGCCAACACTGTTGTTCATTCGTGATTTTTTCGATTTCCGTCAGACGATCCAATAGCCAGGGGGCATTGTTTAATGGAATATCGATATTATCCACAAAATTGCCACGTCCCTGCATGGCGTGATGATTTGCTATGGTAAGCTGGGCGCCGATGCTCCGGAAAAGTGAATCAGCGAGTTCGAAGACCCGTTTGCGCAACCCTGATGCAACTTTATTTTCCCGGGTTTGCAAAAGGATCGTTTTTGCTTCGCTGATGGCTTTTTTCACATCTTTCTCATGAATTCCGGATAACAGGTCCAGCGCTTGCTGTTCCAGTTCGGTTTCGTTGGTGAGCCTCCGGTAAAGGTAGGCATCGTAATAGGCCCTGATCAGACCCATCTGAAAACGGAAATTGGAGAGGATCTTTTCCGGGGCATTTTTTTCCATCTCCTGCCACTGATGCAAGGTGTTCACAACACCGGTATTGGCTAAAAGGGGGCCCCGGAAGTTGCGTTCCAGCGACAAGATTCCCTGGGCAAACGATTCGGTATAATCCGGACCAATAAAATAACGGGCATAATCACGGAGGGATTCCATCACCGGTGTTTTCGGGTCCCAATCCTGGTCACTCCAGATGATTTTGTTAACATCGTCGTTAGTGCCTTCCGAATAACTGATACTTCCACCGGTAAATTCATCAAAGGTATTGTGAATCGTTTTTTGATCTATCGGCCGGGGGTTGATGCATTCGCGACCGAGCGTAGTGGCATAGGCCAGATCCCAATCGGGTACCGGATATTGGCAACTGAGACTATGGGTAATATCCGGATAATGCCGGATCGGAATATCGGGATGGATGATTTGCCGGATGTCGGCTAAAGGAGTTTTGATCCATGGACCAAAAACCACCCCTCCAAGCCAGGGATATTTTTGATTGATGTGCCGGTAAAAATTATCAAACCACTGCTGGGTCGGCCGGAATACCTGGGGTGAAACCCAGATTTTGGCCTGGGGGTGATACCGGTGCAACACTCCGGCCACTTTTTCAAGCCAGCTAAACAATTGATCCGGTGACAGGTCGCCGGGATCGCCTCCGGGTACAAAAAGAGCATCTAACCGGACAACCGCTCTAAAGACTTCATGACGCTCCTCCAGCTCCTTTTTTATGGAATCGGGATGGGAATAATCCTGCCCCATATTGGGGTACCACATCCATACATCAAGGCCATAGTCGTCACAGATCTTCGACTGTTCACCAATCATGTCGATAGCCGGCAGAGACATATGGACACTGGTGAAATCATCATCGGTACGGGGCGGCACGATCTCGATGCTGTTTGCCCCGAAAATGGCCAGGTCCCGGATATAGTCTTCAAACCGGGCCGGTGACCAGGCATCGTAGGCATTGGTTTTTGGCCGGTACCCCAACTGATGTCCCCTGATGGGATGATGAGGCGACGTAGCGATTTTCAAGTTGGAGGGAATGGAAACCCTGCCGGGCCTGGCTTCCATTTTTCGAAGCAGTTTACCCACACCATACAAAACACCCCGGGCATCGTGTCCCATGACCATGACGGTTTGCGATTCTTCCATGGCAATTATTTTATAACCTTCGCGGTCAATGGTGGGCATAGCAGCAATCATTTTTTGGTAATTTTCCGGCAATTTTCCGATTTGGTTCTCAAGACCGACGGTTATCACCGGATCTTTTCCAAGAGGCCATTCCTGAATTATGGGCAATCGGATATTGCTTCTTTTTTCAATCTCTTCCTGCAACACCGTGATCGATTTTAATACCCGTTTATCCGTTTCAAAGCACAATATTTTTGCAGTGCCAAGATCAATGGATTGAGAAAAACCACTTACCGTAAGAAAAAACAAGAGCATAGGTGAAATCACCGGTATATAATGGACGAATTTGATCATGATCTTAAAAGTTGATTTATTTTCAATTCCAAATATTCTTTTATTTTGTTTTTTACAGACCCTGAAACCGGTTTGTACTGCATGTGAAAATAGAAGTTCGATTATTAAGATACTGGTGGTATTTTATCCGGTATCTATGATAAATTGGCTTTTTGTGTGAGAGCGATGATGGTCAGGTTAATTGCTGCCTGAAAAATTTGTTGCCTCTTTACCTACCGTTATAAGTCTGAGGGATGCCGTCGTCGGGGAATTATTCAATTTCTGGCCGGGGCTTGACACTATGATTTATAAAGACAAAAATCATCGACACAGTTCCGGGGTCATGATCCCTGGTGGCCCGCCCAGGGAGACATACAAGGATCCTGGTAAGTTGTTGGTTTTGAATTCAAAAAGCGTTTGAAAGAACTCCAATCAATATTGTAGCAAAATCAGTTAACATAGTGGTAGGGTGATTGACAGATTTGGATCTACTTTGATAGCATATTGATTTTTCCCGGCAATTCCATTTCCGGCAAGTGAAAAATATTGATTTTCTGTGTTGGTAATGGCCGGTATAGATTACACTTTAAGGTCAGTGGAAAGAGGATTACGTCCGAAATTAAATAATGGGTATACGGTGTACGGAACGTGCATTACCTCAGCTAATCCTCTGATGGCTAAAGCGGTAAGCAGTGCCGGGCTCGACTTTGTGTTTATCGATACCGAGCACATTCCTCTTGAACGAACGGAGGTGGTGCAAATGTGCCAGCTATACACAGCCCTTGGAATTTCCCCGGTCGTCCGGATCCCGTCGGTCGACCCGGTTAGAGCCTGTCAGATGCTGGACTCCGGCGCAGAAGGGGTGGTAGCGCCGTACATTGAAACCACCAGCCAGGTAAAGGAGTTGGCAGGGGCAATAAAATACCGGCCCCTAAAAGGGAAGGTCCTTGAAGATTTGCTGGAGGATCCATCTTCAACACCACCGGAATTGAAAATTTATCTGGAGCACTATAACCGGAATAATCTGTGTATTCTGAACATCGAAAGCATGCCTGCAGTGGAAAACCTGGTCAGTCTGATTGCCGTTCCGGGTGTTGACGCCGTTTTTATCGGACCGCACGATTTGTCAGTCAACCTGGGAATACCGGAGCAGTATGATCATGCTGCTTTTGAGAAAGAAGTGAAATATATCATCAAGACCTGCCGGAGCCAGAACGTACCGGTAGGCATTCATTTTTCCGAATCACCCAACCGCCAGCTAAGGTGGATGACAGATGGAGTGAATATCGTGATACACAGCTCCGATTTTGCCCTTTTTACGCAGAAACTGAAACATGATATCGGATCTATCAAAAATCGAAATGGCGAACAGGTGTCTACTGAATTTGGAGAAATAATTATTTAGCATTGATAAAAAAAATAGATGGCAAGCAGGTTTCTTCTGATAGCATTTTTTTTAATTACCCGGATCACCGGTATCCTGGCTCAGGAAAACAACAACGGACGGGAACATTCGTTTGAATTTGCTTTCCTCACCGATATCCATATCAAACCGGAGTTGAATGCTCCAAAGGGATTTCAAATGGCTATTGATACCGTCAACCGTTTGAATCCCGATTTTGTACTGACCGGCGGCGACTTGATTTTCGATGCGATGCGGGGCAACAAAGCGCGGAGTGATTCATTGTTTTTATTGTATAAAAGCATGAGTGAAGGATTTAATATGCCGGTCTACCATTGCCTGGGCAACCACGATTTGTTTGCCATTTATGAAGAAAGTCCGGAAGGCCCTGATCACCCCGATTACAAGTATGGGATGTTTCAACGTTATTTGGGTAAAACATTCTATTCTTTTGACCACAAAGGCTGGCATTTTGTGGTGCTGAATTCCCTGGATGTCACAGAAGATAAGCGCTACAAAGGTTTTGTACACGAGAAGCAGATGGAATGGCTGAAAGATGATCTGATGAAGGTGGACAAATCAACGCCGGTTGTGGTGGTTACTCATATTCCCCTGATCACCACCTGGAAATTTGTCAACGGAGGAAAGGGAACCCGTACCGTGGAAAATTCGGATGAAGTCATCGCCCTCTTTAAGGAGCACAACCTCAAGCTGATCCTGCAGGGACATATTCACTGGAAAGAGTATGGGTATGTCAATGACCGGTTTCATTTTATTACGGCCGGTTCCATTGCGGGAAACGGGTGGAAAGGCCGGCGACACAATACAAAGGAAGGCTTTTTATATGTGAAAGTTCATGGCCAGGACTTTTCCTGGGAGTACATCGATCACGGCTGGGAAAAGGCGCGATTGGCCAATGGGTCATAACCCAATTGGACCATAATATGACCCATTGGACCGTGATAAGAGCCTTGGACCGTACCCGGTACTTTGGATTACCGGCCGACGTGAATCAGCAGTACCGACACATCGGATGGTGAGACCCCGCTGATACGGCTGGCCTGGCCGATGGTTCGCGGTCTGATGCTGGTGAGTTTTTCGCGGGCTTCGGCCGACAGGGAAGGCAGGGCATGATAATCAAACGAATCATGCAGCCTGACCGACTCCAGCCGGCTCATCTTATCGACCATTTCCTGTTCTTTTTCAATGTATCCCGCATATTTCATACTGATCTCAGCCAGTTGCCGGACTTCATCGTCGTAATTGTGCATCGCTTCATCCAACCGGGGCAGGGCTTTCCGCAAAGTCTCAATTGAGATATGCGGCCGCAGGAGTATATTGATCAGTTTGAGCTTTTGATTGATTGGCGCCGAATCAATGGTGGCCAGATAACCGTTGATCTCGTCCGGACTTACGCTGTATTTTTCAAAAAAACGGACAATCTCGCCAGACAACCGTTCTTTTTCATGCACCCTTTCCATCCGGGATTCCATGCCGTGCATCCCCAACTGGGCTGCCCGGGGCGTCAGGCGAAGATCGGCATTATCCTGGCGGAGCAGGATGCGGTATTCCGCCCGGGAAGTAAACATCCGGTAGGGTTCTTCGGTGCCCTTGTTGACCAGGTCGTCGATCAGTACGCCGATGTAGGCATCCGATCGCCTCAGGATGAAAGGCTCCTGGTCATGAATGGACAGGTGGGCATTGATTCCGGCTACCAGACCCTGACTGGCGGCTTCTTCATAGCCGGTGGTACCATTGATTTGTCCGGCAAAAAACAGATTCCGGATTTTTTTGGTCTCCAGGTTCAGATTAAGCTGGGTGGGGGGAAAATAGTCATACTCGATCGCATAGCCGGGACGGAACATCTTGACATCTTCAAAACCCGGTATCAGTTTAAGGGCCTTGTATTGAACATCTTCCGGAAGCGATGACGAGAAACCATTGACATAGATCTCACACGTATCCCAACCTTCGGGCTCGATAAAGAGCTGATGTCGATCCTTATCTGCAAAGCGATCGATCTTGTCTTCGATGGAAGGACAGTACCGGGGTCCCCGGCCCTGAATCCGGCCATTGAACATCGGCGACTGGTCAAATCCGGTACGAAGCATGTCGTGCACCTTACTGTTGGTATAGGTGATATGGCAGGGCAGCTGTTTCTTCAAAGGTGGGGTGTCGGTAAACGAAAACCGGGAGGGATTCTCATCGCCCGGCTGTACCTCCATGCGGTCCCAGTGCAGGCTGCGGCCGTCTACCCTTGGCGGGGTCCCCGTCTTCATCCTTCCGGCCTCAAAACCCAGAGTGATCAGCTGTTCGGTAATGCCGCTGGCCGCTTTTTCACCAGCCCGGCCACCGCCAAAATGTTTCTCTCCGATGTGGATCAGGCCGTTGAGAAAGGTACCGTTGGTCAGCACCACAGCCCGTCCGGGTATTTCAAGACCCAGACCGGTTCGTACTCCGGTCACCCGGCCATCTTTTACCACGAGGCCGTTGACCATCTCCTGCCAGAAGTCGATATTCGGATGTGCCTCCAGCATCAGGCGCCATTTCTGGGCAAACAACATCCGGTCACTCTGAGCCCTCGGGCTCCACATAGCCGGTCCTTTGGAGAGATTCAGCATGCGAAACTGGAGCATGGTATGATCGGTGACGATACCGGAATAGCCTCCCAGGGCATCGATTTCACGTACGATCTGGCCTTTGGCGACGCCACCCATGGCGGGATTGCACGACATCTGGGCGATGGTCTGCATGTTCATGGTGACAAGCAGCACTTTCGAGCCCATATTGGCAGCCGCTACCGCAGCTTCACAACCGGCGTGACCGGCACCAACTACAATGACATCGTACGTAGGAAACATAAAAACCTGATCAATCTTTGTGGGTCAGTTGGTGCCCTTGGGCTCTACTACCTCGGCATCGTGAATGGAATACATCAGCCGGTTGATGTCGGTCGCATTGAGTTCCAGCTTACCCCTTAAAGTGATTTGTTCGGCCGAGTATTCGACCGGATTTTTGGCAAAAACATCCATCACCGTTTCCGGTCCGGCCCCACCGCAAAAGAAACACATGGTATAGGGGAAAGCGGAAAAGATGAATTCCTTGTGACTCTTGTAGCCCTCCACCGGAATGATATAGCCTTTGACCTCGACCTCCTTACCTTCCAGGGCTTTGATATCTTCACTAAACACTGGTACATCCACCTTAAATCCCATCAATTCGTCGTATTGTTTGGTGTAGGTGATTTTGGCCAGCGTTTTCCAGGTACTTTCCTGGGCACTGACCTGGGTGATAGCGGCGATAAGGAGCAGGGCGATTATTCCGTACTTGGGCTGCATAGTTTTCCTGTTGATTTTATTTCCAAAGTCCTTAACAACCAGTGAGCCATAGAGGTTCGGCACCCGCTGTTAAGAAGTGCACAAAGTTAGCGAAATTTTTGGGGGCTGGGTGGGGAGATCGGGCTGAAAAATAGCAGGATCGGCTGGCTGTACCGCTGAAAATCAGTTGATGGTATCCTGGTACCCTCTTTTGGTGTAGATGATGATTACGCCATTTCGGGCCTGTGAGCCATAACGGGCGGCTCCGGCAAGACCTTTTATAATCTCAACGCGACTGATTTCCTGAGGAGGCAGGGTCTGGACCAGGAAGTTGATATCGCCATCGCTCTGATTGTAAAAAGGCATATCGTCGATGACCACCAGCGGTGGACCCTGGGCATTCCGGATGCGGACATAGTAAAAATCCGGCCCACCCGTTACCTGAACACCGGCTACCCGGCCAACCAACAGTTCAAAAACTGTACGTGATGCGGTCAGGTCATTGTAGATAATCGCATCAGCCAGTGGCCGGTCAGGACTCATACTCCTGACTGGCTGCCAGAGTGGTGTACCTAAAGTCTCCAGGTGTGGTGCCTTTTCCCGTTTGAACGGATCGACCTGGGCCGTCACCAATGCGGGCATGCCGGTCAGGACCAGGGTAACCATTACATACATTAATTGCCGCAACATCATCGATGGTATCTTAATAGGAAGACACTTTCCCGGGTGGAAAAGTTTCCATTTCTGCTGGAATCAGCGGGTGATGACCCGATGGCTGATGACAGGTTGTCATTTCGATATCCGGTCAACTTCGGTAATCAGGTTTCGCACTTGACGGTCTCCGGGATCATACCGGGAATCGGCTACTTTGCGGGAAAGCAAACCACATTTTTCAAAGAGCGAAATGGGATTGCATAGCTTTCGAACACACGGTTATCCAGGTCTCCAGAATTCCGGAGACACCTGGCAACCGCTGCGGAGAATTAGAAAGTTCACAATAAGGTTGCGTGGTTTATTTTTTTTATAGTTTCAACTATAATTTTACTATCCGTAAAGCCGGGCCGTTCCGCAAAAAAAGAGAGGGCCAGATCGCGCAATCTGACCCTCAGGAAATTTGTTAACCTTCTTAAAAAGTTAAACGATGAACAAACATTATCAACACATCGGATTTATCTCCGGGAACGTTTGTTTTAAGATTAAGAAGGCTGAGCGACTGACCTGAGTAAAAGAGTAGTTATCACCTAATGGTGCCATTTCTCAATATGCATCAAATACTTCGTATAAAAGGTACCCTGTGCGCGAAGGGTATTTTTATCTTAAACCTATGGTGCTGCGGATCTCAATTGTATTCCCAAAACCTGCATCTGTTCAGAGGCTATATCGAAGATGCGGTATCGGGTGAGCGGCTTGCCGGGGTATCCATCTACAACGACAGCCTGTCGATTGGTACCGTTTCCAATCATTTTGGGTTTTTCAGCCTTCACGGTCCTCCGGCTCCGCTGACCCTGGTTTTTTCGTATGTGGGGTATCAAACGAAGATGATCGTGCTGAGCCCTGACGCGGATGATCACCTGATCGGGCTGCAGCCATCCATCTGGCTGGACACCATCGGAGTACGGGCAGGGCCGGAAAGATCACGGCCGGGAGTGATCCAGATACCCGTAGCCCAATTGCAGCATGCCCCGGCCGTGATGGGCGAAAGGGATGTTCTGAAAACACTGCAGATGCTGCCCGGCATCCAGGGGGGCAATGAGGGGGAAAGCGGCCTGCATGTGCGTGGCGGCAGCCCTGATCAAAACCTGATCCTGCTTGACGGCGTACCGATGTACAATGTATCGCATGCATTTGGCTTTTTTTCGGCGATCAACAGCGATGCGGTCAAGCACGTCGATGTGTACAAAGGTGGATTCCCTTCGAGGTATGCCGGTCGTCTCTCGTCGATCGTCGACATCGTGCTCAAAGACGGCGACAGGCATCAATGGAAAGGCGACGTAGCAGCCGGTCTGCTGGCGGCCAGGTTCAACCTGGAAGGGCCCCTGGTCAAAGCGAAAACGACGGTTACCCTGTCCGGTCGGAGATCGTTTATCGATTTAATGAGCAACGATATCCTCAGGAAAAGAATCCGGGTCGGCAATGACGAGAGTCGGTTGGATTATACATTTTACGACTTCAATATGAAAATCGCCCACGAGCTCAATGCCAAAGAAAGGTTGACATTAAGCTATTACCAGGGAAGAGACCGGTATGACAGGTCTGACGAGATGCATTCTGCGGTCAGGCAGAGCCTGGTTGAGACCGGGCTTGGTTGGCGAAACCGTACGGCGGCCTTCCGGTGGAGCCGGCAATGGACACCCGGTCTTTTTGGCAGCACCAGGATCAGCTACCACGATTACCGGTACCAAAACGACAGCTACAGTTCACTCTCGGAAAGGAGAGGTGATGTGGTCGAAATGGGTTTTGTGGATCGTAGCTATACAACCAGTATCAGTGATATGGGGATTCAGAATGATTTTGAATGGAGTATCCATGAAAAGCATACCCTCAACTGGGGGCTGGGAGTCACCCATCACCGGTACAATCCCGGGGCCTTCCATACCTCACTCCGGACAGGTGTCATCGATTCTTTTTCCTATGCAGATATTGCGGCCCTGGAGGGATCACTATACCTGGAGGATGTGTTTCAGTTGAAACATACTATCAGCCTGCACTACGGGTTTCACTATTCAACCTACACCACCCGCGACGTTTTTCATTCACAACTCCAGCCCAGGGTCAACCTCCGGATTCAGCTGGGTGAGGGTATCACCTTCAGCAATTCCCTGTCCAGGATGGTGCAGTATCCTCACCTGGTCTCCAATGAGGGCGTCGGTCTGCCTACGGATCTGTGGATACCCACCACCGAACGCACCCGGCCGGAAACAGCCTGGATACTGGCCAGTGGTCTGGATGGAAAAATCCAGGATGTTGACTGGACCGCAGAGGTCTACTACAAAGTACTGAACGATGTGGCTTCTTTCAGGGAATCGTCTACTTTGCTGGCATCGGTTGACCTGGAGGATCGCATCACCCAGGGTAAGGGCACCACCTATGGGCTCGAACTCTTTGTACACAAGAAACGGGGTAAATTCAATGGCTGGATCGGTTATACATTGAGCTGGGCAAATCGCCAGTTTGCCATGATCAATCGCGGACGGGTTTTCCCGTATGCCTACGACCGCAGGCACTATCTGACCCTGACGTCGGCATATCACTTGTCAGACAGATGGCGGCTTTCGGCCAACTGGATCTTTAGCTCCGGCCGTCCGGTAACCATCGTCCCTTTCGCATCCGGAGGTTTCCGTTCCAGAACACACGAAGACTGGTATACCTCAAATGACCTCCAGGGATACAATACCTATATCGACAGGAATGACTTCCGGTTGTCGCACTATCATCGACTGGACCTCGAAATAGCCTATACTGCAGGAAAAAAGCAACGGCACGAAATCTCAGCCGGCGCCTATAATGCCTACAACCGCAGAAACCCCTATTACATCAATACTGTGAGCAAGAGCCGTCAGGATAATACCGGCCGTATTCAGCAATACCAGGAATTGGTGCAATACAGCCTTTTCCCCATCCTTCCTTCTTTATCGTACAAATACCGGTTTACCAAATGAAAGAACCCATCGTGGCTTATGAACCTATCCTTTGGATTATTGTCGTTTGCATTTGGCTGCTCACCGCGTGCGATGCCGAAGTGGTACCCATAACGCTGGATGCACCTGACTATGACCCTGTACTCAATGTCCAGGCCTTTTACCTGAGAGGGGCGAAGGATGAGATGCTGGGCCGGTTTACCATCGTCAGAAGCAGCTTTGAACCCAGGGAGCAGGATGACGAATATCGTCATGAAACCGCCGACCCGGATATCGAAGTCAGGCTGACCAGAAATCAGGCCATGGACCTGCCCTTTGTAAGCATCGCCGGTCAGGGAATCTCCAGGGTCTTTACCCATCGAGCAGCCATTATACCACCCATTGCAACCGGCGAAATGGTCGAATTGCACGGTTTGCATCCCCTTTTCGGGTCTTTCGGGACCAACCAGGTGATGCCGGAGGAAGTCACCCTTAGCAAAGTCAGAGATATCGGAGTCGCAGGCGTCAATGACCTTATCGATATCATTGGTTTGGGAAGTCCAACCTATGGTATTGAAGTCACCCTCGATGATCCGCCGGGGTCAAACTTTTACCAGGTTTCGGTGTCCAGTGATTCAGGCTTCACTACACCCATGATCATCCGCAATCCACATTTTTACGATCTGTTCTACGATACCTATTTTTTCGACGACCGAACATTTGATGGGCAGCAATTTACCTTTGTTATCGAAAACCTGAGACCCAATGACGGATACCGGGTGGTCTTTCGCAATCTTACCCGGGAATGGTATGAATTCGAGTTATCAATCATTGAACAAGTCAAACCCTATGTTACCAGGGCCGTATCCACCAGCCTTTTTCCGGGGTACACCCAGCCAAGCCTGGTACGGGGCAACATCGATGGTGCCCTGGGTTGCTTCGGTGTGGGTACCGAGCGATGGTATGATATTGAATGAGGTTGTTCCAGAAGGTTTAGATTCGACCATACGAATTCGGTGGATATCCAAGGGGTCATGACCCCTTGGATGAACTGTGGGAAAAGTTCTGACTATACCCAGTTCAACAATTAAACAATTAACAATTCAACAATTTAACTACCCTTCGCTCAGCGTCTCCGAGATGTCTGTGCGGAAAGCCTGCCAGGCCGGGATCAATGCCGAAACAAAACCCACGGCCAGACAACCTGCCAGCAGCCAGCCTTCCTCCTTCAGGAAGACCGACCCGGAAATGCTGTAACGGTAGGCGTCCTGCATTTTGGTGGCCAGGTATTCGACGGAGAGGTGGCTGAGCGCTATGCCCAGTACATATCCCAGGACCGCGATCAACAGACCTTCCAGCAGAATCAGGGCAAACAATTTGGGGCGGCCGGCACCCATCACCCGCATCAGGGCCAGCTCGTACTTCCGGTCTTTGAGAGAGCTCAGCAGGGAGATGAAAATGCTCAGACCGGATACAAACACAATGACCCAGGCCAGCATTTTCAGGGTATCCAGGCCGACGCCCATCATGCTGAACAACCGGTTGATCTCGATAGCCGGCGTAGCGGCCTGCAGGGAGGTGTTTTCATTGATGTTGCGCTGCATGTTGAGCGTCTGGAAATTGCGGTTTTTGAATTTCAACAGGATCGAGGTGATCTGCTTGTCCGGGTATGAAAGCAAGGGCTGGTCATACGCCGGATGATCGTGCTCATGGCCGGCTTCTTGGTGAGGCTGAGGTTCTTCACTTTCGGCATGATCGTGGTCATCCGCTTCGTGGTCGTGTTCGTCCGTTGTTTCTTCCATAACCGGGGCAGCCGAGCCATGTTCGTGTACCATCCAGATGGTGGGTGTTGTGGTCAGGATCAGTTGATCGATGACCGCACCGGTCGGTTTCAGGATGCCCACTACCCGGAAAGGTTGGTCGGATTCGTGTTCGAGATCGGCCGAGTGGTCGAAGCCATGGGCGCTGTAAAAGGTGTCACCGGGTTTCAGCGACAATGCCCGGGCCACATCGGCCCCGATCGTTACCTCAAAATGTCGGTCAAAGAGTTTGCCCTCACCGATCTCTCCTCCATAAAGACCTAAGAAATCGGCATTGGTACCGACAATCCGGAAATTGCGGTAGTTATCACCCAGAGACAGCGGTACTGCCTGCTCGATCAATGGATGTCCTGGTCGCAGGAACGGTGCAGCATCGCCAATATTGATATTGCCGGTCGGGGCATCAATATGGTACATGTTGCAAAGGATCAGCTGCAACGGACTGCCTTTGGCGCCAACGACCAGGTCGATGCCGGCCAGGTTTTTTTCAAATTTTTCCTGCAATTGGTTGTTGAGCAGGAGCAGTAAGGAGATCAATCCGACCCCCAGGGCAAAAAGAATGACACTCAACATCATACCCAGTGGGCGGTTGATCAGGTTTTTCCAACTCAGGATCAGCGTCTTCATGCCAGCTGCTTTTCGAGGTTTACAAATTTGTCAAAGACGCTTTTCAGCCGGTTGTCATGGGTTACAATCAGCAGGGTGATGTTGTCTTCGGCAGCCTGCTCTTTCAGGAGGCGTACCACCTCATCGCAATGGCCGTCATCGAGGGCGGAGGTTGGCTCGTCAGCCAGAATCAACCGGGGTTTGTTGATCAGCGCCCGGCCAATCGAGGCCCGCTGTTGCTCCCCTACACTGAGCCGGTGAGGTTTGGAATGGGCTTTATGAGCGATACCCAGCCGTTCGAGTATCTGATGTATCCTTTGCTGATCCGTTTTCAGACCGGCCAGCTGTTGGCCCAGCTGCAGGTTTTCCCGGACAGTGAGCGCCCGGACAAAATGCGATTGCTGAAAGATGATCCCGATGTTCTGCCCCCGGAATTTATCGAGGCTGGCCTCCTGCATTTGGGTGATATCCCGTCCGTCGATGATAATCTGACCGGACTGAGCCTTGCGCAACCCGGCAAGCAGGTGTAAAAGTGTGGTTTTCCCGCTTCCGGACTGTCCGAGAAGCAGCCAGTGTTCACCCCGGTTACACGTCATGTCCGGAAATCGGAGGGTATCCCTTTTGGTATAGGAGAAAGTCAGATTTCTAGTTTCCAGCATATTCGTCATTTATAAGAGGGCAGCACCGAAAACGCCGGCACTGTCACCCAGTTTGGGCTGGAGAAACATGGTTTCCAGACGGTTATTGAAAACAAATTTCTTCACCATCTCCACGCCCTCGGTATAGAGGAGGTCAATATTGCCGACACCCCCTCCCAGCACGATGGCTGCCGGGTCGATAATGTCGATCACGTTGGCCAGTCCCTTGCCAAAAAAGTATACCAGGCGGTCCATCGTCTCCGTCGCCACCTGATCGATGCCCTGCCGGTGCCTTTCCACAATCTCTGGCAGGTGCCGGTGCACACCGGAGTGCTCATAATAATACTTTTCGAGGGCGGTACCGGAGATCAGGTTCTCCACACAACCCACATTACCGCAGTAACAAGGTCCGGCTGAATCATCCAGGTAGGTATGACCCCATTCTCCTCCGATACCATGCCTGCCAGTCAACAGTTTTCCATTGACCACCACGCCGCCTCCGACTCCGGTGCCCATGATCACCCCAAATACAACCTCCGGATTTTCAAAATGTTCTTTGACGGCTCCCAGCTTGGCTTCGGCAAAGGCAAAGCAGTTGGCATCGTTGGCCATATTGATCTCGATCCCGAAGAGGTCTTCCAGGTCTTTTTTCAAAGGCTGCCCGTTGAGCACCGTAGTGTTGCAGTTTTTCATGGTTTGGAGGATGGGATCGAGCACCCCGGGCGTTCCGATACCCAGTTTGTCGGGCACCAGGCCGGTTCTTTCTTTCAGCAGATCGACACAGCGACCGATCTGCTGCACGATGTGCGGATAACCCTGGTCGCTTTCAGTGGGTACCCGGAGGCGTTCGATGACTTCCAGGGAATTCCGATCACGTAAAACCACTCCCTCTACCTTGGTACCCCCAAGGTCAATACCCCAAACCGGTTTTGTCATGGTCATAAGTCTGCAAAAAGATAAATAATCAAAGGAAATTTGCCACCTTAGCAGCCGTTTTAGATGATAAACCATGCGAATTTAACTTTCTTTTCCCGATTCTCCGGGGTGTGACTGAAGCATAATTCCTGCTTTCAGCAGTTCATCAATGGCATTTGTTATTCGTTCTTTTTTGAATCATTCGCATGAAACCAATACTGAAAATCATTTGGGAAGCGATCCTGGGGGAAGAAAAAAGCTATACCACCGGCAATATTAACCGGGCTATCGTGCTGCTCTCGATTCCCATGATCCTGGAAATGGTCATGGAGGCTTTGTTTGCCGTGGTTGACGTTTTTTTTGTCTCGAAAGTGAGCGTCAATGCGGTGGCGACGATAGGATTGACCGAGTCGGTGATTACGCTGGTCTATTCGATTGCGATGGGACTAAGCCTGGCTACCACTGCCATGGTTTCGCGCCGCATTGGTGAAGGTGATCATGAAAGAGCGTCTATTGCTGCGGTACAGGCGATTGCTATTACTTTTTTCTTTTCGCTGGTTATCAGCATTGCAGGAGTGGTTTTTGCGAGGGATATTCTGACTCTGATGGGTGGCAGCGAAGAACTGATCCGGGAGGGGATCTGGTATACCCGGTTGATCTTCGGCGGCAATATCGTGATCATGTTTTTGTTTCTGCTCAATGCCATTTTCCGGGGAGCAGGTGACGCCGCCATCGCGATGCGGGCTCTCTGGATCGCCAATATCCTGAACATCATCCTCGATCCCTGTTTTATTTTTGGCTGGGGCCCATTTCCGGAAATGGGAGTCACCGGAGCTGCAGTGGCCACCAACATTGGGAGAGGGGTTGGGGTGCTTTTTCAGTTGTATGTGCTGTTGCGGGGTAAAGTCATTGTCAATATAGCCCGTCGGCACCTGACAATCGCCTGGGGGGTGATCCGGGGAATATTGAAAGTATCCATAGGGGGGATGAGTCAGCATATCATTGCCTCCGCCAGCTGGATCTTTCTGATGCGGATCATTGCCGAGTTTGGAGAAGATGCCCTGGCGGGATATACGATATCCATCCGGTTGCTGATCTTTGCCCTCCTGCCGGCCTGGGGAGTGGCCAATGCCGCTGCCACGCTGGTCGGTCAGAATCTGGGTGCCGGCCAACCCGACCGGGCGGAGACTTCGGTGTGGCGGTCAGCGTTTTTCAGCATGGTGTTTCTCCTGGGCGTATCGGTATTGTATTTTGTGATGGCCGGGCCTCTGGTACGGTTCTTTCACACCGACCCGGAGGTGGTGCAGTATGGGGTTGCCAGTCTCAAAATCATTTGTCTGGGATATGTATTTTATGCTTATGGGATGGTGATCAGCCAGGCGTTTAACGGTGCCGGAGATACGAAAACCCCTACCTGGCTCAACTTCATCTGTTTCTGGCTGCTGCAGATTCCCATGGCGTATCTTTTGGGGATTACCTGGAATATCGGACCCAATGGAGTGTTTTGGGCAGTGGCCATCAGCGAATCGATCCTGGCCGTAATGGGTATCTATGTCTTCCGGCTGGGAAAATGGAAGCTGGTGCAGATTTGAGGTTGGTCTTTGGGTTTTTGGTTGTTGGTCATTGGGTGTTGGTCTTTGGTGATCGGTCACCCTGAGCCTGTCGAAGGGTGCTTTTTTGAAAATGATTCAGCGGGGTGTTGTGATGGTCACCCTGAGCCTGCCGAAGGGTAGAATTCTGAGGTCGAAGCAGTGTCTCACCTGGTACTACGATAGTAGCTATTTATGAAAAATTGTTTAGGTTCAGGAAAAAAAGAAGGGTATGCGCGCCAGGTTTTTCGTTTTGACTTTAGGACTTTATCTGCCGGCATTCAGCCAGACATCGCAGGTCCCGGTCGATTTTTCGGAGGTGGTCATCGACGATGCTTTCTGGAATCCAAGGCTGGAGAAGATCTCGTCAGCCACCCTGCCAGCCTGCATTGACCAGACGGAGGTTCAGACGGGGCGAATCCGCAACTTTGAGAAGGCGGCAGCCGGCAAGGGCAATCATGAGGGTATCTATTACGACGACTCGGATGTATACAAGGCCCTGGAAGCGATGGCCTACAGTCTGCAGGTTGTTCCCGATCCGGCACTGGAAGCCAAAGCCGATGACTGGATTGCCAAAATCGCCGCTGCCCAGCAACCGGATGGCTATATCAACACCTATTACACCCTCAATGGTCTGGAAGGCCGCTGGCAGGATATGGAAAAACACGAGGCTTATTGTGCCGGACATCTGATCGAAGCCGCGGTGGCCTATCACCACGCCACCGGGAAGAAGACACTGCTGGAGGTAGCTCAAAAAATGGCCGATCATATGGATCACAACTTCCGGCTGGCGGGTAAAAATTGGGTACCAGGGCATCAGGAGATCGAGCTGGCTTTGGTCAAGCTCTACCGGGTGACCGGCGAAGATCGTTACCTGCAGCTGGCCGATTGGTTTCTGGACCAGCGGGGGCATGGATATGGCCGGGGCAAGATCTGGGACGATTGGAACGATCCCGGATACTGTCAGGATGCGGTGCCGGTGAAGGAAGCCAGGGAGATTACCGGGCACGCCGTGCGCGCGATGTATATGTATACCGGTGCAGCCGATGTGGCCGCCCTGACGGGCGATGACGGGTATCTGCAGGCGATGCAGACCATCTGGGAAGATGTGGTGCACCGCAACTTGTATATCACGGGTGGTATCGGGTCTTCCGGAAGTAACGAAGGATTCTCGGTGGATTATGATTTGCCTAACGAACAGGCCTATTGCGAGACTTGTGCTTCGGTGGGAATGGTCTTTTGGAACAAACGGATGAATCTGCTCACCGGTGATGCCCGGTTTATGGATATCCTGGAAAGGTCGCTGTACAATGGAGCCCTTGATGGACTTTCGTTGAGTGGAGACCGCTTTTTCTACGGCAACCCATTGGCATCCAGTGGCCAGCACGCCCGCCGGGCCTGGTATGGTACAGCCTGTTGTCCATCCAATATTGCCCGGCTGGTGGCATCGGTGGGAGACTATATCTACGCCTATGTCGGCAATGAGTTGATCGTCAACCTCTTTATCAGCAGCAATACCGAAATACCGCTTACTTCCGGTAAGGTGCAAGTAGACCTGAAAGGCAATTACCCCTGGAGTGGAAAGATGGAGGTAGCTATCAATCCGGAGAAGATGCAGGAATTTACCCTGAACATCCGGATACCAGGCTGGCTGGGGGAAGAGGCAACACCGGGAGGTTTGTATCGCTTTGAGAAGCCGGTGAGTGAGGAGGTGACGATCAGGGTCAATGATCAGCCGGTGGACTGGACAATAAACAATGGTTACGCTTTACTGCGGCGACAATGGAACCGGAATGACCGGGTGACCATTGACTTTCCGATGCCGGTTCGCGAAGTCATTGCCCGGGAAGAAGTGGAAGAAAACCGGGGCCGGGTTGCAATTCAGCGCGGACCCCTGGTGTATGCATTCGAAGGCATCGACAATGCAGGAAGGGTCTTTGACACACTATTGCCGGGACCTCAGACGTATGAAACGGAGCACATTCCCGGACTCTTAGGTGGGGTGACCGTCATCCGTACATCCGGAAGAGCCATTAATGGTAATGATGGAGGAGATGGCCTGGTCTTCAGACCGAAAGAGCTGACAGCGATTCCATATTATGCCTGGAATAACCGGGGTCCCGGAGAAATGCAGGTCTGGATGCCGAGGCGGATCGGAGCGTTGAGGATTGAATCGGCCAGGTGAGTTTACCGGTGGTAGATGGTATCATCCGCCACATCCACCCTGATCCTTTCCTGCCGGTTAGCCAGTTCCCAGATGAGGTGAAAGATATGCCGGGTGACTTGTTCGTACTTGTCAAATAAGATCTTATCGACGGTATCGGTAGGCTGATGGTAGTCTTCATGGACGCCGCTAAAAAAGAAGATGGCCGGTACTCCGTGTTTGGCGAAGTTGTAATGATCGGAGCGGTAATAAAACCGGTTTGGATCGTTTTTGGCGTTGTAGGTATAATCAAGTTCGAGGTGGCTGTAGGTATCGTTGATGCTTTCATTGATTTTGTGCAGGTCGGTACTCAGCCGGTTTGATCCGATCACATATACATATTGCTCATTGTGCCGGTGCTTTTCGTCGATGCGGCCAATCATGTCGATGTTGACGTTGACGGTCGTCTGATGCAGCGGGATGATCGGGTTTTGGGAGTAAAACTGTGACCCCAGCAGACCCTTTTCTTCGGCCGTGAAGAAGATACAAAGCACACTTCTGCCGGGACCCAGCCCCTGGGCTTTAGCTTCCATCAGGGTCTCCATGATTTCCAGCACTGCGGCAGTGCCCGAACCATTGTCGTCGGCTCCGTAGAATATCGAGTTTCCTTTTTTCCCCAGATGATCGTAATGTGCAGAGATGACCACGTATTCATCTTTCAACACCGGATCGGTACCCGGAATGACACCGGCAATATTTTTGCTGTACAGGATGTTGCGGGTGATGTGTTGGCGGATGGTCAGATCGACCGGAAGGTGTACCGGTCGGGCACTACCGGCCTGTGCTTGTCTGGTCCGGCTTTTTACGAAGAGATCCTCCCGGTCACCAATGATTTTTTTAGCCATATCGGGTGATATGTAAATTGTATTGGGACCACTGGGAGTGGCGATCTGACCGATTTGCAGTTTCTGGCCGGTTAGTTTTGCCCGGTTGAAACTGACGGTTTGCCGGATGTCGGGATCTACGACTAATACCACCCGAACCTTATGTTCGGCCGCTGTCTTTAGTTTTAGTGTCAAATCGCTGGCCCAGGGAGACAATTCTTTGGTTCCGGTGATGAAGGAAATGCTGTCTTCATTCAATGGTTCACCCTTGTAGATCATGATGGTCCGGCCACGGCTGTTCCGGCTTTTATAGTCGCTGTATTTCGGATCATCGATGCCGTAGCCCATAAAGACTACATCTTTAACCTGGAGCAGGGGAAGGTTCTGGTTTTCCTCCTGCAGGCAAACAAAATCCCTCAGATGGGTATAGGCGTGACCGTTGATCGTGATCCCAAGATCCTCCCAATGCACATAACTGAGTGGTACATCCTGGAAGTAGTTGCGCATACCCGGGACCCTTTCCACACCCATTTCCACCAGGCGGTTCTGAAGATAGGTAGCGGCTTTATCCTGACCTGGGGAGCCTGTCTCCCGGCCTTCAAAGTCCCTGGAGGCCAACCGGGTGAGTTGTTCCTTCAGTTCAGCCTGGGTGATGTTTCGCGAGAAAAAGGCGGCGGCAAAAGGGTCTGCCTCCAACGCCATCTGGCCACCAGCCACGAAAAATCCAAAGCAGAGCAGGCTGATCCAGCCATATTTTAACATACACTGATTTTACTTACCCTTCTGGCATGCCGGCCTCCTTCAAATTCAGCGGTCATAAAAGCATTGACAATATCAAGTGCCGTTTTCTTGCTGACAAAACGGGCAGGAAGACACACCACATTGGCATCGTTGTGTTGTCTGGCAAGTGTAGCCAGATCGGTGTTCCAGCACACTGCAGCCCGGATTTTCTGATGCTTATTGGCGGTAATCGCGACTCCGTTTCCACTGCCGCAAATCAATACGCCATGTGTTGCTTTCTGGTCTTCAATCGCCTGGGCAACCGGATGAACAAAATCCGGATAGTCGACCGAATCGGTGGAATCGGTACCAAAATCAGTGACCTGATGGCCCTGGCTTTCCAGCAATTGCCGGATGGCATCTTTGTACGGAAATCCGGCATGATCGCATCCTATCGCTATTTTCATAATCTATCCCGTTACTCCTGATACTTTATAAACGTCAAATCGGGTTTTTAGCTCATTAAGATACTCATTATCACCGTTTGAGGTGGCCAGTCTCTCCAGCTCGCTGACCACCTGGAGAGCTGTGCGCTGATCTTCCGCGAAGCCTTTGTTGAAATCTTCGCGTGACAGGCTCTGATAAAACTCCAGGTATTCTTCGGTTTCGTCGGCTAAAATTTCAATGTGTTTTTTGGCCTGACCATAGGCTCCTGCCTGCTCGTAAATCCTCAGAAGATTGAGGATTCGGGCATCATAGGGGAAGTTCATATGGGGGAAGGCCTCAAAGTACTTGTCGGCCAGATCGATCGCTTTCTGATTCTCACCCCTGGCCAGGAAGGTATAGGCTGCCCTTTCTATCAATGTCTTGTGCGCATAATAACTGGGCAGGAAACTGCTGGTGACAAACTGGTCGTATTTGTCAAATCCGCCCCATCTGAATGTATTCATGACCCGCTCATAAATCTTGTCTGCGTCGATATCGCCGTTTCCATGGATCCCAAACTGGCCTTTTTGACCGGGTGTTTTGATCGGAACAAATCGAAGACCCAGACCCTCCAGACGCATATAGTCTCCCAGTCCCATCAGCTTGCTGTCCCGGGTGGTTACGCTGAAATAAATCGGACGGTCGTACATATTATTGTAGAGAATGTCGAGTACAGCCAGCTCATCCTTGGTCAGATTGCCACTGGCGATGTTCACCGGAATCTGTGACTCGATACGGTCGGCTTCATCAGCCGATACCCAACCGGATTGAATCGCCCGGCTCTTGTCGATTTCAATGAGCAGGTTTTTAGACGGAAGATAGCTCTGAAACTCCCTTCCACCGCTGCTGGCCAGCGGATGGTATTCGCCCATAAACTGCAGGGCGGCGGCCATCGATCGCGGCCGGGTATCACCATTGGGTGGGAAGTAGAGAATGTTGCGGTTTGATCCGCGGTATGCGTCCTCCGTCAGCGAAAATTTGACCGCCGGTGAATCGTTTACCTTTCTGCGGGTGGAGTTGATATACCAGTCGACGGCAATCAGACTCAGGTTGACCACCCGTACATCGGTGCGGATGCCTTCCACCTCCTGGGCATACCATAATGGATAGGTATCGTTGTCGCCATAGGTAAAGATGATGGCATTGGGATCACAACTCTCCAGGAAATTACTGGCATAATCCCTTGCTCCGGTAAGACGGCGGCGGCTGTGGTCGTCAAAATTTTGAAAGCCCATCACCACCGGTGCTGTAAGCACCACGGCAAAAGCGACGGCCGTCCGGGCATTGCCCATTGGAATGCGCATCAGCAGTTGGTGCAGGGCAATCACACCCATTCCGATCCAGATACAGAAGGTAAAAAAGGAACCAACCAGCACATAGTCTCTTTCCCGGGGTTCATTGGGCGGTTGATTGGAATAGATAATGATACCAATACCGGTAATCAGAAAGAGCGCCAGGAGGCCAATCGTGTCTTTTTGGCGGTTTTTCCATTGGAAGTAGAGCCCCATCAGACCAAAAATAAAGGGCAACAGGAAATAGCTGTTCCTGGCTTTATCGTTCTTCATGGTGTCTGGCAATTCACCTTGATTATAAAGCAAAATATCGTCTACCCCGGGAAGGCCGGTGGCCCAGTTGCCCCGCTTCAGATCCCAGCTGAAGAATCCCTGCTCGCCATTCTGCCGGCCGGCAAAATTCCACATGAAGTAGCGCCAGTACATCCATTTTATCTGGTACTTCCAGAAGAACTCGATGTTATCGCCCATGGTAGGTTTACCGGAACTCTTACCGATCCACAGCCGGTATAACTGTTGCCGCTGTTCGTCGTTGTGCCCCATTCGGGGAAAGAGCATCTCATCGGTAGCCCGGTATTCTGGGGTGACTTTGTAGTCGACGATTTCGTAGCGATCCCCCACGCGGCCATATTTATCTTTGACGGTGGTACTGACGGCCTGAGCATCGAAGTAAGGGCCCTTTAGAAGCGGTCGCTCACCGTATTGTTCGCGGTTAAGATAGGGCAGGAGCCGGTGCGCATCGGTAGGCGCATTCATATTGATCGGCGGACCGGCATTGGCCCGTATTATTACAATTCCGATGACCGAATAACTGATCATGATCAGACTGAGAGCGACCATCAGATTTTGAAAAGTGGGGTTTTGCTGGCGATGAGCATACCGGAATCCGGCATACACCAAACCTCCAATGATCAGAAACAATGGGATCAGACCACTGTGGAATGGTAGTCCCAGACCATTGACGGTCAATAATTCGAGGCCTGCCCACAATTTGGGAATTCCGGTTATGATAAAGACCTGGATAATGCCTAACAGCACTACCCCGGCACCGGCTGCTGCCAGCATACCCAGTAAAGTATGTTGCTTGTATTTTTTAAAGTAATAGAAAAGCCCGATCGCCGGAAAGGTCAGAATACTGAGCAGGTGGACCCCGATGCTCAGACCGGCAGAATAAAATGCAAAGATCAACCAGCGGTCGGTCTGGGGTTCGTCGGGCAGACTGTACCATTTGGCAGTGGCCCAGAGAGTCAGGGCGGTAAAGAAGGTCGACAAGGCATATACCTCACCTTCAACTGCTGAAAACCAGATGGATGACGAGAATGCGGTAGCCAGTCCGGCAACGATACCGCTGGCCACAATCAACAGCTTTTGGTCACCGGCAGGCTCTTCAACATCCCGGCCGGTCAGCGCCAGTTTCGAAAAGATCATCGTTGTCCAGGCCACCAGCAGTGCAGCTCCTGCCGAACTGATACCACTCATCAGGTTGACGGCAAAAGCGATTTTCGCAGGATCGGTCGAAGCGATGTCGGCTACCCATGCGAAAAGCCGGCCGATCAGGAGAAACAAGGGAGCCCCCGGTGGGTGCACCACCTGTAGTTTGTAAGCACCGAGAATAAACTCACCGCAATCCCAAAGGCTGCCGGTCCTTTCCGCCGAAAAAAAATAGACGATAAAGCTGATTAAAAACACCAACCAGCCGCCGGCGCTTGAGAGGTTACGTAAACTATACTTCATCATGATCGTTCGTTGTAATGACGGCAAATTTAACAATTAATGGCACCACGCCTTTATCACCTATCATTATTTTCTACAATACGTTATTCCTGATTTTTTTAAAACCGGCAAGTCGGCCTTTTTATAGAGACTGCCGGAAAGCAGATTTTTTTGCTAAATAATTAACTGCCTGGCCTTAAATTAATTGCATCCCGGCTGAACATATTGTAGTTTTCCGTTGTTTAACGGAAATTATGATTAAGATTCTCATACTTCTCATCGCTGGTTACCTGGCTTTCCGATTACTGACCAAACCCCGTTTGACATCTCCTGGAGATACTCCTGAGGTGGAAGACGACGTCTATGCCGATTACGAGGAAGTGAAAGAGTAATGAGTGACCTGGATATCGGTTCACTCGTATGTTATAAGACCAACCAATTCATTGCCTTTAATAAACCGGCTGGAATAGCCGTTCAGTCAAAAAACGGTCCCGATTTCCGGCAGATGGTCAATGCCTATGCCAGAAGATCACTCTTCCTCGTACACCGGATCGATCAGCCGGTCAGCGGGTTGGTCTTGTTTGCCCGCAATGAACGGGCAGCGGCCAGCCTTAGTCAACAGTTTGCAGTTGGATTGGTCACCCGGATCTATCACGCAATCGTAACACCCCTCCCAAATCCACCGGAAGGTGAACTGATCCATTATCTCCTCCACCGTCCGGGTACCAATAAAAGCGTTGTCGTCCCGGAAACCGAAACCGGAGCCAAAGAATGCCGGTTGAACTACCGCTATCTGGTGAGTAGTGATACCTATCACCTGCTGGAAGTGGAGCTCCATACCGGAAGGTCCCATCAGATCAGGGCACAGTTGGCAGCAGCCGGTTTTCCGGTCAAAGGGGATGTGAAATACGGTGCCCGGAGGGCCAATAAAGACCGGAGTATTCATTTGCATGCCACCAGGCTGATCATTCGCCACCCGGTGAGTGGCGAACAAATCAGGTTGGAAGCTCCCTTTCCGGATGAGGTTCTCTGGAATTACTTCCGGGATAAAATCAGTGGAAACTGAATTTGGCTTTATCCGGGTATCATCCGTACAATACATCCTTCTGCTTCATCCGTCCAGAGGTACAACGCTCCATCCGGACCTTCGCACACCCCTCGTAAGCGCTGTCCCCAATCGGCCAGCAGGCGCTCTTCGCCGGTTATCGTGTGGCCATCAAGGGTCAACCTGATTAAATGCTTGCCCCGGAGGCAGGCCACGAAGAGGTTGTTTTTCCATTCCGGAATCTGTTTCCCGGAATAAATACAGATACCGGCCGGGGCTACCGCCGGGTCCCAGTAATATCGCGGTTGTTCCATATTTTCCGCCTGGGTAAGACCTCCGTTGACCGGTTCACGGCTATATTCCAGGCCATAGGAAATGACCGGCCAGCCGTAGTTTTTACCGGCTATTACCTGATTGATCTCGTCGCCCGCCCGCGGTCCGTGGTCACTCAGCCAGAGTTCGCCGGTTTCCGGATGAAAAGCCAGTCCCTGTGGGTCCCGAAAACCATATGCCCAGACTTCCGGCAGGGCATCCGTGCTGTTGCTGAATGGATTGCCGGGAGCTGCCGCTCCGGTACGGTCAATCCGGATGATCTTTCCAAAAGCTGAATTGAGTTCCTGGGCCCTGGTCCGGACCCTGGGTTCGAAGCGCTCTCCCAAAGAAACCAGGAGGTGGCCAGTGGAATCGAAAAGTAACTTGGTACCATAATGCATCACACTGCCAATGGCCGGTCCGGCCCGGTAGATGACCGTTACATTTTCCAAATTGCGCTCATCGGCTGAAAGTTCTCCGCGGGCCAGAGCCGGCACATAACCGGTATCTCGCCTCTCGGAATACGCCCAAAATAGTTCGCGGCTTTCCGAAAAATCCGGAGCTACGGCAATGTCCATTAAACCGCCATCCTGCTGAAAGTGTACCGGCAAAACGCCCAGGATGCTGTCACCGATGGCGCCGCTTCGATCGATAATCCGGATTCGTCCCGGCTTTTCGGTGACGATCATCCGGCCATCCGGCAGAAAGTCGAGTCCCCAGGGACGATCCAGACCGGAGGCCACTGTGTCGACCCGGAACACTGATTGCGTTCTAATGGCGTTGATCCTGGTCTGTCCGGGGAAAGCCGGTTGTTGGCCTTCAGCTTCCCTGGGCGAGGTTTCGACAGAATGGATCTGTTCATTCTTGATTTCAGGAGTGCTACCGGTACAACCCGCTAAAATGATCAGCAGCAGAAAGAGGTATTTCCGACTTGACATAGATTAACAACATTAATACAAACATTGAATTTTTAAAGGGCTGGAAAATAAGAAATATCATCCGATAGCCGGTTTGATTTCCTGGAATGGTTGGCACTGCCCGATTAAAAGTCGACAAAAACTTCCCGTGGAGACTGATTCAACGGCAGTCGGATTTTTACCGGCTTTTCGCCTGGAATATTCAGATCCAGTTGAACGGCACCGTGTGTTTGCTCAAGGCTGGCCTCGAAGGATATAGGTTCTCCCCGGGTGGGATGCAGGATCCAGGCAAAAACGGCAGTCTGTTCGATATCGGCCGTATAGATCGCTGTTGGCGATGGAGTTTTTTGCCCATAATTGGGGCTGTACCAGCCCTGGATGAACGGTTTCTCCTGCCCGGAAATCAGTTCCGTCTTCCAGCTTAGGTTTCCCAGGGGTTTGATGCCCAAATTGGGTTGACCCCGATCCGTCGACATCACCTCATTGTCTTTCCATCCGACACTGCATGAGGGAGCAAAGTGCCAAAGAGCCTGGATTTGGCGGGGCTGGTCAGTGATGATCTGGTCGAGGACAATCCAACAGAAATCCCGGAGATACAATACCGAACGCCAGTGCTCGATATCACCTTCCACATTTTCAAAACCCTGGATAAATTTTCCGGCAATGTAATCGTAAGATTTATCCAGCCGGTAATGGACGTTTTCCTGTAAAGGTGTGTCTGTCCGCAGGGGACCCTCTTTTTGACCGTGACCATCGATGAGGATCACATTGTGTGAGAAGGAGCTTCGGAAATATCCCCGCCAGATCGTTGGATCAAAACTGAAATAATCCTGATGGGTATAACGCCCACCATCGACCAGCAGGTCTTTGCCAAATGCCGAAACCGAAAGGTGCAGCATGTCCCGGTGCTGGTGCCCCGTACCATAAGGTCCGGCATCGAAAAAGGCCCAATGTGCTTGCCGGTCCCACCCATTACGCATGATGCAGATGCCACCCCAGGGGAAGACTATCGATGGGCCTTCACCCGGCCTGGTACCTTCCCGGCCGTTGGTGGCGATCCATTGCCAGTCCGGACGCCCGAACTTTTCGGCTCCCCGTAATACCCGGCTCCGGAGATCTTCCCGGTCAGCATCGTTGTTGAGTGGTTGATGCCCATCGGGCCGCATGCAATAGGCAAGGTAATGATACATATCTTCGACCCGGTTGAGATACTGCTCAGTGAGGGGTCTGCCTGCTTTTTCAAAATTTTCGGCCACCGACTCAAAACGGTGAAGGGCTACCCACTGGGTTTTGGTCGATAACTCCGTCTGAAGTCCGTCGGGGTAGACCTGGCGATTGATTTCCTGCATCATGACCCGGAGGGCATAGTCAGCCCAGTCGACAGATTCTTTAAATTCCGGGAAAGCAAGCCCTGCCAGGGCAAGGCCATTCATTTCCATGGTGGTCCAGTTATGCTTTGACTTGTGGTAGCGGCGCAAATACCTCGCCTGATCCAAAATCGAAGACAACATCAGCAGCCGGGCAGCCGGGCTAAATGCTTCTGATTGCTGAAAGGCATAAAAGAGGGCACACCACGATGCCCCAAGCCGGTTGCCGGTTTCCAGCGTCCTCCATTCCACTTCGCCGATATCCCGCCAGTCCAGACGGATGTTGGTATCCAGAACCAGGTAAATGGAATCTCCATCTGGTGGCAACGGGTGTTGCACAATCCAGTCTTTGATGATCCGGTCAAAAACAGAAACCGGCTTGTCGTCGTCTTCTATAATTTTTCCAAATCACAAAGCGGACAGATACCGATGACCGTTCAATCCATACCCAAATTCATCATCACCCGACGGACCGGTGTAATTCCACAGCCAGCCTCCCTGGTCGTTGACCGGGATCTTGCCGGTTCCTTCCGGAAGTTGAATGGAATCAACCGACAGCAGCGAGACCAGCCGGTCCGCATCTTCCACCGGCATTTCCTCCAGGGTGGATATCACCCACTGCCGTCCCGCATGCCGGTAAAAGTCGAGTAAAGCTTGAAAAGCTCCAATGGTATCACCCTGCGTAAGCTGTATATCAAAAGACCGGAGACCGGGATTTTTTCGGTCGATTGCCTCCATGAGCGACTGCAGGCGATCCGGATAGGACTGCCAGCTTCGCTCAATTGAAGAGAGATGCCGCATAGCTGGCTTGACTGAGGAAACATCGGAAAACCGGCACCCGAGAACAATCACCGGAACAATCGCCCAAAACTTGTTCATGATGCCCTAAAATAAATAAAAGCAATGAGCTTCCACCGGGGTACTTTCCATCAACGGAAAATACCGTTGAATCCCCTGAAAATCATATGGCTCTGACCTTGGCGTTGGGGCAGTTTTCATGAAGCCAATGAAAAACTGCTAACAATCAAATTTGCAACTTGGCAGAGATGAAAATTCAAAAGCCTAGCCGATGGGGTGGGGGCTAAGAACCCGGCCAGCTCAGCCTGCCGAAGTGGATTCCTGAGCTTGCCGAAGTGGATTCCTGAGCTTGCCGAAGTGGATTCCTGAGCTTGCCGAAGGATCAATGCTTTCCCGGGTCTTCTTGTTTCTTTTTTTCCATGACTTTGGGCTGATCTTCCATCATCCTTCTTTCAGGTTTGATAGCTTTCTTTTTCGGAGCTTCCTGGGTCAGATTGGCAGGTGTCTGATTTTGGGCAGCAACCGGAAAAGCAAAGATGTCGTCGGTGATCTCCGGATTCAGTTCGACCGATTGAATTCGGGCCTGCATAAAAACCTGGCCGTTTGCTTTTTGTTTGATGGAATGTGCCATCAGGAGATCTTCAACCCTCCGATAATCACTCAGGTAGGTTTCAATCGTCTGATTTTGCATCGGACCGGCTTTGGGGACACTTCGGATCATCAGAGGGAGATATTCCTGCTGGTCAAAAAAATAGATCTGTTCGTCTCCACTTTTCCGGATCAGCTTCAGCTGAAAGGCCGGAGTACCTTCAATATCCTGATCATCCAGTTTTTCGACTTTATGGCCTTTTGAGGCGTAATTGAGAAGTTCATCCTCAAAAGACTTTTTGGCGGCCTCCCGGGTCATTTCTTCCCCCGTTTTGGTGGCGCTGGTGATGCCCTGAAAGGGGTTGATCGTCCAGGCGGTGGTTCCGTCATAGGCTTCGACAATCTCCATCCCCTGGACCTGGACTTCCAGCTTTTCATAATTTGGCCGTTTGGAGTAAATGGTGATGGGAAACTCCATACCCTGCACATCTGAAATACCTGTCATTTTCATGGAATGGAGGGTTTTCCAGGCTTTTAGACCACCGGTATTTTTAAAATACCTCGACAGAATTTCATCAACAGTCTGGGCATTGAGGTTTACCAAAACTAAAGAGAAGCATAAAACAACCGGGGCCAACAGGATTTTTTTCATTATTCAGTTTTTAATGGTGATTGAACAAAATGTTTCGCTAATCTAAACGGATCGCGTAGTGATTGAGTTTCTGACCTGAGTAAAATGACGAATACTTACGACGAATGGCCATTCCCTTTCGATGGAATAGACGATGATCCGGGATGGGAACTGCCGGCCGGAGCCCGAAAGACCTTTCATTAGCTCAGGGAGTAGTGACTTTAACCTCCGCCGGCTGCTCCACTTTTTTCACATATTTTTCCAGCCACTGATCCATTTCCCACAGCATATGCAGGATGGATTCCCGGGCCCGGTAGCCGTGACTTTCGTTGGGCAGCATGACCAGCCGGGTTGTGGCTCCATGGCCCTTCAGGGCGGCATAAAAGCGTTCGCTTTGCATAGGGAAGGTACCTGAATTGTTATCCGCTTCTCCGTGGATCAATAGGAGCGGTTCTTTAATCCGGTCGGCATGCATAAAAGGAGACATAGTGTTATAAATATCTGGAGCTTCCCAATAGGTGCGCTCTTCCGACTGAAAACCAAAAGGAGTCAGGGTGCGGTTGTAGGCCCCGCTCCGGGCGATTCCGGCAGCAAACAGATCACTGTGAGCAAGGAGGTTGGCCGTCATAAAAGCTCCGTAGGAATGTCCTCCTACACCGATCCGGTTTCGGTCAGCTACTCCGAGGGAGACGATCTTTTCAATGGCCGCTTCGGCCCCGGCTACCAGCTGACCGACAAACGTTTCATTGGGTTCCTGATCACCCTCGCCAATGATTGGCATCGCAAAATTGTCGAAGACCGCATAACCACGCGTGACCCAAAACAAGGGTGATCCATAGGAGATGCGGAGAAACTCGTAAGGGGAATTCTGAACCTGACTGGCAGCGTCGGCACTTTTATATTCACGGGGATAAGCCCACATCAATACCGGTAGCGGACCGTCTCTATCCACGTCATAACCGGAGGGTAGATAGAGTGTCCCGGTGAGTTCGATACTATCCTTTCGCTGGTACCTGATCAGTTCTTTGGAGACACCAGCCATCATCTCATAGGGATTGGGAAAATGGGTAATGGCCTCTACCTCGCCCGTTTGCAGGTTTCGCATGAAATAATTTGGAGGGTCGTTGACCGATTCCCGCCGGGTGATCACCAAACTTTTTTCCGGATCGAGGATGGATACCGGAATCTCGTAATACGGGGCTTCCGATCTCCAGAGTCGTTGGGTCTCCTGTGTTACCGGATCGTAACGGTCGATAAATGGCCGGTTGCCTTCGGGCGAGGCACCAATTCCCAACAGGAAGAGGTGACCATCCTCACTTTTCATCAGTGCGCTACGGCCGTATCGGTTGAGATGGGTGTGGAAATGCCCGGGATCCGTATACCGGTCTTCGAATGACCGGTCAAAAAGAATCCGCTTGTCACCACCAGGGCGACCGGGTGACCAGGCACTGACAATCTCCCGGCGGGTACTCCACCAAAATTCACTGCTTAGGGCCAGATCGTCATCGCCCCAGGTGATACTGCGAAACCGGAGCCTGAATTCAATGGAAGGATGGGGAGTACCGGTAAAAGGAGATTCCAGCATGAAAAGGCGGTCTCTGACATCCACTTCATTTTTTGGATCACCCTCGTCCTGGGCCTCGACCCAATAGAGTGTGGCAGGTTGATCATTTCGCCAGCCAAAGGATCGTGGTCCTGTGGGCACGGCATTAAAGCCTTTGGGGATGTTTTCGGCCGCTGGCAAGTCAGCTACCTGACGGATATGTCTGCCGTTTTGATCAAAAATGGTCACTTCCCGGGCAAAACGGTAGTAGGGTACAATATAGGAGTAGGGTTTTTTTACCCTTTCGACCAGGAGGTAGGCGCCGTCCGGACTTACACTCATGTCGGTGATGATGCCTTCAACTGGCAGGGTGGACAGTTGACCAGTGGCAATATCGACGATGGCCAGAGTGCTATAGGTATAGTGTTCAAAGAGAGCCTCATCGTATGGATTTTTCAGCAAATCCTGATAAGTGCGCACTGGTGCGGCACCGGTGCTGTTTTCCTGGATAACCGGTCCGGCAGGGACATTTGGGGCCTGCGGGGTCTCACCCCGGTCAGGAGGAATCTGTTTGATGAGGAGTTTTTTCCCATCGCCAAACCAAAGAAAAGGATTGCCGGTGACGGCATCGTTGATGATTTCTCCGGCGAGCCGGCGGGCGGTGTGGGTTCCCACATCAATCAACCACAGTTCGATACCCGTTGCCGTAGTGTGAGTACAGGCGATCGATTGGCCATCGGGAGACCAATGAATATTTTCCAACCGGGGGTTGGACGGCAGACCGGCAATCTTTTGTTCCTGATCCGATCCAAGAGTCTTCAATGCAAGACTTATATAGGATCTTGAACGGCTGCTGCCATTGGTGCGCGGGTTGATCCTGAGTCCTCCAATGCGTAACTCTTCTTCAGCCACTTCTTCGATCGAAGGAAGGTTGGGTTCTTCAATAAACAACAGTGTTTGCTTATCCGGACTCAGACTCACGGCCGGAGTATTGGCTGCATCGACCAGATCGACGATGTTTTTGGGTGGGGTCTGATAGGGAATATTTTGTCCGTAGGATAATGTCATAAAAGCAATCGCAGTAGTAAATAACAAGAATTCGGAATACTTCATGGCCTTCGCTGGATGTTGAGTGGCTTAAGTTAAGCAAAATGCCGGACTGTAATTGTTGGAAAGGTTTTGCCTGGCCGGAGCAATTCTGAAGGAATCGCTGGATGATATGAAGAACTCTTCTTTTGACGATCGATGGGAAATTATACCCATATGAGATAGGAAGAGAAATGGAATTTTGCAGCGTTGATTTTTTCGATTTAAGAACTAAAAGGGTTTCTCATTGAATTATGCCCATACTGGTACAATCCCGAAATCCCGAAACATAATTTAACGGATATTATCCCAATGAATCCAGTGCCATTTCCCAAAGCTGCTCATAAGGGATGATCTCAATCTCAAAAGGTTGCTGGGCTTTTTCCAGCGGCATGGCCTTGAGTTTTCCCAGAAGCGATTTTGTATGGCGTTCCACTGCGACCCGGTGGAAATGCTGTTTTGGAATCTGCAGAAGCATTTTTATAAAACAATTCGACCGGTAATTATTGTCCTTCCGCAGGTAACGGCTCGTATATTTTTCAATGGCTTCGATTTTGTCGGTCAGCTGATCGAATTTCCGTTGTTGGATCTGGATGAGGATCTGGATGATAAGAATGGGAATATTATATCTGCTCTTATCCATCGAGTGCACCGGCACCTCATTGATAAATTTCTGGATTCTGAAGGAGGAGGTAAATGCATTCTTTGGCAGGTTGAGTTTACCACAGAGGTAAAGGTAGTGAAGGTAGGCATCATAGAGACGCCAGGTTTCTTCCCGATTTTGAAACTGATGCTGGAAACTCCTGGAGTTGACGACTTTTTCCCTGATCCTGAAAGCTTTGGAATAGTTGCCGCTATATAACGCAAAAATCAGGCAATATCCCTGAGCGTTATACCATCGAATGGAGTTTTCCTCAAAAATGCCGGAACATTTTTGGGCCAGCAGATTTCCTTGCACAAAATCCTTTTTTTGGATTAAAGCCATGAGTTTATTATAGTAGAAAGCACCAATAAACTGGGAAGAAACGAACCCTTTTGAAGAAAAAAAATGGATGGCTTTATCGCAAAGCCGAATCATCGTGTCCGGGTCATTCCGGAGATCCAGTCTCTTCAGGGCGATAAAATAATAGAGCAGGTGGAGCCGGTAACTATCGTATTGTTCGAGGTTTGGGCTAAGTTCCTTTTCATATTTCTCACATAGTTCTACAATTTCATCGTGATTATTCATATTTTTCATCACGATACAAATGTGGTCATATCTTTCGGCGGCAAGATCTTCTGCCATCGTCAGATTATGGTAGTACCTTGCCAGGTTGGCATATTTATCATACAGGGTGCGGTTTTGTTCGTGGATCGCAAAGTGGGCTCTCAAGAGCTTTGATAATTCAAAGGATACATCGGAAAATTCAAATTTGATGGATTTTTTAAGCGTATCAAGGGCAATTTCGATGGCTGGTGTTCTGGCGTACCTTCCCAGTAAGGTCCGGACTGCCATCAGATTCTTTTGGCAGGTATAGAAGGCAGCCTGATGCGTGTTAAACTTGGGATTGTTGGTGTCAATAAAAAAGGAAGTATTTATTAATTTTTCCTTTAATTTGTTTTTAAGTTTTCGGTACTGAGGATGGTGACTATCATCCTGGTAGAAATAGGCAGCTGCTTCTGCATCACTCGAAAAGGAGTCATCGAGAAGCCGCTCATAAAAATCGTATATTTTGGTTTCTGGCCCTTTTTTTGAAAGAATATCCACGGATTTTACCTTGTTGCGGGTCACAACCTGGGCCAATTCCTTCAAAGTGCGCAAGTCATTTCTGGCCATTTAAATGCTTGATTTACAGGTATTTAATTGAAAAAATCGGTGAAAAAAGCTCTAAACTGATAGGTACAATTTAGCAAAAACTGTCCTATTCAGCAAACATTTGATGACTTAACTTAGCGTAAAGTTACAAAGTAAATCAGATGTTACACATATTATTTTCGATATTGATTACACTGGGAGGTTTTTCTTCCGCGACGGTTACCAAGGTTGAAGGTGCTAAGAAATTTGATGCTGAAAAGCAAGAAGTCATTCTCCTGGGAGTTGACGAAGATTACCACGGTTTTTAATAATTCAGGATTTAACTTTTCTATTTATACTACGGATTTGAGTGTTTAATTTGAGGGGCCCACTTTTCTCCAAGGTGGGTCCCCCTTTTTCCAAAGAATCAACAGTTTTGAGTGTGTTTAGTCGCTTCCCACACGCGGGGGGCGATTTTTTTTTAGAATATATTTTTTTACTTAAATATATTTTTAGTTGAAGATCAAGTCATGTACGTGACTCTGCTCAAATCTTTTGGTTAATCCTGAATCGTGATGGTATTGATCCGGTGGTTGATTAGCGGACGGGTTTGTCTAATGTTTAATTAATCGGACAATCTCTTGTCCTCTATTTTTATCGTAGATTATTTTCAGAAAATAGATGCCCGGGGCGAGGAAATCCATTGAAATCTGCTGGTCATTTTCCAGTACGGAATAATGGCTTATGCCAACACCCTGCAGATTATATAAATCAGCTTCGCAACGGATTCCATCAGCAATCTTCAAATACAGGTTGGTTTTAACCGGATTTGGAAAAAACTGAATATCTGGAATGGTCCAAGTGCCGGATGAAGTCACTTCCTTGCTTTCAACCCTGCCATTACGGGTATTGCTTCCTTTATAGGTACTCCAGAAGATCCTTTCCGGGTCTGCCGGAGTGTTGATCTCATAAACATACAACATGCCGGAATCGCGCTGGCTACCTGGGTTTTCTGTGTAGGTAAGTACAGCAAGATCCAGGAGTCCATTGCCATCGACATCACCGATGGTTGCTCCATTGAGATAGGTCCAGCCATAAGGCCGTATCGGAAATCCCGGCACCTCTCCACTGCCATCCAGTTCGTAAGCGTGGATAAAACCATGCCCCGTCGAATCGATGAGGTTTGAAGGAAAGATGATGTCGGGTTCGGTATCGTCATCAATATCCGCTACGGTGATCAGTCCTTCCAGGCCTCCACTCTTGACAATAGGAAATCCATCCAGAAGACTTCCATCTTCCCGCCAGGCAAACAGCATAGGTTTTGCGCTGGAATTCAGGATGGGACGGCCGGTAAGGATCAATGGAGCCCCCTGGTAGTCGATGATGGTTGGCGTGTGGTAAGTCCATTGGCGCTCGGGTACAGCCCTGGGCCAACCAGTCCGGTCACCGCCCTGGAAGTTCAGGATCAGATAAAGGGGTAGGTCGCCGTGTCCTTCAGTAATGATTTCCCATTTTCCGTCAGACTCCAGATCGGCCAGCAGGGGTGACTGAAAGCTGAATTTTGTCTGTTGGTTATTGAAAGGCCAGCCCGGTTTTACCCTGCCTTCTAAATCAAAAGCATAGATCTCCCTTGTGGAACAAATCACGAGGTCGGTTTTACCATCCTGGTCGAGGTCAGCCAGGGAAGGGGTCACCGCCGGAACATTGGGAAGGGTTACCGGCCAGTCGTTGCTGTACGGTGTACCGTCGGAACGAATGAGATGCACCGATCCAAGTCCGTTTTCCAGGTCGCTGCAGGCAATTTCCAGCCGGCCATCCTCATCTACGTCGTAGAGTGCAGGGGATGATATCATCCAACGTCCCCCGTAACTCCGGGGCCAACCCGGTTTAAGGACTCCCCGCGCATTAAAGGCATACACCTGTCCTTCATCATCATTAAATCCTGTCAAAAACACAATATCCTTGATCCCGTCGTTTTCAAGATCATCGACCGCTGCCGGAAACCGGCCCAGTCCCTGTAAGGTATGTGACCACCATAAGGTGTCCTTCCTGTACACAAAAAACCGGTTGGCCACCCCAAAGATGATTTCATCGGCTCCGTCATCATCGAGATCGGCCAGCGTGACATTCCGGAAATTTTTATACAACGGATCGGCAGCAAAGATCAAAGGGTAACCCTCCCTGAGGCGGATTTCGGGAGCTGATCGCTGCGATGCCCGTGGTATCTCCGGCAGGGGTGTTTCGACCACCATGGTCTCAATCAAACCCTCAGGTCCGGTATGCGCCACCCGCCATTGGGCCCATAGGGTTGAACCTGTCTGCAGCGTCCAAAATAAAAGGATAAAATGACTATATTTCACGGCTTTTTCCTCTCTTACCGGGGAACTAAGCTAAATAATTACTGCCTGATATGGATCAATTCATGGTGTATTTGCGGCTTGGCTTTGAGCATATTGCTGACTTTGCCGGCTATGACCACATGCTTTTTGTGATTACCCTATGCGCCTTTTACTCCTGGAGATCCTGGAAGAAAATATTGGTTCTGATCACCGCCTTCACGATAGGTCATTCGATAACCCTGGCATTGTCCGCTTTTCAGGTTATCAGCATCCCTCAGCAGCTGGTCGAAACTGCGATACCCATTACTATTTTCTTGACCGCCATTCATAATGTGACCACCAGGCCAGAGCAGTCCGAAAAGGTACGGCTGCATTCCAACTATTTCCTGGCCCTCTTTTTTGGATTCATTCATGGCATGGGATTTTCCAATTTTTTCAGGGCACTGACCGGTGGTGAAAGCATTGTCCGGGAATTATTCGCTTTTAACGTCGGATTGGAAATCGGACAGATCATCATAGTCTCGGTCTTTTTTACGTTATACTTTGTACTGGACAACGTATTCAAAATAATACACAGAGATTGGAATTTATTCATTTCAGGAGCCGGAGCCGGCGTCTCGCTGGTTATGATTATCGAGGCATTGTTGGGAAAATAATCCTGGTTTTATGTTTCTTCTTCATTGGCAACTGGCTGGAAGCCCACCCGTTAAAAATGAGCGTGGCCAACCTGTCGTATGATGTTTCAAAAAAATCGTACCTCCTGGACCTCCGGATGTTCCTCGATGACTTTCTGGTAGTAAGCGGCGACCTTCCTGCCGATGCCAATCCATTTGGACAAGTCCTTTCGGTACCTTCTAAAAGTGAAGTACGGGATTATCTCGCCCGGCATCTGATCATCTATTTCAATGATCAGCCAATTGAGGTCAAAGCCGATAAAGTCAAAACCGAAGACCTGACCATCTACGTTACCTTCGCTATTAAAACCGACCTGCTCCCGGAAGCAATCACCCGGATCCGCATCGAAGACACCATCTATACCGATGCATTTGTCAACCAACGCAACATCGTTCATATCGACCTTCCCGGTAAGCAGCGTAAAAGCCTGCTTTTTAACCGGTACCAACAGGAAGACACAGCTAGCTGGTGAGGTCTGCCGGGCACTTACAATGGTTGTTTGATGCCTCTTTTGGCGGCAACATCCAATGGGTTGACCGGGCCGGTCTGATGACCGAAATTGGTCCTGACATACGATAAAATATCAGCAATGGTCTGGTCATCGAGAAATGAAAAGGCCGGCATAACGTTGTTGTACTTCTCTCCATGGACTTCAATGCTGCCGGAAAGACCATTCAATACAATATCGATCAGACGGTCTTTGTCATTCACCCAATTGGGATCGGTAATGGGCGGGAATCGGCCTCCCGCACCTTCTCCATTGCGTTGATGACAGGGTGCACAATAAGTCAGATAATTGGTAGCCACACCCAACGGACGATTGAGCAAGAGGTTATCTTTCACCTCATCGGGTGTGCGAATATTGGTCCGGGTCTTCCTTTCCTCCATTTTAGCCAGCTCTTTTTCACCAAACTTCTTCCTGTTGCCCTTAAACATGATGCGCCAGAGTTTACCCCGGTTGGAATCGGTAATGTAGAGCGATCCATCCGGACCGGTTGCCAACCCCATGGGCCGGTACTTCGCATTCGAAGTGCTGACAATGGTATCTACCTGGGCGAATCCGTCGGCAAAAACTTCCCACTGACCGGTGGGATTTCCGTTTTGAAAAGGTACAAAACAGACAAAATAGCCGGCTTGCGGGTAAGGTGCCCGGTTGGTAGAGCCGTGGAAGGCGATAAAGGCGCCCTGCCGGTAGCGTTCGGGAAACTGATCTCCCTGGTAAAAATGAAGATCGTTGGGAGCCCAGTGCCCGGGAAAGCCCATCAGGGGCAGGTCACAGCTGTCACAGCGACCCGTGATCTTGCCGTCGCCTCCGTATTCGGGCGCCAACACATTTTTCTGCTGCATGTGATCATAGTAGCAGTAAGGCCAGCCATAGTCAGCTCCCTTTTTGATTCGAAGGAACTCTTCAGCTGGCAGTACCGCGCTTTGCCAGCGGCTATAGAGATTGGGAAAGAGCATAAACAAATCATCCCTGCCATGCATCATGGCATAGAGCTGCCGGTCTGCGGGATTCCAGGTCAGACCGACAACACTGCGGATACCGGTAGCATATTTTATCCCGTCATTTTGCCGAAGATTGATTTTACCGGCATCAAATTGCCAGATACCTCCATGAAGCTCCAGTTCCGGGCAGGGATCCAATCCTGCTACTCCCGGCTTTCCACCAGGGCTGTTTGCAAGGTCCTGACAGGCGTTGGAAGGTGATCCAAAGGGTACATACATTTTTCCCTGATCATCAAAGGCTACCGGTTTGGTAATATGCCAATGCGTACCGTGTTCATGATCATCGATCAGCACGGTATCCACTTTGGTATCCGGTACCAGCTTTCCGGGGGTCAGTTTCTGACGATACAAGGCCAGTTCTGATGAGTAGTAGAGGTAGCCGTCGTGCAGGGTCATGCCGTTTGCCAGGGTGCCGCTGGACGGATAGTCTCCAAAATATTGGATTACGTCCGCTTTGCCATCGCCGGAGGTATCCTGAAGGGCTACATTTCCATAGATTCCCTCATGGGGACGGCGCAATTTGACATAAATATATCCCTCAGGACTAACGGTCAGATGACGCGCTTTTCCAAGGCTATCGGCAACGACCAATGCTTCAAAGCCTTCGGGAAGGACAAGACCTCCATGGTCATGATCGGAAGGAGGCAAGGTGGTTTGTTGCTGACAGGCAACAGACAGGATGGACACGAACCCTATCAGGTAGTAACAAAAAGCGTTATTGGTCATGGCTGAATTGACGGAATTGACAAAAACGTTATTCGGCAAATTTGCTGGCGGTCAGTCCGTTAAGGTCCCACATGACCCTACCGGCACGAAAGGTAATTTCAGCTTGAAATTTCTGATGACCTTCCTTTGATTCCCTGCCGGAATCGATAAACCCGAAATTACCCTCCAGAATCCGAAGTACGGCAACATCGGCTTCTGCACCAACACTGAGATTTCCCAGATCGGGTCTTTTAAGCATAGCTGCCGGTTTGCTGGTTGCCGATTCGATCACCTGGTACAACGGCATACCCATTACCAGAAATTTCGACATGATGTTGAGCATGTCTTTCATCCCTGAATTCATACTAAACCGATGCAGGTCAGTGCCAAAGGAGTCCGGCCAGAATCCCTGTCTGGTCGCCGGTAGTGCTTCGCTGAAATGAAAGCTGCCCCCTCCATGGCCGACATCAAATTTTACACCCTTTCTCCGGGCGTTTATCACGACAGACTTGAGCTTTCCCTGTTCGTCCAGGATCGACTCCCGGTCATTGACACGGCCATAGGTGTGGGTAAATATATCGCCAGGCCGGAGATTTTCCAGAATAACCTCCAGGGGTATTTCGGGTAAATGACATTCGATCAATACGGGTACATCCTGGGCCTTACCTGCCTCCAGTGCTTTTTGCACTGGCTCAAAGGTTTCGCCATGGAAATGGCCGATCTTGGTGCCGACAATTATGTCCGGGTATTTGCGGATCATCAGGCCGGTTAGGTAGGGATCCATATCCTGAAGATTTTGTTCATGTGGTGATCCGACCATACCGACCCCAACAATGTTAAGAAAGGCCAGCACGCGGGTAGCCGACGGATCGATGACCTGGGCCTTGAAGGTTTCAAAATTTCGCCATCCGGAAGTACCGGCATCTACCATGGTGGTAATGCCTGACCGAAAGGAAAAATCATCGGGTGAAACGCTTGAAAAACCATTGGCAAAGGTACGCTGGGTAGTACCCACAAAAAGATGGGTATGGGGATCGATCAGTCCTGGTACGACGTACAACCCACTGACATCAACTGTCTGCCGGCTTTCTTCCGCTGGTATGTTTTCAGCTACCCGGGCTATTTTCCCCTGGGCAATGGCCACATCCATGATCCCATCGATCTGATTGGCCGGGTCGATTACATGACCTCCCTTTAAAATAACGTCAAAGTTCTGAGCCCCGGCTGACGGTAATAGCAGGATCATCCCGGTTAGTAACCTACAAATGGTCAACATCCTTTTTGCTTTCCTCATCATACATTCATCTTCTTTTGACAGGGGTTGTCGGGTCGGAGTGGTATCGAAATGTAGTAAAAATTTTTCATGACAGAATGATTCTGGGCTTACTGACCCGGAATACGTTTTAACTGAGGCAGCAAATCGATCTCTCCTCCCGGGGATTCTCTGCTTAAAAAGCTACGGTGTAATGAAAAGTTCCCGTTGCCCGCCGTCCGTCATTTGCCTGAAATACCAGTTTGATCTCAAAATCTCCGGTATCATCGGATTGATAAAATGAAAAGGAAGTTGTTCCGGCATCATTCACGAGCAGACCGGGATTCCAATAGAGTTGGGGTCGGAAGAAAGGTTGATTTTTCGCACTGAGGACCCCGGCATCCGGTACCGGGAAATCTGCGGGGGATTGAATGCCATAGATCGTATGGATGTTTCCGGCATCCGCTTCCGGCAGTTTGAGATTGGCAATGGAAGTAGAAATGCGTACCACCCCACTAACGCCAATTGCCTGAAAGTAAGAACGGAGTTTGGGACCATCCAAAAATAAATCGACTGTTTCGATAGCACTGATCGGTAGTCTGGCAACAAAATCCGCATTCCGGGTGGCTTTTCCATCGATAAAAAACAAAGGTTTGCCGCGTAAAACCGTATTTGATCGCTTTCCGCCCCTGGCGTTAAATAGGGTAGCGGAAAATGTACTGTCTTTTTCAAGTTTGAACCTCAACGGTGTCAATAATTCCCCAAAAAAGGATTTCATATCCTTGAAAGATTCATATTCTTTGACGCTGTAACTGGCATCCGGTTCCAGCACCGGGACTTCAACCTGGATATCTTCAGGATCGGGTTCGGATTCAGCCGTTTCATAGTATTGGAAGATTTTCTTTCGCAAACGGCTCAGCTCGAAATATTCGAGCAACTCCCGGGTGTAGATGAGATTGCGGGCTTCGAGTACTCGTTGTACAGACTCTATGCTGCTCCTGATGTCGGGTTGCTCGTATTGAAATCCCAGATACTGGATTTTTTTTCGACCGGTAAATGGAGGGAGATTTAATTGAAAATCACCTTCATGATTTGATTTGGTGTAATAGATTCGCTGATCGTCGCTGACATAGCCTCCCAGCACATTGATCTGCAAGGGAGTGTTGTCGGATCCGGTCAGTCTGCCCCGGGCATAGATGTCGGGCTGCAAAACTTTGGGATCAATTGTCAGGCTGACTGGCTGGACCAAAATTTCCGGCGCACCCGTAATTGACTTGGCCAGGCGGCTATCTTTGATGGTCACAGAAGCATGACCACTGACCGGATGACCATTTTTATCGGTAATCAGTACCTGGACTGCTACTTCATCCCGGCTACGAACGTTGGCTTCCTGCAGGGAAAATTCAAAATTTAGGTCCTCAGATAACAATACCGGATCTTCTTTCTCAAAAGCCTCAACAGTCACAATTTCTTCCGGTCTGTCAAGATCATTGTAGACCGGTATCGCAAAGACTCCGATCATCTGCTCACCGGTCGGAGCACCTGCCGATGCGGAAAACCGGATCTCGTAATAGCCGCTGGTGACATCGTAGGGAATGCGAAAGTAGCCTTCAAGGTAACTTTTACCTTCAGTTAATATAAAGAACTGCTCCACCTGTTCTCCAGGTTGATTCAGTATCCGTGTATTAACGGCCACTTCCCGGTTTTGCCAGGTACCTGGCAGATACAATTTAAACCAGGCGATCTCCCCCGAGACATAAAAGGATTTATCGAGATGGAGAAGGGTTTCCAATGGGGGTTGGGCTTTTGCATACTGAAGAACACTCAGCATCATCAGAAAGAACCAACACCGTAATACCGGTATATTGATTTGAAAGTTGTGTTGGATCATCGGTTATTAAATTTATTGAACCCAGAATGCGGGTTTTTCAAGCTGACTACCGTTTTCTTCAAGACATTCACAACAAGGAAAACGCGGACAGGCTCCACTTGGAGGAGGTACCTGGTTGGCGGGCCAGGGACAATACATCGAAGGTGAGCCGGCATCTTCGGGAGCTACATAAAAGTGGGTTGTATCGGTTTGGGTTGCATAAAAATAACCAAAAATATTTGGTGCGGATTCCTGGTTGTCAACGTTGACAAAATTACTTTTTATCGTACCGGCAGGTGCTTCAAACATATTTCCATCACGATCGATGATTTGTCGGATCTGATCCCAGTATGTAAATGCTCCTTCACTCAACGAATGTTGGATCACCGTCAGGTAATATCCTTCCGAAAAAAAATAGTTGACCGGGGTCTCGTAGAGCAGGGCGGCCACTTCGCTGCTACCCGGGTATTGATTTCCATCCAACACCCGGACACCGGTTACATCGATGGTTTGGGTAATATAGCATGTTTTACCATTTTCAATAACCCGGTCCGGTGAATCAGTAAGGCGGAATGTTTGTTCAAGATCCCATAAATACCGGGCTGCCTTTCCATCAGTGCTCTGAGTGATGGGTGTGTTGATGGTAAATGACAAATGATCATCCTGCACGATCTGGCCATCATCATTCAGCCGGTCTTTTTTCAGCAGAGTAACCCCGACATTCCCAGGTTCGGGTGTTGCCAGGAGCGGTTCGGGGCGGGATATAATTTTCCGGTTGTCAAAAGTTGTCACCTGCAACCGGTATGATTGACCGGGTTCAACTTTGAAGGATTGATTGGTATCAATGGTGACGGCATAATTTCCCGGCTCTTTTTCGGGCAATGTTACAGACTGGTCCTGTTCGTCTAGCAGCAGCACTTCTCTGACATTAACCGGTTGCAGGCTGTTTGCAGTGAAATCAAATAACCGGGTTATAGTAATACGGGCAATGGAAGGGTTACCATAAACCAGCTGACCTTCAACGACGATGGCATCGCTGAGGGATGATTCAACCGGGAGATCAATCTCATCCAGACAACCGGACATCAACGACAGACTGAGAAATGCTGAGAGACTCAGCAGTAAAGGTGTCGCTTTTTTCAACTTCATGAAATGAAAGAATTGATGATCCTTCTTCATAAAATCTCCATATTAAATGTCACTGAAGGAATTGCTGATCCAAGGATTGCCAGTTTATTGGCCTGAACTCTGCGAAAAGCCCCCTGGGTAAAAAAGACTGAAAATGCATTTTTCCGGGCATACACATTGTAGACGGATATGGTCCAGCTGGTCTGGATTTTTTTGTCTCTTTTATAACCCTTGCCGAGGGTATAGGCAACATCCAGCCGGTGGTAATCCGGGATCCGGTATTGATTTCGTGCTGAGTAGATAGGTACGACCAGTCCATTTTGGGTCTTAAAATTTCCGATTGGTGGAGTAGTTGGCCGACCGGTACTGTAACTGAAATTGATGGTCAGGGTATTACGCCGGTTGGGCTGATAGTTCAGGATCAATGATGCATCATGAGGTTTGTCAAAATTGCTTGGATACCAGTCATCGCTGTTGATACCTTCAATTTTCCTTTCACTCTTTGCATAGGTATAGCTCAGCCAGCCGTTGACAATACCAGCTTTTTTCTTGATACTCAGTTCGGCGCCGTAGGTCCGGCCAATACCGGTCAACAGTTCGGTTTCGATGTGATCGTTGACGACCAGGTCAGCAAAATCGCGGTAATCAAACAGGTAATCGATATATCGTCCATAGACTTCGAGCGAAGATTCCCAGAGGTTATCATCGAAATTCCGGAAATAGCCGAGCGATACATTGTGTGAACGGAAAGGATCCAGATAGTTGGTGCTTAATTGCCACTGGCTGTTTGGCGTCGGGGAATCAGTGTTGAAGATCTGATTGATAAACTGGGCGGTCCGGCTGTAGCCCAGCTTGACGGAAGTTTCTTCCGACAACCGGTAACGAAGAGACAACCGTGGTTCCAGACTGTGATGGCTGGCTATCACTTTTCCCTGGTCATAGACCGTGGTTCCGGTAATCGTCTCTCCGGTCGGATGAGATGGATCAGTGTAGTTATAAATGGTGTTGGCTCCGAGGTATTGGTAAAGTGCACCACGGAGGCCGGCAGACATCAGTAAGGCTGGTGAAAGCTGATATTCCACGTTGGCAAACAACGCCGATTCAAGGCCTTTTTCTTTTTCGGTTTCACTACCGGTGATCTCCGAATCATCCCCATAGGGATCCTGGGTTCCCGGTTCGACCAGATATAAAGTCGATGAAACTCCCGCTTCGAGTTTGATTCCTGTCGAAGGTGTATGGGTAAAAAGCTCTCTGATTTTCAGGTAGTTGATGTTATTGCTTACAACAGCCGCATTGATGCCTTCAAAATCGGTCTGCGAGCTTTCGTAGCGACTGGCTACTATTGAGAACTTATTGTATGACCGGTCATTAAAGATCTGGCGGTAGATCAGTTGTCCCATCAGGGTGCCATAATCAAAGCCAAACTCTTGATTATAACTGAAATCATCTTCAGAAACATAGGCAGTAAGCGCTATATTGCTTTTGCTGGTGGGCCGGATGGAAAGCCGGAAATTGGCATCATAAAAGAAGGCCGAACTTTTCTGAACTTCCAATACCTTTACCTGCTGCAGGATCCAGTCGGAGTAGGAAGAACGAAGTCCGGCGATAAATGATATTTTATCAGTGACCAGCGGACCTTCGAGACTGATCCTGCTCGTCACCGGTCCGACGCCAGCCTTTAGTCTAAAAGTTTCAAAATCACCGTTTCTGGTTTCCACATCCAGGGCACTGGCCAGGCGACCGCCGTATTGTGCAGGCATATTTCCTTTATACAGCTCCACACTGCTTAATAAATCCGCATTATAGGTGCTGAAAAATCCCAGGGCATGTGATGAGTTGAAAAAGAAACCTTCATCCTGTTGCACCAGATTTTGATCGACATTACCTCCCCGGACATTAAAGCCCGTAGAACCCTCACCCAATGAGCTGACTCCCGGGTTGAGCAACAGGTTTTTCACCACATCAACTTCTCCTAACAATGCCGGAACCCTTCGGATGTTCTTCAGGTCGAGAGTAGCTACCCCAATCTGAACATTCTCGACACTGGCATTGGCCGATTGAGCCCGAACAGTCACTGCCTCGAGATTGACGGCTTCTTCGCGAAGGTTTAAGTGGACTTCCCCATCGCCATAAACATGCATCTTCGTAAACAGGTCGTCAAAACCCACATACTTTACCAGTATATCATGGGTGCCTACCGGCACTTCAAAAGAAAAATGACCGTTTTCATCGGTAATGGTTCCGGTTTCCAGGTTGGTCAATGCAATGGTGGCACCAATCACCGGTTGGTTGTCTTTTTTCTCCAGGACAAAACCGGACACTACGGCCCGTCCGGTGGAACTCAGACTACGGCTGTCTCCCACCACGATGTCTTTCTCGTCGGGTTCACTGGCAGCCGCCAGTTCCTTCGACTGCTGCAAAGCCTGGTAGTAACTGGTTGTATAGACCTGATTCACCAGTTGAGCGGGCATCAGGATGTAATGATGCTCCCGATAACGGACAAAACCAAGACTGGTGGGTCCCAGGATTTTGTGCAGGGCTTCATCCAGAGTGCTATTTTCCAACACGACATCGATTTTTTGGTTGGGGAGATCATCTTCCCGGAAAAAAAACCGGATTTGGTGTTCTGATTCCAGCCGGGTCAGGACTTCTCTTATGGTAAGATCCTGGAAATTTGCAGAAAACGTACTGGCGGGCTGCTGGGCAATGACTATTTGGGGCAACAATAAGCTGGCCACGAACAGGAAGCTAATTACCTGGACGGCCTTTGGTCTGATCATGAGGAGAACTTTTATAAGCAAGGACTAATGGCTGATTGAAATTCTGATCTAAAAAAATGAGAGATTTATCCCAGTATCGACTCAACGTTAACGTGTTCCAGCCCAAAAGCCGCTGCCACTCCTTCATAAACTACTTTTCCATCGACGACATTAAGCCCCTTTCGGAGGTCGCTACGCTGTTTACAGGCTTCTTTCCAACCCTGACCGGCCAGCATGATGGCATAGGGTAAAGTGGCGTTTGTCAGGGCAATGGTTGACGTGTATGGCACTGCACCGGGCATATTTGCCACGCAGTAATGAACCACATCATCAATCACGAAAGTAGGATTGGCATGGGTGGTAGGCCGGCAGGTCTCGATACAGCCACCCTGATCTACCGCCACATCAACCAGTACGGTACCCGGCTTCATCTGGCTCAACATATCCCGGGTGATCAGTTTCGGCGCTTTGGCTCCGGGTATCAAGACTGCGCCAATGATCACATCATGATCGGGAATGAGTTGCCGGATGTTGTATTCATTGCTGTATTGGGTATAGACATTGGCGGGCATGACATCCGAGAGATAACGGAGTCGCTGCAGGTTAACATCCAGAATAGTGACCATAGCTCCTAAGCCGGCAGCAATCTTGGCGGCCTGAGTCCCAACAATACCACCACCCAGAATGAGTACTTTACCGGGTTTTACTCCCGGTACACCACCGAGGAGTACCCCCCGGCCCCCCATAGGCCGTTCCAGGTATTTGGCTCCTTCCTGCACCGCCATTCTGCCGGCCACTTCCGACATCGGTACCAGCAAAGGCAAAGTCCGGTCGGGCAGTTCTACGGTTTCGTATGCAAGACAGACCGCCCGGGCCTTAATCATTGCATGGGTCAGGGGTTCATATGAGGCAAAGTGAAAATAGGTAAAAATCAGTTGTTTTGGCCGGATCAGATCGTATTCCTCCTCAATGGGCTCTTTTACTTTCATAATCATCTCCGACCGCTCATAGATCGAGGAAATCTCCGGTAGAATAGAGGCACCGGCTATCTGGTATTCGGAATCGGAAAAACCGCTGCCTTCTCCTGCTGAAGTTTGTATCAGTACGGTATGTCCCCGTTTAACGAGTTCATTGACTCCGGCCGGTGTGACGGCAACACGGTTTTCATTGGCCTTAATTTCTTTTGGTACACCAATAATCATTTTCCTGGAATTTTATGGAAAAAGCGGCTGCAAAGATAGTATTTCGACTTTTTGGAAGCGTTGTTTTTACATCTATTATCGTGGTTAACAGGCTGGTATACTTCCAATTAAAGAATTGGGTCAATCTCTTAAAAAGAATTCAATTTATCTGCTTAGTTGATTAGAGGTTTTCTAATTTTGCCCCCTCATCATTATATATACCAAATATTTCCATTTGATGAAAATCCACAACTTTAGTGCAGGACCTTCGATATTACCGCAGAGCGTTTTTGAGAAGGCAGCTCAGGGGGTATTAAATCTGGATGGATCGGGTTTATCGATTCTGGAGATTTCTCACCGGAGCAAAGCGTTTATTGATATTCATGCCCAGGCCAAACAACTGGTCAAAGATTTGTTGCAGGTACCCGACTCCCATCATATTTTGTTTCTTTCAGGGGGTGCCAGCAGTCAGTTTTTTATGACGGCACTCAATTGTTTACCTCAGGACGGTAAAGCAGCTTATGTCGATACGGGTTCCTGGTCGAGTAAAGCCATCAAGGAAGCCAAACGGTATGGTCAGGTTGAAGTGATTGCTTCCAGCAAGGAATCGGGTTACAATCATATACCGAAAGATTACGCCATTCCGGCCGATGCAGTTTACCTTCATCTGACCAGTAACAATACCATTTACGGTACGCAGTTTCATTCCTTTCCGGAATGCGAAAATCCTATCGTCTGTGATATGTCTTCCGATATTTTTAGCAGACCGCTGGATGTAAGCCGGTTTGGGATTATTTACGCCGGAGCTCAGAAAAATATGGGCCCTGCCGGAGTTACTCTGGTCATCGTTCGCGACGATATGCTGGGAAAAGTAGATCGCGATCTGCCCTCTATGCTCGATTACCGGATCCACATCAAGGATGACAGTATGTACAATACCCCGCCGGTATTTCCGATTTATGTCAGCATGCTCACTCTAAACTGGCTTAAGGAAAATGGTGGGCTATCAGCCATCGAAGAGTGGAACAAGGAGAAAGCCAGGTTATTATACGAAGAGATAGACCGCAATAGCATGTTTACCGGGGTAGCGGTACCTGAAGACCGTTCGCTCATGAATGTGACCTTTTTACTTAAGGATAACTCCCTGGAAAGCGATTTTCTGGCACGCTGCAAAGCAGCGGGTTGCGACGGTATGAAGGGACACCGGTCGGTGGGCGGATTCAGGGCTTCGATCTACAATGCGATGCCCCTGAGCAGTGTAGAGGCACTCATTGAGGTCATGCAGGAATTGGAACAACAGAAAGGATGAATCTGAATCTGTCCGGAAAAAATGCCCTGGTTTGCGGGAGCAGCAAGGGGATCGGAAAGGCCATTGCCACAGAATTGGCAACAATGGGGGCAAATATCATCCTGGCAGCCCGAAGTGCTGACCTCCTGGCTGAGATCGTTACCCAGCTGCCTAACAATATACCGCAGAATCACGGCTTTATGGTCATTGATCTGGGCGATCCGGAGGATGTCACCCGAAAAATCCGGACTCTGTCGCTAACTAAACCGATTCATATTCTGGTAAACAACAGTGGTGGTCCTCCCGGAGGTCCTATCCTGAATGCCAAGCCGGAGGAATTTGTCCGGGCCATGCAGGCCCATCTGTTGGCAAGCCATCAAATGGTGACCCTCCTGAGTCCGGGTATGAAGCAGGAAAACTATGGCCGGATCATCAATATCATCTCTACTTCGGTCAAGGAGCCGATTGCGGGTTTGGGGGTGAGCAATACCACCCGGGGAGCCATGGCAAGTTGGGCTAAAACAGTGTCTATGGAACTGGCGCCTTTTGGTATTACCGTTAATAACATTTTGCCGGGCTTTGCACGGACAGACAGGCTTCAGTCTCTGGTAAAAACCTGGGCTGACCAACGCCACATCACCGTGGGAGAGATGGAAAAACAATTATTTGATCTGGTACCCATGGGTCGATTTGCCACCCCTCAGGAGATTGCCGTGGTCGCAGCTTTTCTGGCGTCACCGGCGGCCTCTTACGTGACCGGAGTGAGCCTGGCAGTTGACGGAGGCAGGACGAGAAGTATCTGAATCTGAAATACGGGTAACCCTCGGTTCCTAATTATTAACTTCATCAACCACCAGTAGCTGAAACCCATTACCGTGAATGTTGACGATCTCAATGTTAGGATCCAACTTCAGGTACTTTCGCAATTTGGTTACGAAAACGTCCATGCTTCTGGCTGTAAAGTAGTTGTCTTCACCCCAGATTTTTGTCAGGGCTTCCGACCGGGAAAGCACATCGTTTTTCTTCAGGCAAAACATTTTAAGCAGGTGAGCCTCCTTGGGAGACAGTTTTTCCTGAGCGGTGGTGTCATCGCCCCGGTAAGTCAGGATACGCAGCGGGTAGTTGAAATGAAATTTGCCAATCTCAAATTCCTTGGCATCTTCGGCAGTGTCCGATTTCTGCTGACTTCGTTTCAGGATAGCCTGGATCCGGAGTAGAAGTTCTTCCGAATTGAAAGGCTTGGTGATGTAATCATCGGCACCGATTTTAAAGCCCTGCAGTATGTCTTCCTTCATGGTTTTGGCGGTCAGAAAGATGATGGGCATATCTTCATCTTTGACGCGGATTTCCCGGGCCAGGGTAAATCCATCTTTTTTGGGCATCATCACATCAAAAATACAGAGGTTGAATTCGCCATTTTTATAAGCGTTGAGCCCTGCTTCACCATCGGTTTCCAAAACAACATCGTAATCGTGCATCTCCAGATAGGATCGCAAGACATCGCCGAAGTTTTGGTCATCTTCAACCAATAGGATCCTTTGTTTTTGTGCGGTCATGGTTTGCGCGTTGTACATATAAGTTAAAAAGGCTTTATAAGATTATATCTTAACTAACGCCATTCTCAGATTTTTCTTGTCCGCTGTCAAAGGGTAAGTCCAAAATAAAACTGCTCCCTTCACCCAGCTCGCTATGCACTTCAATGGTACCCTTGTGAGCACCTACCATCGCTTTTACATAACTGAGTCCCAGCCCAAAACCCTTGACATCATGGAGGTTGCCTGTTGGTACACGATAAAATTTGTCAAAGATGTGCTTACGCTGATCCTTGGTCATACCGATACCTTTATCCTGGACCGTGATCCGGATTCCTTTACCGGCATTTTCCGTAATTACCTTGATTTCCGGTTTTTCGGGTGAATACTTATTGGCATTATCCAGAAGGTTATGGATGATGTTGTTGATATGGGTATGATCGGCATTGATCTGTGGCCGGGTGGCTTTTAACTCAGCCGACACATGGCCACCTTTTTTTTCGACTTGTAAATTGGCATGCTCGACCGCTTGCAGGATGATTTCATGTACGTTGATTTCAGAAAACTTCAGTTTGAAGTCTTTTTTATCAAGCAAGGCCATCTGCAATACCTTTTCCACCTGGCTGAGCATGCGCGTGTTTTCCTGTTTGATGATGCCGGCAAACCGGTTGATCTTGGAAGGTTGATTGATGATCATTGGGTTGATGATTGAATCGGCTGCCAGATTGATCGTCGCGATCGGTGTTTTGAATTCATGGGTCATATTGTTAATGAAATCCGTGCGCATTTCAGATAGTTTTTTCTGTCGCAGGATAACCACGATCGTGTAGACAAAACAGAAAAGGATAATGGCGGTAAAGAGCACCGAACCCAAAATGGTTGGCCAGACATCTTTGAAGAGAATGCTTTTCCGGTCCGGAAAATTGATGTAAAGGATCCCGGGAATTTCCTGGTCGGTTTCAAACAGATTGATGTTGTACTTTGAACTGGAAAGACTTCGGTTGATCGGTGTATTCGTAAACTGGGTGCTCTCTTCCGTCACCACAAAATTGTCATCCAGAATAACGAAACTTTTGGTTTTATTGGAATACACTCCATAGTGATAGTTGATATCTATGCCCCGACGGGTTAATTGCCGTTTAATCGATGCCGATAATTTCTTGATATCGATCCGGTCGGTGAGTTCCCTCGATTGCAGGAGCTTACTGACTTCCAACATTTCAAGCAGACTGAGTTTCTCCTGAAATCGGCTCCGGGGCTTTCCCAGCAGGGCCGCCAGCTCTTCCGACATCAGGGTACTGTCCTGCAGCTTCCCCATCCGGTAGTAAAAATCCAGTCTGGACTGACCGGGCAGCGGTGTTCCCAGGTCGACATCCAGATCCAGGGTATTTTCACTTGCAGCCAGATCCTGCTCAACGTGGTTGAGAGCCGAAAATACTTCCTTGTCGAATTTTTCCTCATTCAGGTTGATGCTCCAGTTGATCCATCGGCTTTGAATAACGATGATGCCCAGCAGGGAAATCGTCATTAATGCAATCAATACCCAAATGAAGCTTTTTTTCATAGTGTAACTGGAACCAGCCCTTATTCTTTAACTCCGGCAAACGACAAAAATCACCCATTAAAGTTCGGGAATTTTAGGTTTAACGCTGATTTAACTTTTTTTCCAGGTGATGCATTTTACATTCTGCATAACTTTGCATAGCCTATAAACTATAACCAGGTCAAGATGGAAATCAAGAATGTCTTCAGTAAAGTCCTTATTTGTTTGATTATCCTGACAGGTATTGATTACCTGCCGGTCTATGCACAAAAGCAAAAGACCAAAGTCACGATTATCAAGGAAACATACGATGATCAGGGCAATAAGACCGTCCAGACCATCATCAAGGAAGGGGCTGAAGCCGAGGCCATTGATTTGGACAAGTTAGGCCAGGATCGCGATGAAGACCATTCTATTCAATGGCACTACCTGAATCCGGACAGCCTGCCTGTAGATGGCCAGCTTTTTAATTATTCCTTTAAAACACCCCTTGATATCCGGTCCTTTTTCGATTCACTGAGTCTGGACGGCTTCCATTTTTTCGATCAGGAAGATTTTCCATTTCTGGATGAATTTAACTTTGACAAGAGTCCGGATGATAAACCGAAACTGGGTGTTCGTATCAGCGAACTGGACAATCAGTCTGGGGTGCTGGTCAACAATGTAATGCCTGATACTCCTGCCGACCTGGCTGGGATCCGGGAAGGTGATATCATACTTTCTATTGATCAGCAAAAAATTGAAGCCCCTGCCGACCTGGTGAATTACCTTCAGACCCGTTCCGCCGGTGAAGAAGTCACCCTGGATATCCTGCGGAAGGGAGATTATCTCGAGATCCGGGTTAAGCTGAGTGAAACACAACTGAAGAAAGAACTGGACATCCGGAAGATCTAGTTTATCCCCCTTTACTGTAATGCAAACTGGATCGTGACTCCGGAGTTGATGTTGGTGATCGGATAAGACCGGGAGGTATAAGGTATTGTCTTATTATAGTCAAAGAAAAACCGGAGGCTTAGAGTCTGACTCACCGCATATTCCACGGAAGGACTGATCCGGATTTGTTTGTTACCTCTCGAAGCCTGAGGATCCAGTTCTGTGTCAAATTTATGGATCAACGATACATTGTCACCATAAGAAAAATCAAACTTAATCTCCATTTCGTTGCCTTTCTTGGCGTTGGCAGACGGTTGGTTGCCACTTTGGTCTTGTTGTTGAGCTTCCTCCTGATTGCGTCTGGAACGTGAACGGGTTTTATTTTTAGGTTGCAGGAAACCGATATAAACGTTCTTGAGCAGATAACCAAAGCCTGCAGTGTAGTCTGTTCTCTTGGTTTCATTCAACTGGTAGTCGGTAAAACTCAGCGACAGGTTTCGCGATTTGTTCATATCCAGTCTTAGGGTCATATCATTGCGGGTCCGGATATTCAGACCAATGAGTGGAGCCATTTGCTCGGTTATGGTGATATCCGGAATCTCAAAACGGCTATAATAATCACCGGTTACCGGATTGATTTCATTGGCTACCGGATCGTAATCAAAATCGGTGTTATAGCTATTGACTGCCAGGGAGGACCGGTAACCATGCGTCAGGCTGACACTGGAAAAGATATCCTTGAAGAAGGGCACCTTCGAAAGCCCGTTGTAGGTCAATTGCCAGTTGGGTTTGGGCGCCTGATCGAAAATATCGAGCTTGACTTCATTGACCGGTATGTTGGCGTAAGAAGAAATAAAGGCGGGAATCAACACATCCCGTTGATATTTACCATATCCGTAGGCAAATTCAGCGCCATCGTTGTTATGGGGGATATTCGGATCACCTATTCGTTTCGAAATGAGCTTCCTCATCTCTTCAAACTCCGTAAACAATCCTTCGATATCGTCGTGAAACAGGGTGCCCAGCGTGTAGTAAGAGATATTAAACGAACCAACCTCCCGGGGTGCCAGGTGAGCAAATTCGGCTCCGGGTGAAGCCACCTTAAAGTATTCGGAATGATTTTCTGTAAAGCTGTAGTCCCAGGTCACTTCCACCCGGAAATCCTGAAAAGGTTCAATACTTAAACCCGCATTCCATTTTTTCGACTTGTTGAGGAGTACTTCCTGATTCAGGAATACGTTGTCGGTTATCCAGTTATTATTAGGGTGGATCGCTTCCGTAAACCACTGATCATCAGGCTGCATACCGAGGATGAATTCATAGCCGGGAGCACTCCAACCCCGGCTGAGACCCAGATATTGAGGAGACGGCATAAATCCTGGTACGACGGCTCCCAGGTTTTCGGTATACTGAAATTTACCCCGGCGTAAAGCCATCAAAGGCCGGATGAGTAACCGTTCAATGGCTCCCGGGTCACGCGCACTTTTCTTCCGTTCATCCTGCTGGGGTTCAGTCGGCCGGGTTGTAGTGCCCCGGCCGGTGCTGGTCGGACGATTGCCCTGATTGATCTTCCGGAGATAGGGTATGTTGTTGTAAAGTTTTTCGAAATTAAAGTCTGCGGTTACCTGCCGGGTCTGTTGATTTTGAATGACGTTTCCCAACGAATCTACGTTGAGGGCAGCGGCATTCCAGGCATACTGAGCGGTAAACTGCCCGCGTACCTGGGCAAAATCGAGTACCGGGAAGTGCTGCAGCGGTACATTGTAGCTGAGATTGATGTTGTGGGTATAATCTTTGGTTCTTCCGAAATTGCGCAGACCGGCCCAGATGGTATCGCGGTTCAGTTGTTCGGTAAAGCCCGGATCACGTTCATTAAGCTCATCAATCACCGAATTATTGGATGCATTAAAACGAAACTTGAGAGACTTGCTGAGGTCCCAATTGAGATCGTAGTTTCGTACCCAGACAAATTTTTTGGTGTACCAGGTCTTAAATGCCGGTTCGGAAAACCGGTAGGATTTGGTCGATTTCTGTCTCTGAAGGCTTGTGTTGACTGCAAAAGAATTGGGCAACGGATTGAAATTGAATTCCGTAATAAATTTGAGCAGTTTTGAGTCCTTGGAAAGTCCTTTCAGAGGTTGGATATACAATGGTTTCGTCGAAAAGTTGTAGTCGACAGAGCCGCGTTTTTCTTCGGTATCGTCTCTTTCGATGATCGGATCATGCCGGGTGATCTCCGACTGTGCATAGGTCAGGCTGAAATTCTCGATGTCCCAGGGTTTGGGAGTTTTGGCTGCCTTGGTGCCCGTGCGTTCTTTTCGGACATTGGTAAAATTAAAGCTCTTGATCGAAGTAAAATCAATGGCTTGTTCCCGGATGGAATCCCTGGTTTCCCGGTCCGGGGCTTCATCCAGCTTGTCTTTCAGCTCGATATCCCGGTCGTACGGATCAAATTTTGGGTTACTCATAGTAGCTGAATACTGGGCATAGAAAGGTATTCGCAAACCGGTACGGTCTCCGAAGAATTTACCGAGTTCCAGATTCGTGGCAATATCATACTGTACTACCTCATCGAGATTTCGCTCCGCCAGTTTCTGATCAATGGCGCCCCAGCCAATACTGCTGTAGTTTCCGCTGACCGAGAGCCGGCCGAAATCTGCCAGTTGCAGGTCCAGCCGGGCCAGGCCTGCCACCCCGCCTTCTTCATTCAGACCGGATAACCTTAACTCGTTGACCCAGACCTCCAGGCATTTGGGGAGCCCATCATCGGGTGTATTCCGGACGCCGATCATAATCCCCTTGACGAGACCCAGATTCGGATTACCAATAATCCGGATCTTGTTGCCATTGGCCGGGTCTTTGGTTTCCCAGGGTACCGTCAGGGAGGCTCCCGAATTATTTCGCTCAATCTTTTTTTCCTTGAGGAGAGTCAGGGGTACATTCAGGCTGTTTGAACGTAACCAGACAATTTCGGCCAGATCTTCAAAGGCAGCGGTATCGGCCGCCCGGGGATCGGACATGGTCAGCGGTATCTCGTATTCGTAATAATTTTGGGTATAATCACTCCCCAGTCGGACAAAAAGGGAAGTCTCGCCCGGATCGATTCGCTGGTCTTCGATGGCTTCCGCATGCACAAACATCTGGAGGCTGTCATAATTGCGGAAATCTTCGTTGAGGTTCTTGTACATGGCAGCGGCTTCTGCATCTTCCAGATTGCAGATGTTGAGTGCCAGTGATTGCTCATTGCGCTGAATGTTGGCGTAGGTGCCTACTGCTCTTTCGCGGATGATCCCGGGAGGCAGGACATAGTTAAATGGAAACTTCTTGCTGTTTTCTTCAATATTGACTGAAGCAATATCAAATTGCAGATTGGTGGGGCTATTGTTCGGCTCTGAGATTCCGGACGATTTCAGACTACGGGTATATTTTCTCCATTGATTGCGCACCAGGTCAAACTTGGCAAAACGGAGGGTGACCGGTTCGCTGAATTCGGTCATATACATTCGGATAAAACGGATGGACCGGAAATCCTGAATGCTGCCCACGGTGGTTTTAAAGCGCTCCCGGGGTATCTGAAAGCGGTACCAGATCTGACCGGTTTCCTGGGCGCGGATGGTATCCGTGATAAATTCATTGATGGCCAGTCCGCCAAAACCGTCGTACTCGATCGGGATTTCGTATTGATAGTAAGCCTCTGATTCATTAAGGGTATTGTCGTCGTTGAGATCTTCCTTGTCCGGGTAATTGGTACTGGATTGCAGGGTATTCCCGGAAGCGGCCCTGGAGTTACCCTGTACATTATTGAATTTGGAGTAACGGTCAAAAACGCCAACACTTTCTGAGTAATCCCGGTAATGCTGAAAGTTATCATTGGCAGGATCAGCAGTAATGGCTTCCCTTGCTTCATTATTCAAGGAGTTGATCGACTGTAGATAATCACTGAAAAAATCTCTTTCTCCATCATCATTCAGGCCGTCATAGCCGAGATCCTGTTCCATACGGTCTGCCTGATCAATACTGAACGAACTGGTGAGATCCTGGACTATAGGAATCACCCCCCAGACTGTGGTGTCGAGCGGTGCGGCACTGGTGGGAGTGGGAAGTCCGTTTTCGTACGACATACGGGAGTCTTTCAGGATATCTTCCGAAATGTTACCCAGGTTGATCAATAATTTACCATCGTCACCCAAACTGCCCTGACCGGTTTCCGCATAGGGATTCATAATCCAGAACTCAATGTATTCGATGTTGGCTGCCTGAAAATCGGTGTTCCGGAGATCCCGCATAATACCGCCCCAGCGGCTTTCGGGGTCCATTAAATTACCATCAACATCAAGTCCGGCGCTGTAGGATGTCCCTCCGGGTATGTCAAAATTGTACGGCCCTCTTTTGGTGGGGTCGTAATGGACATCGAATACCTGGATATTGTTGTTAAAGCCGAAAACCGGTGACCGGTTGGGAAAAATCGCCTGCTGGGATACCTGGGCAGTAAATGGATTTTGCTGGTCGGCATCGTTGCGGATATTGGTTTCGATGCGATACCAGTTTATCTGGGCCCGGTTTACTCCCGAAAGCGGGTTATTGTTAAGTTCGGCTTCCGGAAACCGGGGATTGTGATTTTGTTCGTCGTTTTGAGGTGTGCTGGAGATTACCCATTCATTGGCAGGGGTACGCAGGTCTATACCAATGGAACTTCCTTCGAAATCGTCGATATAAAGGGTGCCGCTCTTGCTGTTTTCCTGATTGATCGCCCGCGAATGCCCGGGTTTCAATACGGCGCCTTCAGCAGCAAAGGTGATGTTGGAAGGAACTTTGGTATCGATCAGAGGGATACGGTCGACCAGTCGCGTCAGCCAGGGGGCTTCTTTGCTGTAATTGACGTCCAGGCCGATGATCCGGTTGTTGATCGGGTCTTCGCCGATATTGACTTTTTGGGTATAGGGTCGTTCAAATAAATGCATGTAGGTAAATCCCAGATTGAGATGCTTGCTCATCTCATAGTCGGCCCGGAGACCCAGCATAGTCTTCCGGTTGAAGCTGAAAAGGGCATTGTCTTCAAACGAAACATTGATGGGTACGCTGCTGTTGATATACGCTTCATTGATGATGCGTACTTTTCCCAGGTTGTAGTCGACATCGTAATCCCGGCCTTCTTCCAGGACCTGGCCACCGGCGGTTACCCGGACTGATCCCTGGGGTACATTAAAGGCTCCCAGTGAATATTCATTGGTAGAACTCGACTTAAATCTCGCCCGGATGGTGAAACGATTGAGATCGGGATATTCCTGAGCGATGAAAAGGGCGCTGTCGTATAGTTGCTGGAATACATACTTCTTAGCTTCTGCCGGATCATCAAATTTTTTGGCCAGCGACGATCCGAAAGGCTCCAGTACCGGAAACATAATTTTTCCGGTATTCAGAAATATGGTCACCCCCGGTACAAAGTCGAAAGCACCATCCGGTTGCGGATCACCCAGAGGGTTCAGGTTATCGAGATTCAACAGCCGGAGCAGGGGTTCGCTGGCCAGGGACCCGGAGGGCAGAAACCGTTTTTCACCTTTTCCCGGTTCTTCATAAAAGACATCGAGATAAAAATCTTCGCGACTCACGTTAAAAGCACCGATCGAATAGACATTTTTCATCATCAGATCCCATGCAGGTACATCGGTACGTTGAGTAGTGCTTTTCAACATTTTGACAAACAGCACCGACTCGTCTTCTGTTTCTGATGGAAAATCTGTTGAAAGTTCGCCTACCTGGAATTTCTTCCCATTATAAGTATATTCATAAGCGATACCCAATACCTGGTCCGGCTGGAGACTGGTATTGATCGAGATAAAACCAAGCTGGCTATTAAGAGTATATTCTGACTCCCGCAGTTTACGGGCTCTAACCTTTTCAAAATCCCTTGAGGCGATAAAATTGTAAGGAGTGCTTCGCAGGGTGGAGACCGAGGTTACTACATCCCGGGCCATCTCATCGTTGAGGAGAAGGCCGTAAATCGGGTTGGCACCGTTGTCCGGAAGTTCCTTGGTTCCGGAAATATCGGGATTTTTGAGCATGCCCGATGGTTGCAGTCCGGGGTTGGAAGTTGTCATTCGTTCTGATTCTCCCAAATCAGCCAGGGCGACAATGTTACGGGTGTTTTCGGTTTCCCGCCGGTCGTTGGTGATCCAGACCTCGACTTTGGTGATGTTATAAAGGCTGCTGATCTGAGGAAGGTTACTCAGGCCAGGTTCGAATATGTCGCGGTTATAGTGAGCCAGAAAGAAATGGCGATTTTCGTCGTAATCATCCACCTCAATGTTAAATTCCTGGATCTGAGCGCCTTTTTCAATCTGGAGATCTTTCTTTTCGGAGTTTTGCTGCGAAATAATCGTTGTGAGTTTAAGCCGGCCAAACTGCAGATCGGTCTTCAATCCAAAGAGGCTCTGATTGCCCTGAATCAGCGTACTTTTGAGAGGCAGGCTCACATTTCCGGCTTCGATCTTTTTCAGGATTTCATCTTCACTAAACTGCTCACTGTCATACTGCAGTTTGAGTTGCCGGTCAAAGTCAAAGGTTGATTTGGTATTATAGTTGGCGTTTAACTTCAGCTTGTCGCCGATCTGTCCATCCATGTTCATCTGGATGTCCATATCAAAATCAAAGCCGCCGTTGTTCTGCTGCCGCTCGAGCAATACCGGATTCTGGACATTCTGATAGTCGTATCCCAGTGTGATTCCAATGTTTCCCTTCGGATTGAGATCGACGGTCGTGCCACCAAAAAGGCGGTCAATCAAACTCTGGGAGAGATCAAATTTCTTGATCGGATCGACATCCGGACCGATCTCTCCTCCCGCCGAACTGATACCCGCCAGCCTTTGGAAGTATTCCCGCTCCTGTTGCCTGGCCTTATAATCCATGTATTCATCAAAGGTCATATAGCTCGGTGCGCGAAAATCGTCATTGCCGATTTTTTCAGTGATCTCATAATTGCCGGATTCCGGATCATAGTCTATCGATTGTTCAACGATCTTGGGATCACGCAGATCAAAGGGATTTTGGTCTTTATCTTCGAGGAAAGATCCGGTCCGGTCTTTAATGGGAGGAATGGTATCAACCGGAGCGAGAGTGATCGGAGCATAGGGATCGGGAAGCCGGGAATGTGTGTTGATTTCTGCCTGGGCAACAAATATCGAGAGGGTGCCAAACAGCACCAGTAAAATAGTTTTGTTGCCTTTCATTTTAAAACAGTAAGAATTCCCGTCTAAAATCTTGTATAGTTCTGATCTCACTTCTTATCTACGCTTCTGCTTTCAAATTATTTTATAAAAGCATACGATCTGCTGTATCTTCCATTAGTTTCCCACATACCGGTATCAGGATAATTTTTTTAGTGTAGCCTTAATTAACGATTCGACACTGGCTGGATCCGGGGTGGTCTTGTATACGTCTGAGATTGCCTTGGTCACACTTTGTCTGCTGAATCCCAAAGCCAATAAAGCTGATAACGCTTCCTCCTGCATTGTATTGTCTCTCAACGGCAGGGTCACCAGGGTGTCAGTACCCTTGGAAATCCTGTTTTTCAGATCCAGGATGATTTGCTTTGCGGTCTTGGCCCCGATCCCTTTTACCTGCCTGAAAACCAGTTCGTTTTCGGAAAGAATGGCCTGTTTAATTTCCGTCGGGTTGAGGGATGAAAGGACAATCCGGGCGGTATTCGGACCTATTCCGGATACAGAGAGAAGATGTACAAACAGATCGCGTTCTTCACCATCATAGAATCCATACAGGGTATGAGAGTCTTCTTTGACGACCAGATGTGTCAGCAATTTAACCGATTCTGCTTTCTCGATCCGGGCGTAGGTATATAGACTAATGTTAATGTGATAACCGATACCTCCGCTTTCCACGTATACATAGGCAGGATTCTTAAACGTTATCTGTCCTTTTACATAGGCTATCATATCCTATTTGTTTGCCATTTGATCATACCCTTTCCGGTAAGCTCAAATTTCATACCAATTATGATTTTTTATCAATTTTAAATAATTGACTAATAGGCGTTTTTAAATTTCGAATAATTATAATATATACGCTTGGGAGTCATTTGGGTGGCTGTTTTGCAAATACTGTCCGGTTTTCCCGGCGATACTTCCTCAATCTCAAATTAATCTGCGCATCTTTGCAGGGTTAACGAATCTGTGTTTTTACCTATGAATGTTTTATTGCTTGGCAGTGGAGGTCGCGAACATGCACTGGCCTGGAAAATGGCGCAAAGTAACAAAGTATCTCATTTATTTATTGCGCCCGGTAATGCCGGAACATCAGATTGCGGAACGAACATTCCGGTTAATGTCGATGATATTGATGCGATAGAAGACCTGATAACCAGGCATGAGATCGGTTTGGTAGTAATAGGACCGGAGGCTCCTCTGGTAGCGGGGTTGGCAGACCAGTTGGCGGTCGTCTTCCCGGAGCTGCCGGTCATCGGACCCAAGGCCAGTGGGGCCAATCTGGAGGGCTCGAAGGCTTTTTCCAAAGCGTTCATGCGACGCCATGGCATTCCTACTGCCGGTTACCGGGAATTTACCCTCGACGAATTGGAAGAAGGACTACTGTATCTTCAGACCCATTCATTGCCAGTGGTTCTGAAAGCCGATGGCCTGGCTGCCGGAAAAGGAGTAGTGATCTGTCATTCGAAAGCCGAAGCGGAAGCAGAATTCAGGGAAATGTTAAACGGGAAATTCGGGAAGGCAGGAGAAAAAGTGGTGGTAGAGGAGTTTCTGGATGGGATTGAATTTTCCGTTTTTGTACTGACCGATGGAAGTTCGTATAAGATCTTACCGGTCGCCAAGGATTACAAGCGAATCGGAGAGGGCGATCAGGGATTGAATACCGGGGGAATGGGCTCGGTATCACCGGTACCTTTTGTCACTCCCGGTCTCATGCAAAAGGTTGAAAAGGAGATCATTATCCCTACTATCCATGGGATTCGAGATGATGGTCTGGACTACCAGGGATTCATCTTTTTCGGACTGATCAACGTCAAAGGTCAGCCTATGGTGATCGAGTACAACTGCCGTCTGGGCGATCCGGAGACCCAATCCATCCTGCCCAGACTCCGTAACGACCTCGTCGATCTCTGTCTCGCCACCGCGACCGGCACGTTGGATCAGCATACGATCGAAATCGATGATCGTACCGTAGTCACCGTTGTGATCGTAGCTGGCGGATACCCCGGTGCCTACGAGAAGGGCCGGAAAATTACCGGTCTGGACAATCATCGGGAAGGCTTGATTTTTCATGCCGGCACCAAAAATGACAATGACAATACCGTAACGAATGGTGGCCGCGTACTGGCGGTTACTTCTTATGGTCATACCATTGAAGAGGCGTTACAACAATGTATGCGTAAAGTATCCGGCATTCATTTCGAGGGGGCTTATTACCGTCGAGATATCGGATATGATCTGATCTGAACCGGAATGTACACTATTTCGCTGATTGACGAAATTATCGGGGGAAGATTCCTCCAATGTCCCTCACCGGGATACCCGGTTGGGTCTCTGCTGATCGACAGCAGGCAAATGCACCAACCCGAACACACCCTGTTTTTTGCTTTCAAAGGAGTGCGTCAGGATGGTCACCGGTACCTGGAAGCATTGTATAGACAGGGAGTTCGAAATTTTGTCATAAGCCGGGTAGTTGATCTTTCGGGACTACCGGAAGCCAACGTTTTGCTGGTCGATGAAGTACTGAAAGCGCTTCAGGCATTAGCGGCTTACCATCGTAGCCGGTTTAAGATACCGGTGATTGGTATCACAGGCAGCAATGGCAAAACCATTGTCAAAGAATGGTTGTACCAGTTGCTTTGTGCAGAGTACCACATCGTTAAAAGTCCAAAGAGCTATAATTCCCAGATCGGGGTTCCGCTGTCGGTCTGGCAGCTTAATGACCGGGCTACATTGGGTATTTTTGAAGCCGGTATTTCACAGCCGGGTGAGATGGACCGTCTAGAAAACATGATCAGACCGGATATCGGTATCATGACCAATCTGGGATCCGCCCATGCCCTTGGGTTTGCGCAGATTGCAGATAAACTGGATGAAAAACTAAGACTCTTCCGGCGATGCTATACGATCATTTGCTGTCGTGATCAGGTGGATGTTTTCAGCGGTCTGGTCGAGCGAAAACTGCCACTCTTTACCTGGTCTTTCGGGCCAGGGGCCGACCTCCGGGTAACGATTGAAGATCAGACGGGAGGCTATACCCTTATGAGGTACAGGACGGACCGGCAACAGGGACAAATCCGGATTCCCTTTACCGATCCGGCTTCCATTGAAAATGCCATCCATTGTCTTTGCCTGATCAAAGTACTGCAGCCTGATAATTCCGATCTGGACCGTTCCTTTGAACAGTTACTGCCCATAGAAATGCGCTTGGAGGCCCTTGATGGCATTAACGGCTGCAAGATCATCAACGATGTCTACAATGCCGACCTCGAGTCACTTAGCGTGGCACTCTCTTTTGCCAACTTTCAGTCGAAACGACTGAAGAAAACGGTCATTTTGAGCGATTTGCTACAACAGCCGGATGACCCGTCCCTCTACCGCAGGGTGGCAGAATTGCTAAAGCAAAACCGAATCGAAAAGCTATACGGTGTGGGCTCGCAAATCCAGGGAATTAAGCCCTATCTGGATAGCATGCAGACCGAATTTTTCCCCGACACTGATGCACTCATCCAGGCAGTGAGCCGGCAATCACCGGCACATGAACTGATCCTGATCAAGGGAGCCCGTGCATTTGGTCTCGAAAGGGTGACTGAATTCTTAAGTCTGAAAAAGCATCAGACCGTACTCGAAATAAACCTGGCAGCACTGGCACGGAATCTCAAGGTTTTTGAAAGTCATCTTAACGATGGTAAAGTGAAGATGATGGCCATGGTAAAAGCGGCAGCTTATGGCAGTGGCGGCGTTGAGATCGCCCGGTTTCTCGAATCCAGGCATATCGATTATCTGGCGGTGGCTTATGTGGATGAAGGCATTGAATTGCGGCAGGCTGGTATTGAGACACCGATACTGGTATTGAATGCCGATACCCAGAATCTCACCAACTTGATTGAATATAATCTGGAACCTGAAATCTATGCACCAAATCAGCTCAGGGAGGTGATCCGGTTTGCAGAGCTCAATCATCAAAATGTCCCCCTCCACCTGAAGCTTGAGACGGGCATGAATCGCCTGGGCATCGAAGAAAAAGATATTGGGGAAGTTATCCGCCTGATCAGCGGATCTCCTGGTGTGACGGTAAAAAGTATCTTCAGTCATCTGGCGGCCAGCGAAGATGAAAATGAGCGGCCCTTCACCCAATTGCAAATAGGTAAGTTTACCAACATGGCGCAAAGGATCTCGGATAATCTACCGTACCGGCCTCTCTGGCACCTGGCAAACAGCAATGCCATCGTCAATTGCCCGGAAGCCCAGTTCGACATGGTACGCATCGGCATAGGGATGTATGGCATCGGTATGTCACCACTGCTTGTTCTTGAGCCTGTACATACCCTGAAAACATTTATATCGCAGATCAGGGAAATACCCCCCGGTTCCACCATCGGATATGGGAGGAGGGAAAAAGTCGGGAAACCCCTCAAGATTGCCACCATTGCTATTGGATATGCCGATGGTTTAATACGAAAAGCCGGCAATCGGCGTTATGCAGTTGTCGTCAACGGACGGAAAGCTCCCATTGCAGGAAGCATCTGTATGGATATGACCATGATTGACGTGACCGGAATAGAGGATGTTTCCCTTGACACCGAAGTGACGATTTTCGGAAAAGACCCCACCATCAGTGAGCTGGCCCTGGCGGCAGAAACCATCCCCTATGAAGTATTTACGAGCCTTTCGTCCAGGGTAAAGAGGATTTATGTGTATGATTGATGCCAATCGATCGGACTGTAACCATGCCAACCTGGTCCCCGGCATATCCTCCGGGTCAGGTTTGCGGTCTTTTTACGTGTCAAAATTGTATTTTTGTGACCCGATTTAGTAATCGCTGTTTCAGACAACTTCAGAAAATTATGAATCATTATAAGCGGCTGCCATTGATGATTGCCATCCTGATCGGATTGTGGGGATTTTCCTTTGCTCAGGAATCCATCCTCTTCACCGTGGAAGATGAGCCGGTTAGTCTGGATGAGTTTCTCTATATCTACGAAAAAACCAACCGGGACCAGGCCGATTTCTCGAAGGCTTCGGTGGAAGAATATCTCGATTTATACAAGAAATTCAAACTTAAAGTATACAAGGCTCGTCAGATGCAACTGGACACCATATCGGCGCTGAACAACGAGCTGGCCGGTTATCGCAAGCAGCTGGCAAATGCCTACCTGTCTGATAAAGATGTACTGGAATCGCTGACCCGGGAGGTATACGAAAGAATGACGAAAGATGTGAGTTTTTCCCACATTCTTTTCAAGGTGTCACCAACCGCCAGTGTAGACGAGGTCGATGCGGTGTATCAGCGGGCGCTCAAGGTACTCGAACGATTGCGCAGCGGCGAAGACTTTAGCAAGGTGGCTTTGGAAGTATCGGAAGATGAGCATGTAGCCCGCAATGAAGGGAAAGTTGGTTATGTGACGGCTATGTTACCGGATGGCTTTTACGATCTGGAAACGGCGATTTATACCCTTCCACCCGAAACCTATTCACGGCCAATACGGTCGAAGCTCGGATTTCATATTGTCATCACCAATGGACATCGCGAAGCAAGGGGCGAAATGGAAGTAGCCCAGATTCTGATCAGAAATGGCCGTAACCGGGATGCCAGGGGACTGATGGACAGTATTTATACGCTGCTGGAAGGGGGGGCTGACTTTGCCGGGCTTGCCCGCAGATTCTCGGAAGACAAGGCCACGGCAAACCAGGGAGGATATCTTGGTTTTTTTGGGATTAATAAATATGAATCCATTTTTGAAAATACGGCTTTCCGGTTGCGGGAAGACGGTGATTTCAGCCGTCCGGTTCGTTCCAGCATAGGCTGGCATATTATCAAGCGCATCAGTCATAAGCCGGTGCCTCCATACCAGGAGATCCGGCGCACACTGGAAGCCAAAGTCAAATCGGATGGCCGTTACGCCATCGCAGAACAGTCGATGCTGGAAAGAATCAAAGAGGAGAACCAATTCAGGGAAGTCAATTGGAACCGGGATCTTCTGATCCGCGAAATCGGGGAAGATTTCCTGAATTATAAATGGAAAATACCCGAATCGTATACCAATCAGCCATTATTTACCATCGGGAATCAAACGGTAAAGGCGGCTGATTTTTTAGCGTATTTAACAAAGAATACCGCTTCCCGTCTGCGAATCAACCGCTCTATGCCGGTAGATCAGGCTTTGGATCAGTTATATCAGGAATTTGTCGAAGCGCAGCTGCGGGATTATGAAGAGTCCCAACTTGAGAAAAAACATCCGGAATTCAAGGCCCTGATGCGGGAGTATTCGGAGGGAATCCTGCTCTTTGAAGCGACCAAAATGAAGGTTTGGGACCGGGCGTCGGAAGACAGTGTGGGGCTGAGAGCATTTTACCGGGACAATCAGCATCAATATCTGTGGCCGGAAAGAGCCCTAGTTGAAACCATTACGATCAACAGCACTGATGACAAGGTAGTTCAAAAGGTGATGAAGCAAGTTCCAAAGAAGTCAGGAAGCAAATTGCTCCGAAAATTTAATCGTGAAGCAGAACTGGTCAGATCTCAAACCACGCTTCGGAATAAGGAGGACATGGAAGAAAACCTGAGCTGGACCAAAAACGCCATGACTCCTTTAATGACGGATACCTCGAAAGGCATAACCACGCTAAAACGGGTGGTGGAAATCGTACCTCCCAAGGTAAAGACCCTGGATGAAGCCAGGGGATATGTGATTGCCGACTACCAGGATTACCTGGAGAAAAAATGGGTGGAAGAGTTAATGAAGGAGTATAAAGTGATGGTAAACCAGGAAGTTTTAGCTTCGATAATCAAGTGATAAAGTATTTTGGCAGTAAAGCAGATGATATTAATCGGTGGAGTGGCAGCCGTTTTATGGTCCTGTGATCTTCGTCCGGCTGGTGAGGATGTACTGCTGGCTCAGGTGTTTGACAAGCGACTCTATCTTTCAGAGGTACGGGCAGTACTCCCGGCCAATCTGCCACCGGATGACAGCATCCTGGCTCAAAATGCCTATATTGACCGGTGGATCAAAGAAAATGTGATGCTGCACGAAGCCGAGAAAAACATCCCGGCCGATCTGCAGATCGATAAGTTGGTTAAAGATTATAAAGCTTCCCTGATCATGCATCAGTTCGAAAAGTCGGTGGTGGAAAATCTGCTGGATACCGTGATCAGCGATCAGGAACTGGAAGCGTACTATCAAGACAATAAAACGCAATATCAGCTGGAGTCAACCATTGTGCGATGTCACCTGATCAAGGTGCCCCGGAATCTCGATGAAAAGATTATTAAGAAGTTTGAAAGCAGCTGGAAGAGCGACAAGAAATCCAGATTATCGGACCTGGTCGAATTAAGCAATACCTACGCCAGTACCTATTACCTCAATGACAGTATCTGGTATAAGCTGGATGTGATCAGACAGGAAATGCCTCAGGGATCGGTCAATCTGAATTCTATCAGAAACAACAAGGAATTTCAGCTGACCAATGATGACTATTATTATTTTCTTAAAATCCTTGAAATCAAGGACAGAAAGGAAATCGCTCCGTTAGCCTTTATAGAGGAACAGGCATCCAGAGTGATTTTGCATAAACGAAAAATTGCTTTACTGGAAAAGCTCCGGGACGATTTGTACCAGAGAGCTACATCCAGAGATAATATTAAACTGTTTAATCAATGAAGCATTTGCTTACGCTGCTGCTGTTTTTAACAATAAGCTGGGTTACCGCCCAACAATCACTGGTGATTGATAAGGTAGTGGCCACTGTTGGTGATGAGATCATTTTGCTGTCTGACATCGAGGAGCAATATGATTACGACAAAGAACGTATGGGCTCCCTGAATGAGTCGGCCAAATGCGGGATACTGGAACGTATCATGGTGCAAAAACTACTGGTTAACCAGGCTAAACTGGACAGTGTGATTGTTGAGGATGACCGGGTCGAACAACAGCTGGATGGGCGGATCGATTATATCCTGAGCCTGATGAGCAATGATATTTCCCAGTTTGAAGCTTATTATGGTAAAACTGTGGCCCAGGTCAGAAACGAAATGCGGGAAGAATTGCGTAATCAAATCACCGCAGAAACCATGCAGGAAAAGGTGATTGCAAACACCAGCATTACCCCCTCTGAAGTAAAAGCCTATTTTGAAAGAATTCCGAGAGACAGTTTGCCCTATTTCAGCTCGGAGGTAGAGATCGGAGAAATTGTGGTATATCCGGAGGTGAGCCCTGAGGAACGGCAAAATGCGTTAGACCGCCTTCAGGGGCTGCGCGACCGGATCCTGGCCGGTGAGAGTTTTGCCGATCTGGCCAGCAGGTTTTCAGATGATCCCGGATCAGCCAGGGTCGGAGGGGACCTGGGCTTGCAAAAGCGAGGTACTTTTGTACCGGAATTTGAAGCAGCGGCCTACAATCTCAGCGAAGGAGAACTGTCTGATATCGTAGAATCGCCGTTTGGTTTTCACCTGATCGAACTGATCAAAAGACGTGGAAACCTGATCCATACCCGGCATATTCTTATTAAACCGAAAATCAATGAAGAGGATCTGGAAAAAGCCCGTATTAAACTGGATTCGATCCGTACCGTATTCTTGAGCGATTCGATGAGTTTTGAAGAGGCTGTCAAGAAATTTTCGCACAAAGACGAGCAGAGCTACAACAATGGAGGGAGAGTCGTCAATCCCCTGACCGGCAATACCTTTTTTGAAACCGGTGACCTTGATGCCGATGTATTTTTTGCCATAGACACCCTGGAAGTCGGTGACTTGACCCGGCCGATCCAGTTTAAGAAGCCAACCGGAGAAATTGGTTACCGCATTGTTCAGTTGCAATCACAAACCGATCCGCATCAGGCCAACCTGCAACAGGATTATACCAAGATCAAAAGAGCCGCCATTGAAGAACGTAAGGTCGATTATCTGAATACCTGGCTTGATGAAAAAGTGGCCAGCACCTTTGTTGAGATTGACCCGGTTTATTTATCCAAATGCGAAAACCTCGTCAGGTGGAGTAGCAGACAACTGAAAAATTAGTTCGGGATATTTTTAAAAACTACCTCCTCAGTTGCCTTCGATCTCAGTTTGCGGACGTTGTTCCTGATCCTCCTTCAATAATTTACTGGTGGAATCTTCTACCTCCTGGGTTGCTTTCTCCAGCTCTTCCAGCTGACGTTTTCTCCGACGCGATCTACGGCTGCTGGTCTCCATTTTTTCGGGTTCGGGGACTTCAATTTCTTCCTTTTTCTTGTTTGGATCAAATGGTTGCTCACTGAAGGTGAGTCGCCGGTTCTCCGTATCGACATAAATGGTTTCTCCCGGGGCAAATGCTCCCGACAAGACCTGCCTTGCCAGTTCGTTGACCAGTTCTTTTTCGATGACCCGCTTCAGCGGTCTTGCGCCAAAAAGCGGATCATAGCCCAGGTCGGCCAGTAGGTTAAGGGCATCTTCACTCAATTCAATTTTCAGATTCTGATACCCGAGGTTCTTTTGAACGCTTCGCAACAGTAATTTGGCTATTTGTTTGATTTCGTCCCGGGTTAACGGTAGAAACATGATGCGTTCATCAATGCGGTTGAGAAATTCCGGACGTAACTGCTCTTTCAAAAGGTTGAATACTTCTTCCCGGGTCGTTTCAATGATCTCTTCGCGGTGTTCCTCCCCTACTTCCTCAAGGTCTTCGAAATTTTCCAGAATAACATCCGATCCCATATTGGAGGTCATGATAATGATGGTATTCTTGAAATTTGCTTCCCTCCCCTTATTATCGGTCAGTCTGCCGTCATCGAGCACCTGAAGGAGAATATTGAAGGTGTCCGGATGGGCTTTCTCGATTTCATCGAGCAAAATGATGCTGTAGGGTCTCCGGCGAACCGCCTCAGTGAGCTGCCCGCCCTCATCGTAACCCACATAACCGGGAGGTGCACCAACCAACCTGGATACGGCGTGTTTTTCCTGATATTCGCTCATATCGATACGGGTGATCGCTTTCTCGTCATTAAAAAGCACGGAAGCCAGGATTTTGGCCAGTTCTGTTTTCCCAACACCGGTAGGGCCTAAAAAAATGAAAGAGCCAATCGGTTTTTTTGGGTCCTGCAGTCCGGCCCGGCTGCGGCGCACGGCATCACTGACGGCTCGCACCGCTTCGTGCTGTCCGATCAGGTTCTTGCCGATTTCCTCTTCCAGTCTTAGTAATTTTGATTTCTCACTTTGCATCATCTTTTGTACTGGTATGCCAGTCCAGCGTGATACAACTTCGGCAATATCGGCGGCAGTGACCTCCTCATTGGTAAATCGCTCTTCCGGGTCAATTTGATGCAGTTGCAACTCAGCTTCCTTCAGGAACTTCTCCTGCTCTTTCATCTGTCCGTACCGGATCTTTGCTACCGTTTCGTAGTCGCTTTCCCTTTCGGCCCTGGTGGCTTCCTGTTCGAGTTCTTCAATCGCTTTTTTTAGGTTCTGGATGCTGTCGACGATCTTTCGTTCGTTTTCCCAACTGGCTCTGACGCTGGCCAAACGTTCCCGGGTGTTTTCAATTTGTTTGCTGATCTCCTGCAGGGCTTTTTCGTTTTTCTCTCTTTTGATGACCTCGCGTTCAATTTCAAGCTGCTTCACCTTCCGGTCCAGTTCATCAATTTCTTCCGGTACCGAATCGAGCTCCAGCCGTAGTTTTGCGGCAGCCTCATCAATCAGATCCAATGCTTTGTCGGGCAGCCGGCGTTCGGTGATATAGCGATGGGAGAGCTCGGCGGCGGCCAGCAGGGCTTCGTCGAGTATCTCGATTTTGTGGTACATCTCATATTTTTCCTGAATCCCCCTTAAGATGGATATCGTCTCTTCAACCGAAGGCTCGTCGATGTAAACAGTCTGAAATCGCCGAACCAGGGCTTTATCCTTTTCAAAATATTTCTGATACTCATCGGCGGTGGTAGCACCAATGACCCTCATTTCACCTCTTGCCAGTGCGGGCTTCAGGATATTGGCGGCGTCCATCCCTCCCTGCCCTCCACCGGCACCGATGAGGGAATGAATTTCGTCAATAAATAAAATGACATTGCCATCGGATGCACTGACTTCCTTGATGACGGCCTTGATCCTTTCCTCAAACTCACCCTTGTACTTTGCGCCCGCTACCAAAGCGGCCAGGTCCAGGACGTAGATACGTTTGGTGCGGAGTTTTTCCGGCACATCCTGCTTGACGATTCTCCAGGCAATCCCCTCGACGATGGCGGTTTTACCCACTCCGGCATCACCGACCAGGATGGGATTATTCTTTTTACGCCGGGAAAGAATGTGCAAAATTCGCCGGATCTCGTCATCTCTTCCCACGATCGGATCCAGTTTGCCTGTTTCAGCGCGTTCATTGAGGTTGATCGCGTATTTTTTCAGGGCATTGTATTGGTCATCAGATTGCTGATCCACCACTTTTCGTCCTTTACGGAGTTCCTTTACCGCTTCCAGCAGCACCTTTTCGGTACCCCCCAGGTCTTTCATCAGAAGGGCTCCTTTGCTTTTACCCCGGATGATACCGACCAGGATCAGTTCAACGGAGATGTACTCGTCTCCAAAGTCACTTAGCATTTTTTTGGCCTCAGCCAGGGCCTGGTTGGCATCATTGGTGAGGTATTGTTTTTCGGTCCCTTCCACCCTGGGGTATTTCCTGACCTCTTCCCCTAGTCGTGCTTTGAGGGTTGCCGGATCAAGCCCCATCTTGTTGAGAAGAAACTCAGCCAGTTGTTCATCAGTCTGCATGATGGATAACAACAGGTGGGTGGTGTCCACCTGCTGTTGTTCCAGACTTCCTGCAATTTGTTGTGCTTTGTAAATAGCTTCCTGGGCCTTGATCGTAAAATTGTCGTAGGTCATATACCGTCATTTGTTTCCATCCGTACTTCGGCCATGAAGGTGTCGCAGCGGCTGGATTTTCCTGCCAAAGATAAGGCAATGCGCTAAAAGCATGGTTCCTTCTTAAGGAGTCGTTAAATTGTGCTAATATTTTCAAAAAATGTGATTCCGGATGCCGGCCGGGACAAACCTTTTTGCCCACAGGATTGTCTAGTCTATTGGTTATCCCGCTGGTGTAGCGTCACTGCTTTCCAGTGGCAATGTTTTGATTGTGAGGGGTATAGACGGCATTAGGGGGGATTCAGATTTAAGATACTTTTAACGGCCGGGGGATAATTTTTATAACTTCAAACAGAGTTTTATAGACTCAGATCCAATAAAATGACTGCAATGAGAAGCGCCTTCCGATATCTTCCTCTTTTTCTGCTGATCCTGGTCGCCAATACCCCTGTTTTCAGCCAGTACTTTGGACAAAACAAGCCCCGTTACACCAATTTTGACTTCAAGGTGGTCAATAGTCCTCATTTTGAGGTGTATCATTATCTCCAGGATCGCGATGAATTAACCAGGGTTATGCAATGGGCTGAGCAATGGTATAAGCTGCACGAAAATGTGTTAAAGGATACTTTTACCCACAAAAATCCCCTGGTCTTGTATAATAATCACGCTGATTTTCAACAAACCAGCGCTATCTCCGGTAATATCGGGGTATCGACCGGGGGAGTAACAGAAGGCCTGAAAAACCGGGTAGTCATGCCACTTGCCATGTCCAATCAACAGACCTTTCACGTCCTGGGTCACGAGTTGGTGCATGCATTTCAGTTTCACATGTTGTTATCCGGAGATTCTACAGGGCTGCAATCTCTCGCCAATCTTCCCCTCTGGATCGTAGAAGGAATGGCTGAATACATGTCGATCGGAAGGGTCGATGCCCATACAGCGTTGTGGATGCGCAATGCGGTACTCAACGATGATGTGCCAAGCCTCCGGGATCTTTCGATCAACCCCAAATACTTTCCTTACCGGTATGGTCAGGCATTTTGGTCTTTTCTGACCGGGCTTTACGGAGATGAGGTCATCAGACCGCTTTTCACCGCTACGGCCAAGTTTGGGATCGAAAGTGCTGTTCCCATTGTGTTAGGCATCAGTCTGAATGACCTATCCGAGATGTGGAAGAAATCCCTGATCAATTATTATGAACCCCTTTTCAAGGGCAAAAAGGAACATCCGGAAGGCCGGACCTTCCTTTCAGAAGAAAACTCCGGACAACTCAACATTGCACCGGTGATCAGTCCCAATGGGCGGTTTGTGGTATATCTCTCCGAGAAAAGCATTTTCTCGACCGATCTTTTCCTGGCCGACGTACGAACCGGTAAAATTGTCCGGAAAGTACACAGCCAGACACGCAGCGGCAATGTCGACCACCTGCACTACCTGGAATCGGCAGGAACCTGGTCGCCCGATAGCAGGCAGTTTGCCTATGTCGTTTTCAGTAAGGGTCGTAACCGGCTGATCATCACTGATGTGCTTACCGGTAAAAAGATCGATGAATTTCCCCTGAAAAACGTACCCTCTTTCAGTAATCCAACCTGGTCCCCAAACGGCAATACCATCATCGTCAATGGTCTGGTCGATGGACAACCGGATCTGTATGCCATCAACCTGAGAACACACAATACCCTGCGACTGACTAATGACAGCTATGCGGAGATTCAGCCGGTCTTTTCCTACGATGGTCAAAGCATTGCCTTTGCCACCGACCGGGTCAGTATGGAATCCGGCAGAACGGACGGCGCCTGGAAATACAACCTGGCCATAATGGATCTGGAGAGCAAGGAGATTAAAAACCTGGATATATTTCCCGGAGCCAACAATATGAATCCGGTTTGGGATGAGAAGAACAATCTTTATTTCCTCTCTGACCGGGATGGTTTCCGGAATATCTACCGTTACAACCAGGACTCTTCCCAGGTCATTCAGCTTACGGATATCATCACAGGGGTCACTGGAATCACCAAGTATACCCCGGCAATATCCGTTTCAAAAGATGGTGGTACACTGTTATATACCCATTACCTGGGAGAGAATTACAATGTACAGAAGGCAGCACCCGACAAGATGGATCACAAAATTGTGGATCCGCATGAGCTAGACTTTACGGCAGCTGTCCTTCCACCGGGTACAACTGATGGAAAGGATGTCGTGAATACCGCACTGGAGAATATCGATGAGGTGGACAAGATCGGAAGCGACGAACTTAAAAACCAAAAGTATAAGGCCAAGTTTAAGCTGGATTATCTGGGTGGTGGTGGCGGTGTCGGTGTGGGCACCAGCTCAACCTTTGGAACGCGAACCGGCCTGGTTGGCGGCATTGATATGCTGTTTAGTGATGTGCTCGGCTACAATCAGATTTATTCCAGTTTGGCCCTGAATGGAGAAATCTATGATTTTGGTGGACAGGTTCGCTATATCAATACCCGGAAGAAGATTGGCTACGGCGTTTCGCTGGCTCATATCCCCTATCGTTACAGCCTCCGGCAGTACCCAACGATCGAAGATGTCGATCTCGGCAATGGTAATACCATTAGTGCAATCAACTATCCCTATACGACCGTACGGTATTTTCTCGATGAGTTCAGGGGGTTGACACAGTACACTTTTTCGCGTACCCTCCGGCTGGAGGCCAATGCCGGCTATTCGCATTACGGTTTGAGGGTCGATCAATACAACAATTATTATGTGGCTCTTGGCAGTGGAAACAATGTTTTCCCGGGTGCTTATTTGGGAGAAGACCGCGAACGGATTCCTGCCCAGCCGGGCTTTGGAATGTATGGAGCCGGACTTGCCCTGGTGGGTGACAATTCCAGCTTTGGTCTGACCTCCCCTCTGCAGGGCTACCGTTACCGCATTGGATTTGATCAGTATCGGGGCGATTACGATTATGCCACGGTCCTGATCGATGCCCGAAAATATTTCTGGTTTGACAAGTTCAATGTCAGTTTTCGGGGGCTGCATTACGCCCGGTATGGAGCGGATTACAATGCGCAGCAATTAGGGGCTATCTATGTGATCGACCCCACCCTGGTGCGTGGATACAACAACCTTTCCCTATCTGATCTGGATACCTTTGGAATCGATTTTTCGCATGTCCAGGGACCGAAGATCGCCGTTGGCAATGCAGAAATCAGGCTTCCCTTTACTGGTCCGGAGCGACTTTCGGTTATCAAATCGGACCTGCTGATCACCGAACTTGCTGCTTTTTTTGATATCGGTGTTGCCTGGGACAGCAACAATCAGTTTGGTACTGACAGTAATGCCAGACCCAAGCCAATTATGAGTACCGGCCTTGCAGTAAGGGTTAATCTATTTGGGGCATTCATCCTGGAGCCCTATCTCGCCAGACCGCTTCAAAGCAGCGCCGGCTGGACATTTGGATTAAACTTCGTGCCTGGCTGGTAGATATCGGGCTCGAAAAAATTCCCTGGCCAATCAAACTTAACTTTTGTTCGGAGCGTTTTAGATCTGGATCATTTTTTTAAAACCGGGTCTAAAGCCGACCCATAAAACTTAGTATCAAATGAAGAAGTCATGGATTAATGCCCTGGCAGGAATGGCACTCGTACTTACTATGGCTGTATTTACAGCTTGTGGTGGAAATAAAACCACGGAATCTACCATGGAAGACACTACCGAAGAAATCTCCATGCAAATGCAGCAGGAGATTAATGCAGTAAAAGATGAACTCAGTTCGGCGCAGATGAAGCTGAATGACCAATTGGCCAAAATTGATGAAAAGCTGGCAACCGCTGATGATGCGGCAAAAGTCAGACTTGAGGAAATTAAAATGAAGTTGCAAAAGGAATCGGAAAAACTGAACAACCAGCTGGCTGCGCTGAATGGAGATTTAGAGCAGGGATGGGAAAATGTTAAATCTGAATCCCGCCAGCTGGTCAAAAATGTTGAAAATTCAATTAAAGCTCTGGATATCGATATTTAATCGATTATTTGGTTTAATAAGAATGGAATCCCCGCTTTGTTTTCAAAGCGGGGATTTTATTTTAAGGAGAATTATGAATTACTCCGCATGATGACGGATTCACTGAACAGACAAATATTTTTTCAAATTTTAACATTTACAGGATATAAATTTTAAAATACCTGCGTTTCTTATTCATAGTCTTTTCTGCGAACAACTCCTTTTTCATTTTTTACGGACCCACCTTATGAAATGCTTGTCACTGGACAAGAGCTATTTTATTACTGTCTGAAAATTTGATTTTTTCTATAACCTAAACAACTTTTTTGATTATGAAACACGTAATTGTAGCCTGTCTGTTACTGATGGGCGTTTATTCAACCCAGGCTCAGGGAATTTTAGAGCAAGCTGAAAATACTTCTGAATTGAGTACTTTCGTTACCACCTGTAAAGCTGCCAATATGGAGGCTGTGCTCAATGGAGATGGTCCCTACACCGTATTTGCACCATCAAACGATGCGTTTGCTGCCTTACCGCAGGGTACGCTCGAGTCTTTATTGAAACCGGAAAACAAGGATCAACTCGTAAAAATTCTTAAATATCATGTCGTGCCGGGCAAGGTTTTATCGGATGAGGTAAATCAGGGAAAAACTCCTACTGTTCAGGGTGAGGAATTGGATATTGCCGTTTCCAATGATATGGTAATGGTCAATGGCGCCAGCGTGACCAAAGCGGATGTCGAAGCTTCCAACGGTGTGATTCATGTCATCGACCAGGTGATAATGCCTCCGTCGCAATTGAAAAATTAGTGTCTTTAATGCCATAAGAAATATGTGCTAAAGAAGAGAGGGGAGGGGGTGTCATCTTGATTTCCCTCCCTTTCTTAATCATTTGACTGGTTTATTAGGTTTTTATGTTGCACACAGATTACTGCTTAGAGATATCAATCGATCCCTGCATTGAATATTGCAGCACAGACTAAACATTGATCAACTCCCCGGGGTTTTGATTCTTTATGCTTACCTTAATTTTATTAGATTACAATTGGTCCATAACCTGATTTCTCCCTGAACCCGGGACTGTTAGGTTGATAGTGCTTTCTGTCAAATGAGTAGGTGCGGGTTATATTCAGTGGCGGTTTTTCTGCCACTGTTTTTATCGTGCAAATCTTCTTTGCAGGATAGTACCCGGGGCTTATATAAACCAAATTTCCATATTGGTCTTTTGAATATTTACCGTTATTTTGGTCACGCCATCAACGGACAATGGATATTCATGAGATATTTTACTTTTAACAACGGAGACAGGATGCCCATGTTGGGACTGGGTACCTGGAAATCCAATGAACGGGAAGCTTATCATGCGGTTAGAGAGGCAATCAGAATCGGCTACCGCCATATCGATTGTGCTGCCCGTTACGAGAATGAACTGGAAATCGGTGAGGCCATTGCTGAGGCGATTGAGGGAGGCGAGGTACGGCGGGAAGATCTCTGGGTCACTTCAAAGCTCTGGAATAACGCTCATTTGCCCCGGGATGTTCTACCTGCCCTTAAGCAGACCCTCCATGATCTCCGGCTCGATTATCTGGACCTCTATCTGATGCATTGGCCGGTAGCTATCCGCCCGGATGTGGTCTTTCCCTACCGGGCTGATGAATTTTTGTCGCTCCACGAGGCGCCTTTGATTGACACCTGGCAGGCGATGGAATATTGTCAGCACCAGGGTTTGTGCAGGCACATTGGTGTTTCGAATTTCAATATTCCCAAGATGGAAGATCTGATGGCCAAAGGGGGCTCAAAACCCGAGTGCAATCAGGTTGAATCCCACCCATTTTTCCAACAACGTCCCCTTTTGGACTATTGTATGGAAAATCAGATACTCTTTACCGCCTACTCACCCCTTGGGTCGATGGATAGACCTCCCCGCCTGAAAAAAGACAATGACCCGCTTTTGCTGGAGCATCCCGTCATTCTGCAGGTTGCCACGGAGCTAAATGCCAGTCCTGCTCAGATTTTGATATCCTGGGCGTTGCAACGCGGTACGGCCGTTATTCCGAAATCGGCCAACCCTCAGCGATTGCGGGAAAATTTTGCCGCCGACCTGATCCAACTCTCTCAGGAGCAGGTTGGGAGACTAAATGATCTGGAAAGAGGCTTTCGCTTTGTCAATGGTGGTATCTGGACTTTTGAAGGCTCGCCCTATACCCTCGACCTGCTTTGGAATCGATAAGTTACAGAATATCAGAAAATAGCCTTGGATAAATTCAATTTAGGATCTTCGATGATGAGGTTGACTGTCAGTAGCATCGTACCGATACTAATTTCTGGACTGATCATCGGTCTGACTGCCTGCAGATCGGATAGCCAGCGTGAAACGGGCTCGTTTCCGGTACCGGAGATGGATTCACTCCCGGCGATTGAGTTCAACAGAGATAGTCTGATCTCCAGGGAAATTTACTTTGAAAAGGTCCTGGGTATGTTGCTGGGTTCAGCGATGGGCGATGCCTTAGGTGCACCCACTGAAATGTGGCACCGCCAGGATATTGTGACCCAATTGGGGTATGTTGACAGACCAAATGCAGTGATCCGGGAGGGATCTCCGGAAGGCCCATGGGCTTATAACCTGCCACCGGGGGGTACTACCGATGATACCCGGTGGAAATACCTCATGAGCGAATTTATGCTGACTCAAGACTTAGGGCAATTGCAAAGCCGCGATTTTGCGCGCTTTATTATTGACATCTACCTGGATGAAAAAGCCGACATCAACGAAAAACAGACTTTCGAACCGGAGGAAATTGAAACCCAGGTGCGGCATATGACCTGGTTGCAGGAGTGGGCCAAAGTGGCCAAACCTTACCTGGAGGATGATCTCGACGGATACCGGGATGCCGTTAACCGGTTTTACGGGGGTGAAATGGCGTGTGCCGGGATGCTTTATGCACCGGTCATCGGGGCATTTTACCCGGCAGATGCCGAAAAGGCTTACCGGGAAAGCTTTGCCTTGAGTCTCTTTGATCTGGGTTATGCACGGGATATCAGTGGTCTGACTGCCGCTTATGTCGCCCAGGCCATGCTACCAGGCATCCCTCTGGAAAGCATCGGCGCTTTAACCCGGACGTTGGATCCCGAGCATTATTTTGAGAGCCGGTTGGTCGGCCGGATCGCAAACCGGTTTTATCAGGATGCCAGACAGATTGTTTATACTGCCAGAGGATTGACTGCAGAGGATGTGAAACCTGAGGTCAGGATGCCTAAAAATTACCCGTATTCCAGGATGTATTTTACCCAGGTTGAAAAGGCTTATGAATTATTGGATGAGAAATTGCAGGATATTCCCTTTCACGCAGGGGAAATTCATTTAATAAACCTGACGGCGATCGAATTTGGTGAGGGTGATTTTAAGAAAACCATCGAATTTGTCGTCAACTATGGCCGGGATAATGATACCGTCGCTGCAGTGACCGGAGCCATTCTCGGAGCTTATATGGGTGCCAGTCAGCTGCCTGATGACTGGAAGACGGTCGTTCAGAAGACCAGTAAAAATATAGTTGGTATTGATCTGGAAGAAATCGCGTTGAAAATGACAGAGAAGGTCTATGGATCGCAATGATTTTGCCGGCCCTTTTGAAGAATCAGGATATTAGGCGTAATTTCAGGTAATTTTGGGGGTATCATGAAATACGGTAGCATGACATTGGTGGTTCTTGGTGTCTTCAGTATAACACGATTTATGGAGGCCCAGACCGATTCCTATCAGGATCTGTTTAAATTGCATGTCATCAACATCCAGTCGATATTCAGTTCCTGTGCGGTATTTGACATTGACCAGGATGGAGATACGGATATCATCTCGGGAGCTTTCTGGTATGAAGCCCCCGTTTGGAAAAAGCACTTCGTGGCTGATGTTGAAGTGATACAGGGAAGGCCGGATGGCTATTCACACCTGCCCATGGATGTCAACCGCGATGGGTGGACCGACATCGTTCATTGTAATTTCCGGAGCAAGTCGATTTATTGGCTGGAGCATCCCGGAGCTTTGCCCGGAGAATGGAAGAAACATGTGGTGGATGAGCCGGGTGCGATGGAAACCGGAAGGCTCTATGATATCAACCGCGACGGACAACTGGATATCCTGCCAAATGGCTGGTATTTTAACGCCTGGTACGAACTGGCACCGGCAAAGGACGGAGAGCACCCCCGGTTTATCCGGCACGAGATCGGTGAGGAAGGTGCCGGCCATGGCAATGGGTTTGGTGATTTAAACGGCGATGGAAGAGGCGATTATGTCGGGATCAAAGGCTGGTATGAAGCGCCGGAAGACCCGGTGACTTCAACCTGGATCTGGCACCCGGATTTTGATTTGGGACGAACTTCCATACCGATTATTGTTGCCGATGTGGATGCTGATGGTGATTCCGACCTGATCTATGCCCAGGGCCATGATTATGGCATCTACTGGGAAGAGCAGGTTGCGAATGACCGGGGTGAGATGGCCTGGACCAAACATTTGATCGATAGTAGCTGGTCACAGGGGCACAGCCCGTTATGGGTAGATCTGGATCAGAATGGTGTCATGGAGTTTGTTGATGGCAAGCGATTTTGGTCGCATGAAGGCCGGGATCCGGGAGCCCGGGATCCGCTGGTCATCTACAGTTATGAGTTTGATCCGGCTGCCAAAACTTTCAGGCGAAGAACCATACAGGAAAACGGACCGGCGGGTTTTGGGCTGGACCCGAAAGCGGTAGATCTTGACGGAGATGGCGATCTGGACCTGGTATTGCCGGGCCGGAGTGGATTGTACTGGTACGAGAATCTCCTCATTCAACCGGAGAAATAATATTTCTTGACGGGGAAATTTGCGCATTGATCCTCAAATCCCTATCTTAAAAGAAAAAAATATGGGACTGATCGTTTGGCTTTTAACGGGACTGGCTGCCGGAGCTCTGGCAAAACAAATTACCCCTCAGGAAGAGAAACCGGGATGGGTTTCGAGTTTGATCATCGGAATCGCCGGTGCCCTGCTCGGTGGGTTTCTGTTTGGTTTGGTCGGGATCAGGTCATCCAGTCTCATCGGTAGTTTCCTCTTTGCCCTGGTTGGCTCAATCATTTTTCTATTTCTTTATCACCGTTACTTAAAAAGTAAAATCGATATCGGGATTTAGGGAGCATTTTTCAGTCAGGGAGGTTTCGGTGGACTGATTTGTTTCTATTCGAATTTTCCGGGCAAGATCCTTTGGGAACCCCGGCATGTTTTGTTGTGCGTTTTTCCTGAAAATTTAAAATGCTAAATGATGGTACGGCATCTGTTGCTGGCCGAGGTACTTTTGTTGCTGTTTTTCAGCAGTTATGCCCAAAGTAAAATCATTTCCTTTTCCCTTTTCAATCACGCCACCAGCTTGCCTTTGGGTACCTGGGCAGGAGCCTTGCATCCGGGATTTGACGTTGGTCTTCAGACTCATTTAAAACAGAAAGCCAGATCGGAGCATTTTCTGCACTGGAAACTGGGCTACTTCTACCACCGCCTGGTGCACCACGGAATTCAGTTGTATGGCGAATATCAGTGGAACTTTGACGTCTATAAAAGACTTCAGTCCGGACTGTCCGGTGGATTGGGATATTTTCATTCTTTCGAAGATCATGAAATCTTTCGATTGAGCGATAACGGGACCTATGAGAAAACCGGCCGTGCCGGTAAAGCTCATGTCCAGATTTCGGGTGCTGTAAACCTGTTATACCGATTGGAAAACGGGTGGCGACCCTTTGTTTGTTACCGGTTTCGCCTGATCACTCCCTTTGTCAATGAGTATGTACCGGTACTCCCTGCCGTATCGGTGCATGCCGGTGTATTTTTTCCCCTCACCCTAAACCGGAAGCATGAAATATGAGCAGGAATATACTTTATTGTTTTTTATTCCTATTATTTTGGCAATGCCGGAAAGGGGATATCGGACATTCAGAGATCTGTCAGTATCAGGCACCGCCAGGGGCCAACGATCACCCGAAGAGTGCCCGGTTTCAGGATATCATTGACAAATACGTCACCCGGGGTTTACCGGGAGTTGCCCTGTTGATCCGGGATGCCGAAGGTACCTGGATCGGTTCAGGAGGTTATGCCGATATCTCACAGAAGATACCATTCTTGCCCTGCACAGTCTCCAAGGTGGCGAGCATCACTAAAATGTTTAATGGTACGCTGACCCATTTACTGGTCGAAGAAGGGTTGATTTCCCTGGATGATCAGGTCGATCAATATTTGTCGGGAGAAATTCTGGAGAAGGTCGCCAATTGCCGGGGAGCAACCATCCGCCAGCTCATGAATCATACCACCGGCATTTATGATATCATCACCAGTTCTACCTTTTACCTGGCTTTATTGAATAATCCGGACCGGTACTGGACCGCTGATGAATTGATCCGGTTTGCCTATGACAAAGATGCCCGGTTTCCGTTAGGCACCAGTTGTTACTATTCGAATACCAATACTCTTTTACTGAGTATGGTATTGAGTAAAGCTGCAGGCAGGCCTCATTGGCAGCTGCTCCGGGAGAAAGTTCTCAATCCCCTGCAGATGGAGAACACCTACTACTATTCACATGATCAATTACCGGCTATTGCCGCTCAGGGTTACTATGATTTATATAACAACCAGACCCTGGTTAATGTGACCAATTTCAATACGGGCAGTGGAAACGGATACGGAGGATTTTTTGCCAATGTTTTTGATCTTCAGATTTTCATCGAAGCCCTGATACGCAACCAGACGATTCTTTCGGCTGCATCCATGGAGGAAATGACGGAATTTGTTGCTGAAATAGATCCGGACGAGCCCAATAATGATCTTTACCTGGGAGCCGGATTGATGAAACGGTATTTTAATCAGGATCGCGATTCGGATCGCTATGGTTATGGGCATACCGGAAGAGACCTTGGGTACAGTGCCAATTGTTTTTATTTTCCCAATTATGACATCACCTGTTGCTTTGTGGTCAATTATGGCACCAATGCAGAGAGTGAATTACGACAGGTATTTTTCGATTTTCAGGATGAACTTACCGACAGTTTATTTTAGAGGTGCTCTTTATGAATAATTTCCACTAAAAGATTCCTGCCCATTAACTCCGTACTTTAAATTGAAACTACAGCCATGGCAAGCGAACCGGTTGCAAAAAGAAGAACAGGTCGAAGTCCGATGATTTTTAACTGGCGGAAAGAGAGGCACTGATGACGGTCAGGATGGCCAGCGGCCTGATCAGATCACGGCTCCAATTGATGCAGAACGATCGCTGAGAAATCAAAACCACTGAGCCGGGTAATCAGCGCCGGCACGACATAAGCGAACAGGATGACCGGAAACCAATCCAGCACTTTTCTGATAAACCAGTGCTCAGGAGTTTTGCTTGTAACTATATTGATAAAATATAAACTAACCAATTTGACTTGCGTCTGAGAATGTAAGATATTTACATCACCCTCTGTTTTTTAACCTAACCGGAAGCATTATGAGATTCCATCTGTTATCGCTGTTAATAACTATCAATCTCACATTCTCTTTAAATACATGGCTTGATGCCCAGGAAAACGTTCTTGAGTGGGCACCGATGGGAGCCAAATGGTGGTATATGTATAATGTAGGTCTTTCCGGAAATGAAACCACCTATACGATGGAAGTCGTCGGTGATACGATCATTCAGAATGTTCGATGCAAAATTCTAAGACAGGAATTGGTTGAATTTCATACCGGTGAATTGGTTCATGTCGCGGATGATTTCATTTACCAGTCTGGTGATACGATATTTTATTTTAGCAAGGACCTGGAGAAATTTTCCCCATTGTATAATTTTGATGCACCCTTAAACGACACCTTTGCAGTTCTTGAGCCACGGGATCCCTACTCTCCCGATTCCAGTCTACTGGCATGGAAAATCGAACAAGATACGATCGTACTGGAAAACCAGGTAATTCGAAGATATACGAGTAGTAGCGACTTAAGATCTAGTGATTGGGTCCTTTCCGGTTCTATATACGAAGTTATTGGTAATGTGGATCTATTCTTCTTACCACTCTATGATCTGGGGTGCGATGGTGGGTGTCCATTATCCCTTCGTTGCTACAAAGATGACCTATTTGACATCAAGTTTAGTACAACACCATGCGATTTTATAACATCGACAATTCTTCACCAAAAGAATGATGTCATCATCTACCCCAATCCTGCCAGGTCATATTTTTTTATTGAGGCTTCTGAAAAAGATATTGAAGAAATTAAAATTTATGACATCTCTGGCAGGTCACTGACGGTAATATATCGAGGACCAGGGGAAATAGATATCAACTCTTTCTTTCCGGGTCTATATTTTGTTTATCTAAAAACCAATTCAGGTGTGACAATAATAAAACTTAATATACTATGAAGAATTTACCACAAGCGTCCAAAACGTTTTTCATTTATGAATATCATCCGTATCGGCGATAGTCTATGGCGGTCGATAATGGAATGTATCCTAAAAACTTTGCTTACTTTCGGCCATCAATAAAATATGGAATGCTATTTCATTGTACCAGGTTATTTACAGGAAATTCTGGCTTGGTATTCGACGGTGGCATCCACACCAGGGCGGAGCGTCGGATTTTATCCAGCGATTATCGATGAATAAATTCAATGATACTAATTATTCTGGACGCTAGTGATATTGTATCCTTGATAAGGATCCTAAAGAAACTAATGTAACTAATTAACTAATGTAATACCTGAAAAAAAACTATACATTTTAGTTATTTTAGCTCTTGCATTAGTTCGTTCGTACGAATTATTTTCTACATCATCCCGGTCAATTTTCACCTTGATGGCTGTTTTATTAGCTCTGGTCAGAATCCCGGTCAATACCTCGATTAGTCTGCTCCTTTTTTGATTTGCCTAAATTCAGAGGTTTTAAAAGAGGTCTTTAGATGTTTTCTTCCTGCTGTCGCTTTTGCCGTTCCAACCGTCTGCGTTGACGTTGAACCTCCACTGCCTGGATACTGGGGGCATCGTTACCGAAACTTCTCCGGATATAGGTCAGGATCTGGGCGATTTGCTCATCTTCGAGGTAATTGACGGCCGGCATCACCCCCTGGAAAGATTGTCCATTGATGGTGATTGGACCCTCCAGACCTTCGAGCAGGATGTTGATCAGGCGCTCTTTATCACCGTTTACCCAATCAGAATTGTTGATGGACGGATACCGGGTACCATCGCCCTGCCCGTTAGGCAGGTGGCAGACAGCACAGTGGATGTTGTACAGTTTCTCCCCGGCAACAGCCCGACCCTTGTCCAGATTGTCCAGTATTTCATCCGGATCCTTGATGTGAGGCTTCTGCTTGTGCTGCTCCATGGCGGCCAGTTGGTCTGCGCCAAAAGTTTCCCGGTCTCCCTTAAACATTACCCGCCAGATTTTTCCTTTTTCACTTTCGTTGATGTATAGCGACCCATCCGGACCCATAGCTAGACCCATCGGCCGGTAATCGGCGTCACTGGTATTGACCAGCGTATCCTTACCTCCAAAACCGTCGGCAAAAACTTCCCAGGGACCGGATGGCACACCGTCCTTAAAAGGAACAAAAGCGACGAAATATCCCCCCTGGGGATAGGGAGCCCGGATCGTTGAGCCATGAAAGGCGATGAAAGCGCCATGCCGGTAGCGTTCCGGAAACTGATCGCCTTCATAAAACAACAAATCATTTGGGGCAAAATGACCGGGAAAACCAATAAGCGGTTGCTCGTAATCCGAAGGATCTCCGAGCTGATCGGCATAATCCCGGTATTCGGGGTTAACCAGTTTTTTCTGTTGCAACTGGTCATAATAAAAATAGGGCCAACCCGCATTGGTCCCTTCCTTGACCATCAGAAATTCTTCAGAGGGCAACAGAGCGCTTTGCCAGGGACTATAGAGTTCCGGCCAGGCTCCGCTGAAGTTGTCCCGGCCATGCTGCAAGACATACAGTGTATTGTTTTGATGATTCCAGGACATTGCGACAATACTACGGATACCGGTCGCATAGCGCTTGCCTTCTTTCTGCAATTGATTGGGCTTATCGTCTGAAAACTGCCAGACACCGCCGTGCCACTCCAGTTGAGGGCAAGGGTATTGACCTAAAGATCCGGGTTGCCGGTTGATGATCTGGCAGACATCTCCGGGAGATCCAAACGGCACATACATATGACCCTCATTGTCAAAAGTAATGGGTTTGGCAATGTGCTCGTAGCCATGCTCTGCATTTTTATAGTCATCCAGGAGGATCATCTCTCCCTTTTCCTCGGGTAAGAGCTGCCCCGGAATGAGCTTATGACGATATACTTCTCCGGCGGTGCTGAGGTACAGGTAGCCCTTGTGGATGCGCATCGCCGTCCCGTAGGTTCCTTTGATTTCGTAGTCACCCCAGCGTTCAATGATATCGGCTTTACCGTCACCATCAGTGTCCCGCAAGGCGATATTTTCACCACCTTCCTGGGCAAAGCGAAGTTTGACATAGATGTCGCCATTGTCATTGACCGCCAGATGCCGGGCTTTGCCAATGCTGTCAACGACAGCTACGGCTTCAAAGCCATCTGGCAAAGCCAAACCGGCATTGCCCGGATCGCCAGGAGGCAGTTTTTCCCGGCAACCGGTAGAAAAGACTAAAAGCATTGACCAAATGATCCAGGTTTTACCAACCTGCAAGAAGTGAAATGAATGATCCATAGAATGTATTCGATCGTACCAATTAAAAAGGCATGGTCATGGCAGGCCCGCTAAAATTAGTAATTCCGGTCAACTTTCAAAGAGTAACCGAAAAAAACAAGCTAATCGTGGTACTCCATGGGTACCCGGAAGAAACGCTGAATACGAACGGTCATGGTTTGATGTAAACCTGCGACAGTCAGTGATCGGTTGAATAGCTCCGTGCTTTTATAGATCTTGTGTCAAACAGCCGATTTTCAGTTGGAGCGTGCATTGATTTCTTTCTTATCCGAAAAACTGGGAGCTATCAGCAAGGTTGACCGGGTCGGAGGTGGTGATATCTCCACCGCTTACCGGGTAGAAACCGCTACCCGGCGATTTTTCGTCAAGACCCACACAGATTCCGGGGCTCTGAAAATGTTTGAGGTTGAAAAACTGGGACTGAAGGAAATTGCCGGCACCCAAACCATCAAAACACCGGAAGTCTATGACTGTGGCCAGATTGATTCAACCGCATTCATCGTTTTGGAGTACATACCAGCCAGACCGGCAAGGCAAACGGATTTTCAGCGGTTGGGTACGCAACTGGCTTTGCTGCATCAGCATCGTCAAGATACCAATGGATGGATCAGCGATAATTTCATTGGCTCCCTGCCACAGCTTAATCCGAACACGTCTGTCTGGAGCGAATTTTATGCCCGGTACCGGCTGGAGTTCCAAATAGCGCTCGCCCGGGACCACCGGTTGCTGGATCCTTCCGAATGTCCACCTCTTGACCGGATCAGGAAAGTCTGTCAGGATTGTTTGCCATCCGGCTATCCGTCACTTCTGCACGGTGATCTTTGGGGCGGGAACTTTCTGATTGACACGGATGGGGTACCCTGCCTCATCGATCCGGCGGTCTACTATGGGCATCATCAGGTCGACCTGGCGATGACCCAACTTTTTGGAGGCTTTAGTCCTGCTTTTTATGATGCCTACTATGATCAGATGCAATGCCCGGTGATCACAAGAGCGGAGAGTGATCTCTATCAGCTTTATTATCTACTGGTGCATCTGAATTTGTTTGGCCTTTCTTACTATGTGCGGGTAAGACCAATACTTGATCACTATTTCTAATCTTTGTAATAGAAAACGGCGTATTGCTGCCAGTCATCGTCTATATTCTGAGCAGATGTCTAATTAAACAGGGTAATTATGAAGAATCATTCCCGGATAACCGGTACCAGGTATGTGCTTGCGGTCAGGGACCTGGACATTTCAGGGGCATTTTATGTAGATAAGCTGGGATTTAAAACCATTTGGAAGGGTGATGGATGGCATTTCCTCCAGAGGGATCAATGTGTAATGATGTTGGGAGAATGCCGGGATGAGCGGTCGGCTTTCGAACTGGGAGATCATTCTTACTTTGCTTATCTGGAAGTACAGAACATCGATGATTTTTACAGGGAGTATCTCGATAATCAGGTCGAAATACTGGCTCCGGTCTTCGATAAACCCTGGGGTCAAAGAGAGTTTGCAATCCGGACCATTGATGGGCATCGTATCACGTTTGGCGAAGCGATTAAATCTTAACCCGTTTTGGAACCAATTGACATGTCTGTTGCGACACCCGAGCCTCAGTTTAGGTTGGCCGGGATCAACGATATAGGGGTTGTCCTTGCAATGATGGACCGCTTTTATCAGATTGACGGATATCCTTTTGACGTTGATCTGACCAAGAAAAATCTCCGGAATTTTCTGCTTGAACCGGGACTGGGACGACTGTGGATCGTCACCCTGGGAGATCTGAAGGTGGGCTATGTGGTACTGACCTTTGGATTTAGTTTTGAGTATAAAGGCCGGGATGGCTTTATCGATGAATTGTTTCTCCTTGAAGACCACCGGTATCACGGCCTGGGTAAGAAAGCGCTTGACTTTGTGATCAACGAAGCCCGTCGACTGGGTCTGCAGGCTATCCACCTTGAGGTTGAAGAACACAATCAGGCGGGAAAAAAGCTGTATCTGAGTCGCGGATTCCGGTCGAAAGGGAGGTTACTGTTAACCCGGGATCTTAATCAAATCTGATGAACATAAAGTCCCGGTTTTTACCTTTGGGTGTGGCATTCAATCAATGGAAATCGTGGTTATTGCAGGACAGGAAATCGGACCTGTATTATCCGGATATCCGGTTGTTCCTGATTTTAATCCCGGTCATTAATTGCTTCAATTACTACCTCACCTACAGCAATATCCGCTTTAACTGGAAATTTGTCCTTACATTTTCGATTGATGTGATTCAGGGCTATCTGGCCTGGATGGCTGTTCGCACCATCATTTTATATCTCGATCGTAGATTGCCTTACAGCCGGGGTGCTTTAAAACGCATTACCGTTCAGGTGCTGACCACGACGGTGACCGGCCTTGTCATCATTGCGCTCCTCACGGAAATGGTCAGCCTGATTGCCAGGGGAAGGCCTGCTATCCCGAGTTTTTACACATTTGATCTCGTGATCATCAGCATCTGGTTTTTTGTGCTCAATGGCATCTACATCGGAATGTTTTACTACAGGCAATGGGAACATGTGGTGAAGAACCGGATGGATGGTAGGGATGAAGCAGATATCATGGTGACTTACGGAAGGAGTAATCTGAAGTTTAAACCGGCTGAAATTCTGGGCTTCTGGGTGGAGGACGGCTATGTATCGGTCTGTCACCGGGATGGCAAACGGTATTTGACCAATGATTCATTGGATAAATTGGAAAAGCATCTGCCTTCCGAACGGTTTTTCCGGTTAAACCGGCAATACCTCATCCATAAAGACCTGGTGAATGGGTTCAGAAGGGGAGATAACGGAAAACTGGAAGTCCTGATCAGCGAAACTAATATCTTCCCTTCGGTGATACCTGTCAGCCGGCTCAAGGCTTCTTCCTTCCGGGAATGGTTTGACAGCCGATAGACGACATTTCAGAGGTAGAATTGCTACATTTCACCGGAAAATGGCTCCCAAAGGCTGTCCCTTAACCTGTTTCCAGGCTTAATATTGCCCCAAAAATCCGAAACGAATGTCAAGACTAGTATTGAATATCGTCCTGGTGGGTTTGATCCAACCTTTGATGAGTCAGGATCTATCCCCGGCTTACCGGAACTTCCCGGTCATCATAACCCTTCAGTTCCATGCCTTGTCGATGCCGTTTCGCGATGTGAAATCAAATTTCTCCAATATCGGCATCGGTTTGGGTACCGAGTTTAGTTACAGTGGGAAGGCCAACTGGGTACAGCAGGTATCCGCCGGCTGGTATCACAACCGGGCTGTGGGGAATGGACTGATTTTCTCAACGCAAGCGGTCTGGAGACCTGTGCTGACCGGGAATCTTTACACTGAAGTGAAGTTGGGAGCAGGTTATCTCCTGGCGGCTCGCCCCGTGGAAGGATTCCGTTACGAAAAGGGGAATTGGATTGCCAGCGGTAAGAAAGGAAAAGGAATGCTGACCATTCCACTCGGTATTTCACTGGGATACGACTTAAACCATGGACCAACCCGCTTATCTCCCTTTGTTAGTTACCAGTTTCTTTTGGTCACCAAATACAACAGGGATATACCCCTGGTTCCCGAAACACTGATTCAGTTTGGATCGCGTCTGCACTTCAGGGACTGAACGGAAACGATCTGCCACTGAACGATTGCTGATGAATTTTCTAAACCTATCATCAAAATTCTCTTAAATATGATGCATAAAATCGCCTTGAGTCTGATTTTGTTACTCAGCGGATGCTCCCGGTATCTTCAGGATCTGAGCATATCGGAATGCGAAGATACCACCCCGGTCAATGAGCACTTTTCAAAAGGTCCGGAATTGGAGTCGATATTGCAGGATATGGTTGCAGCCGGAGTGCCGGGTGTCAGTCTGGCACTCTATACGGAGAGCGAAGGCTGGTGGGCTTCATCGGCCGGGTTGGCCAAGATTGAAGAAGGCATCTCGATGGAAACCTGCCATCTTCAATACCTGCAGAGTGTTGCCAAAACCTACCTGGCAGTGGCTGTGTTGAAATTATACGAACGTGGAGAAATTGACCTGGACAGGCCGATCGCGGAATATTTGCCGGCTAGCATCAGCTCAGCTATTAGTGAAAGCCGGAAAATTACCGTCCGGATGATGTTAAATCATACTTCAGGTATTCCTGAATACAATTTCGCCCCGAAGTATGTCAGCTATCTGCTGCAACACCCTGATCATAAATTTAAACCGGAAGACTATATAGGGTACATTGCCGGTAAACCCCTCGATTTCGAACCGGGAAGTCAATATTCCTACCGAAATACCAATTATGTGCTGCTGGCTTTGATGGCCGATGAGATTACCGGAGATCACGCGCGGCTCATTGAGGAAACCGTTTTCAAACCACTCAGGTTGAATCAGACTTATTACCGCCATGATGAGAATTACCTGACTTATCCAACCCTGGTCAACAATTATTGGGACCGTTACAGTGATGGGGTGATTGAGAATGTCTCCCGGATGCAACGAAACAATGTCGAAACCCTGGTCGGTGATGATGGTATTGTGACTACTCCGGTGGAAGCAGTCCGGTTTCTCAGGGGGTTGGTGGAAGGCGAATTGATCAATTCCCAGACCTTTGCCCAAATGCAACACTGGGTACCTGGAAAAGATGGGAAACCACGCTACGGGCTCGGGCTTACTTATACGGAGGTCAATGGTTATGCCTCATTTGGCCACAGTGGAGGCGGGATCGGTGCCGGTTGTGAACTGTACTATTTCCCGGAAAAGAAATTGTACATGTTTATTGCCATTAACCTGGGTACGGTGACCGGAAGTCCGATTCATGACCGGTTGGCAACCGTCCTGGATTCGCTGTACGATATACTGCTTCGCTGATCTTCCAGTGATCCCAGTACCGAAGTTCTGGAACTATGCTTATCTTATCCTGCAGAAAATTAGGTTATTGGTCATGGAGTGTAAGGGGGAATTAAGGCTGGGATTTTTACTTACCCTTCTTTTTCTTCCCTGGAGTGCTTGCGAAGCAGTGATTCCAGCCGGGCCCTTATACCATCAGACGGTCCCGGATGCTCCGATCTGTTGGCCCGGTAAAGCATCTTTGTCACAGGATAGCATGTCGCTACCGGTGACTAATCTGGCTGTGGTCAGGGATTTGGTCTTGAACTATCTGTCGCGGCTGCAGAAGCCGGATATGCCCTATGGGGCCTACCGTTATACGCCCGGGGATGAACCGGGTTTCTATTCGACTACCGATGTGGCCATCATGCGTACGATCATGGGTGAGGATCTGCAGAGATCACTCAGCAGGAAGCAAAGAAGAGCATGGATTGACTATATTAATTCGTACGCCAATGAAGATGGTACTTACCAGGGCGGCCGGCATGCAGATCACCATCGCAACGGGATGGCAATCGGAGCCTTGGGGCCCTTGGGTGGTTCGCAGCTTTATCCGGTTCGATTTTATGGTGATTTTGACGAATTAGATGAAATTGGTCCCTGGCTAGAGAATATTGATTGGGAGAACCAATGGGCTGCTTCTCACTATTTTTGGGGTGGTATCCACTGTTACAGCCTCAGTAAGCAATGTACTCCAGCCTGGTTGGATGCGACTTTCCAATGGCTTGACAGACACCTTGATCCGGAGACCGGTTGGTGGAAGATAGGAGTACCGCATGCCGACAGTAACCAACCGCTGGGTGGAGGCGCCCATATCTGGCCGATTTATCAACATCACGACCGAAGATTTCCGTATCCGGAAAAAGTGATTGACCGGATTATCGAATTACAAAAGGAAGATGGCACCTGGTTGCTCTTTCCCCGGTATCTTGATCTGGACGCCCTTTATGGACTGGCTTATATGCAAAAACTGGCTCCGGGGTATCGTACTGCCGACATTAAAAAGGCAGCGATACGGCACGCCCGGGTAGCGTTGGATCAATATCGGGACTATCTTGCCTCGGAACCGGATACCCATTTACTGCTTTCCATGGTGGGCACCTTTGGACTTTTGCAACAGTTGTTGCCCGACTATTTTTATGATGAGGTCAAATGGACAGATATCTTTAGTGATTTGAGATTGTATCAAACCCATAAAGTGGAACGAACCCATTAACGAACCAGGTCAGCTTGTTAAAATTGAAAAATAGGTACGTTGACATTTGTTGGGCAGATGGTTGATCTCCCCGGAAAGTCCGAGTTTGTCTGACCGCCTCATTTCCTGGCATTACCCGATTTACTAACTTGGCCGGTGATTTAATGAACCTGTTATGCCTTCGAGATACGGGATATTATTGCTATTTCTTATCACCTTTTTTCAGATAGATTCCATTTTGACTCAGAATGAATCAACCTGGCATGGGTATCGAATGCTGGATTTCACTCATGAAGGCCGGTCAGCCAAAATTGTGTTTCCCGCAAGCGTGCATGAAAGTAAACCCTGGATATGGCGGGCCCGGTTTTGGGGCCACGAACCTCAGACAGATCTGGCTCTCCTGGATCTCGGGTTTCATCTGGTCTACATCGATGTGGTGGATCTGTACGGATCTCCCGAGGCTGTCCGAATCTGGAATGGATTTTACCGGTATCTTATCGATCATTATCAACTGAATAGGCGTTGTGTTTTGGAGGGCTTTAGCCGGGGAGGTCTGATCGTTTATAACTGGGCGGCAGAAAACCCCGACAAGGTGGCCTGCATCTATGCCGACGCACCGGTCTGCGATATCCGGAGCTGGCCTGGGGGTAAAGGCCGTTCGGAAGGTTCACCGGCTGATTGGGAGAAATGTCTGGCTGCTTATGGATTGGATGAAGTAAGCGCTGAGTCGTTCAAGGGGGTGCCCATTTATACGGCTGCCCGGGTAGCGGATGCCCGAATTCCGGTGTTGCATGTTTGTGGCAAAGCAGATGAAGTGGTGCCCATCGAAGAGAATACTTATCGGATTGAAAAAATATTCGGGGAGAAGAAAGCACTTTTCCAGTTAATTGAAAAGGAAGGGGTCGGTCATCATCCCCACAGTTTAAAGAATCCCGCTCCCATAGTGCGTTTTATCTTAAGTCATACGGTTCCCGGATTATTGACGGAGGAAATTCAATCCAAGGCTCCGCGGTCCGTCACTTACCGCAGGGGTCTGGCAAACCCTTTTTTTCTAAAAGGTGACCGGAAAAAAGCACAGGTTGCTTTTCTTGGGGGCTCTATTACCTACAATGGTGGATGGCGTGATTCCGTCATGTTGTATCTGCAGCGAAGATTTCCGCGGACTGAATTTACCTTTATCAATGCGGGAATCCCTTCGATGGGGTCGGTATCGGGAGCTTACCGGTTAGAGCAGGATGTATTGTCCAAAGGAAAGATCGATTTACTTTTCGTTGAGGCAGCCGTCAATGATGCCACCAACGGCCGCACTGCCAAGGCGCAGATCAGAGGCATGGAAGGGATTGTAAGGCATGCCCTGCGGGACAATCCTCAAATGGACATCATCATGTTGCATTTTGCAGATCCGGATAAACTGGCTGCTTATAATCAGGGTAAAACACCGGAAGTCATTATACAACACGAAAAAGTAGCAGAACACTATAGAATTACCTCTGTCAATCTGGCTAAGGAAGTAAACGACCGGATTCTGAACGGTGAATTTTCCTGGAAAAATGATTTTAAAGATTTGCATCCCTCGCCGTTTGGCCAACAGATTTATGCAGAATCGATCATCTCAACCCTGGATTCCCTTTTAAATAAAACTGCGACTGAACAGCATCCGGTCAATATAATCGCAGAAAGACCGATTGATGCTTTCAGTTATTTTAACGGACATTTTATTTCCATAAAAAAATCAAAAAAACGACGGAATTGGTCGATCGTAAAAAATTGGGATCCTGACGATAATGTGGCAACCAGAAAAGGATTTGTGGAGGTGCCGGTGCTCGAAGCCGTTGAGCCGGGGTCTGTTTTTTCACTGGCGTTTAAGGGGAGAGCCATTGGTGTGCTTGTTGCTGCAGGTCCCGATACCGGCAAACTGGAATACAGTATTGACGGCAGCTATTACAGGGTGATCGATCAGTTTACGCCCTGGAGCGGTGGGTTGCATCTGCCCTGGCTATATATTCTGGAAGATGAACTGATCAACGGCAAACATAACCTGGTCTTAAGGATTTCGGATAAAAAAAATGCAGCCAGTAAAGGATACGCCTGCAGGATTTTAGCCTTTGCGGTTAATTAATCAATCACGGTAGATCCAATGAAATTAAAATTAAATCGTCAAAAATAAATTACCCCGAAACATTCAGTCTCCCGTTAGTTGCTCTGTCAGATTCCCTTTCCTGATCCATTCTGCTGCTATTTTCAGGAGCCCGGCTTTAGCCTCCACCATCATGTTCATAGGTAATTGGGCAATACCTATAATCCGGCGCATAATTTCCACGCCGGTGAAGGCAGACAATAAACGGTGGTCAAAATTGGCCGGAGGATTATAGGAGTTCCAAATTTTTATCAGAGTTTGCTTTCCCTGATCCGCCAGCATCATATGGGCCATCATTACAGCCAGGTCAAATTCAGGGTGTCCGGGAAAGGCAAATTCCGGATCAATGATCTTAATTCCCTGGGAGGTTTTAAGCCAGCTTCCCGGATAAAAATCACCATGAATTAAACAGCGGCCAGGGGAAAGATAGATTTCACCTAAACGACTGATTTTATCCTTTAACGCAGCATCTTTCTTATAAGGAAGTGCCACCTCTTCCAATCCGCTTTGTATGGTATCAAGATTGAATCCGGTATTAAATTGAAAAGGGAAATGGAAAATATGTTCGTGATTCAATCTTCGCATTTCCATATTTTCAGGAAATGAAGAAAGTGGCAGATGATGAAGGATATGCAGGTAGCCAATGGCGGTCTCGAGCTCCTGACCGGTGATTTTATGTTCTTTTTGGTAAAGAAATGTATAATCTGTGGCTATTCCTAAATCTTCCAGGGCGAGGATAAAATTATCAGGATCGGACCACCATATCCTGGGGCTGAAATCCCGGAGATCTTCGTTTTTTTGATTATTTACCAGAAATAAGGCTTCCACTGCCGACCGTTCAACCGGTGCCGGAATTTGAGGATATTTCTCCACCCAGGGCCTGGCTTGTTTCACGATAAAACGGCGATGACTGGTTATGACCCGTAATACACAATTCATGTTACCTTCACCCGGTTTCTCCACGGATCGAATTCCTTCCCCGGGTAAAAGGCGACCGTTTTTTAGTAAATAGGATTCCAGTTCTGGTAAATTGCTCCCATCCAGAAAGTAGGCTTCCGGATGAAGGGAGTGGAAACGATCCCTTAACGACATGCTGAATTAATCTTTGATTTGTATGATTGCCCGCCGATAGGCCACCAGCGATGGCGAACCATGATCTTCTACCTGGAGGATCACGTGCATCTCGCCCTCCCGGCTGTCCGGGGCAATGTTGAGCCGGACCTCTTTGCCGGTGGTTTGATCAAGTTGTCCTGCTACTCCCTCTGTTCCGGCTTCCGGATAAATAAACCAGGTGATGCTGATCTGGTCGCTATCCGGATCGTGCGAGCCAGCAGCCGAAAGCGGGACCTGGCTATTTTTTGTAGTTTGTATTTTCAGTATCTTTTTGGTTGCATCCTGGTTGAGGATGGCCAGTGGATTGTGATTGGCATGCCTGTATTCCGGCTGAATACACCAGTCCATACGGGCAGCAAAATCGTGCTGAAAATGTTTCCTCCACCTCCAGATAGTAGCCTGTTCACTACAATGAATCGATTGGTCAGGTAGTGTGATGCAATCGCGACTATCCTGAGTGTTGGTCCAGATAGGCCTGGTTTCCCCGTAAACCGGAAACAAGTCATACCGACCTCCCCATCCACCGTAGGCCGGACTCTGCTCCCAGCCTAAACCATGGTTGATCAGCCCCAGAAAAGAGGGCGTATCACCTTCCATGATATAGGCCAGCGGGGGATAGAGATTCCCCAAGAGGCCATGATTCATTATGTGCTCCGAAAGCCAGGGGTTGTCGACCAGTTCAAAGGCAAAATAAGGTCCGTTTTTATAATGCCGGTCTCCGCTGATCCCTGTCCAGGTGGCCCGGTAATATTCTTTCCAGTCAGGAGTGCTTGGAGACACGATATAAAACAATTCCGGAAACTCTTTCCGGATCCATGGTCCGGCATCATCCTGGTCAGAAATGGCATACACTTTTATTTTTCGGACAAATTGCCTGAGCTCTTCCGTGGAGCGATTTTTCCGGACATCCCACAAGGTCTGAGCCAGCGTATTGGCCCCACCCCAGACGGAAACCCAGAGCGGACGATCATCCGACCGGTCGATCGCTTTTTCCAGCATCTTTGATCCGGGAGTCGATTTGTCATCCCCGACCGCCTCCATACCATATCCGGGCTGACCGGTAGCTACTGTTTGTAACAATGCTTCTTTGGTTGGAAATCCAGCCTGATGGCGTTCCAGATTGTTACGAACCAATCCAAAGGCGTAGATCTGTCGCCGGATTAAATCTTCCCGTGGGTTGTTCCTGAGCCAGGTCGAGGTGGTGGCCACCAGTCCTTCAATATCATATTCATTGGCATAAACCAAAAACCGGACAAGGGATTCTTCATCATCCGGCTCGTTGGAAATGTCGGTGAGGACAAATACCCTTGATTTTTCATCCGGTTGTCCGTGAATCGGGAGATACTGAAAAAGACAAAGGCATAGTATGGCAAAAAATCGGGTCATAAATGCTGAATTACCGGGATAAGAATAGCGAACTTTTTGTTCTTTTTCTGGCTTTGTGGCCTAAAAGATGGTTGCCCGGATAACTGGTTAACCTGATTGGTCACTGACACTATTGCCGGCATCCGGTATCTGGATCTCATCCCTCAGCGTCCGTCCGCCTTTCATGGCAAAATCAATAGTACGGATTGGAAATGGAATGAGAATACCCTGTTCGTCAAATGCTTTTTTGATTTTTCTTAGAATTTCACTCCGGGCATTCAAGTATGCTGTCTCATTGATCTTGCTTATCCAGAAGCGAATTTTAAATTGAATGGAATAATCGCCAAATCCGGTGAAATAAAATTCGGGTTTTTCAGAATCAAGGTGCTCGATTACTTTCAGGGCATCCATGGCAATCGCCTCGACCTGATCCAGATTCTCAGCATAGGAAATACCACATTCCAACTCAATTCTTCTTTTGCCCAGAGCGGTATAATTGACGATGGGATTCTGTAAAACCGACTTGTTGGGAATTGTAACTACTTGTCCGTCAAGCGTATGAATTACCATTGATCGTAAGTTTATTTCAGTGACATAGCCAAAGTAGCCATTGCTCTCGATTAGGTTGCCAATTCGTAATCTTGGTCTTGCCGAAAGCATGATACCGCTGAAAGCATTGGTCAGGGGGTCCTGTAAAGCGAGGCCAATGGCCAGACCAAGTACTCCGGCAGTGGCCAGCAGGGAAGTAAGCAGTTTGTCCAGGCTTAAAATACCCAGGATCAGGAAGATCAGTCCCATTATAAGTAAAAAGGCTACTACTTTACTCACAATAAAACTGATGGATGGATTATCCAGATGTTTATCCAGGAACTTTCGAGTCCTTCTATGGATAAAACGGACTACAAAAAATCCGGCCAATGCGATAATAATGCTGAGTACAATATTGGGTATCAGCAAAAAGAAATGCTCTAAGCTGGTGTTTAATTTTTCAAGTAGCTTTTCAATGGCTTCTTCCATGAGAAGTAGTATTTGGTTCACTGAATATTATCATGACAGATGATGATACGACAATGTTCAAGCGAACATTGGACGCAGGGTGATATGTTATTTTTATAATTTAAACGGATCCGATAGCTAAAATAATGAAAAACAATAATATGAATACATTTATCAATGATGTCCTGGACTATGTACAGAATTATTATAATCAGATTGTCGCATTATTTCCAAAAGCGATATTGAGCATTATCCTGCTGGCTTTTTTCTGGCTTCTATCGAGAGTCGTACGTAACCGGTTGAAGCCTTTCTTAACCGGGAGAACCGATGATCCTCTTTTAACCCAGTTTATTCTTCAGATTGTCAAGGCAGTCTTATTGATCATTGCCATATTAATGGTCTTGAAGATTCTTGGCCTGGGTAACATAGCTGTGGGAGTATGGGGAACGGCCGGTGTGGGAGCGTTTATTATCGGGTTTGCCTTCAAGGATATATTCGAACATTTTCTTGCTGGTATAATCCTGGCTTTTGACCGCCCGTTTCGGATTGGAGACATTGTCGAACTCGATGGCAACAAAGGAGTAGTGGCAGCGCTGACTATCAGGAGTACCCATATCAAAACTTTTGATGGTCAGGATGTCTATATTCCGAATGGCAACATCATTAAAAATGCCTTAAAGAACTACACCATTGACGGATTTATTCGCCAGGATTTTAAATTAGGTCTCGACTATGGGTCTGATGTCAATCAGGCCATTCAGATCATATTGAATGAATTGAATAAGATACCAGGGATATTAAAGGAGGAAAAAAGACCGTCTGTCGTGATCTCGGAATTGGCACCCAGCAGCCTTAATCTGATGGTGTTTTATTGGTTGGATACCTTTGATAAAAGCATCGATGCCGGCATGGTCAAAATAAAAGCTGTAGATAAGGTCCTAAATGCATTGACAAAGGCCGGTTTTTACTTGCCGGGTGATATCATTGAGATTCGAAAGAAACCCAATGACCCTTTACCGGGGTTTGCTGCGTAGTGTGCAGGCTTCTCAGCATAAAGTGTATCTTGGATAGAGAATAGAAAGTACTGAAATATGAAACCATGTGCCATTGTTACCGGATCGGCAACCGGGGTTGGAGCAGCTACCGCTGTTATGTTGGCGAGAACCGGATGGAATGTCGTAGTCAACTATTCCAAAAGTAAAACGGAAGCAGAGGAAACAGCCGGGCTGTGCCGGGAAGCCGGTGCCGATACCCTGCTGCTGCAAGGTGATGTTTCTGATGATAGGGTTTGCAGGCACCTGGTAGCTGGGGCAGTTGATCAATGGGGACGTTTGGACGCTTTGGTCAATAATGCAGGCACGACCCGCTTTTGTCCGTTGCCGGAGTTGGAAAGCCTCACCGCCGATGACTTTCTCTATCTGTATCAGGTTAACGTTTTAAGTGCTTTTCAAATGGCGAGAGCTGCGGCACCGCATCTTAAGAAACAAAAGGGTTCTATCGTCAATGTATCGAGTATCTCCGCTCTGAATGGGATGGGTAGTTCCATTGCCTACACTTGTTCGAAGGGTGCCATGGTCACGCTGACCTTGTCGCTTGCGCATGCTCTGGCACCCGAAGTGCGGGTCAACGCCATTTGTCCCGGGTTTATCCAGGGCCGGTGGACCCGGGGTTTTCTGGGTGAAAAGTATGAACTGGTTAATGAGAATTTTGCCAGGGCTTCAACCCTGCAGGTAACGGCAGAGCCGGAAGACATTGCGGAAGGCATTGTTTATTTTGTTACCGGTGCAAAGTTGAGTACCGGTGAAATCCGTACCATTGACGGAGGTTTTAGCCATAAGGTAACTTCTCTGGGATAATATCGACACCGTCTGATTGCCCCTTTGGTATCATATATTACAAGGGATTAGTTATTTTAATGCCCGATCCTCTGATTTTTTCGAAAATTGACCAGATTTATGAAGAGTCAAAAAATAACCATGTTGGGTACCGGTCTGATCGGTACTTTTTATACCATGTGTCTTCACGGACAACGCAGCCGCGACCGGGTGCATGCCATCTATTCGCGCAGTCAGTACCGGGCAGATACTTTTGCCAATCAATGGGGTATACCAAAGACTTACACAGATCTGGCCGCCGCCATCAGGGATCCCGATACCGGGGTGGTGGTGATTGGGTTGCCGAATAATCAGCACGAAGAAGCGGTGATGCTGGCTGCAGAAGCAGGTAAAGCGGTATTGTGTACAAAGCCTCTTGCCCGGACCGCTGCCGAAGCCGGACGAATGCTGGAAGTGGTCGAACAGGCAGGAGTTTTTCATGGCTATCTGGAAGATCTGGCATATACTCCCAAGACCCTCAAAGCCCTCAAATCGGTGCAGAATGGGGCTTTAGGTAAGGTGCTCTGGACACGTTCGCGTGAAGCTCATCCGGGCCCGCACAGTGACTGGTTCTGGAACCCGGACATGTCGGGGGGGGGCGCCATCATCGATTTGGGTTGTCACTGCATCGAGATCGGCCGTAACTATATCGGCAAGGATATTCGACCGGTGGAAGTCATGTGTTGGGCAGCGACCCAGGCTAAACCGATTGAAGCGGAAGACAATGCCATCGGACTGGTAAAATATGAAAACGGCTCGATCAGCCAGTTTGAGGTAAGCTGGACGTACCGGGGCGGCATGGATCTCAGAGATGAGGTAGCCGGGACCCTGGGTAATATCCGGACCGATCATTTTCTGCGTACCGGTTTTGAAATGTTTACGGAGGTTGGCCTGGGGGGTTATGTAGCTGAGAAAGCCGAAAGTGATAAAGGATGGCTGTTTCCGGTTGGTGACGAAGTCAGTGAACTGGGATACATTGATATGTTTACCGATATGTTCCATTCCCTGGAAAATCAAACTCAACCGATGGAGACATTCTATGATGGCTATGTGGTCAATGCGATTATGGACGCCTGCTACCTTTCAGCTAAAACCCGGAAATGGGAACCGGTAATCCTGGATGACTGGCGTGGTCAGACAGGATTGCAGGAAGAAAAAGCGCTGATCGACTACGATGAGGATCACTACCTTATCAAAGAAGAATTATTGCCGGATGGCCGAAAGAAAGTCATTATCAAGAATAAGAAGTCCGGGGTAATTTCCGATAGACTGGTCTGATGTTGCAAAACAGGAATATTGTCATTATCGGGGGTACAACCGGTTTGGGGTTGTCTGCCGCCCTCAATCTTTCAGGGTTGGGCGCAAGAGTGGTGGTGACTGGCAGAAATCCGGAGTCCTGTGAAACAGCGAAAGAGAAACTGATGGGGCGGGCAGTCGTTTTGAGCCTGGATGCAACGCACGAGGGTTCGGCTGAGAAGGCTATTCAGATTTGTGAGGAGACCTGGGGCCCCATACATGGCCTGTACCATGTCGCCGGAGGAAGCGGGCGCAGGTTTGGAGACGGACCGGTTGATCAACTGACCCTGGATGGCTGGCGGGCTACTTTTGAGCTGAATCTCACCAGCATCATGTTGTCTAACCGTGCAGCCATCCGTTCGTTTCTGAAGGCCGGTCAGGGAGGTGTTATCCTTAATATGAGTTCGGTATTGGGCTTCTCACCCTCACCAGTCTATTTTGGCACCCATGCCTATGCCGCTGCAAAATCAGCAGTCATCGGATTTACCCGGTCGTTGGCTTCCTATTATGCCAAGGATAATATCCGGGCCAATGTGCTCGCACCGGGACTGATTGAAACACCAATGGCTCAACGGGCAACCCGTGATGAGCAAATCCAGGAATTTATCAGGACCAAACAGCCACTGGATGGCGGTAGAATCGGTCTGCCTTCTGATATTGACGGGGCCGTCGCTTTTTTGCTTTCCGATCAGTCGGCATTTATCACCGGCCAGGTGCTGACAGTTGACGGTGGCTGGTGCATCAGTGAAGGACAAATTTAACACACATGAGTAACTATAATGTAGGAATCGATATCGGCGGCACCAATGTGAAGGGTGTGCTTATCCGGCAGGATGAGATTGTGTACCAGCAGACCCATGAGACGAAAGATGGAACCAGTCATTGGCAAGAGTCGATCGCCGGGTTGTATGAAGAATTGAAACACCATTGTGATGGGCATATTGCGACCGTTGGACTTTCAGCACCGGGTATCGCCGGAGAGAACAATCGAAGCATTGCATTCATGCCGGGAAGGCTGCAGGGACTGGAGAATTTTGACTGGTCGGCTTATATTGGGGAAGAAGTCTTTGTGTTGAATGATGCCCATGCAGCTCTCTGGGCGGAAGCAACATGGGGCACGGGCAGAGGGATTCCCAACATCGTAATGCTCACCCTGGGCACTGGTGTGGGTGGCGGATTACTGTTGGAAGGCAAATTACATCAGGGATTCTTAAAGCGGGCCGGACATCTGGGCCATGTGGGCATCGAAGCTTCCGACAATTACCCAAGCACCTCTGGCATCACCGGCAGTCTGGAAGAAGCCATCGGCGAGGTATCTCTTCCAAGACGGTCACTCAACCGTTTTGTCCGGACCTCCAACCTGGTAAAAGCTTATCAGGCCGGTGATATCTGGGCCACGCATGTCTGGCTGAGCTCCGTCCGCAAACTGGCGCTGAGCATTGTATCTTTTATCAATGCTTTTAGCCCGGATCTGGTAGTGATTGCCGGTGGAATTACAAAAGCAGGAGATGATCTGCAAAGACCTTTACAGGCATTTATGGACATTTATGAATGGCGTCCGGGTGGTCATGCGACGCCTATCCGGATTGCCTATTACCAGGATTATGCCGGAGCGATCGGTGCCGCTTTGTATGCGCGGGATCAGCTACGTAGTCACTAGTGCTATATCGATAAAACAAGCATGTCATGTCACCAACAACCGAATATCTGAATCATTGCAAGCAGATCGTGGAGAAAGTGGAATTACAGAGTGCTGCCATTCAGAAAGCGGCCCAATGGTTTGCCGCCAGCATTCTTGAAGGCAGAATGGTGCACGTATTTGGTTCAGGTCACAGCCGGATAATGGTCGAAGAAATGTGGCCCAGGTACGGATCTTTTCCCGGGTTTAATCCCATTGTCGAACTATCGCTTACTTTCCACAACCTGGTGGTAGGTGCCAATGGACAGCGCCAGGCGATGTTTCTGGAAAACGTGAGTGGTCTGGCCGAACGAATCTTACGGAATTTTGATCTGTCTGACCTTGATTCCGCCCTGGTGATCTCCTCCAGTGGCTGCAATATTGTACCCATTGAAATGGCCGAAATCTTTCAGCAGAGAGGCGTTAAGGTGGTGGCACTGGTGACCCTGGATCACCTCGATAAAACGGAAAGCAAACGCGGTGATGGTAAAAAACTCACCGATTTTGCCGACCTGACCCTGGATACCGGAGCCCCGGCCGGCGATGCGATGGTCTGGCTGCCGGGGCTGGATACACCCGTTTCTCCGGGTTCAACGGTAGGAGGAGCTATCATTGTCAACTGCATTAAAGCGGAAGTAGCCCGGATACTCATAAGATCCGGCCAGCCTCCCAAAGTGCTCACTGCGAGCTGTACCGTAGGTACTCAAAAGGCAACGGCCCTGTTTGAAAGCGCTTATGATGAACATGCCCGGCGTTTGGCTAGGTTGTATGAGAAGCTCGGAGAGGAGCAGTGAGGGATCTCCCTTCACTTAATCGGTGAATATTTATCTTTATTACCATGAAAGATCAACCCATTCGCACCACGGTCATTGGCAGCTATCCTTTTCCATCCTGGCTGGAATTTGCCAGCGAAAATCTGGATCGTTTTGGAAGTGCCGATATTGAAGAGATCATCGATGATGCGGTAGTTGCGGCCATTCATGATCAGGTCAGCACCGGGCTGGATGTCATCACCGATGGTGAACAAACCCGGCTGGATTTTAACCTGTCCTTTTACGGCTTTATTGAAGGGATCGAACGCGAATCCATCTCTCCCCGGCGTTGGGGTCCCCCTGCCCATGATCAGAGGGGCAAACATAAAATTGTGGACAGCCTGCGGGCATCGCGGGGATTGGGAGTGGTGGCCGAATTTGAGCGACTGAAAAGGTTGGCACCGGCGGGTCCGGTACTGAAAGCCAGCTTACCCGGACCCTATACCTTAAGTGGCAGACTGATGCCAAACGCTGAATACCCGGACCGGTATGCGGTGACTGAAGCCATTTTACCATTTGTCAGAAAGGAACTGGAGGATCTGGTGGCTGCCGGATGCCGGGAGATCACCGTAGACGAACCCTCCATGAGCTGTTATGCCTACCGCGAAGATACCAGAAGATTTGTGGACATATTTAATCGCACGATCGAGCCTGTTGTTGGTAAATGCCGCCTTTCTACCCATTTGTGTTTTGGAAATTACAAAGGGCATCCTGTTGGCTATCGCCGGATTGCTCCAATGTTGCCCGATTTTCTTGACCTTAAGGTGGATGAAGTACATGTTGAGATGGCCAATCGCGAATTTGCCGAAATCGAATTAATCCGTGAATTTGCCAATAGAATGGATGTTGCTGTGGGTATTATCGATGTCAAGAGTTATTACATTGAAACGGTGGATGATGTGATGGCCAGGATCAATAAATGCCTCGAATTTATTGCACCCGAAAAATTATCGGTAGCACCCGACTGCGGATTGAGTCAGACAGCGCGGTGGGCTGCAAGGAAGAAACTGGCCAATATGGTGGAAGGAGCGAGGAGAGTGCGGGGGATGGTTTGATGTGGTTTGATGTGGTTTGAGATTGTTTGAGATTGTTTGATGTGGTTTGATGTGGTTTGAAATGGTTTGATGTGGTTTGAGATTGTTTTATGTTGTTTGATGTGGGTTTGAAATGGTTGAAGGGGGACTTGGATTCAGGATGGGAAAAACCTGTTTTAAAATTTGGAGATACTTTGTATTATGATTGTTTTTTATATTTTTTAAAAATGGTGCTTAAACACAATTCGTGAAAAAGATAATTTAAGTAATGATATAATATAATCCAGGTAGGA
>CAYRYD010000001.1:21128-292509 GCA_964428345.1 uncultured Saprospiraceae bacterium | reverse complement strand
AGATTTTCCAAAGGGTTACAGCCGGGTGAGTGTCGACCGGGCCGACCTGAGAAGTACCGGAGTGCTGTATTACCAGCTGGAAACAAAAGACTACCTGGCGACCCGGAAGATGGTGTTGCTGGAGTAAAAGTGGTCCAAGGGGTTATAACCCCTTGGAACGTCACCCTGAGAAATATATGAATTACTCCAAGGGGTCATGACCCCTTGGAACGTTTGCCGAAGGGAGCCTTGCGAAACCTTCAAACCGGACTTTATCTTCTCCGGAGAGATACTTTTCAAAAATAGATGGGGAAAATTGTGTTAATATCTGGCACGATAAGAAAATATCGCTTAAATTTCGTGCTCACGTTAAGTGTTCGGTTCAACATCCCTGAAGCCGGTTTTATAAGTTTGGTTGATCCCTCTTACTTTCCCCGTAAGAGGGATTTTCTTTGTAAGCAGTGAGTTTCACTCCGCAACTGACCAATTGAGACCTTGTATCGACAGGATTGTGGGTTTGCTTTGCCGGGCAAAAATACTGGAGAACAGATATGAAATTTCGTAATAAGTTAAGGAATGCTTTCTTAACTTTACAGGAGAACACCATACTTCCTGATGCCGGAAAGCCTTTACTTTGTTGGGGTGGTACCACCTGTCGAGATTGCAGAACAAGTGGAAGAATTCCGCCAGATCATGGCAAAAAGATACCGCAGCAGACACGCCCTTAAGTCGCCACCCCATATCACACTGATTCCTCCTTTTTGGTTTGACGAAGAAAGACTACCCGGCTTACTGGCTGCCCTGACGGCATGGGCTGACAAGAGCACGGGTTTCGAAATTCACCTGAAGGACTTCAATTGCTTTAAACCACGGGTTTTGTTCATTGACGTAATCAGGTCAGACGATCTGATCGGTTTTCAAAAGTCAATCAAGCAGTATCTGAAAGACGAGTGGAGGATCAATTCCGATAAACGGGAGAACTTTCATCCGCATCTGACAATCGCATTTAAAGACCTGAGGACAAGAGCTTTTTATGCGGCATGGGAATATTTCAGCAATGTTTCCTTTGAAGCTGTCTTCCGATGTGATGAAATCACCCTTTTAAAGCATGTCAATGGTGGTTGGAAAGGTCATGACCAGATTCCATTGAGGAAAGATGGTTAGTTTGATCTTATTAACAGTCAGTCTACCTGATTCCTTTATTTATTCATGTTATTTTTATCCGGTATTTTCCCCATTCATCCCTCATCACTTTACCGCTTTCGGTGACTGGATCATGTTCGAAGAAAAGACTCCAGTTTCCTTCGATGGCCTCATCAAATAGCCGCTCCTTTTCCTCCAGCGTGAGCAGGGGTTGCATGTCATAGGCCATGATATAAGGAAGGGGAATGTGCCAGGCGGAGGGAATCAGATCAGCACAATAGATGATATTCTCACCGGCTTCGATGATGAGGAGCATCTGGGCAGTGGTATGACCTTCGACGAAACGAACCCGCATACCAGGCAGCCAATCAACATCTTCCTTTTGATAATCAATGAATTGCAGTAATCCCAATTTTTTCAACGGTACAAAGTTTTCCTGGAGAAAACTGGCTTTTTCCCTGGCATTCGGATACAGGGCATACTCATAGTGCACTTCGTTTGACCAGTAGACAGCACTAGGATAAGTCGGAATAATGTCACCCTTCATATTGTACTGAAGAGCACCACCAACATGGTCAAAGTGAAAATGAGTGATAAATACATCCGTAATAGCCTCTGCCGGTATGCCTTTCTTTTCCAGTGATTCTTCCAGGCTGGGTCCGTGCGGATGGAAATGTGACCGGAATTTCTCTCCCTGTTTGCCTCCAATCCCCGTGTCCACCAGAATCTTCCGGTCTCCCGTCTCAATCAGGAGGCTTCGCATAGCCCAGGTACACAGATTATCCTCATCTGCAGGATTCAGTCTGTTCCAGATGCGCTTGGGCACCACTCCAAACATGGCACCTCCATCCAACATAAACCGCCCGGCTTCTACTGTGGTGATTTTGATCATGAAAATCCAATGGGTTTAGAGGTAGTCTTGAGCTCCTTTCTCAGTACTGCCATTTTGATTGCAGTGATTGCCGCTTCAACCCCTTTATTACCATGCCGGCCTCCGGCACGTTCGAGAGCCTGATCCTTGTTATTGGTGGTCAGTACGCCAAAGATGTAAGGCTTGGACCGCATAACCCCCAACTGCATCAACCCGGTAGCTACCGCCTGGCTGATATATTCATCGTGATTGGTCTCTCCTTTGATGACGCAACCCAGGCAGATCACCGCATCGGGGTTATGCTTATCGTCAAGCATCCGGGCTCCGGTTGGAAGTTCATAAGCGCCGGGAACATGGATTTCATAAATGCGATCTTCTGTCATCCCTTCGTTGATCAAGGTCTCCTTACAGCCGGTAAGAAGTCGCTGTGTGATCTCGTGGTTCCAGTCGGAGACCACTACACCAATTTTCAGTTCGGCCACATTGCGGGCATTCAAAGAATATTGGGAGAGGTTTTGATCTAGCGTGCTCATATGAATTGCTGAATGATTAGGAATATTACCACTAAAAATAAAAAAGGCCGCAGTAACCTGCAGGCCTTGATTTCTTTCTGCTCAATATGGTTACAGGCTTCAGTTTGCTGCCGCTTCAGCTCTTTCGATGAACTTGTCGATATTAAAGCCATCCTGACTCTTGGCATAGTCTTTCTTGATCTGCCGGAAAGTCCTGGCAGCCGAAGTAAAATCTCCCTGATTCTGATACAGCAGGCCCAACTTTTTTAAATAATAGGGGGTGAGGAATTCATTAGCTCCCGACTGAACAGCTTTCTTATATGCGGCGATAGCATTGTCAAACTGATTGAGTTCGGAGTAGGCATCACCAAGGGCACCGTGTTTCATGATCGGAGTAATTTCTCCGTCTGGTTTAAAATCCTTCAGATAACTGATTGCTGCTTCAAATTTGCCCAGTTGCAGATAACAAATGCCTGCGTAGTAGTTGGCCAGATTGGCAACATCCGTACCCTTATAATTTTCGATGATGTCCAGAAAACCGCTATATCCTCCTCCCGGATTCAGCAAAGCCAGTTCGAATGAATCCCGTTCAAACTGCAACTCTGCCTGAAAAATCTGCTCGGCAGCTTCCCTTTCTTTGGGTGCCTTATAAAAATATTTGTAGGCAAAATATCCTCCTACGATGAGTGCAATGGCACCAAGGATTCCGATAATAGGCTTTTGATTGCGTTCAAAAAAGTCTTCCGCCTGCTCTTTAACTTCTACTATATCAACCAGCGTTTCCTCTTTCGCTCTGCGTGTTTTTTTTCTTTGTGCCATCCGGTTTCAGAAAATTTGTGCAAAGATAGTTTTAGTTTATAAGAAAAAAAGTCTAAGATTCCAAAAGTTAAGGAGGGAAAGAATTTTCCACAGGGTTCGGACTAACTGGTCCCCTGTAATTCACATCCGAGGTGTATCCTTGTCCGGAGTGATTACTCAGAAAACGGGAAATCTTCCTGGACGTAGTTGTCTGTATACAGCTCCGCGGGATCCGGGAAGTCGGATGCCTCGGCAAAGGCTACCGATTCTTCAACGATTTTTTTGACCCGGTCTTTAACCTCCTGAATCTCGGCTTCTGTGCCGATGCCTTCGTCAATGATTTTCTTCTCCAACATCTTGACAGGGTCTTTTTCCTGATATTCCTGCAATTCTTCCTTAGACCGGTACCGTGCCGGATCAGATACAGAATGGCCTTTATAACGGTAGGTCTTCAATTCGAGAAAATACGGTCCCTTTCCTGACCGTATATATTTGGCCGCTTTTTCCAAAGCCAAATGCACCTCTTCCGGGTTCATTGCATCGACCGGTTCCGATGGTATGTCAAACGCCAGACCAAGTCTGTAAATGTCGGTTACGTTACTGGTCCGTTTGACCGAAGTGCCCATGGCGTATTGATTATTCTCACAAATATACAATACCGGCAGTTTCCAGGTAGCAGCCAAATTAAACGACTCAAAGAGAGCACCCTGACGGGCTGCCCCATCGCCAAACATGGTTACGCAAAGCAAATCGGAACCCCGGTATTTCTCGGCAAATGCAATTCCGGTTCCGATCGGGATTTGGGCCCCAACGATTCCGTTGCCACCAAAATAGCGGTGCGCTTTGCTAAAAAAGTGCATCGATCCACCTTTTCCCTTGACAATGCCGGTTTCCTTTCCATACAACTCGGCCATACATGCCTTCGGATCAAGACCTCTTGCCAGGGCAATTCCATGTTGCCGGTAAGCGGTTATCACAGCATCTTCCGGCCGGATGGCAGTTAAAAGCCCGGCGGCAATGGCTTCCTGTCCGATATAGACATGACAGAAACCCCTGACCTTATTTTGTCCATAGGCCATCAGGGTCCGCTCCTCAAAACGGCGAATCAGAAGCATGATGTCATACCACTTGAAGTAGGTCTCCTTATTGAATTTGGTCTTTGGCTTTTCTGCTACTTTCTCCATACAATCTTATGATAGATGTTCTCGGTTAATTTGGGACAAAGGTACATATTATTCACAACACGGGATCGGGGAAGCAGTATTTACCTGGTCAACCCTTGCTATCACTATTTACCCGGATCTCTGGTTGTGCCCGTCTACCCTCCTTCTGAATCTACTCCGGATTTCGATGCAGTGCTCCCCGATTGACCGAAAATTATAACGTCTTTAGATGACTCTTAGGGTTCCCCAGCCAGGCTCAGAATGTAGTCGGGCCTTGCGGGAGACCATCTTTCAAATATTAAATAATATGATCATATGACATATCCGGGCACAATTTTTTATGGTAGAAGGAGTTTTTAATTAGTATACCGACCTATCCTGTATCTCTGCAGACCTGGCCAACAATAGTACTTTTTTACCGCAGACTTCATTTTATCAAGTATTTATTAACCCTTACAATTTGATATAATGAGATCTATTTATCCGATGTGCAGAAGCCTTATTTTGCTTTTCTGCATCACCGTGGCTTTTGCGGAAATGGCAACTGCCCAGTGTGAAAAACCAACCGGTCTTTCGGTTACCGGTATCACCGACAGCTCGGCAATTTTACAATGGCTTGGCAATGATGGGGAGGAGACTTATAGGGTCGACCTTCGCAGTAAAGGTCGGACCCCAAGTTTGAAGACTACCTTTGAAACGGACACGAACAGTCTGGCAGTCGATCAGCTGCAGCCTGGCAGTGAGTACCGTTTCCGGGTAAAAAGTAACTGTTCTTCGGGTGGAAGCAGTGGTTCGACACGGTGGTTTGTCTTTCAAACCCCCGGGATGAGCCCGGAAGAACCCTGCTCCAAAGCAACAAACCTTGAGGTCGTCAGTGCTACAATGACTACTGCCACGTTGGCCTGGTCCGGTTCTCCATTTTCGACTCACTATGAAGTGGAGGTAAGGAGTAAGGGTAATACCCCCTTTTACTTCTATGAAAAAAGTCTTTTAGATACCTCGGTCACCATTTTTGGGCTGGATCCTTCCGGGAAATACCAATTTAGAGTAAGATCGACCTGTGTCAATTCGGCCGTCAGTGGTTCAACAGCCTGGATGATGTTTACACCCGGAGATGTCGATGAGGCAGAGACCTGCCCTTTTGTTGAAGATCTTGTGGTGGATTCCGTTACAGCACATTCAGCCATTTTTACCTGGAATGCGACCGATCAGACTACCGTATATTCCCTTACCGTAATCGATGAAAACAATCAGGATACGCTGATGATCGCTCCGGCATCATCACCTGTATCCATCGATAGTTTACAATCATCTACCGGCTATTCAGTGCATTTGGTTGCCAATTGTGTGGATGCCCTGCCTTCGCAGGTTTCCTCCAGATTTACGACCCTGGATGAGCTACCGGCAGATACCTGTCTGGTGCCACAGGACCTCAGTGCGGCTCCGATCGATTCGGGCAATTTCCTGCTTTCCTGGAGTACGGTAGAAAATGCCGGATCGTATCAGCTGCAGATCGCAGCCCGGGATACCGTTCCGCAAACATTGTTGGATACAACGATCAACGAGGCTTTGTATCAGTTTGCCATCCTTGATTCGATCGAGGGATATTCATTCCGGGTTCGAGCATTGTGTTCGGCAGAATCCTTCAGTGAATATTCGGAATGGTTAAATTTTCCGGTCGTTGCCGACAGCCTGGTTGTCCTGTTTTGCGACATGCCTCAGCAGCTAATGGTCGATACCGTGATCGGCAATAATGCCTTCATCCGTTGGATAGCAGGAGGGACTACCGACTATCAGCTGGAGATACAGGATCCGGATACCAGCATGAAACTCCAGTTTAGCAATGCATCAGCTGAACCCCTTCTGGTTTTACCGGATCTGCGGCCTCAAACGGACTACCAGATCCGCCTTTCTGCCCGCTGTGGGGAAGACACCAGCGAGTATTCTCCGCCAGTAGCCTTTTCCACGTTGGACTCGATAACTATTTGTTTGCCACCTGATGCCCTTATGGCTTTGCAGGTAAACGAGAATACCGCCATGCTCAGCTGGGCGGGAGAGGCCAATTCCACTTACGAAGTGGAGGTGAAACCGGTCGATACGGCATCCACGGTTATCCTGCAGATTCCGGCATTTGAATCCAGTCTTCAGGTTGGGGGTCTGGATGCCGGACCGGAATATGAGTTTCGGGTTAGAAAGATCTGTGGAGAAGAAGATACTTCTTTTTACAGCAATTGGATAACGTTCACCATTGAAGATACTGTTGTTGCAGAATGTGAGGAACCGTCCGATATCCAGCTTGACTCGGTTTCAGCTACTGCCGCCTGGTTGTCGTGGTCAGGGCCGGAAGGTGCAGAGTACCAACTTTATTTCAGGGAGAAAGATACTGTTAGCCTGCCATTACAGTTTTATACTCAGGAGCACTTTATCTACTTTGATTCGCTAATGCCACTGATCGAGTATCAGGTGCAAATCCAAACGGTTTGCGGAGAAGAGCAAAGTGGTTTCGCGGAGATCTTCTATTTCACTACCCTTGATGAAAACGTAGCAACGCCGGATAGTTGTCCGGCTCCTACAGGGTTTGAACTGGATTCTGTCGATGCCACCATGGCCTGGATATCCTGGGAGGGGGCCGACAGTCTGCTTTACCTGGTTGAGGTTTCTGGTAGTAGTTATGAATGGCAGGATCTGGTAGCCCATCCTTTTGTTGCATTGACGGATCTGCCTGCCGATGAAGATTTCACTATAAACGTGCGGGTCATTTGCAGCGAATCAGATACGAGCGACCGGTCGGATGATTTTATCTTCCAGACCCTGGAGCTACCGGAGGAACCTGAAGATACCTGTAGAGTTCCGATTGCCGAGATCCTGGAATTGGATTCGTTATCTGCGTTGTTTTCCTGGACCAGCTCCTCGTCCGGAGCCCTATATCTCCTTGAGGTCGAACATATGGGTTATACACCGGCTTTCAACCTGATCACCACTACCAGAGATACCCATTATCTGGTCGAAGATCTTCTTCCGGGTGGAGTATACCAGTGGAAAGTGGCGGCATTTTGTGATGATGGTACTTACAGCGATTGCACTCCCTGGATGGTGTTTTCAACAGATGGGGAAGAAGATGTGGAGTGCCCGGCTCCTACCGGTTTGATGGTCGAGATTACCGGTGAGAGCAGTGCTCTGTTGCAGTGGGATACCATTTCCGGGGCTATCGATTACGAAGTAGAGATCGAAAATCTGGACACTACGCCTGATTACGCACAAAGCATCCTGGTAACCGACAATTTCCTGTCTATTGACAGTTTGACGCCGGGAGGTACCTATCAGTTCAAGGTAAATGTTCAGTGTTCCGATGCTACGATCAGCGGTGATTCAGACTGGTTTTTATTTAGCACATTGACCATGTCTGACACCGGCAGGATCCAGGCGGGAGGCCCTCAGAAGGTTCAGCTGGCCTTTCCCAACCCGGTCCGTAACACGATGACAGTGAAAATTCCTGAAGTGCTCGTAGGTGGTGATGCTACGGTTGAGTTGAATGATATGATGGGCAGGGTCGTGCTGACCAATAAGACACCAAGAGTGAAAGACGGCGATAAATTACAGTTTGAGGTAGGGAATCTGCGCGAAGGAATTTATCAGTTGTCAGTCAAATCGGCTGAAAATCATTTTCATGAGTTGATCTTCATTTCACGATAGGAAGTAGTCGTTTCGTCCAAATTTGATCAAATGGCCATCGAAAGGTGGTCATTTTTTTTGTTCCTGCATGGATGGGGGAGGTGATGTGAGGGTAAGAGTTCTTCAGGAGATCGGCATTGGGTAGTGAGCTTTATGGAAATTATAAAATAAATTGCCAATCAACCCCGTCGACTATTAGTATTCAGTGGTTTAAGTATTATATTTGATCATAATAAGAAAAAGAATTATATTAAGAATCAATTACCGGATAGTCCATGCATATAGCCATTTTGACCGGCGGGCCCTCGGCAGAACGGGTCATCTCTGAAAAAAGTGCCGGATTGGTGAGCCGTTATCTAGATCCTGAGCGTTTTACCTGGCGACTAATCAGCATCGAATCCGACGGCTGGGTTGACCAGGAGTCTGCAACCAAAATCGATCTTAATGATTTTTCCCTGACCATTGGCGAAAAGAAAGAGGCTTTTGGATTTGTCTTTCTGATGATCCATGGGACGCCGGCAGAAGATGGTAAAATCCAGGGCTATTTCGAAATGTTGGGTATACCCCACAGCACCTGTGACACCCTTACAGCCGCATTGACCTTCAATAAACAGAAATGCAAGGACTATCTGAAGGCCTTTGATATTCCTTTGGCTCCTTCGGTTTTACTGGTAAAAGGTGAAGAATATGATAAAGATGCATTGCTTGAATTGGGCTTCCCCCTGTTTGTCAAACCCAACTGCAGTGGCTCCAGTTATGGTGTTTCAAAAGTCAAAAGCGAAAGTGAGTTGCAAGCAGCCATTGATTTCGCCTATCAGTATGATGATGAAGTGGTCGTTGAAGCTTTTTTAGCCGGGAGGGAATTTGGCTGTGGAGTGATCCGCAAAGAAAGGGAGTTACATGCATTTCCCGTGACAGAGATCATACCGAAAACCGAGTTTTTTACTTACGAGGCTAAGTATGAGGGGGCCAGCGAAGAAATTACCCCGGCGAACCTGTCTCCCGATCTGACCCTTCTCTGCCAGAATCTGGCAAAGAAAATCTATCGTGTATTGTCATGCAGAGGTGTGGTTCGATTTGATTTTATCCTGGTGGGTGAAGTCTTTTATTTGCTGGAAGCCAACACCATCCCCGGCATGAGTGAGGCTAGCATAGTACCGCAACAGGCCCTGGCCTATGGATGGACAATCAGCAAACTGCTGGAGACAATAATTGAAGAATGCAGCAGCTAATTCCGATGTAAATTCTGGATGCGCTGTTTGAGCCACCATGTAATTTGGGTAATCATGATCCAGGATTCGTTGATCCAATTTTCGATAATTTTTCGATCGCTGATCTGTTGAACTGCAAATTGGCGTGGTTTTCTCCCCAAACTAAGGTTTGACCAATCTTCGGATCTAATCATTGGAAACTTCCGGAGACTGTAACAATTAAACATTGAGGCCACTCCGAAAAGTCATGCAAGAAGGATAGCCAATGATTTTTGTTTTACGGGAAATGGTAATATAATGTATTTTGATTATATTTATATGTTATCGAAATAATCCTTCCAATACCTGACTTTTTTTCAAGCAGACTGGGAAGTCCCCTTTCAGGGGATTTAGGGGTCTTGAGGTGTTTAATGTTCAACTGTAACATTCAACAATTAAACATTTCAATTCAACCTAGAGATAGCGTTTCAGCTGTTTCTCGATCCGTTCCTTTAATCTCTTTTTTAAATGACTGGGTTTATTCACAGTGATGCGCTCACCAAAGGAGAGTAAAATACTTTCCAGCTCAAAATTGGGAATAACCCGGATTGAAAAGGTGGTCTCTTTTTGATAAGTGCCGACGATTTGTTGGGACATATGCAATGGTTTGGTGATTAAATATTTGGCATCATCTTCGGAGACCGAAAAAACAATTTCTTCGATCTTACCTTCTTTGGGCAGTGTCACTCCGATGATGTGTTCAAAGTATTGACTGGCAGCGAAATCTCGATCTTTATGGTATCTCACCGGTTCTTTTTCAATGGCAATTAACCGGTCCAGGGCAAAATTACGAATGTCTTCCCGGGTGTGGTCCCAACAGATCAGAAACCATCGGTTGTCATATTCTTTGATGATGTAAGGGCTGATGATGCGTTGGTAGGGCTGGTCCAGATAGAATGGCTGGTACGTAATCTTAAGCGCATTTTCATGTTGTATAAAATCATAGAGCATATGCAGCCATTTTTGACCGGGTTCATTCAGGCTGTGGTCAAAGTGAATGATTTCTTTTTTACTGGCTTCCTGGAGGGTGACCGTGTGCTCAAGCTTGGTAATGATATTTTCGATACCGGTCGTATTCTTAAAGCCCTTAAAATTCTTCAGGATGGAAAGGGCATATTCCAGCTCAAAGATGTCGTCTTTGCTTAGTGGAAATTTCTGTATGGAAAACTCCGGATCTTCGTAGGAATAGCTTTTGGTATTTCGGTCGTAGACAATCGGAGCAAAATACCCCAGTTTCCCTTCCCTCATATACTGGATATCATACATGATGGTGCGACGTGAGGGTATCGTTTCTATTCCTTCATATTCATAGATTTTTTCTGCACAGGATTCGGCGAGATCTTGCCAGGTCCATTTTCGGTATCGTTTCGTGAGGCACTCGTCGATGGTGCGGTAACGGATCAGGGCATGCAGGTTTGTTGGCATCAGGTTGATTTCATATTAGAAAATAAAATTATATAATTTTTTTTGATAGTGCAAAAAGATTGCACGGATGTAGTCTAGACTTGTAGTATCAAATCACTATTACTCATTAAAACATTAATCTCATGGTACATTTTCTGCTTATCGCAATTATCGCTCTCGGACTCCTGACCTTTGTTAACCTGACCGGTGGTATGTTACGTCGTTGGCCCTGACTATTTACGGAACGACCAAAACATTTGTATCCAGGGTGCCGGTAGGTTTGGACTTGAGTATCAATGACCGGTCTTCCGGCTCCTTCACTAAAAAAAACCGCGTAATGGATTATAACATCATTATCCTTATGATCATTATTGGACTCTCCATGCTCCAGCTGGTATGGCTGGTATTTCGCAAACCTGCTGATCATTCCCGGGAGATCCTATTGTATCTGGGAACTCTCCGGGAGCAGCTTACAGCTGCTACCGGTGAGCTGAGACAGGACATTTCAGGCCAACGCAAGGAGTTGACCGAACAAGTGCGGGAATCCCGGCTTGATCTTGATAGACGGCTGAGTCAGTTCAATCAGCACCAGTTGGAAGTGTTTGATCTTCTCAACCGGCAGATCACCAATCTGGTCAATTCCAACGAATTCCGCTTCAACCGGCTTCATGATGAAACCAGTCAGGCTTTAGAGAAGATGCGACACCAGATGGGGGAACGTCTGGAAGCGATGCGCAGTGACAATAGTATCCAACTGGAGAAGATGCGGCAGACTGTCGATGAAAAACTCCATCAGACTCTGGAAGAAAGGCTGGGAAGATCCTTTCGGCTGGTCAGTGATCACCTGGAGAAGGTCCAGAAAGGTTTGGGTGAGATGCAGTCGCTGGCCGCAGGAGTTGGTGATCTGAAAAAGGTCCTGTCCAATGTGAAGACCCGTGGCATTCTTGGAGAAATTCAATTGCTGAATATCATTGAAGAGATCATGACCCGGGAGCAATATGAATTGAATGCAGCCGTGGTACCAGGAAAGGATGTTCGGGTGGAAGTAGCGATCAGGTTACCGGGGAAAAATGATGAACAGCAGATGTTATTCCTACCTATTGATTCCAAGTTTCCGATGGATAAATATCAGTCACTCACCGATGCCTATGATTCTGGCTGCGCAACTGAAATTGGTCTGCAAGGCAAGGAGTTGAGAAAGGCAATTATTCAGGCTGCCAAAGATATACGGTCTAAATATGTCGCACCGCCCTACACCACCGATTTTGCCATCATGTTTTTACCGGTAGAAGGTCTTTATGCTGAAATCAGTCGCCAGGGAGATCTTTTGTATGTCCTTCGCTCCGAATATCAGATCCTGGTGGCTGGTCCCAGCAACCTCAGTGCCTTCCTGAGCAGTCTCCAAATGGGATTCCGGACCCTGGCCATTGAGAGACGTTCCAGCGAAGTCTGGACCCTTCTCAGTCAGATCAAGAGTGAGTTTGGAAAATTTGGAGATGCCCTCGAAAAAGTGCAGAAGAAATTGTCGGAAGCCAACAGTGCGATCGATCAGGCGGGAGTTCGAAGAAGGGCCATGGAAAGAAAACTGAATAAAGTCGAAGAATTGCCCAGTAATTCCCTGCCAGTAAAGAGCGTTTTGTAGTTATTTTCTTCAAGTTAGTTTTCTTCGTCAACTATCTCAAAGTCCGGTGTCTCCGATCTTGGAGACACTGGCTTCGGGATAGTTCTCTGCGGGAGATCATTCCGGGAGTTTTCTGAGATACCGTTTCCCTCAGAACAAGTTTTGTAATATTCAGAAGTGCTTTTTTATTGGCAGCTATTCATCTGGGCACACTACCACTCACAAAAATAGAACCGGGAGTAGGTATGTCTGCTCCTCCCGAGGATTCCAGACTTATAAAGAATGCAACCGCATTGGTTACGCCGGTCATCCGGATCGGGGATCCATCTTCCGGGATGTCAAAGCTGCCCAGACTGACCGGGACCCGTCTTACAATGGCCCAAAGTTGATATTGTTTCGCGGTTTCCGGGGTCGGGAGGTGGTCCGTCTTCAAAAAGATATCCTGAGTTTCCTGGTTCCAGAATAGCCTCACATGGGCCTGAGGCGCGATCGGCTGGCCCCATAGATCCACCGGTTTAAACTCTGGACTGTTCATTATTTGGATATCTTGACTAAGTTGGTCGATCCGGGTGTTTAATTGTTTTTTTTCCGCATCCAACTGACTGATTTGGACATGGAGACCGGCAATCTGTTCTTTCAGTGATTTGTTGTCTTGTTGGTAGGTATAGGCCAACCATGCGGCGACCAGCAGGCCTAAAAAGGGGGTAATAAACGCCACCAATGCCAAATAGTTGGTTGGTCTGACTGGTTTTTCCGGAGCTACTACTTTGACTGAAATTGTACCCCCGATCTCTTGCAAGATCTGATTTTTTAGCTCGGATGGAGGTTCAATACCGGTTTGAAGACACATTTTTTCAAAAACATCGCCCAGAATAAAGCATTCATGGCGTATCTCCGGGAATTTAACGATCAAATGTTCTACTTCCCTGTCTTCAGCCGGTGATAGTTCCCCCAGGAGATATTGCTCCAAAATTCCGGATGCCAGGTATTCCTTGATATTCATTCTTTAACCAGGAATGATCGTAGTTTTAAAATGGCTTTGCGTAACCTGATCCTGATCTCAACCGCCGAAGTACCAGTGCTTCGGGCAAATTCCGTCTGGGTATGGCCCCGGAAATAAATGGAATTCAACAAATTCTTTGATTCGTCATCGAGGCGGTTGAGTAACTGATCAACGACCTCAAAATCATCTTTCCCGATCTCGGTTTCGTCCTCTGTGGCATTGATGAATTCGATGGCCATTGCTGATGTTTCCGGAAATGACTTTTCTTTGGTTCTTTTCAGGATCATTGCCTCATCCCGCACAATTCTGTACATCCATGTAAAGAGTCTGCCCTTACTTTCATCGTACTGTTCGATATTATGCCAGATACGGAGAAAAGCAGCTTCCACTGCTTTCTGGGCCAATGTCTCCGACTGCAGAGTACGCAGAGCATGGCCATAAAATCCCGCTCCATAGTGGTCGAAAAGATCACCCAATGCGGTCTTGTCCCGATTCTTTAATCTTGTGGCAATTTGGGCATCAATCATACCAGTAATTAATGAGGCTTATAGATGTGAAATTACGTAATAATTCCAAATCTAGGTTAGATTTGACAAGCTGGATTCATGGCTTTTACTGCCAGGTCAACAACATAGACATTTTTTAAAAATAAACGGCGACCTGATTTCAGTCATTGAGAAGTATCATGGTTGACGGTAGTTTTTCCGGGTGGACGTTGACCCCATCTATACAATCAACTATCTCCCTGAAAAATCGCTAACTTTTCCTGTAAAAATTCATCGGTTGAATCGATGATCATTTCCACCCAGATAGGGTAGTGGTCTGACATTTGATTTTTTCTCCAGTAATTGACAAAATACTTTTTAAAGGCATCGTCGTCAGTCAGCGTGCCCGGGTCATCTTTATGGGCCAGCATGTAGGTTTTATATTTTTCAAATCCGTCACTTTGGTATACATGTTCAAAAAACCGGAAAACACCTCCATTATCTCCAGTTTGATTGGCAATATTAAAGTACTTGTTTTTCCGGTAGAATATTTTATCATAGGATTCGGTGCCGGATACGTTGGTTGAAATGTTTCGAAGGGCATCCAGCTGGAAAAAACCATAATCTTCCAGGATATGGACAATGTCGGTATTATCCTGGTATAAGTTAAAATCCCCCATAATCATCAGATTTTCCGTCCAAAGTCGCTTTTTGGAAATTTTGGTTTTGACCACTTCCACCAAAGCCCGGACTTCTCTTTCTCTCAGTTGTCGGCTGGACGGGGAATTGCCGGGATTTAAGTGAACATTGATGATGGCAAATGATTTCCATCCAGCCGTAAAACCGGTGATATAAGGTGTTCTTTTCAGTTGTTGCAGAGTAGTGAGAGAGGTGATTTCGTCCCACAGCACAATTTCACCGGCCAGACCGGAAAAATTGACCCTTCGTTGATCGTATATGTATGCAAATCGTTCGGAATTTCCCTGGGTACCCTCGGTAATATCATTGATCAGATAGGCCCAGTCTTTTCCCAGCAAACGCATGATGATCAAAAGGTCGGTCAGGCGATTCTTGATCTCCTGGACGGCAATCAAATCAAATTTACTGATGATTTCGCCAATGTAATAATAGGATTCCGGAATGCGGTCGAGCATTTGTCCAAATTCCTTGATATTCCAACTGGCAATTAAAAGATTACGGTCATTTTTTTTCAGGGTGATATCCTGATTCAGGGCTTTTCGCAGTGTTAAGAGATTTTCCAGGATACGGATTTTTTCCGTCGTATCCATAGCTGGAAATATTTGACCAAAGTCTTGTTTTTTGGCATCTTGGTCCGGTCTTAGATCGTTGTACCAGGGCATAATTGACTGCGCTTGAAACACATAAATTACATAAATCCTCCCAGATTGTCAAGAGCAGGGAGCTCTGGTCTTATCCAAACAGGTCGGAACTTAAATAGCGGTCACCCCGGTCACAGACGATAAAGACAATCACGCCCCTGTCGATCTCCCTGGAAAGGCGGTAGGCAGCACTCAATGCACCTCCACTGCTCATTCCGGCCATAATGCTCTCTTCGAGGGCCAGTCGCCGGGTCATCTCAGTGGCTTGCAGGGTGCTCACATCGAAAATCCGGTCCACCCTGGAGGGTTCGAATATCCTGGGTAGGAATTCCGGAGACCACCGCCGGATCCCTGGTATATTGGAACCTTCGGTCGGTTGGGTACCAATAATCTGCACCGATGGATTCTGTTCTTTCAGATACCGTGACACGCCCATGATGGTACCGGTGGTACCCATGGCCGAGACAAAATGGGTAACCTTACCACCGGTATCTCGCCAGATTTCCGGACCGGTGGTGCGGTAATGCATGCCGTAATTGTCAGGATTGGCAAATTGATTCAATGAAAAATACCCTTGTTTATGTACCATCTCATCGGCCAGTTCGCGCGAGTATTCGATCGTCCTGACTGCCGGGGTCAGAATGACTTCAGCACCGTAAGCTTTCATGGATAAAACCCTTTCACTGGTTGAATTATCAGGCATGATGAGGGTCATTCTCAAACCCAGCATCCTGGCAATCATCGCCAGGGCAATGCCGGTATTGCCGCTGGTCGCTTCCACCAGTCTGCTTTCCCCATTAATTTCACCCCGGTTCAGGGCTCCCTGAATCATTCCCAATGCTGCCCGGTCCTTGACGGAGCCGCCCGGATTCTGACCTTCCAGTTTCGCATAGATTTCTACCTGCGGATTATCAGGGATTCGCTTTAGCCTGATCAGTGGGGTATTGCCAATTATATCGATCAGATTCATCGGGTTTTGGTCATTAACAGTCTTGAAATTCGTGGATATTTTTTTCGAAACATCCTTTCTGTTATACAAAGGGTCAAAAAATCAATATTCGGTCCGGTATATGAAAAGATCCATCTCCTCATCCTTGCCGTGATGCATGCGTGCCTGATAGTAGACTTTGGAGTTTGGTTCGACGCTTTTGGTAATCCAAACATTTCCACCAATAACACTGTGATGACCGATCACGGTCTCCCCACCAAGAATCGTCGCCCCGGCATAAAGTACCACATGATCTTCAATGGTTGGGTGCCTTTTCAGGCTGGCGTCTTCTTTACGTACACTCAGGGCTCCCAGGGTTACTCCCTGGTAGATCTTAACATGGTTACCAATATTGGAGGTCTCACCGATGACTATCCCGGTACCGTGATCAATACAAAAGTACTCACCGATCGTAGCCGCCGGATGGATATCAATGCCAGTGTGACTATGGGCATGCTCTGACAGCATTCTGGGTATGATCGGTACATCCAGCAAATGCAACATATGAGCAAAACGGTGTGCAGCGATGGCATAAAACCCCGGGTAGGTTCGGATCACTTCCTGCTGGCTTTTGGCCGCCGGATCTCCTTTTTCCAGGGCAATGATATCCTTTAGCAGCTTTTCATAAATACCGGGTAATGCCTCGAAGAATTGAGATGCCTTACTCGGTACCTCCGAGTGTTCCATTTCGCAGAAGGTCAGTATTTTATTCAGTTGTTTCCGGAGATCTGTTACATGCTTTTCGAACGATGGAAAATCATGAAAAGGAGAATCACTAAACTCCGGGAAAAGTGTCCCAAGAAGATCTTCGAAAAATTCGATGATATTTTTGAAGGATGGACACTCCGGACATTCCTGATGTCGATGATACAATTGACTGATGAAATCGTGATCCATTTTTTACTTTGTAGTTTTCTTACCCGAAGATATTACAAAAATTTGTTATGAATAGAAAGATCCTTATCCGGATAAAAATAGCTACAAGCGCAGGATTGTTTCCCAGATAGTCGGGTCGATCTCTACACCGTGTGCTCTTTGCTCCTTGCGCCGGGCTAAGGTTGCTTCACCAGGATAACGCACAGGAGCGTTCTCTTGTTGAGGAATTGAACTCTTAAAGTGATCAACAACCTCATTGACCCGGGTTGCAATTTCGGACTCTGTACCGAGCTGCCGGACATCAAAACAAATAAAAACCTGGGATAGGGCAGTCTCGGATTCATAACGGGCGATACAGGCAGTCGAATTGCCCCTGCTTAAAAGGGATGCCAAAAGATCGATCATGATTGACAAACCGGAACCCTTCCAGTAACCGGTTTGCAGGATTCTCCGTGTGCTGATAATGGCATCCGGATCGTTGGTCAGATTTCCTTCCTCATCGAATCCTCCCGGTTGTGGCAGTTTCGTCCCTTTGAGCCGGTACTCGTACATTTTGCCATAGGAGAATTGCGACATCGACATATCGAGTACTACCGGTCCTTCCCGGCGGGGGACGGCAATGATCAGGGGATTGTTGCCGGTTGTAGCTGTCATACCACCCCAGGGCGGCATATTGGGCATGGTGTTGGTAAAGCAGATGGCGATACACCCGGCTTCCGCCGCCTGCCAGCCGTAACTCCCTCCGCGCATCCAATGATTGGTATTGTTGAGTGCGACACAGGCCATGACATTTTCGTGAGCCATTTGAACCGCTCTGGAGGTACAAAAATAAGCGTTCGATGGTCCGGCACCCCAACGGCCATCGTAACGTTCGATAGGACCCATTGTTTCAATCAGCCCAGGCGTCGTGGTGGGATCGATCACTCCTTTTCTGACATTCTTCACAAATTCAGTAAAACGGTTGACCCCATGCGAATGATAACCGTCGATGGTTGAATCCGCAAAAATCCCTGCATTAAGGCTTGCCAGATCTTCGCTGAAGCCAACGTTCAGGAGAATTTCCTTCAAACTGCCTATAATTTCGTCGTAGGTAAGGATCATTGAATAGTATCCCGGGCTCCCTTTTAAACCGTGGGCTCCCAGCCATATTCATAATCTCTTGACCACATCGCTCCGGCTTCGTTATCCCCCAGTATGTGACCATTTAGCGGGTTTACATCCAAAACCCGTCCGCATTTCTGGGCGATATTACCCAGATGTGGTAAGAGATTACTGATGTATCCGTCGCTGACCGGTGCATTGAGCGATTCACCCTGGCGGATTCCGTTGCAGAAGTTCAACATGTGCAAGGTGGTAAGCCCTCCACCACCGACCAGATCCATGGTGCCGGAGTCGGTCACTTCTTTCATTTCCTTAATGACCTTACCCGACTGGTCATAGGCAATGAAACCTTGGCGGTCCATCATTAAAGTGCCTTTGGTGCCATGGATAGTGACTCCCCGTCCCCTCTCAAAAAAAGGATGGTTGTTACAGCTCTTGCCTTCCCAGGTGATCATTTTACCCCCTTCAAATTCGTAGCTGGCTACCTGCGTATCATAAAATTCCCAGTCATCCCGGAAAGCAAAACGACCACCAGAAGATGTCACCCGGGTAGGGTAATCCACTCCCAGTGCCCAGCGGCAGATATCCAGCTCGTGGGTCCCATTATTGTTGATTTCACCGGTACCCCAATTCCAAAACCAATGCCAGTGATAGTGTACATAGTTATCTTTATAGGGGCGTCTGGGTGCTGGACCCTGCCATAATTCCCAGTCCAACCAATCGGGAACCGCCACCTCCTTACCGTGGCCAATGGATTCCCGGTTGCTGGAATACCAGGCTTTGCCATAATAGGCATCGCCGATCAGGCCTTCCCGGATATCCTTGATCGCCTGAATCGAGGCAGGACCCGACCGCTGTTGGTTCCCCATCTGGATCAGCTTGCCGTATTTGTTTTGTACAGCGACCAACAGTTCTCCTTCAGCAGGATTATGGCAACATGGTTTTTCTACATATACATGCTTGTCGGCCTTGGCACCCTCGATCGCCATCGGGGCATGCCAGTGGTCGGGTGAAGCGATGGCAATTGCATCGATCTCATTATTATCCAGAATTTTCCGGAAGTCCACATGTCCAACCGGTTTATGCCTGGTTTTTTTGACAATCTCCTCCGTCCTTTTGACAATGACTCTGCTGTCGACATCGCAAATATCACTGATCGATGTATTTTTTACATCGGTAATCGAGTCGATGAGTGCGCCACCCCGGCTGTTCATACCGATTACTCCAAAATTAATCCGGTCATTGGAGCCCATGATCCGGGCATAACTTTTAGCACTAAACCCGAAAGAAACGGCAGCGGCTCCCACAACGGTATTCTTTACAAAACGACGTCTCGAATTATTTTTTGTCATGATATTTTCCTTTAAAATTCTCTGATTTTTATGTTTTTAAAGTGTACGGTATTTCCGTGATCCTGCAATAAGATATGTCCTGATCTGGATTGGCCAAAACCTGACCATTTGGCGTATTTACTTTTCTGAACCAACGCCTCAAATGCCTGGGACCAGCGATCGTATTCGACGATCTTGACATTGTTGAGCCAATGTTCCACATGACCGCCATCGACATAAATCCGGGCCCGGTTCCATTCTGATTTAAAAAACCGTTTATTCTTGTTATTTTTTTCTGACAGGTTTCCAGCCGGAATTAAATCATACAAAGAACCGACAGTCCGGTTTCCACCCACCCCGGCTTTTGCGTCATTGTGTTTGTCATCGTCGAGTATCTGATATTCGAGACCAATCGCAGAACCCTGTCCCTGATTCAGGGCCGGATCAACAAAATATTTAATGCCGCTGTTGGCGCCTTCCGTAATTTTAAAATCCACTATTAATTCAAAATTGGAAAACCGGTCTACAGACACGATGTCGCCGCCGTGATTGGACTCACCACCTCCCGACTCATGTACCGTCAGTATGCCATCCTGCATAGACCATCCTTTTTCCGGAAAATGATCCAATTTAGCGCCTCGCCAACCTTTGGAGCTCTTGCCATCCCAAAGCATTCTCCAGCCGGTTCGAACTTCTTTTTCGGTTAATTGTCCCGAATAGTTATATTCTGGTATGGCTGGGTTGTGAGGAGATTGGTACCTGCCTGGATTGTCGGTAATGATCCGGATATTTTTCCACTGAATAGTCTTTCCGACCTGATCATCATTCTGGATTGAATGAACCTGAAGGGCAATGAATCCTTTGGAGGTCATATCATCAACCAAATTGGCACAAGGCTGACCATTGACCCAGGTTCGGATTGAGTTTCCGATAGCTTCAATTCTAAGGTGATTCCAGGTGCCGGGTTGGAATGCTGATCCGTTCTTGTTTTCAGTCATTGGATATAGCCAGCCCCGGCGGGCTTCATCATATATACCCCCGGTCCATTGGCGGTCTGAGGGGTCCAGCTCTACCTGGTAGCCATGCACCCGGCCGTCCCGGTATTCTGGTAGACTAAGACTCCGGATCTGGATTCCTGAATTGAGGCCATAATCGACTTTTACGTCCAGTTCAAGAATAAAGTCGGAATAGTCTTTTTCCGTACACAGAAAGGTATTCGGAGTGCCTTTGCGGGAAATTCCGACCACCGCCCCATTTTCGATACGGTACTCTGCTTCTCCATTGAGTTTCTTCCATCCGGTAAAATCCCGGCCGTTAAACAGTGCGATCCAGGGTGCATTTTCCTGGGCTCTCAAGCCAGGATTGACAATGATAGTTGACAATATAAATACGAAAAATAATCTTGTCATCAAATAGTGCTTTTTTTTTGTCCAATGAGGCAGCAATTTACAAAAGAAAGGATTAAGAACGGGCACGAACCAAGTAAAACAGACTCCGGTAAGAAAAAAAGCGTCACCGAACGGTGACACTTCTAAGTTGAGTTACTTCTCTGTAGGACTGGGACTGACTATATCCCTGATTCTGCGGGTACACTCCCAGGGTACGGTCAATCTGATTCTGCGGTTGGTGTCGCACACCTGGTAGTCCTGAATGTTCAGGCCTCTGGCCGGGTTATATTGACGCACTCTGCGGGTGGTTCGGGTCAGGTCCATCCAGCGATGTCCTTCACCGATCAAGTCCCGGCCTCTTTCATCGTTTAGGAAATTTCATTGTAGAATACTTTCTCCGTCAGGTCGCTCCACGGTTTGTCCATCTCTTTAAAGGCTTTGAACGCTTCGTATATTCGGGCACTCTTCGGATCATTGGCCACCATTTCGGCGATAACCTCACCGGTAGTCTGCTTCAGTACTTCCATGACTTCGGGAGGGAAAGGACGGATATCGACTCCCTCATCCCTCAGGATCCTCAGGTATTCCGCGTTTTTTACCTCCAGTTCGGTCATCATAAACTGATTGAGCCTGGCTGCCGCCGTTTCAAGGATTACCTGAAGGTCAACCGGCAGGGATTCATAATTGGGTTTGTTAACGAAAATTTCCAACGCCGTACCTGCCTCATGCCAGCCAGGGCTGTAATAATATTTGGCGATCTTATGAAATCCCATTTTATAATCGTGATACGGACCGATCCACTCTGTAGCATCAATAACCCCTCTTTCCAGGTTGGTATATATTTCGCTGCCAGCCGATAAAATGGCCGACCCGCCAGCTCGCTCAAAGGCCCTGCCACCCAGACCGGGTATACGCATTTTCAGACCTCTGATGTCCCCGATACTATTGATCTCCTTGTTAAACCAGCCACCCATCTGGGCATTGGTATTGCCAGCCAGAAAAGGGATCAGGTTGAACGGTTCGTACAATTCCCTCCAGAGTTCCATCCCGCCACCGCTCATGATCCAGGCATTGACCTGTTGTGCGTTCATACCAAATGGTACCGAGGCAAAAAATTGGGCAGCTGGTATTTTACCGGCCCAATAATAGGCACTGCCATGTCCAATCTGGGCGGTACCTGAACTCACTGCATCAAAGGCCTCCAGCGCAGGGATCAGTTCACCCCCGCCAAAAACCCTGATCTGGAGCCGGCCCCCCGACATCTGACTCACCCAATCGGCAAAATGATTACAGCCTTCACCCAGAATCGGAAAATTGGGTGGCCAGGTTGTCACCATATTCCATTTGTACTTTCGGTCCGGATCAAATTGTGGAGCTTCTGTCCGGTTATCCATCGATGAATTACAGGCTGTCAGTACGGTCGCTCCGGCTGCCAATGCCAGACCGCTCTTCTTCAGAAACAATTTTCTGTTTATTTTCTGCATGGGTACCATGGAATTATGGACATCAATTTATTTCCTCTCTAAAGCGGGGACAGCGATTGACATCATTAGCAATTTTTCACAATTTAACGATTTGACAATGGTTTAAATCACCTCTATCACATATTTGTTTTTCTTTCCATTTTCTACCAGGATAAACCGGTCCTGCATCAAATGACCGCTGTGAACCGAACCGTTGATATCGGTTACCTTATTTTTATTAATGGCGATCGCATGCCCCTGGATTGCACGCCGGGCTTCGCTTTTTGAATGGATCAAGCCGGAATGATCCGTCAGAAAATCGACGACATTTATGGCAGAACCCAATATATTTTGATCGACTGTAGTAGTGGGAATTTCGGCAGAAACAGCCCTCCATTCTTCCGCCGACAAATTCTTCAGAAAAAGTTCATCACAATTTTTGTTGAATAATAACTCCGATACTTTTAATACCGCTTGATAAGCCTCCGTTCCATGTATCCTGGTGGTCAATTCTTCAGCCAGGATCTTTTTTAATGGCTGTTTATTATCGGTATATTCATGTTCAAGTTTTTCAATTTGCTGCTTGGTCTTAAAGGAAAAATACCGGAAATATTTGGGTAGATCTTCATCGTCGGTATTGATCCAGAACTGATAAAATTTATAAGGTGAAGTCAATTCGGGATCCAGCCAGATATTGCCTTCAGCCGACTTGCCGAATTTTGATCCATCCGATTTCGTCAGCAGGGGAGTGGTCACTACATAGGCTTTTTCTCCGAGATTGCGCCGGATAAATTCAGTGCCGGAAGTGATGTTACCCCATTGATCGGATCCTCCCATCTGGAGAATGCATTGTTTTTGCTGATACAGGCATTGAAAATCGTAAGCCTGCAGTAACTGATAGCTGAATTCGGTAAACGACAGGCCCTTGTCGAGACGATTTTTCACCGAGTCCTTGGCCAGCATATAGCTGATATTGATGCTTTTTCCCACATCACGGAGGAAATCCAAAACATTCATATCCCGGTAAAAATCCAGGTTGTTGACCAATATCGCCCGGTTATCTCCTTCGGTAAAGTTCAGAAGGGCCTTAAACTGACTGACCTGGTGCGCCAGGTTTTGATCGAGTTCGTCGTAACTTTTCAGTTCCCGTTCCCGGTCTTTTCCCGATGGATCACCGATCCTGCCCGTTGCTCCTCCCATGAGTACAATAGGGGTATGGCCTGCCTGTTGAAAAAAATGCAGGATCATTACCTGGATGTAATTGCCGATGGTAAGGGATGGTGCCGTGGGATCAAATCCAATGTACCCGGTCACCTTCTTTTGCTGCAGTATTTCTTCAACCTCTTCTGTATAATTATGGAGCATGCCTCGCCATCGCAGTTCGTTCAGAAAATCCATCATGAATCTGTAAAACTTTTAAGAAGGCCAAAAATAACATAATCAATAGCGGTGTATCCGTTTGAAAGGTAATTTTTAGCAGAGTTTGTCAAATCTTCCTATTTTCCGCAGCAGTAAGATCTTTATGTACTTCGAACGCTTCATCGCCAACAGACTATCCGGATCTGCCAGCGGGCGGTCTTTTTCAAGGGTAATCATTCGTCTGGCTATAGCAACGATCTCTATCTCGGTTGCAGTCATGATCATTGCATCGTCGATGATCCATGGCTTTAAGAAGGAGATCAGTCAGAAAATCTTTGATTTCTGGGGCCATATTCAGATTACCGAAGCTTTTACCAATCCAATTCTCGAAGGGACACCGATGCAGTATCAACCTGACCTCATCGACTCCCTGTTGAGTGTGCATCAGGTACTTTATGAATGGCCTTTGGATATTTTTAGTATTCCCACCCCCTTACTTACCCATAGACGAACTCATGGTGGAGTCAAATTTGCCTATCGTTATATCCAGTACCCGGGAGTCCTGACCACCAGGGAAGATATGGAAGGTCTTATCTTAAAGGGGGTATCGGATGATTTTCCACGTACTTTTTTTAACCGGTATGTCACAGAGGGCTCCGGGTTGAACATTGGAGATTCACTTCCGGATCGGGAAATCCTGATTTCCCAGATTACCGCCAACCGGCTGAACCTCAAGCAGGGAGATCCGGTGATCCTTTATTTCATCCGGGAAGGGAAACCCCTGCCCCGCCGGTTTACAGTGACCGGTATTTACAAAACCGGACTGGCGGAATACGACCGGAAGGTTGCATTCCTCGATATGGTCCATCTCCAGGAAGCGCTGGACTGGTCTGCTCCGGAGATCAGCGGAATCGAAGTAGTTTTGGATGACATCTACGATCTCCCGGTTTTAAATGAGTACATCAATCAGGAAGTGCTGCCATCTCATCTTTATACCCGTAGTATCCGGCAGGTGGCCAGTAGTATTTTCGACTGGTTGGATCTACAGGATATAAACGAGGTAATTATTCTGGGCCTGATGCTGCTGGTGTGTGTGATTAACATGATCACTTCCCTGTTGATCCTCATCCTCGAACGTACCCACATGATCGGGGTGCTCAAGGCACTGGGATCGACCAACTGGCAGGTGAGAAAGATTTTTGTCCGTCAGGCCGGTTATATTCTGGTGACCGGATTGTTGACCGGCAATCTGGTAGGCCTGACCCTCTGCACGCTGCAAAAAAGGTTTCAGTTTATCCGCCTGAGGGAAGAGGACTATTATCTGTCGGTGGCGCCCATCGATTTTGATTTAACAACCATTCTTGTCATTAATTTAGGCACTTTCATCATAACCATTTTATTCTTAATTTTACCTTCATATTTCATAAGCAGAATTCTGCCTACCCGGGCACTTCGCTTCAATTGAATGAACACACGTATACTATCTGACGTCGGTGGACTGCTATGGTCTAAATTTGAGGGAGTGCTCATAAGGATATTGGATGTACTCCGGTGGTTTCCCAGAAGACTGTGGCGGATCATCCTGCACCTGTGGGCACCATTTACCCGGATTGCCCGTCAACCCAGGGAAGTTTTCAATATCGGGGAGCATCTGTACTGGCTGTTGGAGTTGGTATTTTATCTCGCTGATCTCGCGGGTCTCTCTGAGTTGTATGAGACCCTAACCGATATTGTCAAGTTCAACACCCGGCCGCTGGACAAGCGGGAGAAGGAACTGGTTCGGAAGTTTTTTGGCAGCTCCCTTTCCCTCAAACGCATTAGGGTTGATGAATTTGCCTTCGGTGGTCCGGCATCGCATGGATTTGCCTATGTGAGTTTCTACACCATCAATAGCTGGGGAGAGATGACGGAAGATATTTTCGTACATGAGCTCGTACACATCTGGCAGTATCAGCAATTGGGTTCGGTTTACATACCACGGGCGTTGAGGGCTCAGTTTAGCCACGAGGGTTATGACTATGGCGGCCTGGCCAATCTGGTGCTGGCCATTCGCACCGGAAAAAAACTGGAAGCTTTCAATCTGGAACAACAAGGCGATATCATTGCCGATTATTACCGGATACTCCTGGGCAAGAATCCCCGGTGGAGCCAAACCAGTAAGGAGGATCTATGGGTTTATGAACATCTGGTGGGGGAGCTCAAACCCGAAACCCGGGAAGTTGCCGCTTAACCCATCTTGACGCAGTTTGCATCAAGTTGTCAAATAAAAAATGTGTTGATTGGGTAATCCTTTTCCGGTTAACTCCAACGAAAGCAGAAGAGGCGATGAATGGCATCACTACATTGAATATAATATTGAATGTTTAAGTGAATGGGTGGCGTCTGTGGAGTACAGGTTATATTGCATCATGGATATCCGGATGTTAAATAATCAATAATCCCTATCAATCTACCCGGCAGCTCTCCTGATTTTTGATTAAGTTTGCGCCGCCCGGATTGCTTCGTGGAATCCGTAAGCGGGAAACTAAATGTTCACTACCATGGAATATTCGTCGGGTCATGATTCAGTATTACCAGAGACAAGGAGACAAAATCAGGGAACTCGATGCCTTATGCCCAGGGTGCTGGATATGTGTGACCCCCCCATTCAGACCGGATGAATTACCCGACCTGGCCAGCCGGCTGGACATACCCCTGGATTTTTTGACCGATTCTCTGGACACCGATGAAAGGTCTCGTTATGAGAAGGAAGATGAAGGTAAATTGATCCTGTTGAATTCACCAATCCTCAATGAAAATGAAAAAGATAATGAAGCCTATTACGTTACGGTACCGATCGGTATCGTACTCACAGCTGACAATATCCTCACCATTACGTCCGCTGATAATCCGGTACTGAAAATATTTATCGAAAACCGGGTGAAGAATTTCGATCCTCAGCATTTCACCCGGTTTGTCCTGCAGCTATTTGAGCAGGTGGTCTTACGCTTTCTTGCCTGTCTGAAAAAACTGAACCTCAAGCGAAATCTGATCGAACAGGAGCTATACAACTCCAGTAAAAGCTCGGATCTCAAGCAATTGCTTCGGATCGAGAAAAGCCTCGTCTACTTTGTCAATTCGCTTTCTGCCAATGAATTGTTGAAAATGAAAATGAAAAGGACCGATTTTCTGGAGATCCGGGATGATGAAGATCTGACCGATCTGCTCGAAGATGTTATTATCGACAATTCGCAGGCGCTTGAAATGGCCAATGTACATGCCAATATCCTGAATGGCACTATGGAGGCTTATGCCTCTATTATCTCCAACAACCTTAACTTTGTCATCCAGCGCCTGACCTTGATCACCCTGATCTTAATGGTACCAACCATGATCGCTTCTTATTATGGTATGAATGTGAAGAATCTGCCTCTTGCCCAGAGTGAAGGTGGATTCTATTATGTGATCATCATTTCAGTGGTACTCAGTCTGATCCTGGCCTGGTTTTTCCGTCGACGGCAATTGTTTTAAGTCTGGAAGTTCCCAAGGCCTTTTAATCCCCTGTTAAATATTCCGAAAATAGGAATCCGGATTGCTACGTACCGGACCAGACTGTATGGTCTGAAAGTTACTACCGGGAAATTCACATTAAAGTTTTATATTATATAATGATTGTCAACAAATTAGAGATTTTACTAACATATTGTGGATAAGTAATCGACTGGCCGTTGGCACTTTTCTATAATTTAGCTTTCACTTGCTGATATGACAGATTTAGATAATATGTCTGGCAAATTTCAGATGAAAAATACGTAATCCTTTATCTCCCAAAGGAGTAAGTGTTTTCAAGAACGATAATTTATTTTGTAGCATCATGGTTGACAGTCAGAAGTCGGGACCATTTACCGCCCCCGGTTATCCGGACCCGCCGGTTGGAAAGATGAATGCACGTAAACTTTTAAAACGAGAAATATGATTGCAAACCACGAACCCATTCTGGCTGATAATCCCGGTCGCTTTGTGTTATTTCCCATCGAACACAACGACATCTGGGCTTTCTACAAGAAGATGGAGGCGTGTTTCTGGACCGCCGAGGAAATAGACCTGAGTCAGGATATGACTGACTGGCAACAGAAGTTGACCGATAACGACCGTCATTTCATCAAGCATGTACTGGCTTTTTTTGCGGCCAGTGACGGCATTGTCAATGAGAATCTGGCGGAACATTTTGTATCAGAAGTGCAATACACCGAAGCCAAGTTTTTCTATGGATTTCAGATCATGATGGAAAATATTCACAGCGAAACCTACTCGCTGTTGATCGATACTTATATCAAGGATACCCGTGAAAAAGACTATTGCCTCAATGCCATCGAGACCATGCCTTGTGTCAAGCAGAAGGCAGACTGGGCGCTTCGATGGATTGAAAATGGATCGTTTCAGGAACGCATTATCGCTTTTGCCGCTGTGGAGGGCATATTCTTTTCCGGATCGTTTTGCTCGATTTTCTGGCTGAAAAAGCGGGGACTGATGCCGGGATTGTGCTTTTCCAATGAACTGATTTCCAGAGATGAGGGCATGCATTGTGATTTTGCCTGTTTGCTTTACAACAAACACATTGTCAACCGTTTGACGGAGGAAACCGTCATTAATATCATCAATGATGCAGTAACGATCGAGAAAGAGTTTGTTTCTGATGCATTGCCGGTCAGCTTGATTGGAATGAATGCCGATATGATGTGTCAGTACATCGAATTTGTCGCTGACCGGTTGCTGGTTGCTTTGGGCTGTGAGAAGCAATTCCACGTGGAGAATCCATTTCCCTGGATGGATATGATTTCGCTGCAGGGTAAAACCAACTTCTTTGAGAAAAGAGTAGGTGATTATCAGAAGGCCGGTGTGATGGCCGGAAAAGAGAAACAGGTATTCAAGCTTGACGAAGAATTTTAAACCTTCCCTAACCAAACCATATCAACTATGCAAGTCATTAAAAGAAGCGGTAAGAAAGAACAAGTCAGTTTTGATAAAATCACGGCCAGAGTCAAGAAATTATGCTATGGACTGAATGCTGAATTTGTAGATTCGATCGAGATCGCCAGGAAAGTCATCCAGGGCCTCTACGATGGGGTTACCACGGTAGAACTTGATAATCTGGCAGCTGAAACGGCGGCATCCATGGCTACTGTGCATCCGGACTATGCCCTTCTGGCTGCCCGGATCGCCGTATCCAACTTGCATAAAGAAACCAGAAAGTCGTTTTCACAGACCATGGAAGCCCTGTACCGGTACATTGATCCGGAGTCTGGGGAGAAAGCAGGCCTCATCGGTGATGAGACCATCCAAATTGTCCGGAAGTACCGAGATGAACTGGATTCGGCCATCATCTATGATCGCGACTATAGTTTCGATTACTTCGGATTTAAAACCCTGGAGCGTTCCTATCTGTTGCGGATGAACGGCAATGTGGTCGAACGACCGCAACATCTACTCATGCGGACCGCAGTCGGCATTCATGGTGAAGATATCGAAGCTGCCATTGAAACCTACAATCTGATGTCTGAAAAGTGGTTTATCCACGCTACCCCTACATTATTCAATGCCGGAACATCCAAACCCCAGTTGTCTTCCTGTTTCCTGTTGAGCGTTACAGAAGACAGCATTCCAGGCATTTTCGAAACGCTGAGTCGGTGTGCCAAAATATCCCAATCTGCCGGGGGCATCGGCTTAAGTATTCACAATGTGCGGGCACAGGGTAGTTACATCAAAGGTACCGGAGGCACTTCCAACGGGATCATTCCTATGCTAAAAGTCTTTAACGACACTGCCAGGTACGTAGATCAGGGAGGTGGTAAACGAAAGGGCGCCTTTGCCATTTACCTCGAACCCTGGCATGCCGACATTATGGATTTTCTGGAGCTAAAGAAAAATCATGGCAAAGAAGAAATGCGGGCCCGGGATCTTTTCTACGCTTTATGGATTCCCGACCTGTTTATGCAGCGGGTAAAGGAAGGAGGGAAATGGTCGCTTTTCTGCCCGAATGAATGTCCCGGTTTGTATGATGCCTATGGAGAAGAGTTTGACGTACTGTACGAAAAATATGAGAATGCGGGTAAAGCCCGCCAGACGCTCAATGCTCAGGATATCTGGTTTGCCGTGCTGGAATCCCAAATTGAGACCGGCACTCCATATATCCTGTATAAGGATGCTGCCAATAAAAAATCCAATCAGAAGAATCTCGGCACCATCCGCTCGAGTAATCTGTGTACGGAAATTTTGGAATATACATCACCCGATGAAGTGGCGGTCTGCAATCTGGCATCCATCAGCCTGGGCATGTTTGTGGAAGAAGGAACCTATAATTTCCAAAAATTATTGGAGATCACCCGCGTAATAACCCGAAATCTCAACAAGGTCATTGATGTCAATTATTACCCCATACCGGAGGCATACAAAAGCAATATGCGACACCGGCCGATCGGAATCGGAGTCCAGGGTCTGGCCGATGCCTTCATCCGGATGCGTTACGCCTTCGACAGTGAAGAAGCACGCCAACTTAACAGAGATATCTTTGAAACCATCTATTTTGCTGCCCTGAGCGAAAGCTGCGCTATTGCACAGAAAGAAGGTCCTTACGAAACATTTCCGGGATCTCCTGCCAGTAAGGGGATCTTACAGTTTGACATGTGGGGGGTCACACCCTCCGATCGCTGGGACTGGGCCAGCCTGAAAACCGAGATTGAGAAGCACGGCATACGCAACAGCTTATTGCTGGCGCCTATGCCGACTGCTTCCACCTCTCAGATCCTCGGTAACAATGAGTGCTTTGAACCCTATACCTCCAACATCTACACCCGGCGCACCCTAAGTGGTGAATATATCGTCGTGAATAAACATTTACTAAACGACCTGATTGAAAGAGGGCTCTGGAACAATGAAATGAAGGAACAACTGATGGCAGCCAACGGCTCGATTCAGAATATTGAGGGTATCCCCGACGAACTGAAGGCCCTGTACAAAACTGCCTATGAATTAAGTCAGAAGGTTATCATCGATATGGCCGCTGACCGGGGTGCATTTATCTGTCAAAGCCAAAGCCTGAATTTGTTTGTGGAAGATGTCAATTTCAGCAAACTGACTTCCATGCATTTTTACGGTTGGCAGGCAGGCCTGAAAACAGGGATGTATTATCTCCGTTCAAAAGCTGCGGTCGATCCGATCAAATTTACCTTGAGTCAGAAGTATCAGCGAAAATTTGAACAATCCGCTGCATACGGAACAGTGGTGAGTGAAGAAATCGAGGAAGCGGCAGGCCTCGCCTGTAGTATCGATAATCCGGATTGTGAGGCTTGCAGCGCTTAGGGATTGCTGATTGCTGATTTCAGATTTCTGATTTCTGATGATCAACGATTTATAATTGACAGTCTTTTTTACCATTCATAAAAGGGCGAACAGAATGCTGTTCCCCTTTTTTTTGATTGCTGATTGCTGATTTCAGATTTCAGATTTCGTGCTGGTGTTTTACCGTGACGGTGATTAGGCATCTGGGCCAAATACAGTAACGATCACTCATCTTTCAGCGACTGAACCGGATTTACACTGGCTGCCCTGATTCCCTGATACCCTACCGTGAACAACGCTATAAGAATCGCCACTGTACCGGCTAGGACAAATACCCACCAGGGCATCGGTATGCGAAAAACAAAGTTGTCCAGCCAGCGACTCATCAGGTAGGCGGCGGCCGGACTGGCTATAACCAATGCGATTCCCACCAGTTTTAAGAAATCTTTAGAAAGTAAGACCACTATCTGACCGACACTGGCTCCCAAAACTTTTCGCACCCCAATTTCTTTGATTCTCTGAGCTGCGGCATGGGTAGCAAGCCCAAAAAGGCCCAGGCAGGAAATGACAATTGCGAGAAATCCGAAAAATTTAGTCGTTGCCGAAAGGCGCTGATCATCCTGGTAGAAACGGGCAATCGATTCGTCCAGAAATTGACCGGTGAAAATTTGTTCGGGCAACACTTCATCAAAAATCTGGTTGATCCGGGCTACCGTCGTATTGATATCGTCCGGACGAAGCTTGATACCGGCTTCCCAGTACATGTCTTTTTGGGTGCTGAAAGCCAGTGGCTGATAATTGTTTTTCAAAGAATGCTGATGAAAATCATCTACGATCCCAACAATTTTCAGGGGACGATTCCACAATGTTAATTGCTCATTCAGTGCCTCTTCCGGATTGGTAATTCCGAGCCGGTCAAGGGTGGTTTTGTTAAGAACAACCTCCCGCATAGTATCCGATTCGGTGAGCCAGCGTCCGGCAATAATCCGCAAACCATAGGTACTCTGATAATCACTATCAGACAATTTGATATTGATGGAGAAATGTTCGTCTTCAGGTCTGCTCGAATACCGGAAGTTTGAGGACCAGGTATTCCCGGAAAGTGGTTGATCGCTGCTGAGGCTGACGGATTCCACCGAAGGAACGGACACCAATTTATTTCTTAAGACCTTCTGCCGGGCAATGGTCAGGCTATCGTTGTTCAGATTAAACTTGTAGACCAGGTTCTGCGCAAAACCAAGATCTTTCTTTCGCACATAATCGAGTTGCAGTACATTGATCAAAGCTGCAATGATCAAAGCCTGAGCAATGGCAAATTGCAGGACGACCAGGGTTTTCCGGACCATTGCCCCGCCAAAAGCCAGGTGACTGGTCCGGTTGCGGATCGCTTCAATGGGTTTAAAACTGGACAGACTAAGAGCCGGATATAAACCGGACAGGATGATTACAATGACGGTGGTTATCAGGATAAAGGTGATGATGGAGTAATCACTGAGAAAAGGTACTGTATCCGGCACATCGGAAATATGCCGGAGCAGAGAGGAAGACATGGTGGCTATCAATATACCGATCAACATGGAAAGAATGACGATCATGGCGGTTTCCGTCATGAATTGGGCCGTCAGTTGCCAACGGTTGCTTCCTAGCGTTTTTCGAACGCCAACCTCTTTGCTCCGCAGCGTTGACTGGGCAGTGGTCAGATTAATGAAATTGAAACAAGCCATGAGCAAAATCAATATCCCGATCCCTGATAAAATCTTTAACCGGGTTTTGCTGGTGCGGTGACTTCCTGAATTTTGATAATGCTCATCGTAGTGAAGCATATTCATCGGTTGAAAAAGATGGACTTTCCTTTTGTCTCCGCTGGCATTTTTATATTCTTCATCTCCGATGGGTTGCAGGGCAGCGTCGGCTTTTTCTCTATTACTTCCAGGGTTTAATAGGACATATAGTTGGTTATTCGAACTGCAGCTATTCCAACCCTCGGAATAAAAAAACATTTCTTTATGATTTTTCAGGGTTGGATAGGAAATTAAGAAGGGAAAATTAAAATCACAGTTACCGGGCAGATCCTGAATGACACCCGTTACCTTTACCGGTATCAAATTGTCAATCATCAGTGTTTGCCCAAGTACATCTGTCGACCGGTCAAAACACTTTTTGGCCCATGTTTCATTCAGGACAATGGAATACGGTTCTTCCAAAGCAGTGACCGGATCTCCCTCTACCCAAGACAGGTCAAATATTTCAAAAAAAGCCGGTTCGGTGAAGAATGCCGTTTCTTCGGATACCCCGAATTTTTTCAGGGGTGCACCTCCACCGGGATTGGGTACCGTGAGGTTGGACCATACTTCCCTGATCCGGGCTACCTTCTGAAATTCAGGTACTTTATCTTCGATCTGATCCATAGCCGCGGTGGGCATGCACACATTATGATTTTCTCCATCCTGACCTTTTTGAATATTGACGATCCGGCCAATCAGCTCGTAGTTTTTAAAGTTCTTGTTAAATCCCGATTCGTACCAGACAATACGGAAGATGAGCAGGGTAGCGGCAATACCAATGGCCAGGCCGGCAATGCTGATTACTGTATAAATCCGGTTTTTATGCAAAGCACGCCAGGCTATTTTTAGGTGGTTAAGAATCATTTGATCACATCGTTTTAATGATAGAAAATATCGAGACTTTATTCGGTTTTTAAGGCTTTCATCGGATCGCCGGCGGCTGCCCGGACACTTTGAAAACTCACCGTGACGAAAGCAATCAGAAGGGCGATGATTGCGGCCAGAATAAAGACTCCCGGACCAACGACTACCCGGTAGGCAAAATTTTCCAGCCACTGATTCATTACATACCAGGCCAGTGGCGATGCGACGACAATGGCGATCAGTACCAATTTTAGAAAATCGGATGAAAGAAGACCGACAATATTTCCCACAGAAGCACCCAATATTTTTCGGATGCCAATCTCTTTGGTACGTCGCTCAGCGGTAAATGCTGCCAGGGCAAGGAGACCCAGGCAGGCAATAAATATGGCCAGCATGGTGAATATTTCAAAAACTCTCCGGGTGGTTATTTCCTTTTCATAGAGATTGGCCCAGTCCCTGTCCAGAAAGGAGTAGCGAAAGGGCACGTCCGGTTGTACTTGTTGCCACAAACTGCCGATCGCTTCCAATGTAGAGGAAACATTTTGTGGACGTAACCTCACGGTGATCAATCCATCAACACCGGGCACGAAGTTTTTTTGATTGTGGATAAAATACAGCGGTGAAATGATATGATGCAGGGATTGAAAATGAAAATCCCTGATCACACCGATGATGGTGTAGATATCCTGCTGGCCCTCGGTACTGTTCAGGAAATCGTCATTGCTCACCAGCTTTTTACCAATGGGATCCTCCATTTCCATCTCGCGAACCGCAGATTCATTGATGATAATGCTCAGTGAGTCGTTAAAATCTTTAGAAAAGCTCCTACCGGTCACCATCTCCATTTGCATGCATTCGATATAACCTTCATCGACAATCAATCCACTGCCAGTCGTCATTTCCGTTGCCCCATGTGGTTTGAAGGACATACCAAAATATTGCTGGCCTGGTTGGGTGTTGCAGCCACTAACCGCAACAACTCCGGGCATCCGTTCGATTTCCTTTTTAAAAGTCTCTCCCTGCTGGAAACTCATCCCTCCCGCTCCCTGCAACGTGATCAGGCTTTCTTTGGAAAAACCGAGATTTTTATTTTGAGTATAAATCCATTGTTTATAGACCAGGATACTGCAGATGATTAAGAAGACGGAAATTCCAAATTGAAAGACGACCAGGACGTTTCGCAGTCCGGCACCTTTGGTTTGTTGCATGAATTTGCTATGTAAAACCTCAACCGGTTTAAATGAAGAGAGGGCAACAGCCGGGTAACTTCCTGCCAGTAATCCGGCGATCAGCCCCAAAAGGATCAGCAGGCCCAAATACCGGAAGCTCCATAAATCGGAGAGCTCAAAATGTTTGGCAGTCAACTGGTTAAATGCCGGTAAAATCAGGGCATTGATCGTCCAGGCCAAAATACCTGCACTCAGACTGATAATAATTGCTTCCAGCATAAACTGACCTGCAATCTGGCGCCGGTCAGAACCCAGGGTTTTCCGGATGCCAACCTCCCTGGCTCGTCCGGCGGAGCGGGCAGTTGCCAGATTCATAAAATTGATGCAGGCAATCGCAAGGATCAGTATGGCAATGGCAAGGAAAAAGTAGATTCTTTGACGTGAACCGGGGGGACGGATCTCCGCTTCCAGATCCGAGTCCAGGTAGATATCTGGCAGTGGTTGTAGAAAATAACGATAACCGTTTCCCTGTTTCTGATATTCTTCATAATTGACACCAAATTGATTAAGTACTGGACCAGAAACATACTTGACGACCATATCCGGGAACTGACTTTCCAGCGCAGCAGGGTCTGCTCCCTCAAATAATTTCAGATAAGTATAAGCGGAAAAATTCAGATAATTCGTTTCTGTCAGAAACTGCCCCAGGGAGGTGGCAGAAGTAAGCATATTGAATTTAAGATGGGAATTTTCCGGAATGTCGCGGCATACACCCGTGACCGTCAGGTTATTGTTCGCCTGGGGCAATTCCAGAACCTGCCCTATTGGGTCGTTGTCACCAAATAGTTTCATGGCGGTTGACTCAGTCAATACCACCGATTGTGGTCTGGTCAGGACTTCTTCCTTTTCTCCTTTCAACAATTCAATATCAAACATTTTGAAGAAATTGGAATCTGCCCACATGTTGTATTCTTCTTCAAAAGGCCGATTATTTACTTTATACAACATATTAAAGCCCTGGAAATAAAATAGCCGGGTGGCATCTTCCACGCTTGCAAATTCGTTTTTAACCACTTCGGCGAAGGACTGAGGAATAATGGCATAATTACGGGCACGACCGGGATACTTACGTTCGAGAGCCATACGATAAATCCGGTTACCATCCGGATGAAATTTATCGTAACTCAGTTCATCCTGCAGATACAAAGCAATCAGTAGAACGCATGCCAGGCCCACTGTAAGCCCAACAATATTGACCAGACTGTAATTTTGATTTCTTAATAGATTTCTCCAGGCAATTTTAAGGTAATTGGCGAACATCGCATTGGTATTTAGGATTTCGTAAAACTAGATTGTCAGATCTGTTACCCTTGGTTTGGATGGAATATTAATCTCACCCTCAACGATCCGTTTCATTGTTTTCTGTCCACACCATCATTGTAAGGATATTCATCAAATTCCCTAATAAAAACAGTGTTCATCTTCCTTTCATTTTTTAATAAATCCGTCCCATAATTCTATCACTCTCGTACTGTATTTGATGTTGTTTTCGTCATGAGTCACCTGGATAATCGTCATCCCTTCCTGATGCAGTTCAGCCAGGGTATCCATGATGACCTTGCCCTGGGTAGAATGCAGGTTTCCGGTCGGCTCGTCGGCAAGCAGTAATTTGGGTTTTCCGACCACAGCCCTGGCCACGCCAACCAGCTGTTGCTGACCACCGGAAAGCTGGTGGGGAAACAAATCTTTCTTGGCTACAATGTTAAAGCGATCCAGGATATCCGCTACGATGGCCTTACGCTGAGACCGGTCAATTTTTTTGTAAAGGAGCGGTGTTTCGATGTTTTCATAGACGGTCAGGTCATCGATCAGGTGATAAGCCTGAAAAATAAATCCAATGTAATGTTTATGGAGGTCCGTTCGTTTGCGTTCATTGAATTTATGTACCGGTTCATCCAGGAAATAATATTCTCCCTTATTGGCTTCATCCAGCATGCCGATAATGTTCAACAAGGTTGTTTTTCCGGAACCACTGGGACCCATGATCGAGACAAATTCACCTTCTTTAATCTCTAAAGATATATCCCGCAAAACCCAGGCCTTCTGCAGTCCCTGGTTGTAGTAGCGTTCGATATTGATCAGTTTAATCATAAAATTGCGTTTTTAAGCGACTGGGATCAGGCAGGGGGCAAGAAATGCAGATACAGACAGGGGAATAAGCAGGCCGGTTATCTTATTGTTATATGTCACAATAATATGGGAATCCCATACTTAGGTCAACCAGACTTTCAGGCAATTCGTATCTAAATCTCTGTTGTATAAACAAATAGATTTGCTTCATTTGGTGGTCTGATATATCTGCAACAAAGTACTTTTTCTCCAACAAATATTAAGATAATTACTTTTGATATCAATCATAGGTGTTACGCTTTTCTCAGCATTATTGGATGTTCTCATTCCAATTTTATGGTTATCTGTAAGTAGAACAAATATATATTTTCCAAATCATTTCAATCCATGATCTTCATCTTACATTGAACCATAGATTGCTGCTGATTTTGTGGATCTGTACTATAAAAACTGTCGGACCACATTTTCAGTGACCACCTGGCCATCGAGCATCCGGATGATCCGGTTGCCAAATTCTGCACAATATTGGGAATGGGTAACCATTGCGATGGTGGTACCAGCTGCATTAAGTTCAGCCAATAACCGCATCACATCATCGCCATTGGCGCTATCGAGGTTACCAGTCGGTTCGTCGGCGAGAATTAACTTTGGACGATTGACAATAGCCCTGGCGACCGCAACCCGTTGTTGTTGACCACCTGAAAGTTGCTGGGGAAAGTGATTGCGACGGTGCATCATTTTCATGTCTTCCAGTAGTTCTTCCACCCTCTTCTTCCGTTCTGCCGATGGCGTGCTTGTGTATAGCATGGGGAGTTCGACATTTTCAAAAACCGTTAGTTCGTCGATGAGGTTGAAACTTTGGAAAACGAAGCCCAGGTTGTGTTTCCGGATATTGGATCGTTTTCGTTCCGGCAAATGGCCTACCTCCTGATCGAGAAAGAAGTAGTTTCCCGAAGTCGGACTATCGATCATGCCGAGCACATTGAGGAGGGTCGATTTACCACAACCGGAGGGCCCCATGATGGCCACAAATTCACCTTCATTGATCTGGATGTCAACTTCATTGAGTGCGGTCGTTTCCACGTCTTCTGTCTGGTAGACCTTGATGAGTTTTTCCGTTCTGATCATCATGATTATTTGACTGGTAATTTAATTTTTTTGATGTTAAAAGTATTGATCTGGTTGGTAATGGAAGTACCTTTCATTTTTCTGGTGGTCAGGGGAGATTATTTTAGGATTAACTCATCTTTATTCCCGAAATTTTCATAACTGGAAGTAATGACAATTTCCCCTGTTTCAAGACCACTGGTTACTTCATAAAAATTGGGATTTTGTCTTCGTATCTGAATATCTCTTTTACGGGCCACGCCCGAGGTCGGATCCAGAACATAGACCCAGTTGCCACCGGTGGTTTGATAGAATCCTCCCCGGGCCAGCATCATAGCATTTTCCTGGGCGCTGAGTTCGAGCTTGACCGAGACGGTTTGCCCCCGCTTGATACCATCGGGTGTTTTGCCGGTAAAGATCATATCGGCGGCAAAACTGCCATTGATCACCTGGGGATAGATCTTTTGAATACTAAGGTCGTACCAGTCACCGGCAAACTGGAAAGAGCCGGTCTGCCCGACAAAGACCCTTGAGATATAGAATTCATCAACCTGAACCCGGATCTTAAAATCGGACAGGTCATCAATCTGTGCGATTTGACTTCCTTCAACAATCAGCTCTCCCAATTCCGATGTCAAGCCCGACAATTGTCCGTCGATCGGAGCTCTCACGACCAGATTGTCCAGGCTTCTCCTGGCAATTTCGAGGTTGCGGTTCATAAGATCCAGGGAGTTTTCCATCTGCTGTTGCTGGAGTATGGCCGCAGCGCTGTCCCGGGTAATGGTCTGCTTCAGTAATGTCTTCCTCCTCAGCAGATGCTCCAGTTGGTCTTCGGTTTCCTGGAATTCGACTTCTGCAATGACACCATCCCCAAACAGGGTTTTGTTTCTTCCCACCCGTTTGTCAAAAAGATCTATTTGGTAATCGATATCCAAGGCAGTTTCCCGGAGATTGAGACTTTGCTGTTCCATCATCAGAGTGTTGCTGCGGATTTGGTTGATCTGAGCAACAATCGTTGCTTCCTGATTGAGGTAATTCAGTTGAAGATCAGGATTGCTCAATTCCAATATTTTCTGTCCGGCTGTCAGGATGGCTCCGTCTTCGACAAATTTTTCCTCAACCCGGCCACCTTCGATCGCGCCAATAATGACAGTCTTGATGGGCAATACCGCACCGGTAACCGGTATGAATTCCTGGAAAGCTCCTTCATGCACGGTGTCCAGTAGGAGACGCTCGGTCTGGACGTTGAGCCGGCTGGTTCCGCTTGATTGGTAGATATTCAGACCAAAGTAAATGATCAATGCAGCGATGAGAGCCAACGGCACGATACGCTGCCATCGCCACTTCTTCTTTTCAATTTTTCTATCCATACGCTTCCTATGATAAGAAAATATATGCCAAAAAGCTATGTGGCACAATGTCAATGATTTATGAGTAGGTCGGCAATAAAAACTGTACGTCTTCGGGCACTAATTGTACGTTTTCGTACACTAATTCGTTATTTTCGCATCATGGCAAAGAAAGGCACCATTTTAATCATTGATGATGAGGAGGACATCCTCTTCTCCCTGAAGTTTTTTCTGAAACAACACTTCACTTCGGTTTTTACGGATCAGAATCCCTATCAGCTGCCCCGCTTATTACGTCAACATGAGCCAGATGTGGTGATCCTGGACATGAACTTTGGCAAGGGCCGGGACAGCGGTGCAGAAGGACTGGAGTGGCTGCGGAAGATCAAAGAACTGGCTCCGGAGGTACCGGTAGTGATGATGACCGCCTATGGCGATGTCAATCTTGCGGTGGAAGCGCTTAAATCCGGTGCCCATGACTTTATTGAAAAACCCTGGCACAACGAAAAGATGCTTGCCACCGTGGAGAGCGTTTTTGCCCGGGTAATTTCGGAAAAGAAAGTTGAAAAGCTGGAACATGCCCAGCAGGCTTTGACCGAAGCTATGGATCAGCGTTATGCGGAAATTATTGGAAAATCAGCCGAGATGCAGAAGGTTTTCAATACTATCGATAAAGTGGCAACAACCGATGCGCATGTACTGATACTCGGCGAAAACGGTACCGGCAAGGAACTGATAGCCAGAGCACTACACCGGAAGTCGACGCGGAGTGATCAGGTTTTTATTCCGGTGGATATGGGAGCAATCCCGGAATCACTCTTTGAGAGTGAGCTGTTTGGTCATAAAAAAGGAGCTTTTACGGGAGCTCACCAGGACCGCATTGGAAGATTTGAGGCAGCTTCAGGTGGTACCTTGTTTCTGGATGAGATCGGCAATTTAAGCATGGCCTCGCAATCCAAACTATTGCATGCACTTCAGATGCATGAGATTATACCGGTCGGCAGCAATAAGCCGGTGAAAATTGACATCCGGCTGATCTGCGCAACCAATATGCCGCTTTATCAGATGGTCGACGAGCAGAAATTCAGGCAGGACCTCCTTTACAGGATCAATACCGTCGAGATCCATTTGCCGCCGCTCCGGGTACGCAGCACCGATATTATTTCGCTGGCACATCACTACCTGGCTCTTTACCGCAAAAAGTATCATAAATCCGGTCTTGAATTCAATCAGGAAGCACTGGATAAATTGCTGGCTTATCCCTGGCCCGGTAATGTCAGGGAATTGAAACACATTATTGAACGCACAGTGATTATGGGTGAAAGGCCCGTCATTTCTGCTGATGATATTATCCTTACCTCACCAAAACCGACCGCCCGAAATACGATCGAGAGGGTCGCCACGATTGATGAGATGGAGGAAAATTTGATCCGGGAAGTTATGCGAAAGCACAACGGAAACATCAGTAAGGCAGCCAATGAGCTGGGGTTGACCCGAACCTCCCTCTACCGGCGTCTGGAAAAATATGGTATTTAGCTGTGAGTTAACACTATTTAGCAATTGCAGGAACTGGCTATCGAAAACTGACGCAGGATGGTTTTATCAAAATTCAAATCCCAGGCACTGATCAATGTGTTTCTTCTGGTGATTTTCATGGCCCTTGGCCTGATAATGCTGGTCAAGGTACAATCCTACTTCTTGGGTGGGATATTGATCATTGCGGCGATTTTGGTAGTCTTCCGGATATTTGCATTGGTAAATCGAACCAACCGGAATCTCGCCAACTTCCTGATGAGTATCAAATACGATGATTTTGAAGCCAATTTCAACCGGACGAATTCGGAGGTTTCAGAAAAGGAGCTTTTTGGGGCTTTTAATCTCATCAGTACTAAATTCCGGGATATTCGTCTTGAAAAGGAAATACAGTTTCAATATTTTCAAACCCTGGTTGAAAATGTAGAAACCGGTCTGATCGGTTTTGACCGCAGCGGAAAAACTCTCTTTATGAATAAAGCGCTCCAGTTGATCCTCAGAAAATCATATTTTCCAAACTTCGAAAATATCGAAAAATACGATTTGGAAATTCATGACTTAATGCGTCAGATGCGGGTGGGCGAACGAAAACTGTTTAAAAAAGTAGTTCTTGATGAGACCAAACAGTTGGCAATTCAACGTACTCAGTTAAAAGTCAAGGATGATATTTATGATATTTATTCCTTTCACAATATTTTCGAAGAATTGCAGGCGCAGGAAATCACTTCCTGGCAAAAGCTCATCCGGATTCTCACCCATGAGATCATGAATTCCGTTACCCCGGTCATTTCCCTGGCTCATTCAACCAATGACCTGCTTAGTCAGAAGCATGAACTTGACAATGAAACGCGTTCGGAAATCCATCAGGCCATTAAGGCCATTCAGAAGCGAAGTGAGGGCCTGCTGCATTTTACGGAGACCTATCGCAAGTTGACAAAAATTCCGCTTCCACGTCTGGAAATGATGGATGCTAGAACCCTGACGGAAGGTATTTTACTGCTGATGGGCACGGTGATACGGGATAAAGGCATTAATTTGGAATGTCATCTTCCCGATCGTCAGATTTTATTTCAGGGGGATGTCGAACAACTGGAACAGGCATTGATCAATCTGCTGAAAAATGCCATTGAAGCTCTAAGTGATGCTCCGGATAAGAAAATCGGGGTTTACCTCGAATCAAGGGACAGTTCTGTGGTTTTTCGGATAAAAGATACCGGACCCGGAGTGCCACCGGCATTGAGGGACCAGATTTTTATTCCATTTTACACCACCAAAAAAGAAGGTTCCGGCATCGGACTCAGCCTTTGCCGTCAAATCATTTATCAGCACAGTGGCACCCTGCGGGCAAATTTTCCGGAAGAGGGGGGGGCGGAATTTGTCATTACCCTCCCTCTCCCGGAAATGGAAATTTTATCATCGGAAAATAATACAGCCGGCAGCTGACAACTTACTTAAATCATCACCATCGCTGTTGATCTTAAGCCACCTCAGGTCGAGTTTATCCAGATTTTTCAAATTATTCAGACTGGATGGCAGCTGAAGGATCACATTGGCCCTCAGATCCAAATATCGCAGTTTTTTCAATTTGCCGATATTGTCCGGCAGCCCTTCCAGTTTGTTGGTACTCAGCGTTAGTTCAGCCAGGTTAGTCAGATTCGATATACTCTCGGGCAGTGATCTCAAACGGTTGTGTGACAAATGTAAGAACTTCAAGTTTTCAAGTTCTGTAACCGATTCCGAAAGTTCGTTAAAACCATTTCCTTCTGCTCTCAACTCGATGAGACTTTGCAGTTTACCTATCCAGGCAGGAATTTCCGTGAGGCTATTGTGACCGATATTGAGATATTGAAGGTTGGTCAGTTTGGCGAACGAGGTGGGTAATGTCTGCAAAAAATTATGGCCGAGGTATAAATGAGTAAGCGCTTTTAGTTTCCCGATCTCTCCTGGTACTTCATCCAATTGATTACGTCCGATATTCAGCATGGTTAACCTGGTCATCTTGCCCACCAGAGGAGAAATACTGGTCAACTGATTGCGGCTAAGATTAAGTGACGTCAAACTGGAGAGTCCATAGAGATTATCGGGAAGGAATCTCAGATGGTTGTTTGCAACATTCAGTTGCTCCAATTTTTTCAATTGATCCAACTGGCTTGGAAGGGTCAGAATCCTGTTGCCATAGACGGTTATTGTCTTGAGGTTTTTCAATACACAGACGTCCGCACCGACATGCACCATCCGGTTGTCATCCAAATCCAGGGTGATGAGCGAAGTCAGGGTACTAATGTTGGGGAGGTCACCAATTTTGTTTTCCGACAGGATCAGCGAACGTAATTCGGTGAGCTCTGCCAAAGCCGGCTGGATAGATGTAATGGCATTACCAGAAAGATCAAGATGTCGTAAATTTTTCAATTCAAAAACTTCATCAGGCACGCTGGTCAGTCCGCAATTACGCAGGCAAAGACCGACGACTGTTTTGCCGGCCGCGTAACCAACGACACCAGGAATAGATCGCAGTTCATCAAGAGCAGCCTTTTGAATTGGAACGAGCGGAATGTCTCTAGACGGTTCTAATTTTTGGGAGAGTAGTTCTAAAACCTGCTGCTCAGCAGCAGATATTTCTACTTTAGTACTCATTGGAATTGTTATTTTGTTTGTAACACTATCAATACAAAGATAAGGAAATGCTGTCAATATCAGCGGTTTTTTAACAAATTTCATGTTCTAATGCATGTATTCATACTGTTTTTGACCACTTATAGCAGTTAACAATCTTCTTGTTGGTCTGCCAGCTATAAGGTGATCAGCATTACATCACCATTACAGCTCTGAAAAGCATTGGATCTGACCAGGTGACATTGAAAACAGAGAGAGGCCGCACCTCATCTGGTGACGACCTCTTCTTTCCCGCCAGTTCATCTTGTACTATCGGGAGACCCGGTTTGAGTTTATTGAGTGCCCACGTAAAACCGGTGATTTTGTTGACTGGTATTGCAAGTACATGTCTTAGCTGTACTTAATTTGGATTTCCTTCCGAGAGATGACCATGAAGGGTTACTTCATTTCCATTTTCTACATAGAATTCCTCCAGATTGGTGCCATTCGATGACATCGCATCAAGTAGACCGTAAAACTCATGGGAAGCTTCACGACGGAAACCTGCGAAAACCAGTTCGTAGCGACCTTTTGGAAGATAAGGAAGGTAGAAATGTCCCTGATCGTCCAGCCGGGCAGAATTGACTGCTGAATAAAAGTCCGGAATATTGGTCTCCAGGTTTCGTATTTCCCTGCTTTTATTGAAACTGCCAGCTGCATAAATGAATACGATGGTTCTGACTGATGTCGCGGCTTCGTTGGTAAAGATACCTCTGACACTTCCGGTGGCATCCTTGTTTAACACCCGGATACTTTCCTCCATAGACCGGTCATCGACAAACTGATATTTTACTTCTGAAGCATTCTTTCCGTATCGAATCAGTTTTCGGAGATCAAAATCAATGATCAGATTGGTACGCTGATTTTCGCTGATGTGGATTTCATTCATGGGTATAGTAAGTGTCCGGGTTAGGTCGGAACTCGGATATAGATTGTGTTTTTTACCCTCCTGGGTGAAGACAAAGCATCCTGGTATATTACCGAAAGCATCCTCCTGCAAATCGAGGGTGATCTCAAGAAAGTCATAATGATTAACCGGCAGGATGTAAGTACCCATTTTTTTGGTGTTTCCCTGCTGATAGGCCAGCAAATCAATGGAGGTTTTTTCGTGCAGTAAATTGGTGTCACCCAGCGAAATACCGGATATGGTAATGTAGGCACCCCTAACCTCATCCTGATCAATGGGTGCATCTGTGACTTCGATCTGGATTTCTCCTGTCTTCTGCATCACAATATTCTGCTCTTCCTTCTGACATGAAATACTCAAAATCGAGAGCGTAGAAATAATAGAGAATAATTTGAAATGGCGTGGCATTTTCATCCGTTTAAAATTTGGTTAAATAAATTGTAAAGCAGTTCCCGAAAATATAAATCAGCTGATTTATGCAGATCCTAACTGACTGGATACGCTGAATTTCAAACAAATACCTGATGGTTTTGAAAACAGGTTCAGTCAGTAATTAAACAGTACCAGTTAATTTGTAGAAAATTAAATATGAAAAATAATTTATAGCAGGTAGCTTATTGTGGTTCGATATTCGGAAATGTTTGATAGCCTTAGAACGGAGGTCTGTTGGTGAAATTGTCTGTGCTTATATAAAAACCGGAGGTTATATCAAATTTTAACATTTGGCAATCTTTTATTTCGGGATTAGTTATTAGTTATGAAAATATGAAAAGGGTATCCCCAAGACCCGTTCAATTGTCATTCGCCAGACTCAAATTAGCTGCTTAAAAAGTAACCTTTCTTTCACATCCTCTATGTGGTTTCGTAGCTTGAAGGTCTCCCAGACCTCCACCGGTCGTATGACCGGCTCATTCCTCAATGCCCCGGGTCGCTCCTCGATTCCGTTTTTCCCTCAGTCAATTGGTACCTGCCGGCCCCTGGCGATGCCTCGTATAGCTTGATATTTTTGAATTTACCAAGTTTGAGAGAATTTAAGAGTGCCCTATATTTTTTGACAAATAATTGAGATTGTCTAAATTTAAAATGGGAAGTATATACTCCAATGGTTGCTATCGACTCAGACTTAAGATCAGAAGTGTATCAGGTGCCTTCATCTGACCTGAGTGTTTATGCCACAATCTCACCATGTCAAGCCACCGGTCATTATGCAGAAGATGTTTGTTAGTCTTGTTATTTTGGTTTTCTCCTGGAGTTGTCTGAAATGTCAACCCCAGGTAAACTTACAGCATTTTGACTGGCTGCAAGGTAGATGGGAAAGGTTGGGATTGGACGACGATAAACAGGCATTTGAGGAATGGGAGTGGGTCTCCGGTACATTGATGGTAGGGAAGGGATGGACCTCCCGGGGCACGGATACCTTGTCTTATGAGAAACTTGCGCTCCTGGTCGATGGAACCAGCATCTTTTATCAGGCCGATGTCCCCCACAATCAGGCTCCGGTCAGATTTGAAGTTATCCACTCAGGAAGTCTGGGTTTTATATCTTCCAATCCAGCACACGATTTTCCCAAGGAGATCACCTATTCGGTCAGCGGTGACAGATTGACGGCAACGATCTCCGGCAATGGAAAATCAATTTCCTTCTATTTCCGCAAAGTATCGGATTAAATATGACCATAGGGCACCTCTAAAAACCCCATTCAATTGTCAACCGCTTATCTACGATAAGCTATTTAAAAATAACCGGTACGACACTTCGTTATCCCTCAGTCACTTAGCTACGGCTAGGCTCCTTCGGGATGCCTCGATTCGCTTGGTTCTTTTTGAATTTGCCTAATTTCAGAGGTATTTAGAAGTACCCATAGAGTTGGCCTAAAAATTCCGATTTTATGACGGTAATTAAATGACATTATTATGGCTCGCATATCGACAGCTGAAGCGCTGGCAAAACTGAAGGACTCCCGGAAGGAATTTTTAAATCTGTTTAGTCACGGGACTCTCTCGGTCGAAATTTATAAACCAGATCAGATAGATCGCCAGACGCCTCATAACAGGGATGAAGTTTATGTCGTCGTGAGCGGATCCGGTCGTTTTTTTAACGACGGTAAGGAGACACCTTTCATGGCCGGGGATTTTCTATTTGTACGGGCTGGTGCTGAACACCGTTTTCTCGATTTTACCGATGATTTCAGTACCTGGGTCTTCTTTTATGGTCCCGAAGGTGGAGAATCCTGAATAGTCGACTTCTGGCTGACCTCAAGCACGCCGTTATCTAAAAATTCTCTACTTTGGCGCCTTTAAACCCGGTAGATATGGCAGTTCAGGATCTTTCAACCATGCATAGTTTGGTCTCGGATCTATTTAAATTACCCCGTTCGGCCGACGGATGGGAAAAATCAAGCTTACAGAAGAACAGATTGCGTTTTTTCATGAAAACGGATACCTCTCCAATATCAAAATTTTAGATGAGCACCAGGTAGAGGAGTTGAGGCAAGAACTTGACGAGATCACCGATCCCAACCATCCGGGGAACGAACTGTTTTATGAATTTTCCTCCAATGAATCAGCGGATCCCGATACGGTACTGTTTCACTCTCTGGGACATTGGCGCATCACCAAGGGGTTTCACGATGTATTATGGAATCCGGCATTTGTCGTGCCTGCCAGTCAGTTGCTGGGTGATGTGGCGGTTAGGTTTTGGCATGATCAGTTATTCAGTAAACCAGCCAAACACGGGGGCGTTGTAGCCTGGCATCAGGATTATTCCTATTGGACTCGGACTAAATCTATGCAGCATCTCACCTGCTGGGTTGGGTTGGATGATGCAAGTATCGACAATGGCTGTTTGCACTATATCCCTAAGAGTCATCGCTGGGGTCTCCTGCAGAAACCGCAGTTGGCCGGAGATATGAATGGACTGATGGAATATCTGACGGATGAACAGAAAGACATGTTTAAGCCGGTTCCGATTGAAATGAAAAGGGGATATGGTACCTTTCATCATCCGTTACTGGTACATGGATCGTATGAGAACCGGTCCGAGCGATCACGGCGGGCATTTGTCTTAAATGTTTTTGCAGACGGAACCTATTCCGACAGTGATGAACCGCTTCTCGAAGGAGTTCCTGTGATACCAAAAGGAAAAAAGATGGAAGGTCGCTTTTTCCCGTTGCTATACGATCCTGCGCTGATCTGAGGTCCGGTCACGTGCTTGTCTTATATATTGGGACTCCGGCTTATTGCAATGAGCTATTGTCCGGTATGATCCCTTTAGCTACCTTTGCGGCCTTTTTATCAGATCAGGTATGCAAGACATTCGAAATATAGCAATCATCGCTCACGTTGATCATGGAAAAACCACGCTGGTTGACCGTATCATAGAAGCTTGCCGGGCTTTGGAGAACAGGAAAGACACCGGAGAGCTTATTTTAGACAATAACGAGCTGGAAAGGGAACGGGGCATCACCATTCTTTCCAAGAATGTATCGGTCAATTACAACGGGGTCAAGATCAACATCATTGATACACCTGGTCACGCTGATTTTGGCGGTGAGGTAGAACGGGTCCTGAAAATGGCCGATGGCGTTTTGTTGCTGGTCGATGCTTTCGAAGGACCGATGCCCCAAACCCGGTTTGTATTGAGCAAGGCGATTGAGTTGGGCTTAAAACCGATCGTGGTGATCAACAAGGTCGACAAGGAAAACTGCAAGCCTGAAGAAGTGCAGGGAGAAGTGTTTGATCTGATGTTTAACCTGGGTGCGGCTGAGTTTCAACTGGATTTTGAGACGATCTTTGGGTCATCCAAACAAGGCTGGATGAGCTATGACTGGCGACAGCGTACGGATGATATCACTCCCTTGCTAAATTGCGTCATTGATCAGATACCACCAGCGCCCTATGTGAAAGGAGATGCGCAGATGCAGATTACTTCGATGGATTACTCCAATTTTGTAGGTCGCATTGCCATTGGCAGGGTCTATCGGGGAGATCTATATGAGGGTGTGGACTACCTTTTGTGCAAGAAAGGCAATGTCAGGAAGAAAAGCCGGATCAAGGAGCTTTTTGTATTTGAAGGTTTGGGTAAAACCAAAGTGAAGTCGGTACGGAGCGGAGATTTATGCGCTATTGTCGGAGTGGAAGATTTTGAGATCGGAGATACGATTGCTTCTCTCGATAATCCGGAAGCACTACCCCGGATTGAGGTTGACGAGCCGACCATGAGTATGTTGTTTACGATCAACAATTCACCTTTTTACGGTCAGGAGGGTAAATACGTCACCTCCCGTCACCTCAGGGATCGACTCTTTAAGGAAACGGAAAAGAACCTGGCTCTGAAGGTGGAAGAAACCGACACAGAAGATAAATTTAATGTGTACGGCCGGGGTGTTTTACACCTCTCCATTTTGATTGAAACCATGCGTCGGGAAGGTTATGAACTGCAGGTCGGGAAACCTCAGGTGATCATCCGGGATATTGAGGGCGTTAAGTCGGAACCGGTTGAACATCTGGTGATCGATGTCGCTGAAGAGTATGCAGGAAAAGCCATTGAACTGGTTACCCAACAGAAGGGGATGCTCGAAAGAATGGAGCCGAAAGGCGATGTTCAGCACCTGGAATTTGAGATCCCTTCACGTGGTCTGATCGGTTTACGAAGTAAAATATTGACCGCCACCGCCGGTCAGGCAGTGATGAACCACCGGTTTAAAGAGTATGCTCCCTTGAAAGGTGAGATTAACGGCCGGTTTAATGGATCACTGGTTTCGATGGAGACCGGCCAGGCGCTGGCTTTTGCGCTGGACCGGCTTCAGGACCGGGGTAGATTTTTTGTGGCGCCTGGTGACCGGGTTTACAAGGGTCAGGTGGTTGGTGAAAATAACCGTGATAATGATTTGGAAGTCAACGTGATCAAGGGGAAGAAACTGACCAATATGCGTGCCTCCGGAGCCGATGATGCCATCAAACTGGCTCCCAAAGTTGTTTTTTCGCTGGAAGAGGCTATGGAGTACATAAAGGACGACGAATACCTGGAAGTAACCCCTCTCAGTCTGCGAATGCGCAAAATCAAGTAGATCATATGAAACACTCCCGGGATATAAGGTTTTAGAGTCCTCCTGGCAATCCCGTGTTTTCCGGTAAGAACCTGCATGCCCTGAACATAATGATAGCCATGGCTGTTTTTTCATGATGAGGGAGTGACTCTGATTCCTTCTTAACCGAATCAAAACAAATCATAAATTAGAGAGATGCAAAAAAGGCCTGTCACCGATTGGTTGCCGATTACTCGCAAAGAGGTGGAACTCCGGGGATGGGATGAACTCGATGTCGTCTTGATCTCTGGAGACGCTTATGTGGATCACCCGGCCTTCGGGACCGCAGTGATCGGTCGCATCATTGAAAATGAGGGATTTAGAGTGGCGATTGTGGCTCAACCCAACTGGAAGGATGATTTTCGCGACTTTAAAAAAATGGGAAAACCCCGTCTTTTTTTTGGGGTCACCAGCGGATGCATGGATCCCATGGTCAATCATTATACCGCAGCGCGGCGAAAGAGGTCGACCGATGCCTATACTCCGGGAGGTCTCGCCGGATTCCGGCCCGATTATGCTACCAATGTTTACTGTCAAATACTGAAGGAGCTCTATCCGGATATACCCATTATCATCGGGGGGATCGAGGCTTCGTTGCGAAGGGTTACCCACTATGATTACTGGAGCGACCGGTTATTCCCGACTATCCTTAGTTCCAGCGGAGCGGATCTTCTGGTCTACGGGATGGGTGAGCTTCCTTTACGGGAAATTCTGCGCCTGTTGGGGCGGGGGGTACCTTTTACTTCACTCAGGACAATTCCCCAGACTGCATTTCTGCAATCCAGAGAAACGGAATTGCCCCTGAATAAAAAATGGGAGTCGCTGCATTTGTCCAGCCACGAACAATGCCTGCGGGACAAGCGATCATACGCGGCCAATTTTAAACATGTTGAGCAGGAGTCAAACAAGGTAAATGCCAGGAGGTTGATTCAGGCGGTCGGAGATAAGTACCTGGTAGTTAACCCACCATATCCTCCCATGAGTGAACGTCAGATCGATGCCTCATTTGATCTGCCATATACAAGGCAGCCTCATCCGAAATATGATAAAAGGGGAGCGATTCCGGCCTATGAGATGATACGGTTTTCCATCAATATGCATCGCGGATGTTTTGGTGGTTGCAGCTTCTGTACCATATCAGCCCATCAGGGTAAATTTATCGCCAGCCGTTCGGAAGAATCCATTCTGAAGGAGGTAGAACAGGTAACGGCCATGCCTGACTTCAAAGGATACATCAGTGATCTTGGAGGACCTTCGGCCAATATGTATAAAATGAAAGGGAAGGTGCAGGCTATATGTGATCGCTGTGTCAGTCCATCCTGTATTCATCCGGTAGTATGTAACAATCTGGATACCAGTCACCGCCCGATGACTCAACTCTACCGTAAAGTGGATCAACATCCAAAGGTGAAAAAAGCATTTGTGGGTAGCGGTATCCGTTACGACCTTCTGGTGGAATCACACAATAGAAATGCAGATGACAGTTTGGATGAATATCTGGAGCAGGTAGTTTGCCGCCATATTAACGGCCGGCTTAAAGTCGCACCAGAACATACTTCAGATGATACCCTTAGACTGATGCGCAAGCCAAGTTTTAAGCATTTTCATGCTTTTAAGCAAAAGTACGATGCGATCAATGCCAAACATGGTCTGAATCAGCCACTAATACCTTATTTTATATCCAGTCATCCGGGATGCCGGGAAGAAGACATGGCCAATCTGGCAGCAGAAACCAAAGCTATGGGCTTTCGGCTCGAACAGGTACAGGACTTTACCCCGACTCCAATGACGGTAGCCACGGTGATTTATTACAGCGGCTTGCATCCCTACACGCTCCAGCCTGTCTATGCGGCCCGTTCCAGGCAGGAAAAGAAGAACCAGCACTTGTTTTTTTTCTGGTACAAGCCGGAAAACTGGAAGGTGATCCGTACCAAACTGGAAGCAATGAACCGTCCCGATCTGGTTGAGAAACTGCTTGGAGACCGTAAGCGATTTGCTAAAAAAGAGATCCTCAAGAACCGGGGAAAACGACAGGAAAATTTTCCGAAAAAGTTAAAACTTAAGTAAGTTTTTGTAACTTCATAATCTCGGTTAAGTTACTTCGTTCTAAGGTCTGAGAATCTTAAAATCCGACGCAGATGCAAAAGCGCATGTCTTGGTTATCTTACAGTAAAATCATTTTGGAAAAGGTAAGTTTTGATCAGAGAATCTTCCGCAAAGAATTGCGTAAATCACTTGCCCGTCTGTCAAAGGAAGAGATCAAAAAACTGGAAGCCTGGTGTGTCAGCAACTTCAATGTACTATTGTCGTACATCGCAGTGACAGAGATCTCCGAATACCTTGCTGTGCACCAATCGTAACTAAGCTGACCCCTGTGTCAGACGGGCTTCATCCTTAGCTCAATACACAATCGATTTCGTAAATTTCCTTCAAATTTTCATGCTGCTTTAACCTGTTATATACTGAATTTTTCTGACTGGCATCCGGTGGAAAACTACGGATTACGAGCGTACTTTCAATTTTGACAGCTGGTTGATCACTGCTTGCATATCTTTTGGTAATGGCGTCTCAAATGTCTTTGAATAACCCTCTGCCATTGGGATAGTCAGCTGATAAGCATGCAGGGGAGTCCTGCCGAGCAGCGGAGTCTCTTCAAAACGGTCACCTTTGTACCTGGCTTTGATACTGGACAGGAAAAAGGATGATCTTCCACCATACAACGGGTCTACCAGGAGGGGATGTCCAATATACTGAAGATGGACCCTGATCTGATGCGTTCTTCCGGTTTCGATGAGTAAATCAAGCAGGGCAAAATTGCCAAAAGCATTTTCCACTTTATACCAGGTTATCGCTTTTTTACCTTTCGGTGAGATCATCACCTGGTGCTTATTTGCCGGTTTGTAAATTGGGGCATCAATAATCCCTTCGGGTGGAACCGGTACGCCGGCCACGATGGCTTTGTACCGCTTGACGATTTCCCGGCTCTCAAACAGCTGAGACAGTCTTTTTTGTTCTTCCGGGGTTTTGGCAAAACAAATGACTCCAGATGTGCCGCTATCCAGGCGGTGGACAGGCAGGACTCTTCCAAAGTTTTGATTTAACCACTGGAGGAGGTAAGGTGCCTGATGGTCGTATCGGTCGGCCACTGTGTGAATACCGGCTGCCTTATTGACCACGATCAGGTTGTCATCTTCATAAATGACTACCGATTTAAATTTCATGAAGAGCCTATTTTGTTACGTATCGCAGTTCCTGATATTTTCTTCTTCCCTTGATGAAGAATTCCCAGATAATACTGCCCTGGTAACGACCAGCCATCGAATTGTCCGGGCCTATTGTCATGCGTTTTCTGAGTTCCAGTATTTTTTGCCTTTTAATCCAGGTGCGCGGAAGATTTGCGAACGTATACAAGATTGATTTCACCACCGACTGAAAATTATCAAACTCGCCCACCATCAAAAAACGGAACGCGGCAATGATGTCTAAAGCAACCCTAAACGGAAACAGCCAGACTAACGTCATCCCTTTTTCATTTTTCAGGAGCAGACTCATTCCGTTACGAAAATTCAGGTACGTTTTCCTTGGGCTGTGGTACGATAGTGTACCACCGCCTTTGTGATAGACTACGGCCGATGGAATTACGAACATCTTATACCCGCATTGCTTCAATCGCCAGCAAAGATCGATTTCTTCCATATGGGCAAAAAAATCGGGATCAAATCCGCCTATTTTCTCAAACAGATTTTTACGGATAATCATGGCGGCTCCGGTTGTCCAGAATATTTCGGTAAAAGTATCGTACTGTCCCATATCCGTTTCAACCTCCGATAAAATCCGGCCCTGACAAAAGGGATAGCCTAACCGGTCAAGTAGTCCTCCGGCAGCACCGGCATACTCGTAATTGTGTTTATTGTCGTACGATTTTATCTTTGGCTGGACGGCTCCGGTTTCCGGATGAGACCGGATAAATTCCAACAGTTTTTCGGCCCATTGATTGGTTACTTCGACATCCGAGTTGAGGAGAATAATATATTCTGAATTGATTTTTTTAATCGCCTGGTTGTAACCCTCAGCAAATCCATAATTTTTATCCAACGGAATAATGCGAACCTGGGGATAATGCTGTCGAATAAAATCTATGGAGTCGTCGGTTGACGCATTGTCTGCCACCGCGATCTCAAAGTCCCTGCTGAAACGAATCACGCTGGGTAAAAAAGTTTCGAGGTGGTGCCGACCGTTATAATTCAGAATCAATACGGTAGCTTCATTCCTGGAACTGGTATCCATATCCAGAAATTGGAGCGCCTCCATTTTATCCTGGTCCAACTGAAGTCGCAACGCTTCCAGGTTTTCAAAGGTCTGATCCGGCCGAAGGTATTGCAGGACCTCCAGGACAACCGTCTCTCCATAAATGTCATCATTAAAACTGAAGATGTTGACCTCAATGGATTTTTTACCCTCCTTTGACACCGTCGGCCGGGTTCCGATATACATCATACCGCCATATCGCCGGCCTTTACAAATTACTCTGACGGCATAAATGCCATCAGGTGGGATCAGCTTGAGCGGATCCTGAATCGCCAGATTGGCAGTAGGGTATCCGATGGTTTCCCCCAGCTGGTGACCGCGCACCACCTGCCCACTGATCAGGTACGGATGGCCCAGCAGTTGATTGGCCAGTATGATTTCGCCTTTTTGCAGGTAGTTACGTACCCGGGTGCTGCTGATCTGAATCTCTTCGGTCATTTGCTGGGGTAATTCATATACTTTAAAATGTCCCTGCTGTTCATAGGAGCGGAGGAAGTCAATGTTACCCTGGCGGTTCAGACCGAAGCGGTGGTCGTAACCAATGACGATCATGCTTGGATGAAACTTACCAATGATGAATTTCTCGATATATTCATCGGCATGCCACTGCGAAAATTCGATGGTAAAAGGGCAGAATACCAGGTGATCGATTCCTATTTCTTCAAGGAGTTTGATCTTCTCGTATCTGGTTGATAAGAGCTTCAATGATTTATCGTGTGGATAAATCACCTGCCGGGGATGCGGGTCGAAGGTGACCACAATGGTCTCACCGTCGATTTCGCTTGCCAGTTCATTCATTTTATCAATAATGCCGGCATGGCCCAGATGGACACCATCAAACGACCCAAAAGTTATAACGCCATTTTGAAAGGACGGTAACTCGTTGATGTGATGGTGAATCTGCATGATCAAATGTATAAAAGTTTTCTATAATATGTTATTAGCAGGAATACATCTTTATCGCCAACGAAGTAAAGGGTCGAATTGTTTATCTTTATGGCGTGATTTTAAACTATATAACGTGCAAATTGAGAAAAGTCAGGTAATTCAACTCCTCAGGGCAGTACCTGATCCTCTCACGGGAGTATCCATTGTGGATGCCGGGCGTATACGTGAGATTGAAGTGGAGGAGGGTCGTGTCAGGATCACTCTGATCTTCACTCAACAACTTCACCAGGATCAGAAATCATCCGTCAATTTTGCCTGCATGGCCGCGATTAAAAATGAACATCCAGCTCTGGACGTTCATATTCATCTGGAAACGCAGTTAAGGTCCGGAGAAAAGGAATCGGGCGTGTTACCCCAGGTGAAGAATATCATTGCGGTGGCATCTGGCAAGGGTGGGGTAGGAAAATCTACCGTATCGAGTAATCTCGCGGTTGGATTGCGAAAACTGGGTTACCGGACCGGCCTGATCGATGCCGACTTTTATGGCCCTTCAATACCCACCATGTTTGGTCTGGAGGGGCAGAAACCAAAACTCGTCGATGTTCATGGAAAACCCAAGATTGTTCCTTTGCAAGCCCAGGGAATCAGCATATTATCCATAGGATTTATTGTCGAACCCGAGCAGGCAGTGGTATTACGGGGCCCTCGCCTTGCCGGTATTATGAAGCAGTTTATCGAAGAATGTCTCTGGCCGGAACTGGACTTCCTGGTCATTGATCTGCCACCGGGTACCGGAGATATCCAGCTGACCCTGGTGCAGACGGTGCCTCTTACCGGGGTAGTCATGGTAACAACTCCTCAGAAAGTCGCCTGGATGGATGCCGTTAAGGCCATGAATATGTTCCGGTTGCCATCTGTCAAGGTACCCATTCTCGGGGTATTGGAAAACATGGCCTGGTTTACCCCTCCTGAACTTCCTGACCGGAAATACTATTTATTTGGTAAGGGAGGTGGTCAACATCTCGCGGAATTGGCCAATTCGGTATTACTGGGCCAAATTCCGATGGTGGAAGCGATTCGGGAGGGAGGTGACAATGGACTCCCCATCGTTGAGAGTAGTGATCCATCTATGCAGGCAGCATGGATGCAATTTGTCGAAAATACCGTGAAGGCGGTCGAACAGAGAAATAAGCTGTTTGAGCCCACCCGGATTGTAGATATTAAGAGTTAGTTTTAAAAATTTAAGAATTAAGGTAGTATGTCGGTAATGATAACGGGGAAAGACCAGCTGATGGCGGAGGTTGAAGCTGCATTGGAACATGTAAGGCCACATCTGGCAGTGGATGGTGGCAATGTTGAATTGATAGACATCACCGATGACCAGATAGTACTCATTAAATGGCAGGGAGCCTGCAGCAATTGCGGCATGACCCGGATGACGCTAAAAGCCGGGATTGAGGATGTGGTGAAAGGGAAAGTACCGTCAATTAAAGGTGTACGTTCGATCGATGAGCCTGAGGCATGACCAGGAAGCAGATAATTGAATTGATCGGCCACAAGCAAAGTTTTCTTTGTGTGGGTCTGGATAGCGATATTGAAAAAATACCTTCTTTTTTCCGTGATTTTCCCGATCCTGTCTATGAATTTAACCGCCGCATAATTGACGCCACAAAAGAACATTGCGTCGCCTACAAACCCAATATCGCCTTTTATGAAGCAAGGGGAGTGGCCGGGTGGGAAACCCTGGCTAAAACGCTGGCATACATTCCGGAAAGCCATTTTACCATTGCTGATGCGAAACGGGGCGATATTGGCAATACGTCGAGACTGTATGCCAAAACCTTTTTTGAGACTTTTTCCTTTGATTCGGTTACGATTGCCCCATATATGGGGAGGGATTCGGTGGAACCATTTCTCGATTTTCCGGAAAAATGGGTCATATTGCTGGGTTTGACCTCCAACGTTGGAAGTCATGATTTTCAGTTTTTGAAAAATAACGAAGGTAAGCGACTCTTTGAGTCAGTGCTTGAGATCAGTTCACGCTGGGCATCTGATGATAGGATGATGTATGTCGTTGGTGCGACCCAGGCTGAACACTTTCGGAAGGTACGACAAATCGTACCGGATCATTTTTTGCTGGTGCCGGGGGTCGGAAGTCAGGGAGGTGATTTGCAGCAAGTTTACCGGAATGGATCCAACAAAGATGTGGGCCTCCTGATCAACGCTTCTCGATCCATCATTTATGCCAGCCGGGATGAAGGCAATTTTGATGAAGCAGTGAAGGAGGCAGCCTGGAACCTGCACAGGGAAATGTCAATTTTAATCGGGTAGCAATGATCACTCTTGAAGAAATCCGCAATCATTGCCTGAAAAAAGAGAAAGTGACAGAGGATCTTCCTTTTGATGTGAGCACTCTCGCATTCCGGATTGGAGGGAAGATATTTTTGCTGACCGATATCGATGCCGAGATCTTGTCCATTAACCTAAAATGTGATCCCCAAAAAGCGATCGAACTGAGAGACAACTATCCGGAGATCAGACCCGGATACCATATGAACAAGAGACATTGGAATACCGTGCTTTGCGAAGGTAATCTGCCCCGGACGATGATCCTGGAACTCATCGACCATTCGTACGGGCTGGTATTGGCCAGTTTGCCTCGCAAGCTAAAACAGGAAATCTTCTGCCCGCCTACATCAAAATGAATAAGGTAGATTACATCGTTGTGGGTCAGGGCCTGGCAGGCACCCTGATATCCACTCTGCTGTTGGAGCGGGGACGCCGGATCATGGTTTTTGATCAGGGACATCATCAAAGCTCCAGTCTCTATGCGGCGGGAATCATCAACCCAATTACCGGAAGAAGATTCGTCAAGAGCTGGATGTTTGACACCCTGCTTGCCAGTGCGATTACCCGGTATGCCGAACTGGAGAAACTCCTGGGAGTCTCCCTGATGAGGCAACGCAACATCGTCCGTCATTTGTCCGATCAGAAATCAGTGAACGACTGGCTAATGAAATCAGGCACTCCGGGCTATCAAGATTATATTGTGACGGATGTGGACCTGAATACGTTTAAGGATAAACTTTTTCTGGATGAGTTTTGGTGTGAAGTGACTGGTTATCAGGTTGATATACCATTGCTGATCGAGCGGGTGCGGCGTATCCTCCTGGATAGGAACAGTCTGAGGCCCGAATACTTCCGGATGAATCAGTGCCGGATTTCCAGTGATAAGATTATGTATGGGGACATCCAGGCCGACTACCTGATATTTTGCGAAGGCTCACTACTGAGAGGGAATGATCTTTTTTCCCCCGAACGCTACCTGAATCCCTCGAAGGGTGAAATCCTGAAAATTCGAATCCGCGATTTTCATCCGGATAAAATGATTAAGAAGAAATACTTCCTGGTGCATCTGCATGATGACATCTTTTGGTTTGGAGCAAAGGACAGCTGGAATTTTGAGGATAGTGATCCTTCGGAAGAAGGCTTTCGGCTTTTGAATAAATTTGCCCGGCAATTGATCAAAGCGCCCTATGAAATTCTGGCTCACGAGGCGGCCATCCGGCCTACGATCAAAGATCGCCGGCCAGTGATCGGCAGGCATCCGGTCAATCACCGGGTGTCTCTTTTTAATGGGTTAGGTACCAAAGGTGCTTCCTTAGGTCCTTACTGGTCGGAAGCCTTTATCGCTCACCTGGAGGATGGCATCGAGTTGCCTGATATAATAAGTCCTGCAAGATTTGCGAAAGATTATTGAACGCGGATTCGTTAACTATCTGTTAATGCTTTCTGAGACTTGTCCTATTGCAGCCTCATGGTGCGTCTGAAAGTATAAATAGTGACTATGAATCATCTCCTTGCGACAACCCGGTCATCCATCTTATTCCTGTCTCTTCTTTTTTTGACCTGTAAAACCACCGTACCACCAGTGACACCGCCACATCAACCTTCCCTAAATTATACCCTTCTTTGGCGCGAAATCGATTCGCTTGAAAAGTCAGGACTGCCCGGGAGTGCCCGCGACCTGGTCAAGAAAATCAGGTCCCAAAGTCTGGAGTCTGGTGATCAACTTCACTATGTAAAGGCGTTGATTTACGACAACAAATTTGCCCTCGAATTGGAAGAAGGTGGATTGGAAGCAGCCATCCCCCGCATGGAAAGCGAGTTGCCCAATCTGGATGCCCCGGCCCGGCAAATTCTGCATTCCTATCTGGGAGAGCTTTATACCTCTTATTATGTGCAACATCAATGGCAACTCCGGCAACGTAAACCTCAACAAGTGAGACCCGATGATGTGGCACTGATGTCCGGGTCCGATCTGATGTCCGTGGCCGATGAGCATTATCTGCAGTCAATAGCTCCGGATAGTGTCGTGCATGTCTCCCTCGATTCCTTTCGATTGCTGTTGACCAGCCCCAATGAGGGGCCAGGCACAAAAGGAAATCTATATCGGTTATTGGTCAGCAGGGCATTGGATCACTTTGAGCAGGTTCACTATGGTTTACCCGAAGCCAGAAGTATATTCACGTTAAACCGGGAGGACTTTTTTCTACCGGCTCAGCAGTATGTAAATCTTACATTGAGTTTTTCAGATAGTACCGACCGGCGGTTTGCAACTTCCCGGATCTATCAACAAGCTCTGAAAAACAGTACAGACCGGGTTTACTTTGACCTGCGACGATTGGCCTATTTTCATCAGAATAGTAGTATTTACTCTAAAGACTCGCTTTATGAAGATGCCATTAAGTATTTAATTAACAGTAATTTAGGTGAAAATGATCAAGCAGAAGTAAAATACCACCTGGCATCTTTTTATTTCCGTCAGGACCGATTGACGGAAGCACATACTCTCTGCCTCGCTATCCAGGAACAACACGATGGGGAAAGCAAGGGTGTGTTGCAATGCCGTCAGCTTCTTCAGCAGCTGGAAGCACCTTCCCTCCAGGTCCGCATCGAGAAAGTGAATATCCCTGGTCAGCCGGTCCTCACCTTGATCGAGTATAAGAATCTGGCCCGCGTTTTTTATCGGGTGGTAAAATTTCAGGAATCCCAAAGAGATCGCTTTGAGCGACGCTCCTACGAAGATCAGCTGCCCTTTTTACTGGAGAGAGAGGTGCTGGAAGAATCAGAGGTTGAGCTCCAGGGTAGTTCAGATTTCCGGTCTCATTCTACCGAGTTCAGCTTAAAGTCGCTGAGTCCGGGATATTATTTTTTGATCGTTTCGTCTTCCCCCGCTTATGATGCCGGTAAAGATGGGATCACTGTGACCGGATTTCATGTATCCAATCTGGCAACTTCAACCTTTGCGTTACAGGGCCGGAGTGAGTTACAGTGTTTTGACCGGACCACCGGTATGCCGCTTAAGGGGGTATCCGTTTCCTGGTATCAGCAGCGATATGACGGCCGGCTGCGACAACAAATACGGACTAAAGTAGATGAGTCGCAAACCGACGATCAGGGATATGCTGCGGTGCCAGAGACCCGGGGTACCTATGCGCCAGTGTTGATTAAGGGTCGTGATACGCTCGACTACCGGGATTTTTTGGTAAGTCATTATGGCTGGAACCGGAGACCGGTTGAGTCTCTGGAGGTGAAGTATTTTCTTGACCGCTCCATTTACCGTCCGGGACAGATACTGTATTTCAAGGGCCTATTATTGCATAGGGATGACCAGGGCATACCACGTTTGATTGCAAACCGGTCAGCTGAAATATCGCTTTACAATACCAACGGACAACTGGTCAGCATACTGCCCGTGATCTCAAATGCCTATGGTTCATTTACGGGATCATTTGTTTTACCCGAAGAAGGTCTGCTGGGACAAATGTCATTGGGTACAAACCTGACTCAGGATCGGCAATACTTTCAGGTCGAAGCCTACAAGAGACCAACATTTGAAGTGAGGATTGACAGCTTCAGCAATGCGAATAAACTGGGAGACGATATTACTGTCAAAGGCGAGGTGATTAGTTATGCCGGTGCTTCTTTGAGTAACATAGGGGTCAGATACCGGGTGATTCGCAAGGCCAGCTATCCGTTTTTCCGGTTCTATAGCCGATTTCCCGGACCGCCGGCTTCAGAACGGGAAATTACCTCCGGAGGTATCGAGACCGACAAAGATGGCCGGTACTCCTTTTCATTTACGGCGCTGTCTGATGATCTCATCGGAGACCGCTTCATGCCGGTTTATAACTTTGAGATTGTGGTGGAAGCCACGGATATTTCGGGAGAGTCGCAATCGTCCATAAAATCTCTTGCTCTGGGTGAGCAGCCGTATGGACTTCGGTTGGAAACTGAAGATGTTATTGATGTGACTAAAAGTAATACACTGGTATTCAGTGCTTTAAATGCAGATGGTGATGAGGTTGGTGTAACTGGTGTGGTCACATTTATCTTGTTGGATGAAACACGGAAATGGACGCGGCCACGGTACTGGCCCGTTCCCGATCAACCGGGATTACCGGTCGATATATACCGTGATTTGTTACCCTGGTATTCGGTTCCTGGAATTGACACCGAAGAGACCGGCCGGGATATGGGGCGTGTCACGCTCACACCATTTGATCGAAAACCGATGGCAGATTTCCGGGTGTTGAACCTCCCACCGGGCCGTTACCGGGTCAAAGTACAATCTCAGGATCGGCAGGGTGTAAACATCGAATCTGAATTCAAGGTGCAACTGGTTGACCCAAGTGCCAGTTATGTGCCTCAGGACGAAATGCTGTATCTGCTCACGGAAACTCGGGAGTATCAGCCCGGAGACACTTGTACCATCACCATGGGGGCAGCCGGTGAAGGAAGCTTATGGTACCGGATCGAGAAACCAGATGGTGTTGGAGCGATTAACTGGCAAACCATCCGGAATTGGGACCAACTGAAAATACCGGTTTCGGAGACAGACCGGGGAGGTTTCTCTGTACACTTTCAAATGACTTATCAGAATCGTATCGTGTCCCGGAGCATTCCGGTTTCTGTTCCCTGGTCAGACAAAGAACTGGATATTAAAATTCTGACTTTGAAGGAGGTAACCAGACCGCAGACCCGGGAACAGGTTGAGTTGCTGATTACCCGGGACGGCGTTGGTCTGCCCGAAACGGAACTTCTCGCTACCATGTACGATGCATCTCTTGACGTCATTTATCCCCACGAATGGCCTAAGTCATTTTTTCCGATAAGACCTAGTCAGGCCCATCGGATGACTCCCGGGTTTGAGATAAGCCATGCCCATTTCTATTATTGGGGATGGAATCCGGAGCCGGTGGAAATCCCTGCCACTTATCTGCCTCAACTCAACTGGTTTGGTTTTCCACTTCATCAGTATTTTAATCTGGCAACAGACGCCATCCGATCGAAGGAGGTTCAGACCCCTCCGATTGCTGAAGAAGCAGCCGAAAGCCAAGTAGGGCAAGATTTGACACAGGAGGACTCACCCGTCCGGGAAGATTTCAATGAGAACGTTTTCTTTTATCCGCAACTGGTTACTGACCGGGAGGGTAAGATCCGTTTCGAATATGTGATGAACGATGCGCTGACCACGTGGCGGCTGATGCTGTTGGCCCATAGCGGCGAGTTGGTTCACGGATACCGGGAAGCCAGGATTGTAAGTCAGAAAGAACTGATGATAACCAGCAACCGTCCGAGGTTTTTACGATCGGGAGATGAAATATCATTCAATGCTAAAATCGACAATCTGACCTCCGAGCCCCAGTCTGGTAAAGTAAACCTTGAACTGAAGAATGCTCTCAACGGTGAGTCCGTCCTTTCTTTTATACGCACCTCTAAGGAGCTCGAATTCAGTTTGGAACCCCGGTCATCGACGCAAGCCCAGTGGACTCTGCAAATTCCGGATACCTTTCATTTTCCGGTCGAATACACCATCAGGGCAATCACGGAAAAACATCAGGACGCCGAGCGGGCGGTGGTCCCCATCCTGGAAAACCGGATTCTCGTAACTGCTACCCGGGCTTTGGAAGTGCCGGGAAAAGGATCAGCACTCATTGAACTCGAAGATATACTTAAGTCTGGTTCAGAGTTAGCTGTCCGGGAACAGATGGTCCTTGACTTCACGGCCAATCCTGCCTGGTTTGCCGTCAAAGCCTTACCCTATCTCATGGAATACCCCTATGAATGCTCGGAACAGATCTTCAATCGCCTGTTTGCCAATGCCCTTGGTATCAAGCTACTCCACGACAATCCTGCGATCGGAAAAGTCTTTGACCAATGGAGATCGGTCAATCTCGAGAGCCCGCTGCTAAAAGATGAAGGATTGAAATCAGCTGCCATCGAAGAGACTCCCTGGGTTGAAAATGCATTGTCTGAATCAATGCAGATGAAAAGACTGGCATTGTACTTTCAGCCCAACACGCTGCAGAATTCACAAATGAATAGTCTGCAAAAGCTACAGAATCAGCAAAGTCAGGATGGAGGATTTCCATGGTTTCCTGGAGGCCCTTCCAATTGGTTTATTTCTCAGTACATTGTTGAGGGACTGATCGAGATGCAGACCTGGGTTGAGCCTGACCTGAATGACCTGATGGCTGAAATGATAGAAAAGGGCATGGTCTATCTGGATGAACAGTTCCTGCAAAATTACCAGGAGATTGAGAAACGGGTTAGGGCAGGAGGTACCTCATGGAATGATCATCATCTATCTCCCATAATCATTAACTATCTTAGGGTCAGGAAGCTATATGAAGGACCTTCAAGTGAAGCTTTGGACAAACCCACTGCTTATTTCCTCGAGCAGGCAATTACTTACTGGACCAGGCAATCCCTTTATTCCCAGGCTACCCTGGTATTCGTATTCGATCAATATCAGAAACCTGATGTAAGAGATCAACTGCTGAAATCTTTAAAGGAGCGAATGATTATGAATCCCACCCAGGGAGCATTCTGGAAATATGAAAGTGGATTCAGATGGTGGCAATTGCCCATTGAAACGCATGTCAGGATGATCGAGGTTTTTAGCCGGTTTAAGGCTGAACCCGGGCTGGTAGCGCAACTCAAGCGTTGGCTTCTCAATCACAAACGGACCAATCAATGGAGTACGACCAAATCGACGTCAGAGGCGATCCGTGCTTTGACGATGGGTGATGACAACTGGCTGGTTGCACCCCGGCCTTTGGAAATAAGGGTTGGAGATAAGATCTTGGATCCGGAAGGTGTGACCGAAGCAGGAAGCCTCCAGCATCGGGTAACTTTCCGGGGTAAAGAGATCGATGACCTTGTACAGCTATCGATCAGGAATCCCAATGAAAACCCCGCCTGGGGTGCGGTGTATTATCAATATTTTGAACAATTGGATCGGATACAATCGGATGATGGCGATGCCCTGAAAGTGGTAAAAAGGAATTTCCTGGAGATTGATACAGACAAAGGGGTAAAGCTGGAACCACTGGGAAATGTTTCTTTATCTCCGGGTGATGTGGTGGTAGTTCAGTTGGAGATCGAGACCGATCGCGATATGGAGTTTGTTCACGTGAAAGATCTAAGGGGAGCAGCAATGGAGCCCATCCAGGTGCTGAGTGGCTATTATTGGATGGGAGGGCTAGGATATTACCAGTCGAACACTGATTTGGCCACCCATTATTTTATCGATAATCTCCCAAAAGGCAGGTATGTTTTGCAGTATTCTCTGCGGGTTAGTCAGCAGGGAGAGTTTTCAGCCGGACATTGTACGGTTCAGTGTATGTATGCGCCGGAATTTGGAGCGCACACGGGAGGGGAAAGATTTACAGTACAAAGTATTCCATAAAAAAAAAGCTGCCCGGGAAGGCAGCTTCTTTAACACACTCAAAACCCGTAGAAACTATTATTTTAGATTTTTCGAATATATCTAATATTCAGCTTTTAAACTAGTTTTTTCCTATAAATGTTGTTTGGACAATGGATATTGGTGCGACGAATATGGTGATCGGTCGATTTTTTGGAACATGAGGCACCTTTTCCCACTTTCGATAATTACAAGGATATAAATCTTTAGACAATTATGAGCCAACGCAGCGAAGAAGCCAACGCCATCATAAAGAATCATATGATGTGGTCTATGGGTGCCGGATTCATACCAGTGCCGATTGCCGATATATTTGCAGTGAGTGCAATCCAGCTGGATATGATCCGGCAGTTGTGTAATTTGTATGAAGTCAATTACAAAGACACGGAAGGAAAGGCTGTGATCAGTTCACTGACGGGTTCCGTCATTGCCAGAGTGGGAGCCCGGGCGGTAAAATTTATTCCCGGTGTAGGCACCGTGATAGGTGGGGTGACGCTGGCTGTTCTTTCCGGTGCTTCAACCTACGCATTGGGAGAAGTCTTTAAACGGCATTTCGAGACCGGTGGTACATTCCTTGACTTTGATCCTTCCCGGTTGAAAAAGGTTTACGACGAGATGTTTGAAAAGGGAAAGACTTATGCAAGGAAAATCAAGAATGAGCAGGCGAAAGCAGAAATGGAGTTGACCAAAGAAGAAACGGCTGGGGATAACGGGGATCCGGTAAAACGACTGCAGGATCTGGCCAGATTAAGAGAGGAAGGACTGATTTCCGATGAAGAGTATGAAACGCTCAAGAAACGGATTCTGAAAACCTGAGCCGATGCAAATTGTCCACTATATTCCTCATCCGGTATATAAGATCACGGTTTTCAAATCCGGTAACCGGTATATTGTCAAATTTGATGGTGCCGACCACGATCTCTCTCTTAAATTCAGGGAGGGAGAAGTAAGTAATCTGCAGTCGGTAGTTGAACAGGTAGATGCAGTCTGGCTCCGTAAGATAGACCAGGTATTTTCAGAACTTGCTCAGCTACGGATACAGCGGTTTGACCAGTCTTCCGGCCATTTTCAGGAAATTATCTAACCTGGGCTATCCAGGGTAACCTGGCGTCAGGGATCGCATCGACCGGGCTAAAGATTCCGGCCTGGTACTTATACAGAGCGGCAATGCCGATCATGGCGGCATTATCGGTGCAATATTCGATTTTCGGAATGTATACGTTCCAGTTTTTCTCCCTACCCATTTCAAGGACGGTGTTTCGTAAACTACGATTGGCAGCTACGCCCCCGGCGATCGCGATTTCTTTTATTCCGGTTTGCATGGCGGCCTTCAATAACTTGTCCCGGAGGATGTCGACGATGCGATATTGGATGGAAGCACATAAATCATGAAGATTCTCCTGGATAAAGTTCGGATTAGTCTTTAAGGAATCCCGGAGAAAATAGAGAAAAGAGGTCTTCAGACCGCTAAAACTAAAGTCCAACCCCTTGATTTGCGGTTTGGCAAGTTCAAATCGTGGAGTGCCTTTCTCCGCAAGTTGATCGATGAGGGGCCCGGCAGGATACGGGAGATTCATCATCTTACCGGCCTTATCGAAAGCCTCACCGGCCGCGTCATCCAGAGTTTTTCCCAACACCTCCATATGCAGAGGATCATGTACCATGACCAGCTGGGTATGTCCCCCCGAGACGGTGAGGCACAGAAAGGGAAATTTCGGTACCGGATCGTCCAGGAAATGGGCCAGAACATGGGCTTGCATGTGGTGCACATCGACAAGTGGGACATTCAGACAATAGGCTAGCGACTTGGCAAAGGTAAAACCAACCAGGAGTGACCCGAGTAAACCGGGACCACGGGTACAGGCAACCGCTGTAAGTTGATTCTTATCTACACCTGCCTGTCTTAATGCCTCTTCTGTGACAGGCAGGATATACTCGTCATGCGCCCGCGAAGCGATTTCCGGGACAATACCACCGTACATTCTGTGATTCATCTGACTTGCAACCACATTCGACAAAACCTTCCGGTTGTGCAGTACGGCTACCGAAGTGTCATCGCAGGAAGATTCAATAGCCAGAATATAAGGTGCCATCGGCAAAGGAACTCTCTTGATAAAAAAGTCAAAGATACATACACCAAAGATTATCTAAACTGCATCCTTCATCTTTACAGGGAGATTGATTGGCTGGGGAAAGTTTATAATATCCGATATGTCGATATGTTCATGAAAAATAGTATAATTGTGCTGAATCAGATAAGACGAATTGCAACCATATGAAACTAGTATTGAATTTATTGCTGTATGCATTGATCGGTTTAATGGCCTATTTGCTGGTTTACAGCATTCAGGAGCCGATAAAATTCAAGGCGGAAAAGGACAGACGGCAGAATGCCGTTGTCGATAAATTACTCACTATCCGGAAGATGCAGGAGTTCTACCGCGATATTAAAGGTGGTGCTTTTGCACCCAGCTTTGACAGCCTGACGGAGACACTTCGCAATGGTCAGTTCCGAAATATCAAGGTAATCGGTGACCCGGATGATCCCAATTTCACGGGCGAGATTACTTACGACACCACTTATATTCCCGCCATTGATACTATTGAAGCGCTTGGCATAAATCTTGATTCACTTGCTTATGTACCTTATGGTAACGGTGCCACCTTTGAAATTCAGGCAGACACCCTTACCTACCAGAGTACGCTGGTCAATGTGGTACAGGTAGGAGTACCCATAAAAACTTTTATGGGAGTTTATGGTGATCCCAAATATGCGAGATACGATAACTCATATAAACCAAATAATCTGATCAAGTTTGGTGATATGACAAAGCCCAATCTCGCCGGCAACTGGGAGAGATAAAACAAAGCACTGGAAGAAATAAAACACATACCCAATGAGCTGTCCATCCTGATCCGGATGGACAGTTTTGCATATATGATCATCGATCAGAGCAATCTGGTTTCGGTCTATGAAAATATTCCTTTCAAAACCCGGCATGAACACTTCCGGTATATTGATCCAGTCGAAATTCTTTCGATTGTCCAGAACAGTAATCTTCGCTTCAATCGCTTTGAGGATGTACATATTGCCCTTGATCATGATGCATTTACCTATGTACCCCGTGGTCTTTTTGAGCATAATGCCTGGTTTGATTACCTTAATTTTGTTTCATCGGGTACCCAGAAGGATGATGTGGTTGCTACCGGACTCGATCAGGATGCCGTTTGTGTCTACACTTATCCGTTGTCATTGCGTAAACTCCTCTCAACATTGTATCCAACCAGTCAGGTGCATCACTTAAGTGAGTCACTCCTGTGGTTTCTGGAACGCGAGATTTCTGACGAGCCGGTTTTGTTTTCAATCCTTCACGGTGAAGATCAATACCTGATCGTATTCGAAAACAAAAAGAAGACTCTTATTAACCGCTATCGTGCACCGGGCGCTCAGGATCAGCTCTATTATATGCTGGCTGCCTGTAAACACCGGAAGCTCAATCCCCGTAAGGTCAATATCAAGATCACTGCCAACCTTGGAATCATCAATGACCTCAAAGAAGAATTGAGCCGGTATTTTATCCATGTCTCCTCGATTGACTGGAAAAATGGCTGGAGACTACCGCTCACGGTCAAGAATCCCATGGACCTTTTCGAATTCTATTGCATGCATCATGCGAATCATTGGGGGTGAATTTAAGGGTCGCCGGTTTCATCCACCGGCTGACAAATGGCCCACCCGGCCAACCACTGATTTTGCCAAGGAAGCCCTTTACAACATCCTGGAAAACCGGTTGGACTTTGATCAGATCAGGATGCTCGATCTTTTTGGTGGCACCGGGAGTCATTCCTATGAAGCGATTTCGCGGGGTTGCCGGGATGTCGTTTACGTTGATAAATTTTCTCCCTGCCTGAAATTCGTTAAAGAAATCACCCGGATTCTCGGGATTGAATCGTATCTCCGCATTCAATTGATGGATGTTGCTCATTTCCTGAAAACACCAGGGGAATCTTTTGATTATATTTTTGCCGGACCGCCTTACCAGCTGGCCTGGCTCGATGAGATTCCGGATCTGGTCTTTAAGGGAAATTTCCTGCGTCCGGCTGGTATTTTTGTACTGGAACACAATAAAAACCACCATTTTGAGTCTCATCCGCATTTTGAACAGTTGCGACGGTATGGGGGCACGCACTTTAGTTTTTTTACTGTAAATCAATCATTTGACGATTAGGTTGTTATTTTTGTGCCTCGTTATGTTAATGTAGCCGCCATAAAGTAGCACAAAGGATCGGAATGCTTTTATTCGATAAGATTAGAACGGAGATCGTCAATGCCCTGCATCGGCAGTATGGGAAGACCGTAGACCCTGATTTGCTGGTTGTTTCTCCCACCAGGAGAGAGTTTCCGGGAGATATGACCGTAATCCTTTTTCCGGTCGTGAAGGAATTACGAAAAAGTCCGGCAGAACTGGGAGGGTTTATCGGCGACTATCTCCGCAGCAAGATGCCGGAAGTCGAAGATTACAATCTGATACAGGGTTTTCTCAGTTTAACCCTGACCAAAGAGTTTTGGTTTGGATTTTTGAAACGGATGCTTCCGGATGAACAATACGGCAATTGGCCGAGGAACGGTGAAAAAGTGATGATTGAGTTTTCTTCACCCAATACCAATAAGCCATTGCATTTAGGACACATCCGGAATATCTTGCTGGGATGGTCCTGTTCCAGGATTCTGATGGCCAGTGGTTATGAGGTAGTCCGGGTACAGGTCATTAATGACCGGGGTATTGCCATTTGCAAAAGCATGTTGGCCTGGAAGCTGAAAGGGGAGGGCAAAACTCCTGAAAGTACGGGTATCAAGGGAGATCATTTCGTGGGCGACTATTACGTGTTGTTTGAAAAGCTGTTTGCGGAAGAGTACAGTCAATGGCAGCAGTCGGAAGATGCAGAAAAGATATTTGACCAAAGGGAAGATCAGGAGCTTGATCGCCAGGACTTCTTTAAAGCATACAAAAATCAATACTTCAATCAGCAGAGTACATTAGGTATACAGGCCAAAACGATGTTGCTTAGGTGGGAAGAGGAAGATCCCGAAACAATCGCTCTCTGGGAGATGATGAACGGATGGGTATACCAGGGTTTTGAGGAGACTTACCAGCGTCTTGGGGTACAATTCGATAAGCTCTATTATGAATCGAATACCTGGAAACTGGGAAAAGAGGAGATACTCGACGGCCTCCGAAAAAAGAAATTCTTTCAAAAGGAAGATGGTTCAGTTTGGGTCGATTTGTCTCACCTGGACATGGATGAGAAGCTATTGTTGCGATCGGATGGTACATCGGTCTATATCACTCAGGATATCGGTACCGCCATGATGCGATACCGTGACTATAAGATCGACCGGATGGTATACGTCGTTGCCGACGAGCAGAATTATCATTTCAAGGTGCTTTTTGAGATTTTAAATTTGCTCGATGAACCTTACGCGGATGGACTGTATCATCTGTCATACGGCATGGTTGATTTGCCTTCCGGAAAAATGAAGTCAAGAGAGGGTACCGTTGTCGATGCTGATGATCTGATCGATGACGTCATCGGGGAGGCTACAAAAATTGCCGGAGAAAAGGGTGAAATTGCAGAACTTCCGGCATCTGAACGGGAAGAAATCTGCCGTAAGGTTGGACTGGCAGCCCTCAAATTTTTCATTCTGAAAGTTAATCCCCAGCGAAGAATGACCTTTGATCCAGTTGCCAGTGTGGATATGCAGGGACAAACCGGACCCTATATTCAAAATGCTTATGTGAGAATCCAGTCTGTCAATAGGAAGTCTGATGACATGCCGGATCAGGATTTTGCAGAATATACCGATCTCCAGGAATGCGAAAAAATCCTCCTTAATCAGCTTTTTATCTATCCGGAAGTCGTACGGAAGTCTGCAGCTGACTACGATCCTTCATTCGTGGCGAACTACTGTTACGAACTGGCTAAATCATATCACCGGTTTTATCATGACGTCCCGATACTTGGAGCTGACATTCCGTCGGCGAAGGCATTCCGGCTTTCACTGAATCAGGCCGTAGCCAAAGTCCTGAAGCACGGGATGGATCTATTGGGTGTCCAGATGCCGGAGAGGATGTAAGGAAAAAAATCAATCGATCGAATAATATACAGATATGGCAGTAACAGGCGAGCGGTCACTCAATTTTATCGAAGAGATTATCGAATCCGATTTAAAGGCAAATCCAGCGAAGAAGGTGCATACCCGGTTTCCACCCGAACCCAACGGTTATCTTCATATCGGACATGCCAAATCGATCTGCCTGAACTTCGGACTGGCGGCTCAATACAATGGCCTCACCAATTTGCGGTTTGATGACACCAATCCGGTTACTGAAGAGACGGAGTATGTGGAAAGTATCAAACAGGACATCCGTTGGTTGGGTTTTGACTGGGGTGACCGGGAGTATTACGCTTCCGATTATTTTGACATCCTGTACGAATTTGCCGTCAAATTGATCAAGGCGGGTAGAGCCTATGTGGATGATTCGACACCCGAAGAAATTGCCGGAATGAAGGGGACCACCACCACAGCTGGAATCGAAAGTCCATACAGAGAACGGACTATCGATGAAAATCTCCAGCTTTTTCAGCAAATGAAAGACGGTGCTTTCGCCGATGGATCAAAGGTGCTGAGGGCGAAAATCGACATGACATCGCCCAATATGCATTTGCGGGATCCCGTGATGTACAGGATTAAACGGGCTCCTCATCACCGTACCGGAAACAAATGGTGCATTTATCCGATGTATGATTTTGCCCATGGTCAGTCCGATTCCATCGAGGAAATTACCTACTCGGTTTGCACCCTCGAATTTGAAAATCACCGGCCACTTTACGATTGGTTTATCCGGGAGCTGGAAATTTTTCCCAGTCGCCAGATTGAGTTTGCCCGCCTCAATGTCTCTTATATGATCACCAGCAAACGACGTCTGTTAAAACTGGTGGAGGAAGGTTATGTTTCCGGTTGGGATGACCCCAGAATGCCGACCATTGCCGGTCTGCGCAGACGCGGATATACTCCAGCATCGCTGAGGGAATTTAGTGATCGGGTTGGGGTGGCAAAGAGAGACAATCTGATTGAACTGGCTCTGTTGGAATTTTGTATCAGGGAAGATCTCAACATAAAGGCCGACCGGGTTATGGTGGTGCTGGATCCGGTCAAAGTGGTCATTGAGAATTATCCGGAGGATCGGATTGAGTATCTCGATGCAGAAAATAATCCGGAAGATGTTGAGGCAGGAAGCCGGCAGTTACCTTTTGGCCGGGAGATCTATATTGAAAGGGAGGACTGGATGGAAAATCCTCCGAAGAAATATTTTCGGCTGGGACCAGGCCGCACGGTACGCCTGAAACATGCTTACATCATCCATTGTCATGATTTTATCAATGATGCGAATGGCCGGGTCAGTGAAATTCGCTGTACCTATTATGCTGATAGCAAAAGCGGTTCAGATGTATCGGGGATCCAAACCAAAGGCACCCTGCACTGGGTGTCGGTGAATCACGGCATTCGGGGTGAGGTGAGGCTCTACGATAATCTTTTTTCGGACCCTCAACCTACCAATCATCCCGATAAGGATTTTCTGGAGTTTCTCAATCCTGATTCTCTCCGCATCGAAACCGGGGTAGTTCTCGAACCCTCCCTTGAAAATGTTTCCCCGGGCAGGCATTTTCAGTTTTTACGGACAGGTTATTTTGTGTCGGATCCCGATACCAGACCAGGCCATCCGGTCTTTAACAGGATTGTTGGCCTGAAAGACTCGTGGAGTAAGAAACAGAGTTAGCAATACCGCCTTGGTTAGCTTTCTGATGCGGATTATTATGAACCACAGCCACAGACAGGATGTTGAGGCTTCGGACAAATAATTATCTTTGAGGTTAAGATGCCCAGAGGAAAAGTCATCATCGAAGACGCCCGGTTCAACCTGACCATAGAAAGGTTGTGCCATCAGCTGATCGAGCACTACAATGATTTCGCGACAGCCTGCATTATCGGCATTCAACCAAGAGGCGTTTTGCTCAGTGACCGGATTGTAGCCCGGCTAAAGAAAATACTGAAACTGTCATTTATCCGTTACGGAAAGCTGGATATTACATTTTACCGGGATGATTTCCGGACCCGGGATAAACCCCTGATAGCCAATACTACGGAAATGGAATTTCTGGTGGAAGAACGTGATGTGATCCTGATCGACGATGTCCTCTACACCGGTAGAACGATCCAGGCTGCACTGACTGCCCTGCAACATTATGGCCGACCGGCCAATGTTGAACTCCTGACCCTGATAGACCGGAGATTCAACCGGCACCTGCCGATCGCCAGCGATTATGTAGGATTAACGATTGATGCGTTGGATGAAGCCTATGTGAAAGTCGAATGGCGGGAGAACACCGGACAGGACCGGGTATTGCTGTTTGCGGAAAAAACCGAGAGTAAGTAATGGCAGAGCTACAGCTTAGTACGAGACATCTGCTTGGGATCAAGTATCTGACTTTAGAGGATGTGCAGCTGATCTTCGAAACAGCCGACAGTTTTAAGGAAGTGATAAACCGGCCGATCAAGAAAGTTCCCTCGCTCCGGGATATTACCATCGCCAACCTGTTTTTTGAAAATTCAACCCGTACGAGAATTTCCTTTGAGTTGGCCGAAAAGAGATTGTCAGCTGATGTGGTCAATTTTTCATCATCGGGATCTTCTGTTAAAAAGGGAGAGACGCTGCTGGATACGGTCAACAATATCCTCTCCATGAAGGTCGACATGGTTGTGATGCGGCATCCAGCTCCCGGAGCGGCGGCCTTTCTGGCCGATCACATCAATGCACATATCATCAATGCCGGAGATGGTACCCACGAACATCCGACTCAGGCACTGTTGGATGCCTTTTCCATCCGGGAGCATTTCGACTCTTTTAAAGGTTTGAGGGTGGGAATTATCGGAGATATTTTGCATAGCCGGGTGGCTTTAAGTAATATGTTCTGTCTGCGAAAACTCGGTGCAGAAGTGATGGTATGCGGACCCCCTACGTTGATTCCCAGGCATATTGAATCGCTGGGAGTCAAAGTGTCGTACAATGTGCGGGAAACCCTCGAATGGTGCGATGTTGCCAATGTGCTCCGGATCCAGCTGGAACGGCAGGATATCCGGTATTTTCCGTCTTTACGGGAGTATACCCAGTATTATGGAATAAACCGGGAAATGCTGGAAAGTCTTAAGACGAAGGTGGTGATCATGCACCCGGGTCCGATCAACCGGGGAGTGGAATTGACCAGTGAGGTGGCCGATTCGGACCAGTCGATCATTTTGGAACAGGTCGAAAACGGAGTGGCCATCCGTATGGCAGTACTTTATCTTTTAGCCGCTCCGCGCTCCCGAACTCTTACCGGTACATGAAAGATGCCGGATTCATCGTTAATGAAGCGTCACCGTCAGGTTACACTGTAAATGAATTGATGACTATGATTGGAAAGATTTTTATCCCGGTTCTTTTTCTTGGTTTCTCAGGGTCGCCCGGTCTTGCACAAGAATCAGTTTTTAAAATATCCGGACAATTATCAAATTACTCAGAAGATACCATTTACCTAGGATATTATTATGCCGATAAACAATATTTGATCGATACTGCTGCCGTGGAGAATGGTTCTTTTATCTTTCATCCCTCCGATTCCCTGAAGGAAGGCGTCTACCTGGTCGTCATGCCTCCCGACAACAAATATTTTCAGGTCATGATTAACGCTCATGAACCAGCATTTAATTTTAGCGGAGATGTGACCAACATTGAAGCAACAATTGAATTTGAGGGGTCGGAAGACAATACGCTCTTTTATGAAAATTTACGCTATATCGGTCAGAAAAGGAAAGAAGTCGATCAGCTAAATTCCCGCAAGGAATCAGCAGAAATGGGCGAGAAGGATACGATTGAAGAACAATTAAAAAGAATTAATGAAGAAGTCAACCAATATCAAAAAGATCTGGTTGAAAAGTATCCATCAATGTTGACATCGGCACTGATCCGGAGCGGTTTTCAGATTCAAATACCGCAGTTCCAGGGAACACCGGAAGAGGTGAATCTTCAGCAATACCTTTTTTATAAGAGCCACTATTTTGATTATATCGATCTAAACGATGACCGCCTGATACGCGCACCCCGGCATGTTTTGTTCGACCGGGTTAACTATTACCTGGAAAAGCTTACCCCTCAGCATCCGGATTCGATTATCCAGTCGATTGATTATCTCTTGACGAGCATGGAGGAAGGTGAGGAGGTCTACCGTTATTTTTTAATAAAGTTCTTAAATGATTTCGCCCAAAGTAAGATCGTTGGAATGGATGCTGTCTATGTACACCTGGCCCTTAATTATTATGCGAAAAACAAGGCCCCCTGGGTCGAACAATCCCAGTTGCAAAAGATCATCCAAAATGCCAGGGATGCCGAGCCCACCCTGATTGGCAGGTATGCGCCTAATGTCAAGTTGCAGATGAGGGATAGCTCAGATATTACCTTATACGATGTCAGTTCACCCTACATTATTTTAGTCTTCTGGGCCCATGATTGCGGGCACTGCAAGGAATCCATACCCCAGTTGAAAGAGTTTACCGATAAACGGGGTGACGAGCTCGGCATTCAGGTGTTTTCGGTCTGTACCAAGCTCTTGAAGGACGAACCACCTTGTTGGGAATTTGTCGATGAGAAAAACCTGAATGGATGGATCAACACCAGTGATATGCATGGGGGGAGATCATTCATGCATTCACTATTCAACATTAAAAAGACACCTAAACTTTTTATTTTGGATAAGGATAAAAAGATTATTAGTAAGGATCTGGGACCTGAGCAACTCGAAGAATTTTTTGAACTTCAAATGAAAACACAGGGTTAAAGGCCCAATCATCCCGAATTGTAGTAAAACCATGAAATCAGCATGGGTTTTTTTCTGAAGAATGATCGAAGGGCAGGCTTGATATTATGGATAGTTGTTTTGTGGTCTGGCCCGCTGACCGGACAGGACATACTGTATCGTTCGGATGAAGGCATGGTCCGGTTTACTTCTGATGCTCCTCTTGAGTTGATTCAAGCCGAATCACGGCATCTCCAGGGAATCATAGACCCATCCGAAAATAAATTTGCATTCAGGATCGATGTCCGCACTTTCGAAGGATTTAACAGTGATCTTCAGCGAACACACTTCAATGAAAATTACCTGGAAACCAAAAAATATCCCCGGATCTCCTTCATTGGAAAGATTATCGAGATGGTTGACTGGGATGAAACCGGTACCTACGAATTGCGGGCCAAGGGTACCCTTGATCTGCATGGTGTGAGGCAGGAAAGAATTATCCCCAGTCAGGTGGAATTGTTTTCTGACCGGGTATTAATCCGGTCTGAATTTACCGTTCCGCTGAATGATCATGATATAGATATTCCTAAAATTGTAGCGCAGAAAATTTCTGAAGACATCAGGGTCGTCATAGAAATTACGCTTTACAGACAACCGTCAAACTGAAGCCGGTCCGGTCTGATGGGTATGGAAAAGGATTTTAATAGAGATTTTTAACGCAGACTCTCACCTGTAAGGAGACAGACTTTTTTAATATGTATACCAGTACAGTCCAGACAATAGCTTTGCCGGCTATCCGGGCTGGATTTATTTTGTCTCCGCAGTTGCGAGCATATTTAACCCTGTTGATATTGTCGGTTATCCCGGGACTGTCAATATTATCCGGCCAGACACCCCATTTTATTTCTCATGATTTTGAGAAAGTATCCAACAGCCGATTGACCGTGATTGAGCAGGATGCAGAGGGTTTTCTGTGGATAGGCAGTGAAGGGGGGCTGTATCGTTATGACGGATTGAATTATGAGTTATACACAACGTCAGATACCATTCATCCCGGAGCGGTAACCGCTATTTTTTGTGGAGAACGTGAAATTTGGGTCGGTTATGCCAGTGGCCGAATTGATTTCATTGGTCGTGATAGAACTCTTAGAGCATGGCTCCCGGAAGAGGGAGTACCTGAAGTGCCGATTACCGGTATCGGTTACGATAGAGACCACAGATTGTGGTTTAGTACTTACGGTGAGGGTGCATATGTCTATGACCAACAGCATTTGTACAATTTCAATACAGAAGATGGCCTTTCTGCTGATCAGATTTATGACCTGGAGGTAGACCGGAATGGAGATGTCTGGCTGGCAACCGATAATGGTCTGAGTATTTGCCGGTTTGAGCAGAAACGCAAATCAGTCCGTCATCTGAGTACCGAAGAGGGTTTGCTCGATGAGATCGTATACACCCTTACTCCAGATGTGCATGGAATGTGGATTGGATTTCATCGTGGTGGTTTTTGTCATTTTTCGATTGAAAATGAATCCATCGATTTTCTTACCAGGGATTGGATTCACGGTGCTGTCCGCACTCTTTGCCAGATCGGTGCTCACGATCTCCTGGTGGGTACTGAAGATCAGGGAGTTTATACCTTTCAAATTGGGGCATCTCCGGTTATTGAACGACCGACTCCTGTTGAAGGGTTTTACGGCAAAGAATGTCATCAGATTATCCATGACCGTGAAGGAAATATCTGGCTGATCATAGATCATAACCGGATTTATTCCGGTAGCAGCAATATCCTGGTCTTACTCCATAGTCTGGGTGATGTCCAGGCAGTCTGTGAAGATCAGGATCACCGGGTCTGGATTGGGTCTCAGCAAGGATTGTTTCAACTGAAGAATGGCGAACTCCATCCTACTCCCTGGCAACATGAAAACATCATCTCACTCTATGAAGATAAATTTGGCAACCTCTGGATAGGTACCTTTGGACAAGGAGTGATATGCTGGCATCCGGGTACCAATCGGAGTGTCCGCCTTACCGAAGCCATGGGTATGGTTAACGGCAGCGTCTTGTCGATCGACGGCTATCAGGATCGGCTCTGGCTGGCCACCCTTGGGGGTATCGTAGAAATATTTAATGATGAGCAATCACTGAACAGAAAACGCATCCGTTATTTAAACCATCACACAGCCGAGGGTTTGAATGCCAACTTTTTTTACAGAGTCTTTGTCGACCGGGATGGAGTGGTTTGGTTTGGTACCGATGGGCAGGGTGTCATCCGTATGGAACATGAGATCGCACAAAATCTGCATAGCGAGGGTGTATTACCCATACGCACCGTCTATTGCATTACCCAGGATCCGGCAGGCAAAGTTTGGTTTGGCACGAGTCACGAAGGGGTCTATTCCTTTGACGGTGACACTTTCCGGCACTTCGGTAAGGAGGAGGGCCTGCGAAATCTCGCCATTACTTCGCTTGCTGTTGATCAACACGGGCGTCTGATCATGGTACACGATGATGGGATTGACCAGTACGATCCGGAGACCAGAACAATCCGCTATTTTGCGCGCAACGCCGGAGTAGACCATTTAAATCCGGCCCTAAATGCCATTTCAACCATAGACCATCAATCCATCTGGATTGGCGGCCATAACAAAATAGTGCGCTATCAGGTCGATGCCGGTATTCGACAGATCTACCCCAATCTCGTATTTGACCATATCCGGTTATTTAATGAACCGGTCAATCATTCAGAAGTGCATTCCTTTGGTTATCAGCAAAATTTCTTTCAGTTTGAATATGTCGGTCTCTGGTTTTCCGACCCCCAGGAGGTGACTTATCAATATCAGTTGACCGGATACGACATGGATTGGAAGGAATCGCAGGACCAACGGATTTCGTATTCCAGTCTTTCACCAGGTGATTATTGTTTCCGGGTACGCAGCGTGATACATGACCAACCAATACTGCCCAGCGAGATCAGTTATTGTTTTGAGATCAACCCACCGTTCTGGAGCAGGGCCTGGTTTCTTACCATCGCCGGGCTCATGATTGCCGGTCTGATCTATGCTTACCAACGCGATCGAGAACTTCGCATCAGTCGCAAGGCTGCTATGGAAAGGGAAAGAATTGAGTCGCAGTATGAGGTACTGAAAGCTCAAATCAATCCACACTTTCTCTTCAATAGTTTTAATACCCTGGCCAATATTGTGGAAGAAGATACAGGGTTGGCAGTGGAGTATATTGAAAAGCTGTCGGATTATTACCGTTCGATCATCCAGTTTAGAGATCAGAAAATGATACCTCTTACCGACGAATTGGTTCTGATCGATGACTTCGCGTACCTGCTCCGGAGGAGGTTTGGTAAAAATCTGACCATTGTAAAGGAAATTGATGATACCGATTTCGACATACCACCTCTTACCTTGCAGATGCTGGTAGAAAATGCGGTCAAACACAATATTATTTCCCGGCAGAAACCGCTGACTATCGAGATCCGGTTACATAATGATGATTACCTTGTGGTGAGAAATAATTTACAACCCATGAAAACCAAAGAACCATCAACCAGATTTGGCCTTCAGAATATAAAAACAAGATTCGAATTACTGACAAAAAGAAAAGTTCTGATAGACACCGAAGACGGATATTTCAGCGTCTCAATTCCATTAATTAAGCCTAATAAAAAGTGAATGCATTAATCATTGAAGATGAGTCGCATGCGGCAACCAGACTGCAGAAGTACGTGACAGAGATCAATCCTGATATTCAGTTTATTGGGGTACTGGACAGCATTGAAGCAGCCGTATCCTGGTTTGAAGATCATCCGGCTCCCGATGTTGTATTTATGGATATTCACCTTAGCGATGGAAATTGCTTTGAAATTTTTGATCAGGTCGAAGTGGATAGCCCGATTATTTTTGCTACCGCATATGATGAGTATGCCTTGCGTGCTTTTGAACAGTATTCGCTCGATTATATTTTAAAGCCGATCAAGAAGAAAGACCTTGAGAGAGCGCTCACCAAACTGGAAAAATACCGGTCTGTCCCTGAGAGCGAGCCAGTATCCGGTACCTTTACAGAAGGGGAAAATGCTTCAGGCGGAGTAAGACGTTTTCTGGTCAAGATTGGATCCAAAATTAACCTGATCCGTCTTGATGAAATTGCTTATTTCTATTCCAAAGACAAGATTACTTTTGCCATTACCCGCAAGGACCGGAGATATCCCCTCAATAAGAGTCTTGAAGTACTCGAGCAGGAATTGCCTCCGGATGAATTCTTTCGGATCAACCGGAAGTTTATCATTCATCTGGATTCGATAGCGGCGATGAGCAGTCACACCAAGGGCAGGGTCAGGATCGAGCTTCAACCAAAGGCAGAGATCGAATCTGTGGTCAGTACAGAGCGTTCTCCCCATTTTAAAAAATGGCTCTTGAAGTGATTTGCTGGATGATCTTCCCGGCTTTTCACTGATTTGATGCGCGGTGTATTCTCCGCGTTCAGCGATGCTCCGGTCCGCTTCGGGATTCATTCGTGCGCTTTCATCCATTTGGGTACGGGCAATTGCACAAGGGAGCTCTAATTTTGGGTTAAAATAATCGTGACCGGATTTGATGTTCCAGTGGGAATTTCGGCCCGGGTTGATGAGTAATTTTTATGATGACAGCCACCTTCCGGAATCGGTGAAGATTGCGGATTGTGGCATGGTCAGCACTGAGGATCGGTGGTCAATAGAAGAAAGTATGTCCGGGGATCGTAGCATAGCGGTATCCAGGTGATTTCAATAAATTAAATAAGGAATGCGTAATTGGTTTTTTCTATTTATTGCAGCTTTAGGATTGATCTGGTCCTGCCGTACCGAAATTCCCTTTGATCCTGATCCGATGGAACCGGATCCGGCGGATACCACGACCAATGTTCCCGGAGATCCGGTGACCAATCCCGGAGATACCCTTGCAATGACACCTGGTGACACTTCGGTGACCGATACGGTTGGGCAACCCTGCGACACCGCTCTGGTCTATTTTGATACAGATATTCTGCCGATTCTGCAGGGCAATTGTGCGCTCTCCGGTTGCCATGATCAGGCGAGTGCCCAGCATGAATTGGTCCTTACCAGTTATTCCGGTCTTCTGGCGCACGATGATCTGATCGTACCTTATGAACCGGACGAATCAGAATTGTTTGAAAAAATAACCGAAGATAATGCTGACAAGCGTATGCCGCCACCACCCAATGCTCCGTTGCTGCGTGACCAGATTTCGCTGATTGAAAAATGGATTTTGCAAGGAGCTATGAATAATTCCTGTGACAACAGTTCAACCGGCAACGAGTGCGATACGTCAATCGTTAGTTTTGCCGGAGATATTATGCCGATCCTGAATACCAACTGCGTCACCTGTCATAGTGGATCGAATCTTAACGGTGGCGTCAATTTATCGAATCATGCAGGTGTATCGCAAGTAGCCCGGTCTGGTAAACTTTCCGGCGTTGTGGGTTGGAAGACGGGATTCATCATGATGCCATTGGGAGGTAATCAATTACCGGAATGCAACGTCAGTACCATTGATGCCTGGATAAACCAGGGAGCGATGAATAATTAATTTGCAGTATCTATGAAGAAGTCATTTATTTTTTTTCTGGTTGTAAGTATGATGGCATGTTATTATGATGTTGAAGAAGATTTCCGAAAGGCCAGTTCCTGCGATACCGAGTCCGTGACTTATAACACAGATATTTTGAATATTCTTACGAATCGTTGTTATAAATGCCATGCTGCTTCACTGAATTTAGGTAATGTCACTCTGGAGGGGTATGAAAAGTTGATGATCTATGTAAACAGCGGAAGATTGCTGGGAGCCATCAAAAGACAAAGTGGATACGAACCGATGCCGCAAAATGAAGCGATGCTACCTGCCTGTGATATCCTGAAAATTGAGACCTGGGTCAATAATGGAGCACCAAACAACTGATCATGAGAAAATTTATATGGTATTTATTGATGCTAATGGTTGCAGGAGCCTTGATCGGTTATTACTATACCCAAAGGGATTTTCGAAATGACATCAGATATACCGAGGCTGATATCAACATTTCGTCACAAGATCTTTATGCTGCATTTTCAGTAGATGAGGACTCGGCGAACAATCGTTTTTTGGGTAAGATAATTGCTGTGACCGGATTGGTTCAATCAGTGGATGCGCAGCCGGAAAAAACCACCATTAGTCTGGGTACAGGTGACCCAATGAGTGCGGTAGTATGCGAAATGAATGCCAATATTCAATCGGATTTTACCGGAATTGTGAGAGGGGAGGAATTGACGGTTAAAGGTGAATGTTCGGGAATGTTATTTGATATTATTTTAGTTAATTGTGTTATAAATGAATAAGTATGAAATTGCTCAATTTATTGATATTAAAAGTTACGTTGATCACATCAGTGGTCAATGCCCAAACATTCTTTACAAAAACTGGAGAAATTAGTTTTTATTCACATACTCCACTGGAGGAAATTGAAGCTAAGAACGAGAAAGCAGTGAGTATTCTGAATCTGGATAAAGAAGAGATCGAATTTTCAGTACTGATCAAGGGATTTCATTTTAAGAATGCCCTTATGCAAACCCATTTTAATGAAAACTATATGGACTCCGATGCATTTCCAAAAGCAACTTTTAAAAGCAGTTTGGTGGATCTGTCTGGCTTTGATCTGCAAAAGGATGGAGAGTATCCTGTTCCGGTTAACGGAATTTTGACGGTGAAAGGCAAGGAAAAGGAAATCAAGACAACAGCGATGTTGAAAGTGTCCGCAGGCAAGCTTGAGGGAATGACATCCTTTGTTGTTTCACCAGGCGATTTTGATATAGAGATTCCATCGCTGGTAAAGGGTAAGATTGCCGAGGAAATCCAGGTGACGGTTAAGGCTACCTATCAACTCTACGAAAAATCATAATTAAATATGTATAGTTTTTGCCGTATTTGGTGTTTTTTATTTTTTCTAATTCCTGTCGCTCTGCATGGTCAGGAAGATCTTCTATCCCTGCTTGAAGAAGAAGAGACTGTTGAATTAACCTCGGCTATTTTCAAATCTTCAAGAATTATTAATAGTCATAGCATTGAGAATACTCCAAAGGGCATACTGGACGTAAGGATTAGTCATCGTTTTGGATTTGTCAACAGCGGGCTTTATGATCTCTTTGGATTGGATGGAGCTACGATCCGGATTGGTGGGGACTTTGGCATATCTGACCGGATTGCCGTCGGCTTTGGACGGAGTAGCCTCGAAAAGATGTATGATGTATATGGAAAAGTTAAATTATTGAGGCAGAGCAGTGGTAAGCTGAAGATTCCTTTGGGTATAACATATGTTGTCACCTCATCCATCAATACCTTACGATTTGAGGATCCTGATGCCAGCAATCTTTTTCAATCCAGACTATATTATGCACATCAGTTACTTTTTGCCCGTAAATTCAGTGAGGGATTTAGTCTGCAAATCATGCCCACACTGGTGCACCGGAATTTAGTGCAGACACATGATGAGAATCACGATGTATGGGCACTGGGGATCGGTGGCCGGCAAAAATTGTCTAAGAGAGTGAGCCTTAATTTTGAGTATTTTTATGTTTTACCGGATCAGCTGGCCGACCAGTACCGGAATAGTTTGAGCATTGGCTTCGATATCGAGACCGGTGGTCACGTATTTCAATTGCATTTTACCAATTCAACCTCAATGGTTTACAAAGGATTTATTGGTGAAACATTGGGCAACTGGCTGGATGGTGATATCCATTTTGGATTTAATTTATCCCGGGTCTTTACCTTGTCACGTTAATAATTCAATTTTATTTCTGTTTATTCATCCGGTAGAGTGATAATTTGGGATGAATCCTTTTCATCATTGTCGCCAAGGTGATATGCTGTAAAACCACTTTCACGAAATGCCTTAAATTCCGGTTGAATGCGCAAAAAGGCCAGCATATCGTGAGTCAGAATATCTTCCTGATTTAATAGACTGTTTTCAACTGATTTCTTTAGCGCCTCAAATCCATCTCTGGCATTTTCCATAAGCGAATAGGCACATGCCATGTGAAAATATACCTCGGGATCTTTGGGATTTATTTTTTCCGCTCTCCTGAATTCCGCCAGTGCTTCCTTCAGATCGTATTGTTTTAGTTTCAGGATGCCATTGCGCTTGTATCCGATCTCCGGTCTTGCCGGAATTGATCCCCAATCCAGGGTTATGTTTTCCTGTACCAGGACTCCATTTCGGGTCAAATCCAATTTTACTCTTAAATCATGACTGATTTTCGAAGTAAGTATGTAACGTATGGTGGTGCCGCCTTCCATGGTCTCAAAGTAATGGCTCGTACCCAGGATGGACGATTTGCTGGAAACCAATTGACCGTTGAGATATACCGTTTCCGATCCGGTCCAGCTGTTATGAAATTCTATCAAATGATTTTCGTCGACAATTTTTTTATACTGCACTGTTCCTTACAATTTATAGATATTCTTACATTCCGGATCATGTATCTTGCTGACTCCGGGCTATTCTCGTCAAAGATTTTGAAGCACTTCGGTGAGTACGTCACGATCCATACAGGGGAGTACCGATTCATCAAGAAAGTATTTCAATAGTTGTCGATCTACATCTGCATAACCGGTCGTACAGGTCCAGTCCTGATAGAAGATGCTTTGTGGAAAAGTGTAACTATCGTTTAATAGGCCCAGACCTTGGGTCAATTCTTCCCGAAGTAAATGTTTCTGACAGTTTACATCGACAGTCCGGAAAATATCGACATACATACTACCCCGCGTAATCGTGCATTGGGAATCCCAATAGATCCAAACCAGGCCATAGTTTCCGGCCACATGATCCCTGGCATTGGGTTCAAAGGCAGCATAGGTGTCCTGGTCACTGAAAAATATCACAAAATTAGCCTCGGTTTCCTGATCAACCCGTTCCATTTTTATCCCATCACTCAGTTCATTGATTTCAGCAGAGATTTGATTAAACTCTTTCACCAGATCACGGTGAGTGGTATCTTTCAGGTAAATTTTCAGGTTGGAATTCCATTTTTTCAGGGTGGCAGAGCTACCTCCGAATTCGCTTCCCAAAGCGATCTCCAACAGGTATTTTTTTGCAAGAGGTAATTCAGATTCTTCCGGAGGATCGATGTTGTCTTTGCGGCAACCAGGAAGAATCAAAGTCGAAAAGGCGACCATGATTGCAAGGGAAATCGAGTAGCTGTTCTTCACGATTCAGACATTTTAAGGTGCAAATCAATTACTGATAGTTGGCAAAATTGTCAGTGTTCCAGACCGGCAAATTTAAGGACTTGTTCCTAAAACCTTCACATTGAGCCGGGATCCTTTTTCCCCGGGTTCAGTCATCAATGGCCTGTTCGACCAGAATTCTGAATTTCCAGCGGGTTTGATCAGCTACCGGACCCTGGGTTTGTTTCATCAGGATTCCGACTAATCCCTCTTTCGGATCGGCAAAATACTGGGTATTGAAATAACCTCCCCAATCAAAAGTGCCGGCCGAGGCATTTCCGCCTTTTGCTGCACCCCGTTCCGTTGTCAGACCAAAGGCGAGGCCGTGATTTCGATCTGCTCCCAGCAGATCCCCAACCTGGTGATTGAGAATAGTTTCTATCGTAGTGCGGCTCAATATTCTTGTTCCCTGCAGTGCACCGCCATTTAAATACATCTGGAGGAAGGTTGCATAATCTTTGGCGGTACTGCACAGACCTGCCCCTCCGGAGAAGAATGTCCTGGCCCCTTTGACTGGATAATCGGGATCATAGAACGTTACCGGATAAGATATCCATTGATCTTGTTCCCACTTCTGGACTTCCACCAGGCGATTCGCTTTATCCTGGGGCAAATAAAAATCTGTATCGGTCATTCCCAGAGGTTCAAATAGCCGTGATCGTAAGAATTCATCAAAAGGCTGGCCGGAAATGACTTCGATAAAGTACCCCAGTACATCAAGCCCCTCGCTATAGGTAAACTTTTCACCTGGATTGTGGTGCAGAGGTAGTTTGGCAAGTTTCAGCACACTTTCTCTGATGGAAACGGGTTCTGTCGTGAAAAGATCGGTGATTCCGGCTTTTTGATAGATCATCTGAAACCTTTCGTCACCGTCGATAATGCCGTATCCTAGCCCGGAAGTATGGGTCAGCAAATGTCGAATAGTAATCTCCCCGTCTGCAGGTACGGTGGTATAAGATGTATCACTATAGCGGAAAGTCTCTAGTACCTGAGGATTTTTAAATTCAGGGATGTATTTGGATATAGGATCATCCAACTGAAAATGTCCTTCTTCCCAGAGCATCATGACCGCGGTCGATGTAATGGCTTTACTTTGTGATGCAATTCGAAAAATATCGTCGGTCTTTAGCAGGCGGCCTTCGGAGGTTGCCTGACCGAAAGCCTTATAATAGACAATTTTACCATGTCGAGCTACCAATGCCACCACTCCGGGAATTTGCCCCAGGGAGACTGCATCCTGACACATCTGATCGATTCTTGCTACTCTTTCCGGTGACATACCGACCGATTCGGGCGCAGCCTGGATAAGTGCTGGCGCCTTGGACATGGTCCGGGTCTGGGTGAAGCCAAGGCCTGATGTAAAAAGAAAAAAAACAAGCAGCATCGGGTTGATACGAAGAAACATGGGTTAGCCAATTTTAAGTGTTTGAAGGGATGTCTGACCGGTCTAATTTAGGCAATTATTCCACATCTGCAAGGCGTCGGATCATTGTCTGTCCCAGAGGAATCAAGGGTACCAAGTCTGCACCCGAAATATTATTCTTGCTGTTCATGTTAAAGCAGCTGATGAATTATCATATTTTCGTTCCGTTTTCGTTCTACCTCCGTTATCGTCTGCAGTAACTATTATTTAACCTTCCATATACTTCAATAGGTGAGTAAGAACAAAACATCAATTCAATGCCTGCTCCGGAGTCTGAATGACATTAGAATTAGAAGGCATTTTAATTGGATAAATACCAGGTATCATTATCTGATGCTTGTATTTCTTTGGTTGGGTACAAGTGTTGTTGTTGCCAGAGCCCCAGAGTTGAGCATTGAAGAGCAGGATAAGGTTCCTCAACGGATCATTCGTACCTGTTGTTCCTTTGGTTCAGACCTGAGCATGGTGGGTTTGCCCATGGTTAAAATCACTCAAATAATGAGCATTGATCAATTGGGTGCACATGCGTACATGGGAGGGGATCAGGAAGGTAATGGCATAATTTATACCTTGAGAGGTGGCTTCATTGATCTCGGGCACCTGAGAGATCAGGCGGACTGGACTGCTTTCCTCTATATGCAGATCAGGGAATTGAACGGTGAGAAAGATGCTATAGTTCAAATGAGGAATGAGGGTGGAGCCAAATCCCTCCATCTGGATCTTTCAATGCGTCTCTCAGAAGGGGATAGTCGTTTGCTGGCCGGGGCTATTGCTTACGATATTTCGGTCTGGCATGAGATTGCTACCTGGTTTGGAGCGTCAATGGTACCGATGATTCCGGAAAGGTATTCCAGCTTTTCCATTGAGGATGCCTATTCCAATGTGTTGGGGATTACCCTGGGGATGCGGGCATTAAACAGCGATTTACCCTATGAAGTAGCAATGACCAGACTCATTGACAGCACGCTGGAGACGCTGGGAGCGGTAGAAACATTAGATGAGACTTACAGGGCGATGGAGGCCGTGAAGGACCTATGGTGGACGCGGGAACGGAAGCTTCCGACCAGAAAGGTTCTCCTTCAGAGGGATCTCCGGGTATATCCGGAAGTTACTCCCTGGCTGGTACCGGGATGGCAGGAGGGCACAGCTGATCCAGTCCCGCTTGAAGTGCCTGCGAATACCACGGATGGAATTCCTCTTTCGGATTTCTACCGGCTGAACATCCGGGTTAATCACAAATTTCCCTTTCGGAAGATGTTTCCCGACCGGGAGGATCGGGTGGTTTCTCAGCTTGATTTTGATGTAATGATCCATCGGGTAGAGTGGGAGCTAATCAATAAAGACCGCCTCAGAGGGGAGGAAAAAACCAGGTATTCTGCCGTGGAGAATGGACCGCTACCCAATGTTCTGGTTGCAGAGGTGAAGGATAGAATGTAAACCTGCCTGAGTATAGGGGAGGCAGGTTGTTGATCTATGGCATATTCGATCCCGAATCCTAACCCGAGAAACCATTCAGAGTGGGAGGTTGAACAATGCAGTTTACACTCAGATCCGTATCTTTGTTCATGATCGGATCAAGAACTGTTCCCTTCATTAAAAGTAGCTTCTTCCGTTGCTATTGCGGATTATCTGGGTACCCTGCTACTCAGATAAAAAGGACACAGGATCAGTAGGAGTCATCTGTAGAATGATCTGATCCGTAACAGGAAATATTTTCTATCAGAAAAGTATTGATGAATGAAAACCATTTTTGAACCCTTCCGGATCAAAATGACGGAACCCCTGAAGGTAACCAGCAGGGATGAGCGAATTGGGAAGCTTGAGGCTGCTCATCACAATGTTTTTCTACTGGATGCAGAAGATTGTATGATCGACCTGCTGACTGACAGTGGTACCGGAGCTATGTCAACCCGTCAATGGGCAGCCATGATGATGGGTGATGAAAGTTATGCCGGAAGCCGGTCATGGAAACATTTTGAAAGGACCGTGCGTGATATTACCGGTATGGACCATATTTTTCCGACGCATCAGGGCCGGGCAGCGGAACGACTGTTGGCCTTGACCCGTGTAAAACCGGGGCATATCATTCCCAACAACAGTCATTTTGATACCACCCGTGCCAACATGGAGTTTTCTGGTGCCTTAGCCATGGATCTGCCTTGCCGGGAAGCCGGAAACCTCCATTCTGATGATGCCTTCAAAGGAAATATGGACCTGGATCAATTGGCGGCGTTGCTTGATGAAAGGCGTGACCACGTCCCTTTTGTCATGATTACTGTTACCAATAATACGGGAGGTGGTCAACCGGTATCCATGGAAAATATCCGGGAGACGAAAAGACTTCTGCAGCGATACCAGATTCCGCTGATCATCGATGCCTGCCGTTTTGCTGAGAATGCCTACTTCATTAAAACCCGGGAACCTGGTTATGCGGAAAGTTCACTGATCGAAATCGCCCGTGAAATGTTTTCGTATGCCGATGCCGCTACGATGAGCTTAAAAAAAGATGGACTGGCCAATATCGGGGGATTTTTTGTTTGTCAGAACGATCAGTGGGCAGAAGATTTTAAAAATGCACTGATCCTCCAGGAAGGGTTTCCAACCTATGGTGGTCTGGCAGGTAGAGACCTGGAAGCAACGGCTGTCGGATTGTTGGAGGCACTGGAGCCTGACTACCAACAGTACCGGCATGCGACCATCGAATATATGTTAAAAAAACTGGTTGAGATGGAAGTACCGGTGGTGCAACCGGCAGGAGGACATGCCGTATTCCTGGATGCCAGCGCTTTCGCACCCCAAATCCCGGCGCTTGAACTACCGGGGGTAGCATTAGTGAATGCCTTGTATGTGGAAGGAGGTGTCCGCTCTGTGGAGTTGGGTACACTGATGTTTGGAAAGTACGATGCCACGGGAGCACCGGTACCCGGACCCAGGGAATTGGTGCGATTGGCCTTTCCCAGGCGGGTCTATACCCAAAGTCATTTTGATTATCTCATCGAGGTAATCTCTGAGGTCTGGGAAAACCGGCAGGACCTCAGAGGTCTGCGGATTGTCCGGGAGGCACCTTTTTTACGACATTTCTCCGCCTGGCTTGCTCCGGTCACCTCAGTGTAAAAGACGATTCTATTTTTACAGGTAAGAATGTTCCCGGGCGTATTGCAGCATTTGTTCCACAAAATTATCCGGGTAGTACACAATGATGTCGGTGATTTCACCCGACTCGTTGGTGACAGGCACCAATTCAGGATTGACAAAACCGGCATACGGAGCAATATTCAGTTTTTTTACCCTTTCCAATACTTCAGCGTGTAATTCGGTATCAACCTTGACCCCATATTTTTCAACGAGGGCCTGACCGGCTTGAAAATCACCCTGGGAGGTGATTCGCTGGAGTTCTCTCAGCAGCTCTCCAAATAACTGGCGCAGTCGTACGTAATCATTGATATTAAAGTACGTTTTGCCGTCTCTTGTCACTTTTTCAATGACATTGTCTGCCCGGCCTTTTTCATAGACCCAGGCCGAAATCAATTGGCGGTTTCGCATGTGGGATTCCTCAATATCCTGACCCAATTCCAGACGTCGCAATTGCTTTAGAAGTCCATTACTGATAAAATTATCATACTCTGCCCTGGCGGCGTCCAGGTTGGGAAGCAAACCCAATTCCGCCATTTTCGGATCCATGATAAAATAGAGGGCGACGATATCCGCCCGGGCTTCTTCAAGGGTTGAGCTGTAATTCTTCAGTGTCTCTTTAGGGGTGCCTACTCCAGGTTCGATCTGGCCCGAAGCATGTCCGATGACCTCATGGAGGGCGGTACTCAGTTTATCAGCCAGGCTGCCATATTTCTCGGAGCGATCAATTTCTTCCTCATCGTGGGCAAATTCGTGAAGGATTCCGGGACCACTTGCCTGATCATAGGCTTCGATAATGTTACCGAGGCTCACCGACTTTGATCCGTGTTTGACACGGATCCAATTGGCATTCGGCAGATTGACGCCAATCGGGGTTGCCGGCGATGCATCACCACTCTCTCCCGCTACATTGACCACCTTATAGGTAATGCCAACCACATTCTTCTTTTTATGTTCATCCAGGATTGGCGAATGATCTTCAAACCATTGGGCATTTTCCGACAAAACCTGCATCCTTTCAGAAGCATCAAAGTCCTTGATCTGCACAATGCACTCATAAGATCCTTTATATCCCAGCGGATCATTGTATACCTCAACAAAACCCTGGATGTAGTCGATATCTCCTTCGGTAGCCTTGACCCAGGCAATATTGTAATCGTCCCAGGTCTTCAGATCTCCGGTACGGTAGTAGTCAATCAGAAGTCTGAGAGCATCGGCCTGCTTCTGGTTTTCGGCAACTGTCACGGCCTTATCCAGCCAATGGATAATCTGGTCAATTGCCTGACCATAGAGCCCTCCGGAACGGTACACTTCTTCTTCCAGTCGACCATCCCTGTTTTTGATGACCCGGCTGTTGAGTCCATGCGATACCGGTTCCGGACCATCACCCTCTGCCAATTTCCGGTAGTACTCACTGACTTCCCTTTCGGTAATCCCCGGGGCATAAAAATTAACAGCTGAGGCCTCGATCAGGTCTTTGCCGGGGTCCAGACTAACCTTTTTTTGATCCAGATCCGGGTTAAAGATTGCCTCCACAGCATCCTGTGACAACCGGGTATTGGTTTCACTTAGCAGGATATCCAGGTATTCCCGGCTAAATTCCGGCTTAAATTTGTCCATGCTGTAATGATGGTGAATACCACTGGCAAACCACACCCTTTTGGCGTAAGTCAGGAATTGCTTCCACTCCTCCGAGTCCTTATTTCCGGAAAAGTTTCCGACAATCCGATCCAATGCCTTGCGGATCTCCAGGTTGTGACGGTAGTTCATCTCGTACATGATATCCCTCCCGGCCAATCCTGCCTGCGTGAGATAATAGACGAGTTTTTTCTGATCCAATGAGAGCCGGTCAAAATCAGGTATTTGATAGCGAAGTATCCGGACATCGGCAAACCGGTCAATTTCCCATTGAAAGGTAGATTCTACAGCCGTCTGCTTATCTGCCTGATCGGTTGAAGGTTTACAGGCCAGAAAAACGAACACCAGAATAAATGCGAGATACTTCATACTTTTTGCTTTTGAACGGTAAAAGTATTGATTCTCTGTAAAAATCAGACTATCAGCAAGGTAATTGCCTTAACCTTCATGGATAGGAGATCAGTTGCAACTGGGACCGTCATCGGCAGTGGTTCCGTAGGTCCGGAAAAACCTCCTTCCATTGAGAAAGGTTTTATTGTCTTCCAGGGATAGGACATACTCATATACCTCTCCATTGTAAAAATTGAGCTGAAGCACATCCTGTCCCTGGGTGTTGACAATCACCTTCCAGGTACCTGAACCCTGCCCGCTATCACTGGAATGACCAAATGCTCCACCGGTATCAATTGAGAGTGAGCTTGAACTGGAGTGATTAAAATATCCCAGGGCACAAAGATCGATGACCTCCTTATCACTGAATCCTCCACCCGTGGTATAACCGCCGTAACTGCCACTATTGGAACTGTATGAGTGCATGTAGGTTAACCGTGCATTCTTCAGCATATCTCCCCAGCCGCTCTTTGACTCCGTAATCACCGGTTTTGAAAAATGGACACTGCCGGCTACCTCACGGGCCAGGTTCTTGTACATTTCGGAAAACTGATCGGTCGTTGTCATCGCGATAATGGTTACTCCGGTTCCATACTGATTGATCAGTCCGACCGCATATGCTTTGGCCGGCTGATATCCGACGGTACCCTGGTAAAAGGCTTCGATACCATTGGTGGAAAAATCCTGAACTGGGCCTTCGGGCATCAGGGAGGTACCCTGATCATCGTGCACTCCCTGGGTTGCTTCCCCTCTCAGCTGGTTCAGGTCTTTTGTCTGATGGGGCATCACCAAGATGATTCCGGGGTCGGTATGAGACCCCATCAGATAGCCAGACTGATTTTCCTGACCGACCCATCCGGAAGGAATGGTAAAGGAGATTCCCAGATTTGGAAAATCCTTTTGACCGGAATCCTGGGCCCGCGCCAACACCGGTAACAGAAGGGCAATGATTTGTATGGTCTTCATATCACTTTTAATTCTAAAATTAGGCAGGGAATCAGATAGATGAATCAGGGAATGGAGTGATTTTTAAAAAATCACGGAATTCTGGTAGGGGTTGGAGATCAGCAGAGGGATTGACCGGCTTGCTATAACTCCATTCTCTTCATCTGATTGACCGCGTAATCGACCGCTCTTGCCGTAAGTGCCATGTAGGTTATCGATGGATTAACACAGGAGGCACTGGTCATACAGGAACCGTCCGTAATGAAGAGGTTCTTTACATCATGGCATTGATTCCATTGATTCAGGACTGAGGTGCGGGCATCTTTCCCCATCCTGGCGGTACCCATTTCGTGGATGCCAAATCCGGGATAGTCAATACCATCGTAGATCTGCACATCCTTTCCCCCAGCTGCCTGCAACATCTCGGCTGCCTGATTTTTGAAATCTTCACGCATGATCCTTTCATTGTCCTGGTGCAGACAATGAATGTTCAAGGTAGGAAGGCCATTGACATCCAATATGTCATGATTAAGGGATACCTGGTTATCGGCATAGGGAAGCACTTCGCCAAAACCTCCGATCCGCATCTGCCAGGGCCCCGGCCTGGCCAGGCTATTCTTAAAGTCTTCACCAGTACCGGCTATTGACTCACCTCTTTCCGGACCGGGCCGGAAGGCGCTCCCCTGGTAACCATAACCGCGAATAAAGTCAGGATGTCTTTCCGTGACATTGCGGAATCGCGGAATATAAATGCCATTGGGCCGGCCGCCAAAATAATATTGATCTTCAAAACCATCAAAAGTTGCCATGGCACCAGCCCGGTATTGATGATCCATCAGGTATTTGCCCAGAACCCCGCTGCTATTGGCCAGACCCTCGGGAAATTCCTCGTTGGCTGAATTCAACAGGAGCCAGGTACTATTGAGGGTTGAAGCGCAGAGAAAGATCACTGGTGCTGTATATAGGTTGTCCTGACCGGTTTGGGTATCAATCACCCGGACTCCGGAGACCTTTCTGATTTTCTTGTCAAAGACTAACTGAGTAGCCACCGTATCCGTCATCAGAGTGAGATTTCCGGTTTGTTGAGCAGCGGGCAGGGTCGAACTCTGACTACTGAAGTAAGCTCCATAGGGGCACCCCCGGTAACACAAGTTACGTCGCTGACATTGACCCCGGCCATTGTGGGGAACGGTCAGGTTGGCAACCCGGCCGATGGTCATATACCGTCCGGGAAATCTACTTTCAATAGCCGCCTTCACATGCTTCTCAACGCAATTCATTTCGAAGGGTGGAAGAAAATCGCCGTCCGGTAAATGGGCGATACCCTCAGTCTGTCCACTAATCCCGACAAATTTTTCCACATAACTGTACCAGGGGGCAATATCCCGGTACCGGATGGGCCAGTCGATTTCAATTCCTTCGCGGAGATTAGCTTCAAAATCCAGGTCACTCCAGCGATAGCACTGCCTTCCCCACATGATCGACCTGCCACCTTCATGGTAACCCCTGATCCACCGGTACTCCGGCCCATCAGCTGTCGAGGTGTAGGGGTGCTCGGTATCCTTCACCCATAAATGACGGGTACCCTCATTAAAAGCATACACAGTGCTCTGGATGGGAAAGATGTCCCGATCCTTGCGGGTGATCCTGCCGCGGTGCTCAAATTCCCAGGGTGCTGTCGCTGCTGTAATATAACCTCCAACGTGGTCAAGTTTTCGTCCCCGTTCGAGGACCAGCGTTTTGAGTCCTTTCTCACACAATTCTTTTGCGGCCCAGCCACCACTGATACCTGATCCGACAACAATTGCTTCAAATTCATTGGATCTTGCCATATCTTGTTTCTTCATGCCAGGGCACTACCCGGTCACATTGTTATCGACATAGGCTTTGGTCTCCGGAGTCATTTCGATGCATCCCCGGTATTCACCAGGAATGGCATGATAATCCAATTGTTGATTCATCACTGGCTCGGAAGTGTAGTATCCCCGTAAAGTCCATTCTTTGAGCTGACGATAGGCGTGGATGATCTCTGATTCCTGACCGGTGAATGCCTGTTGGTCCAGTATTGAAATATACCTGACCTGGTCTTCCCTCCTTACATCCAGCCACCTTTGGCCGGTTTTCAGGCGAAAATCATCCTCCAGATCCATCATTCCCCGGCGAAAGCGACCTTGATCAGCCGGTGACAGGCAACCACGGACTATCCGCTCGATGAATGCTGGTACGCCAACAGCGGAAGCAGCAGGGCTATCCGTGCCGGCCGGTAAGATAATGTCAGCTAACGTTTCAATCATCAGAGCCTCTTCATCGTTGAAAATGGTCGATTTCCAGCCGGGAGTTGCGGCAGGTTTACAACCTGGCATTAAAGCCAGGGAGAGGGGCAGACCTGCAATTCCTGCAGTCATCGCCGTCATTTTCAACAAATTTCTTCGATTCATACGCATAGCGATCGATGGGTAAAATAAGGAATACCTTGTAATAATGAAGGAGGTAGCGCCAACGAATGCAGGTAAATAGCTATAAGAAGAACCTTCATCAAGGTCAAGAGTTGCCACGACAGCTTAATCCTAAATGGCCTCCGGACCCCGCTCATTTGTTCTGATCCGGATGCATTCTTCCAGTGGGGTAATAAAAATTTTACCGTCTCCGATTTTTCCGTGTTCCGTTGTATCATGCCCTTCCCGGGAACTGGCAGCGGCAATAATGGTATTGACAGTGATATCAACAAAGTTATCGTTGACCGCAATTTCCAGCTTAATCTTAGGCACCAGGCTGGGCACTACTTTTTTTCCCCGGTAAATCGATTCACTTTTTTGTCTTCCGTGACCGGATACCCGGCTGACGGTAATCCGGGTGATTTCGGCTTCGATCAGCGCTTCCCGCACCTGATCCAGTTGGGATTCCCGAATGATCGCAGTTATCAGTTTCATAGCATTCAATGTTTAGTTGGGATTAAGCATTCCATATCCACTTTCTCCATGATAGGCGGTATCCAGACCCTGCATTTCTTTTTCCGGCGTGGCCCGGAAGCGAACCAGCTTATTGACGACCCAAAGGATCAACAGGGTTCCGCCTCCGGCGTAAACCAGGGCAATCGATACGGCCAGGACCTGTACTCCCAGTTGCTGGATCACCGTCCAGGAGCCACCCGCAGCAGCTGCGGCATCCTCCATCCAGCTTTCCCGGATAAAAAAGCTAAGCAGGATAGCGCCGACGATGCCCCCAACGCCGTGAATTCCAAAAGCATCGAGGCTGTCATCGTACCCCAGCTTGTTCTTGAGCAAAATACCGCCGTAGCACAACACTGAGGCCAGGATACCCAGCATCATGGCACCAAAAGGCTGAACGACGCCCGCTGCCGGGGTGACCGCCACCAGACCAGCCAACACTCCGGAGATAAGTCCCAAAGCCGTGGCTTTACCCTGATGCCAGCCTTCGACCACGATCCAGGTGAGTGCACCGGCAGCAGCTGCTACCTGGGTCGCCGTTAGAGCCTGAGCGGTAAGCAGGCTGCTTGACACGGAACTTCCTGCATTAAATCCAAACCAGCCAACCCACAAAAGGCCACCACCAATCATGGTCATAACCAGGTTGCTGGGAGGCATATTGGTTTTTGGAAATCCCCGGCGTGCCCCGAGATAAATGGCTGCTACCAGACCGCTTACACCTGCCGAAATATGCACTACCGTGCCACCGGCAAAATCAATGGCTCCGTTGGCACCGAGATTAAATAGAAATCCGTCTTCTGCCCAGACCCAGTGGCATAGTGGGTTATAAATCAGTAGGCCCCACAAAGCAATAAAAAAACAATAGGCTTTGAAATTAACTCTTTCTGCAAAAGCTCCGGCAATCAGTGCAGGGGTAATGATGGCAAATTTCGCCTGAAACATACTAAAAACATATTCCGGAACACCCGCGTCAAGGATCGAATCATCCAGGCTTTTCAGGAAGATAAAATCACTGTTCCAGCCAAACCAACCACCCAATACATTGGGGCCGAAGCACATGGAATAACTGACAATAATCCATAGGATCGTCATGATCCCCATGGCAGCAAAGCTGTGCATCATGGTTCCAAGCACATTTTTTGTCCGGACCAATCCACCATAGAACATAGCTAATCCTGGTACCATCAGCAACACAAGTGCTGTGGAAACCAGCATCCAGGCGGTTGCGCCAGTATCGACCACTGGTTGTTGCGCTGCCCCAAAAGCAGACACTACTCCACCAAGGCTGATGGCAAACAGCAAAATAAGGCGCTGAGATTGTTGCGTTATCATAGGCTAATGAAGGATTTGGTTAATGATTAATGATCCGGTATTTTCGGCTAAAGAGACGCTTAGACAAGGACTCAAATATATGATTATTTACATATAAGCCCCAACTTCTTAGACGAGATCCTGTTGATCAGTTGAATCAACTATCTTTGGGATTTCGACGGTTATGCGGTTTGCTGACTACTTTATTGCTGACATTATTAAAGAAAATCTGGAAGGAGCCGGATACCGTCGACCAACTGATATTCAGTTTAAGGCCATCCCCTCCATCCTGAAGGGAGAAGACGTGCTGGCCATTGCTCAGACGGGTACCGGAAAAACGGCAGCCTTCGTCATTCCGGTGATGCATTTGCTGTTGACCCGGACCCGCCGGAAGACCAAAGGCAGATCTCCCCGGTGCCTGGTGATGGTACCCACCCACGAACTGGCCGTGCAGGTAGCCGGAATCTTTCAGACTTTGGGCCGCGGTACTGCGATCAATGTTCTGGCTTTGCACGGAGGTGTCGGCCAGGATGCCCAGATCAATACCCTGGAAGCAGGGATCGATATACTGGTGACCACGCCGGGCCGGATGTTTGATCTGCATGCCCAAGGCAAGTTAGACCTCGGTTTTGTGGAAATCCTCATTCTGGATGAAGCAGATCATATGTTGGATCTGGGGTTTATCCGGGATATCCGGTCTTTAGTCCGCCTTTTGCCGAAGAAAAAACAAACCTTATTTTTTTCGGCCACCATCAATGATTCGATTAAGCAGGTAGCTTATTCGCTGGTGCACAAACCCATCCGTATCCAGTTATCGCCTAAAGATCCCGTATCGAAAAACGTCGAACATTGCGTTTTTTACAGCCCACCGGAAGAGAAGCGGGTTTATCTGGAGAAACTGATCAGGCAACACAGCCAGGAGAAGATCCTGGTATTTGTCCGTACACGGGTACGGGCTGAAAGGGTTGCGAGGGCGATGGAGCGGGTAGAGATTCCCACCCTGATGATGCACGGCGGACTTGATCAGAAAGAGCGTACCGATGCTTTACGGCGATTCAGGGAAGGGGAGATCCGGGTTATGATCGCCACAGATGTCAGCGGTCGGGGCATCGATATTCCCGGTATTGGTTTGGTGGTCAACTATGATCTTCCGGAACAACCTGAATACTATGTTCACCGGGTAGGTCGCACTGGAAGAGGCGATCAGAAGGGGCTGGCGATCTCATTTTGCAGCGAGGAAGAGAGAGAAGTGCTCACCCGGATCGAGTCCTGGCTTGGTCATCCGGTTGCCGTACTCCGGATGTCAGACGAAGAAAGGGATAGTATCCGGTCTGAATCCGGAGCATTTTCGGAAGATATTCAGTCGCTATTGCGAGAGATCGAAGAAATTGAGCAGAAATCAAAAACCAGGAAAAAGAAGTAACTGTTTTATATCCTGAAGTTTTGAAAACAGATTGATGGATTTAGAAACAAAAAGATTTTTTCTAAAGGAAACCGATTGGGACGATTTAACGGTGATTCATGCACTGCACTGTGAACCATTGATAGAACAATACAATACCATAGGAAGCCCGGGCAACCCCGAGATAACCCGGGCCATGATGGCAGGACCGATTGAAGACAGGCAAAACCAGAGACGTACCCTGTATGAGTGGACCATACGCCAAAAAACGAGTGGTGAAGTATTCGGTATAACCGGACTTAGTCTGGCCCCTGAACGCTTTCGCAGTGCGGAAATTCACTTTAGCCTTTTTCCCGACTATTGGGGTAAAGGTATTGCACACGAAGCCTTGAAACGAGTGCTGTCATTTGCCTTTAAAGAGTTGGGCCTGCATCGGGTTTATGCAGGGGTGGCGGTCAACAATCAGCGTTCAATCCGGTTGCTGGAAAGATTGGGTATGCAGAGAGAAGGCCGGGGCCGGGCCATCTTACCGATAGGAGGCGAATGGGTAGACAATTATCGTTATGCCATTCTCGAAGATGAATTCTGAAAATGGATTTTTGGAAACTGTCGTAAAATCCGACATGAAAAATGCGCTATTCTTCAATGGCCTTAACTTCTTCAACGGTCACGAATTCCCCTTTGTTACCCCAGCTGTTCAATACGTAATTCATAACATCAGCAACTTCTTCGTCTGATAAATACAAGGGCAGCATGATATTATTGTATTTTACACCATTGACGGTTATCTCACCTTTTTGTCCGTATTTGACGGCAGAGATAGACTCCTGTCTTTTCTCCATTAAATAGTCAGAACCGGCGAGTGGTGGAAAGACTCCGACAACTCCCTCACCTTCATGCATGTGACAATTAATGCAAAAATCCTGATAAATTTCTTCACCCCTTTTCATGCTCTGCAGCAATTTGTCATCCTGTTTATAGAACAGACTTATAAACAGACCAGATAAGGAAAACACAATCATTTTCATATTACGATCCTGGATTTATTTTAAAGACTCCTTTTCCTTCAACTGAAAAATAAATAAAACCATCAGGACTTTGCTTGATGGAGCGCATCCGGCCAAAACCATCCAGGATTTTTTCCTGAAAGACAACTTTGTCACCCTCCAGTTTAACCCGGTGTATATAATTGAACTTTAGTGACCCCAGCAAGATACTGTTTTTCCAGGTGGGATATTGATCGCTGGTTACAAAAGTCATTCCACAGGGTGCGATCGAAGGCACCCAATAAGTTACGGGTTGCTCCATGCCTTCTTTTTCGGTAATATCGGTGATTTTAGTACCCGAGTAATTAATCCCATAGGTAATTACCGGCCAACCGTAATTATTACCCTTGCGGATGACATTCAGTTCGTCGCCACCCTGGGGCCCGTGCTCATGGGTCCAGATTTCGCCGGTTGTTGGGTTTAAAGCCATCCCCTGAGGATTCCGGTGGCCATAGCTAAATATCGATCCTATTGCGCCTTTCTGATTAATAAAGGGATTGTCTTCGGGTATGCTGCCATCGTCATGAATGCGGTGAATTTTCCCACAATGATTACCAAGACTCTGTGGATTTTCATCACGAGCTCCCCGGTCACCTACCGAAACGTACAGGTAGCCTTCCCGGTCGAAAGCCAGACGTCCGCCCCAGTGTTGGCCCCGGGTACTTTCGGGTATCGCTTTAAAGATCACTTGCTGATCGATCAAGGTATTGCCCTCCAACCGGGCCCGCATGACTGTGGTATTCCCGCCGCCGCTCCGGGTGTCTGCTGAACCGTAGGTCAGATAAATCCATCCGTTTTCTGCATAAGCCGGGTGGGTCTCCACTTCCATCAAACCACCCTGACCTCTGACGTAGATCTCTGGAAGGCCCGTGATCTCCATTTTGGCGCCTTTACTCAGCCTGAATAACTGGCCATCTTTTTCGGTGACCAACAGATCGCCTCCGGGTACAAAGGCAAAACTCCATGGATTCCTGAAGTCATCAGAAATGGTCTCGACAGAAATCTGTAGTTCGCTGGTGGTCAGATCGGGATACTGCTGGGCACAACCCCATTGTAAAACCGATAAGGTCAAGACCAGGCTTGGTAAGATAGGGAACAGTACTTTTTTCATCATAACGCTTTTAAACATACCGATTCAAAGAAGGTTGCAAAACTAACGATTTTGACCAGGTTGAGTCTTGCGTTTGCACTGTCATATTATCTCAAACGCGATTTCGGATCAGATTTGGTTCGGGGTGGTCAATCGTCTGGTCCTTATTGCCCGATTCAAAATCGTGACAGGTAGTCTGAAAAAATCACGAACTTTATGCCCGATTCAGTTTGACTTGGTATGGCACGTAAAGTACTTTTGACTCTGGCCGGCAAGATCGTTATAGTCCTGATCCTCTCCTTCCTGTGGTGGACACATCCTTTTTCACATCTGCCACCACCCTGGTCTCATTTTCTCTACAACCTGTTCGGGTTTTTCCTGTTTGCAACCGGATTAAACCTGGCCATTTCACTGTTGATGATTATTTACCGCATCCGGAAAGGGATGCGGTACAACAGTCAGGATAATATTACCACCGGGGTCCAAAACATTTATGTACTGATCATTGCGATGGCAGTCGTGTTTTTTATGTTGAGTCTATCGGGAATAGACATCAGGGTGGTCTTTACGTCGCTTAGTATTGTGGCGGCAGCCATTGCTATTGTCTCCAAGGAGTTTATTTCTTCGATTATTGCCGGTTTTGTAATCGTATTCTCCAAACAGATTACCATTGGAGACTATGTGAAAATTGGAGACCAGAAAGGTAAAGTTGTGGATATCACGCTGACAAAACTGGCCATGATCAACGAAGATGAAGACCTGATTTTCATCTCCAATGACAAAGCATATCACTCAGAGGTGATCAATTATACCCGGGGTGAGATCAAACGGGTCAGTATTCCTTTTGAACTGAATGTAAATTTTGAGGGTACCGTAGAGGAGCTGGAAGAAGACCTTATCCGGGCTCTCGAAATTTATAAGGATCAGATCGATCCCAAGTCGTACAGTCTGCGTATTGTGGAGATTAAGAAAGACTCGATATCATTCAAATTTCAATACTCCCTGGATAAAATAAACCGGGCACTCGAGAAAGAAATCAAACGAAAGACCGCCCGGCGGTTGTTAAACTACATCAAGAGTAAATCGGTTGGCTCAGTGGTGCACGAGTCATCAGAGACCAACTGAATGGAGGTACCGCATCCGCATTGAATAAACCGATAGCCTGATGGTCCGTAAAATATCTCCCCATGGAATTTAAAGGTGTGTTGTATCTCGGTGAAGCCATTACTGACCGTGAAACCTGGGAAGAGTTGCCGGATGATCTTCGTGATTTCTATCAAGAAATCAATGGTGTCATCGCCTTTAACGGAGGGTTGCACATCCGTGGTTGTGTGCTGACACCGGAATGGCATTCATTGAAAAGAGTATGGAAAGGTGATGAGGCCCTATTCCGGTTTTATCCGGCTCTGCGGCAGGGTGACATACCCTTTGCCCAGGATTGTCTCGGAGATCAGTATTTCCTGCGAATGGGAAGTGTCTGGTATCTGATGGCCGATACCGGAGAGGTCGATGATCTGGAGATCGAGTTTTACGATTTCCTGGAAGATGCGATCAATGATCCTGTGGAGTTTCTCGGTTTGGAGCCACTGGTACATTTTCTGGATGAAGGTCATTATCTTGAACCGGGTTACCTCCTCAAGCCGGATCCACCTTTCTCGGTCGAATCGGAAAATTATACCCTGGAGAAAGTGCCTGTCCTGCAGCGCCTGGCAGAAATCAGCCGGTCTCGCTAGCTTCGTCGTCACCCATCATTTGCCAGAAAGTCACAAAAAAGGCGGCGATCATCGGGCCCAGTACAAAACCCGAAATGCCAAACCAGGTCAAACCTCCCAAAGTTGAGAGCAACACGAGGTAATCAGGCATCTTAGTGTCACTGCCGACCAGCCGGGGACGAAGCACATTATCCAGCAGGCCGATAAAAAGTGAGCCGGTTATTACGATGATCAGCGCTTTGCCAACTTCCCCCTGGGCAAAAAGGATAACAGCTGCGGGTAACCAGACGACTCCACTGCCCAGGGGTAGCAGCGATAGGAGAGTCATCAGGACTCCCCAAAGAACCGCTCCTGGGATGCCTACGGCAAAAAATAGAAGACCTCCTGCTGCCCCCTGGGTCATGGCCACCACCAGACTACCTTTGACCGTAGCCCGCGAAACACTTTCAAAACGACGGAGAAGGGTGCGCTCTTTCTCGTCACCAATCGGTAAGACCCAGATCAATCTTTCAATCAGCTGGGCACCATCGCGGAGGAAAAAGTAAAGGATATACAGCATAATGGAAAACTGAATCAGGAAGCCCAAAAAGTTTTGGGTGAAATTGAAAACCTTGGTTGCAATGATCTTCGAAATGTTAGCTACCGATTCATTGAGGGAAGTCTTAAACTGATTGACATCGAGTGCCATTCGTTCCAGGAAACGTTCTACGGCCGGACCTTGTTCCCTGATGTTATCTACCCACTGTTGTATATTGATTTCACCGGTCTGGATATTTTTATAGAAAGTCATGGCTTCGACTGTAACAGCATATCCTATCAGGAAAAGAGGCAAAATAACCATAAGCAGGATGGCCAATAGCGTCAGTGCTGCTGCTGCATTGCGTTTGCCATTCAGACGGTTCAATATTTTACGGTACCAACTGTGAAAAAGAACGGCCAACACCACAGACCAGAATACCGCCAACAGGAAGTCCTTGATGAGCCCGAAAAAAGCGGTTGATACTAAAAAAAGCAGGATCAGAAAGAAAATATAAGGGAAGTTTCGCTTCATGCCAAAGAGCCAACTTGATGTCGCAAGATAGGTCAAAAATTGTCAATTTATCAGGTTGATATCATTAACTTAACTGAGTGGTACATTACTTTAATTTCCAGGATATGTATTTGTTTCAGACTGAAAATCTACTGGTTCGGCAACTACAAGCGGCTGATTACCTGGCCTTTTATGAATTGCAGAGTGACCCGGAGGTATTACGTTACTCAGTGGTTGATCCCGATCTTTCGGAACAAGCGATTCGTGAAAATCTGGACCATTTGATCAGGATTTATAGTCAACCCCACTTAGGTATCCGTGTCTGGGCAGTAGTCAACCGGGATAACGAATTGGTAGGTACCTGTGCCCTGGTCAGAGGAGAAGGAGATGAGGCGGAGATTGGCTACCGGCTTCTACGCAAGTACTGGGGCCGGCGTTATGGTTTGGAGATTGGATCTGGCCTGATCCGTTATGCCCTCACCGTCCTGAATCTATCGAAAATCACCGCTGTGGTCTGTAAATCGAATATCCCTTCTGTAAGAATTCTTGATCGGTTGATGCGATTTGTCGGGGAGGAGTATAATCCCGAATTTAAAGATGTCGACCGGATCTATGAGCTGATTGCCGGTGAAGAAACGACTTTGCCTGAAGGGTAGAAAATGCCGTTATTTAGCAGTATCGTCCAGTGGATAAAGCAAAACGTGTAGTCGCAGATAATTTTCAGCCATTATTTCAATCAGCAGAGCGTCCGAGGTGGTAACTGATTGCTGCTCTGATGTATTTCGAATAGATTCCAATGGCGATAAACGCAAAAATGACCAGGAGAATGTTAGCTGTTTTCATAACGATCTTTATAAGTACGTGTATTTAGGGTCCAATATGTCCTAAGCATGTGTTAAAGTTTTTGGATTTATTGCAAAAAAGATCGCTACGGTGCGGTTAGCCCCCCATTTTTAAAGAGGATCATGGCTTTGTCTGCTTGTATTGCCTTCAGTTTGCCGGTGGCTGTTTTCGTAAGTCGGGATTCACCGTGACAGCCAGCTGCAAATACCATTTGCCCAGTGGCCCCACCTGTTGATGCAGGATACCTGCCTGAATCCCGGTGGCAGTGGATATCTGATAACCCAGGGCACCATACAGCCGGTTGCGGTCAAAAAAGCTATCCCGCGTGTTGAGGAAGACTTCATCGTAGACTCCGGCGAAAAGAGTTCCTGCCTCTATCGATGGCCGGTTGAGGGGGATGAATGCCATCACTCGGTAGCGTATCCGGTTGCTATACAAGGATTCGACCCACCGTTGTTCCAGACGGTAACGATGTTCAAACTTGATCCTTCCCAGAAGATTGGTCATTATCAGTTGCTGCCAAATCCGGTGTTCGATTTTATCAGCCATCCGGTAGTCACCATCAAAATCATAGGATGCGATATAGCCATAACCGCCGGTGACAAAAGCGGAAGGAGAAAGATGATAGTTGATGCCGGTCCGCAAGAGGAGCTGTTCGATATCGTCCGGGAGTACGGTGTGCAATCGATATTGAACTTCTGTATGAATACTCCAATGGTCAGCAATCCGGTTTATACCGCTATACATGAGCCAGTTGCCCACTTCCCCCTGGCTAAAGAGGGGAGTGGACAACCAGCCGCTGGCTATCAGCAATATTGCTTTTAACCGAATCATGATTCCGGGATCTCATCCTTAAATTCAACAATCCCGGTTTCTACATCATACATGCCTCCGACAATCGCAATTTCTCTACGATGCACCATATCCCTGATGATCGGACTTCTTTCAAGAATATTTTCGATTGTAAGATGCACGTTTATGGTAGCAACTTTGTCCACAAATTCACCATTGGTAGCATTCCGGTTTTCCAATACCGTTTTTTCTTCGGCAATGGCTGGTGCTAATTTGTTGAGAAGGACGGTTAGATTTCCCATTTTGACGCCGTCGCAAGCACCTTTAACGGCGCCGCACTTAGTGTGACCAAGCACCATAATGACTTTGGCTCCGGCTACTTTACACGAAAATTCCATACTGCCAAGAATGTCTTCGTTCAGGATATTTCCGGCAATACGCACACTAAAGATATCACCCAAACCCTGGTCAAAAATCAACTCGGCCGAAGTACGTGAATCAATGCAACTCAGGATTACAGCAAAGGGATGTTGGCCATCCGATGTTTCGTTTACCTGTTGTAGCAGATTGCGATTGTATTTAAGATTCTTGACAAAACGTGCGTTGCCGTCTTTTAAAAGTTGAATAGCCTGAGCAGGGGTCAGTGCCTCCTGCATTGCTTTTGTTAATGTTCTCATTTATATTGATATTTTCTGATGATAATGATCACTAAGATTTAATCCTTTTACCTCAGCGGTGACCCCGATCGACCGGGCATGAACCAGGTAATTCCTGATGACTTCAATAATGTCGTAATGTATGCTTTTTGACCGGGTGGCATCGATGACCACCTTTGAATTGGCAGGTACATGATTGAGCATCTGAAGAATACTTCCCTTATTCAGAAAAGAAACCTCTTCCGACAAAGTGATGATGTATTCTTCCCCTTCCTGGTGTCCATTTTTCCAGATGTAATAAGGGTTCTTGAAATTATTCCGTAAAATAAAAAATACAGCGAAAGCCATCCCGACCATAATACCCTTTAACAGATCGGTTACCAAAATTGCAGAAACGGTCACCACAAAGGGAATAAACTGTTCGCGACCCTGGTGGTATACCTCACGAAAGATTTCAGGTTTGGCCAGTTTATAACCCACAACCAATAAAATGGCGGCCAGGGTGGCCAGAGGTATTAAATTGAGGATTTTTGGAATGGCAATGGCACTGATCAACAAAAGAAAACCGTGAATGATGGTCGACATTTTAGACCGGCCACCAAAGGTGATATTGGCACTGCTGCGCACAATGACCTGGGTTACCGGCAGACCACCGATCAGTCCCGAAACGATATTGCCCAATCCCTGAGCCTTTAATTCCCGGTTAGTCGGAGTGATCCTTTTTTCGGGATCGATTTTGTCGGTCGCTTCCACGCAAAGGAGTGTTTCCAGACTGGCAATAACGGCTATAACAAAAGCTACCAGATAAACCTGAGGATTGGCGAGTTGTGAGAAATCAGGCATCGTAAATTGCCGGAAAAATTCACCAATACTTTCGGAAACCGGTAATTGAACGACCTGCGATTCCCTGAGACTCCAGGAAAAAATACCTTGCTGATAAGCATAGTTCAGCAGAATCCCTGCAACTACCGCCACCAGGGGTCCATTGATAATTCCAAATATTTTGCTCTTTTTGACCAGGACATTTTCCCATAGTAACAGGATAAGAAGTGAAATCAGGGTAATCATAAAAACCGCCGGTGAAATATATTGCAACATATTACCTAAGGCTGAAAAAGTATTTTCCTGATCGGATTGTCTGAAGGTCAGATCGCCCACATAGTCGCTGTCATATCCAACGGCATGTGGAATTTGTTTGAGAATGATCAGCAGACCAATTCCAGTCAGCATTCCTTTGATAACACTGGAAGGAAAGTAATAGGCTATAGTACCCAGCTTCAGATAACCCAGGATGATCTGAATAATACCGGCCAGGACCACAGCGACCAGGAAAATCTGCCATCCTCCCAGACTCTCAATGGAACTGAGGACAATAACAGCCAGCCCTGCAGCCGGACCGCTGACCCCTACGGCTGAACCGCTGGCCATTCCGACTACAATACCACCGGCAATACCGGCAATAATACCGGCAAACAAGGGAGCACCCGATGCCAGGGCAATGCCGAGACAAAGGGGCACCGCCACGAAAAATACGACAATACTGGCGGGAATATCATTGCGAAGGGTGGAAAAGAGACCACCAAAACTCTTATCATTCATATGACTGAAAAGATTAGGTTTTTAATTAAGGTTGAGAGTACCTGCAACCATTGGAAACGGTTTGCAGAAGGATCCGTTTTGCTTTATTTCAAAATTGAAAAAGCAATATTAACTATCAGCTTCGGGAGGGGGGGTAATGATTCCGGGGTGAATAATCGGGATATACTCCAGATATTCATCTTCGTCAGCTTTTTTTACCGGATCATTCGGCGTGAACCCGATAAATTGATGCGGATCTTCGTCTTCAAAGTTGCTGAATTGTCTGGTTTCTTTTTCGACATCCGATTCAAGATCAAGACAGATCCGGGTTATTTTTCGATCACTCGATGTCAATTCATTGGAGGGTGAGAAAAATACCGAACACAATACGGAGAGCAAGACCAGTATCATCACATTATTGGGGAAGTACAAACGATCCGTTCTCATATGTTTTTGGGTTTTATGGTCTGTAAGACCAACTCCTGATAAAACATCACGATCGAATCTTCTCCACTCACCTGATCGGTTAATTTTGGAAGATGCTCGGCAAAAAATCGTTGATGATGAGCACCTTCAATGACGGTAGAGGCCAACATGTGAGGATATTTGTAATCCGGATTGATCTCCAGAATCAATTCGCTGATACGTTCTACCAGTTGCTTGTAAGGCCTGAACAAACCTTCGCGGTTCTCCTGGTCAACTTCCCGGGTCAGGTAAGTTTTAGATGATTCCGAAATTACGATGCGATGCAATTTCACTTCATCGACGTCGGGTAAATCGGACCCGGACTCGGTTTTTTCCGTCAATAATTTTACGGCCCTTTTCAGTTTCTCTTCGGGATCGTCAATATTCGCGATGATATACAATAACCGGAATTCCATCCAACACCAGTACCACGCGATCAGGTAGATCAACAAACGGTGTTTGCTTTCAAAATAACGGTATATCGATGCTTCAGTGGAATCAATATGCTGACTTAATTTGCGGAAAGTAAAACTTTCAAAACCGATTTCATCGATCAGGGCAATGCTTCCTGCGATGATCTTTCTCCCCAGCGCACTGGATTCCGGATGCTTCAGGTAGATCCGGTCATTAACATTGAGGCTGATTTGAGATAGTATAGTTTGCATCTATATCATAAAGACGTGCAAATATAATAGTAATACTATGGTATATGCAAGCTTTTATGATGAAAATTTTTAAGGGTGCATCCTGGATTCAGGATGAAGCATCCACAAACAGTTCTCCGGAATCTTTGTTTCCTCTCCATGAAAATTTTACTGACGGGAGCAACCGGATATATTGGAAAGCGTCTTCTACCTGCCCTCGTTGCCAGAGGCTTTGAAGTAGTATGTTGTGTCCGGGACAGAAACCGTTTTCATCCACCTGCCGTAATCCGCGAAAAGCTGGAAATCATTGAGGTTGATTTTTATGCCCCCTCCACTTTAAAGAATATTCCATCCAGCGTCGATGTGGCATTTTACCTGATGCACTCGATGTCAACGTCCGGGAATTACTCGGTACTTGAACTGACAGCTGCCCGTAATTTCCGTTTGGCAGTTGGCCAAACTCAGGTGACTCAGGTGATCTATCTTAGTGGTATTATTAATGAACAATCGCTCTCCAGTCATTTGTTATCCCGGAAGGCGGTTGAAGAAGAGTTGGGACACGGTCCCTATCATTTAACCACTTTAAGGGCGGGAATTATCATCGGGTCTGGTAGCGCTTCCTTTGAAATTATTCGAGATTTGGTGGAAAAACTGCCCCTGATGATTGCCCCCAGATGGCTAAATACCCGGTGTCAGCCCATTGCGGTCCCGGATGCAGTTTCTTTTCTGATGGGCTGCATACAGTGTCCGGAAACCTATGACCGAAATTTTGATATCGGGGGTCCAGACATACTGACTTACCGGGACATGCTGTTGGGTTATGCCCGGGTAAGGAAGCTCCGGTGTCGCATTTATACCGTGCCGGTAATGACTCCCCGGTTGTCATCATATTGGTTGTACTTTGTCACTTCCACTTCCTATAAGCTGTCCAGATCGTTGGTTGACAGTATGAAAGTGGAAGTGGTATGCCGGAATACGGATCTCCAGGATCTATTGGATATAGAGCCGTTGAGTTATACAGAGGCATTGCACAGGACGCTGGCTGCCGTTGAAGAAAACCGGATCTTGTCGAGCTGGAAAGATTCTTTGGTGAGCGGTCGTTTTAATCATGGTATTTCCGCATTTATTGAGGTGCCAACATTTGGCTGTCTGACCGATCAGCGTTCTGAAAAGATCAGGGATCTGGAGAAATGTAAGGATATGATCTGGAGCATAGGCGGTAAAAACGGGTGGTATTTTGCCAACGGATTATGGGAGCTGCGCGGATTTGTCGACCAATTATTCGGCGGTGTGGGATTGCGTCGTGGAAGGACCAATCCCGTGTCCCTTTCGGTCGGAGATGCCGTTGATTTTTGGAGAGTACTGTATAGCAACCGCGAAGAAGGTCGCCTGCTTCTTTTCGCTGAGATGAAGTTGCCAGGTGAGGCCTGGCTGGAATTCAAAATTGAAAACCAATGGTTAACCCAGACCGCCACGTTTCGGCCACGAGGTTTATGGGGGCGATTTTATTGGTATGCGGTATTTCCATTTCATGGTCTGGTATTTCGCGGTCTGATCCATAAACTGGCCGGGAATCCCTGAAATGCTCCAGGTCAGGTATCGATCACTGCCCTGATCGTTAACGATCGGAATGCAGAGCGACCCGGTTGCCCTCCGAATCTTCAAAATGGGCGACATAACCAAACTCACCGATGCTGTTTTTGGGATTCAGAATTTTGCCACCATTTTGTTCAATTTTTTCGAGCGTTAAATTGATGTCATCGACCGAAAAATAGATCATACTTCCCTGGTAAGAAGGTACATACGACTCATGCTGAACAAGAGAACCACTGGTGCCGGGGGCATTCGTGGTCATGGGAAACCAACCCATTTTCAATCCGCCGAAATCCTGGACGGACAATTCACATCCCAGTATTTCCTGATAAAATGCAACGGCTCTTTCCAGGTTTTTTACCGGAATTTCAAACCATGCAACGGGATTCTGTAATTTGGACATTGCCTTTCAATTTTTAATTTATAAATAGCTCTCTTTCCATTTGTAATTCGCGATTTTATTCCTGTCAGGAACCGGGATTTTTTTTCACTTCCTATCCAGCCTGATGGCGACCCGGCTGTTGAGCGGAATGTCGATACCCGTTTTAGTATCGTTATTATTCCATTCTATTTCCTTCCACAATTTTCCCTCATCCGGAAGATATATTTTCATTGCATAAAGACCCCGCGGTATCTCAAGGAATACTTTTCCCTGATTCCGGCCCTGGAAATAAAAGGCATAGGCCTTATCCGTTTCGGCCAGACAATAACCTTCCATACCTGGTGAATGGTGTACAAGATGCCGGGACGGTTGCATTTTTTGAAAGGCAAAACCAGCCAGAAAATCATGGAGAAATTTGAGTTGTTTGCGAAGCCTTGTACTTCCACCTCCGGGTGCCTGATTGATTCCGGTGCCATCTTCTTTTCCCGGATAAAATGAATAATCAAGGTTGTTAAAGATGGCGCCACCCGATAACATGAAAGCCCAGGCCTGACCGAGATAGGTAGTGTCATCACTGCCAGCAAACCCGGATTCGTCAAAGCTCACCGGCCGGTTCCAGCCGTAATTGTCTTCCACACTTTCAGGCCAGGCGTAATGGAAGTTGATGATATCGATCTGATCATCCACTTCGGTGAGATTTTCCTTAAAATTACTGTAGTTCTGGGCAAGAAGATGTTTTTTAGGTAAGGCAGCTTCTGTCTTCCGGAAAGTTCCGGCTATTTCTTTTTGCCAGGCCATGGCAGCTGGAGAGGCCGATGTTGACCAAAGAAGCCAACCTGGCGACTCCCGGGGTTTCAATGTTTTATGTAAAAAAGTGGTTTGAATTCCGTTGTCTGCCCAGGGTTCATTACTGATTTCATAAAATATATTATCGAAGCCATTCAACTCACGGGCAATTTTTTCAACCAATAATTTTTGAAAGTGAACAACCCGCTCATTTTTTAACGTGTTAAATTCTGGCCGGGACAGTTCGCCCAGATCATTGACATTGTTGCCGGGATTGAATGGATGGCGGATCCAGTAGGCATCCTGATAGGTGGCACAGAAAAAGGTGATTTCTACAATAATATTAAAAGTTCCGGCTGTTTTTACAAAATCAGTCAGTCGTGCAAAATAATCCGCATTCCAGTTACTGAGATCAAATTTCCCTTCTTCTCCGTAAAGACCCGGTTCGGGGACCCGCTTCCACGGTGCTATAAATGACCCCTTTTCAGGGCTGAGCGAATTGTGTTCTATTCCGAAACTCCCCGGAACTTCCACATAACTTCCGGCAAATATCCGGGTGTAATTCATACCTTCCCGGTGTAATGTCTGCAGATAGAGACGGTAGTCAAAATTGGCATTGATCACCGCTCCGTAATGTTCAGCCGAAGTGATCAGTAAAACCGGCTTATTTTGATAGTGTAAATAATGTGGATTTTCAGGATCAATGGAAACAGGTTGGGCTGGCAAATGAACAACGATGATCTGGAGCATCAACCCGGAAAACCACCATTTAAATTTTATCGATATCAATGAACTCATCAAAGGGAATTTAGATTTTCAGTAACTTTAAAATTGGGAAAATTTCCGGAATATTCCCACGGAATAAATGAAAGGCTGAAAAAACCGAAAAGGGCTGAAATACAAACTGATCAGAATTCTGGTCAACTTTCCCGGCAAGTTGTTTGTTTATCAGTTATTTGACCGCAATCGACCTCCAAAACCTGAACCGATGATCATGAGATTACTTTGGCCTAAGATACTGATATCCGTCGTCACCTGTCTTCTGGTCGGGTTTATCGGCGGTATTTCCACTGCGGATGCTTTAACAACCTGGTATCCTTCCCTGGTCAAACCATCATTCAATCCCCCTGACTGGATTTTTGCACCGGTCTGGACTACTTTATATATCATGATGGGTATCTCGGTCGGACTGGTCTGGCATGGTGGATGGGAAAAAAGGGAGGTGCAGAATGCGGTCATGACCTTTCTGGCTCAATTGGTATTTAATGGTCTCTGGTCTGTGGTGTTTTTCGGGATGCGATCACCGGGAGGTGCTTTGATCATTATTGTAATCCTCTGGTTACTAATCGTCCGGACTGTCCGGAAATTTCATCCGATCAACCGGATATCAGCCTACCTGCTGATTCCCTATTTATTGTGGGTAACCTTTGCCCTGGTCCTGAATTTTTCCATTTATTGGCTGAACCAGGCCTGAAACAGTGCTGCCATCCTGGATTTTCATCCCGCTGGGATTAGACCACAGGATTGCCCCGTAAGCGTACGGAATGTAATTCGGCTATCCGATCAGATGTATTGGTATCCAGGGATAAACCAGGTTTTTGTGTAAATTGACCATCGGAAAATCCAGTGTCAATGAAAAGGTATTTAAGCCTGATATTTGGGCCCGTTATTCTGATTGTCGGGTGCCGGACCGAAATGACAACGGATCAGGACTGGGCGGTGTACAGTGCAGACCCGGCCGGTACCAAGTATTCGGCTCTTGATCAGATTACCAAAGACAATGTCGATCAGTTGCAGGTCGTCTGGACTTATTCCTGTGGAGACCATTCCGCACGCAGTACGATCGAGTGTAACCCCATTGTCGTGAATGGTACCATGTATATTACCACACCCGGACTCCGGTTGGTTGCCTTAAAAGCCGATACAGGCGACGAGATTTGGGTTTTTGATCCTAAGAACGGCGGAGGAGGTGTTAACCGGGGAGTTACCTACTGGAGTGATGGCCATGATGCCCGGATCTTGTTTGTCCGGGCGGAATATCTCTATTCCGTCAATGCCGGGACCGGAGTACCGGATTCGACCTTTGGTACCAACGGACAGGTCGACTTGAGAAAAGACCTCGCACGAAATGTCAGCCATACGTGGGTGACGGCCGCTACTCCGGGAATTATTTTTGAAGACAAACTAATCCTTGGTTCTACCCTGGGAGAAGGCCCCGGACCAGCTGCTCCGGGTCATATACGGGCCTATAATGTGAGAAGCGGTGCGCTCGAATGGACCTTTCATACGGTTCCGCAACCGGGAGAAGAAGGCTACCATACCTGGCCTCCGGAAGCCTGGAACTGGGCAGGTGGAGTCAATGCATGGGGCGGTTTTACCCTGGATGAACAGAGAGGTATCGTTTTTTGCGGTACCGGGTCTTCCACCTATGACCATTATGGTGGCAACCGGGCGGGTGAAAATTTATTTGCAAATTGTATCCTGGCTTTAAATGCCCGGACCGGAGAGCGGCTTTGGCATTTTCAAACCGTTCATCATGATGTATGGGATTACGACCTACCTTGTCCGCCCAATTTGGTTGTGGTAAAAAAAGAGGGAAAATTGGTCGATGCGGTGGCACAGCCCACCAAAATGGGACATCTCTTCATTCTGGACCGGATAACCGGAGAACCGCTCTACCCGGTGGAGGAGAAACCGGTACCCCAGAGTGAGTTGCCGGGGGAAATGACCTGGCCCACCCAGCCATTTCCGATTGAAAGCCTGAGGTATGCCGACCAGCACTTCGACGCTGAAAGTGTCACCAATATCAGTTTAACATCGGCAGACACCGTCAGGGCCCGGTTGGCTGACATGCGGACCGGATCGATCTTCCTGCCTCCCGGATTACAGCCTTCGGTGGTGCTACCCCAGTTTAACGGTGGTACTGATTGGGGGGGAGCAGCCTATGACCCGGTAAGCCGGCGGCTGTTTGTCAATTGCAGTAACGAAGCGGAGTGGATCTCCATGATACCGGCCCAACCAGCACGCGATGTCACGCGTTATCAGTGGGGTAGTAGCTTGTTTCAGTCATTATGTACATCCTGTCATTCGATGTCGGTATCCGACAATCCCACCCTGGTAGCCCTCAATGCCCTTCGGGAATTGGTCAGCCTTCGAAGCAACCAGGAAATTGAAACCACACTGAGCACTGGAAAAGGTCAGATGCCCCCTTTTGCCACCCTGAGTGGCGATGAAAAATCGGCGATCATTGCCTTCCTCAGGGATGAAGGACACCAGGAAAAACTGGATGCCGCCAGTATGGTCAGCAGCCTTCCCCAGGAGATACCATTTATCGCTACCGGTCACAATGAATTTAAGGATCCCGAAGGATTCCCCGTAAACCGGCCACCCTGGGGCATGCTCACTGCGGTTAGCATGGATGCCGGAGCCATCGAGTGGCAGATTCCTTTGGGCACTTATCCCGAACTGGAAAAACGAGGTTTCCCTCCCACCGGTACATTCAATATGGGTGGACCGGTCGTGACAAAAAGTGGATTGATTTTTATCGGCGCTTCCATGGATGAGCGGTTTCACGTTTATGATGCAGATGATGGGAAGCTGCTTTGGGAGTATCAGCTGGATGCCGGAGGTTATGCGACACCAGCAACTTATATGGTGGATGGCAAGCAGTACGTCGTCATTGCCGCCGGTGGTGGAGGCAAACCCGGTACCAGGGCAGGTGATAAGTATTATTGTTTTGCCTTGCCCTGATCTGCCCCTCCTTGATGATATTGTAATTGCTGCAGCTCGATCAAAGATGTTGCAGATACTTCAGATTGATTCGGTTGCGAACCAGGTCGACATCCATCACTTTCACCAGGATCTGATCGTCAAGCTGGAGTGTCTTTCCACCCGTTTGGGAAATGTGTACCAATCCATCCTGCTTCAACCCGATGTTCACAAAGGCTCCAAATTTGGTGATGTTGGTCACCAGACCAGGCAACTGCATTCCGGGTTCCAGATCAGTGATCGTCTGAATACCGGAATGAAATTCAAAGGGCCGTACTTCACCCCGTGGATCCAGTCCTGGTTTTTCCAGTTCACGGAGAATATCTTTTAAGGTAGGGAGACCGATGTGGTGGTCCACATACATCCAAAGGTCTAGTTTCTTCTGGAGGTTCACATTCCGGATCAGCTCAGGGACCGTGCATAGGAGGTCCTTAGCCATCTTTTCCACAACCGGATAGGATTCAGGATGGACGGCACTATCATCCAATGGATTGTTACCATTCCGGATGCGCAGGAAGCCGGCGCATTGTTCGTAGGCTTTGGCGCCTAAACGGGGGACCTTAAGGAGTTCCTGCCGGTCGGTAAAGGGGCCATTTTCCCGGCGATAATCGACGATATTTTTGGCCAGGGAAATACCCAATCCGGAAATATACTGCAATAAATGCTGGCTGGCGGTATTCAGGTTGACGCCCACTTTATTGACACAACTGATGACCGTTTTTTCGAGGCTTTCCTGTAACAAACGTTGATTGACGTCGTGCTGATACTGGCCTACACCAATAGACTTGGGTTCGATTTTGACCAGCTCGGCCAGAGGATCCATGAGCCGTCTGCCGATCGATATCGCTCCTCTGACTGTGACGTCGTAATCCGGAAATTCTTCCCGGGCGACGTCCGACGCTGAATAGATCGAAGCCCCGTTTTCATTCACCAGGAAAATTTCCAAATGATCATCCAGTAAGTTATTCTTTAATAACTGCATCGTCTCTCTTCCGGCCGTGCCATTACCCACAGCTACTGCTTCTACCTGATACCGGGTACACAACTCCCTCATTTTCCGGATGGCCTGTTCTGCTTCATGCTGAGGCGGATGCGGGTAGATGGTCGTATGATGCAACAGATCCCCTTGCCGGTTCAGGACGACGACTTTACAGCCGGTGCGGAATCCGGGATCAATGGCCAACACATTTTTCTCACCCAGTGGAGCAGCCAGTAGTAATTGCCGAAGATTCTCTGAAAAGATACCTATCGCAACCTCATCGGCCTTTTCCTTATAGAAATTCCGGGTTTCATTTTCGAGTGATGGGGCAATCAGTCTTTTATAGCTTTCATCAACCACTTTTTCCAGAAAGGAATGAAATTTATGATGTGGTTTGATCAGCCTCCTTTTGATCCGGAGAAGGCTTCTTTGTTCATCAATGGAGATTTGCACCCTTAAGAATCCCTCATTTTCACCGCGTAGGATTGCCAGCAACCGGTGCGACGGACAACGGGTAATTTTTTCTTCAAAAGCGAAATAGTCCGAATATTTCACTCCGCTTGATTCCTTGCTCTTGATTACAGTACTAATCAGGGTTCCATATTTTTGAAAATCATGACGAAGCGATTGCCTCACCCATGGCAACTCAGCGATGCGTTCTGACAGGATATCGGAAGCACCGGACAGCGCATCTTCGATACTCCGGACGATATCGGTCAAATATGGACGGGCCAACATCTCCGGTGATTCATTACCCTGGCTCCAGATATTATCTGCCAATGGTTCCAGGCCCAACTCCCGGGCAACTGCAGCCCTCGTCTTACGTTTCTTCTTGAATGGCAGATACAGATCTTCCAGGGTGTTCAGATCGGCTGCCAGATCGATGGCCCCAATCAGGGCATCTGTCAGCTTTCCCTGACTGTCAATGGCTGATTTTATATATTCCTTCCGGCTGATTAGGTCCCTGATCTGGTTGAACGACGACTCGATACGCCGCAGCTCCACTTCATCCAGACCTCCGGTAGATTCTTTACGATAGCGGGCAATGAAGGGAATGGTGGCCCCGTTTTCCAGCAACTGTTGCACAGCCAGTACTGATTTGTAGGGTATGCCCAGCCTGCCAGCCGTGGTTTGACTCAGAATCTCTGTCATGGCCACAAAGATATCAATCAGCCTTTAGTCCGTCGCAGCCTTCCGGATTCGAATGCATAATTTTCCGATCCGGGCTTTCGTCTTCCGGATCTTTATCAGAAGGAGTGAGTCAGACCAATATTCAGTACCTCTTTAAATTGGGTACGGGGTCCTTGATGGATGATGGTTTCTCCGGTTTCCTCCCCTAAATCCTGAGTAATGTCAAAGAGAATATCTTCGTCGTAGATCAGTTGGGTGAAGAGATTGACACTGAACAATTTGTTGATTTTAAAATTGAGTTTGTTCTCAATATTTACATCAAAGACTCCAAAATTATCCAGATGATTGGTAAACAGAGTGCCCACTGTATGGATTACAATGTTGGTCATAATCTCTTTCCTCACCTCCACCCTAAGCAGTGAACCCAGCTCATAGCGGGTGGTCCGGCCTTCCTCAATACCCGGTAAGTACTGAGCGACCAGACTGCGGTCGGCCACTACCGTCAGCTTGCTGTTTATCGGTGAATAATATAGGCTTAACCACTTGTCTTTGGTATGGTAGTCGATACCAGACCCCAGGTTAAAATAAGCTGGTGCCAGGAAATTGCCAATGCGTTTACCCCGTTCTCCGGATTTGCCAATTTCGTAGATGTCATGCATTCTTGTTCTGAAATTGAAAAGACCCGTTACCTTGAGATGAGGCGAAAACCCATATCCGTATTTGGAATCGATCTCGATATGATCATCATTTTTTTGGAGAGGAAGTTCAGACATCTTGATCACACCATAACGGAACTGAAAGCGATTATCCCAGGAACGTTTATTTTTCCGGTAATTAGCCTCCAGATCTAAAGTGCCACCCAAAGCGACGGAAGTTATCCCCCCACCCTTAAAATACTGACTGTAACTGTGTTGGGAAAAAAACAAGCCGGACGTCGTTTTCGATAACCAATAAGACGTGTCCCGGTCAATTCCACTTTCTGATGGATCAGCCAGCACGACATGTACCAAAATATTGCAGCAAAGGATGATCAGGCTGATTCTTTTGAAAAGTGTGTTCTTCATTTCATGTAAGTTTTGCCTGCCGCAGGGGGTCGGCAAAGAACTCAGGTATTATACGCTATCTACTGGTGTTTAGTATTTTAACGGCCTCAAAAGCCTGGATGTTCAGTGTATATTGCCTAAATTTGATTTGGTATTTCTGACAACGGAAAATTTATTGAAGGAACCCACGATCTAGTACAAAATTCTATTTTGTAAGAGTGTTAATTTTCCGAATGTCTGTAGGATAAACGAGTCAAACACATAATTTTTTTAAAATATATGAGAAAGTGGTATCAACCTATACTCTTCCTGGCGATTTCGTTACTCGCAGGAACAGTAGTTACTGTAAAGAACAAAACCATGGAAGATCAGGTGTTAAGGCACGTTGTACTTTTTAAGTTTAAGGACAGCTCGACGAAGGCCGATGTAGATATGGTCTGTCAGGCTTTTGCCGACTTGCCGGCAGCAATTCAGGAGATTAAAGCCTTTGAGTGGGGGGAGAATAATAGTCCTGAAGGCTTAAACCAGGGCCTGACCCATTGCTTCCTTTTGAGTTTTGATAGCGAAGCCGACCGGGATTCTTATCTGATACATCCGGCCCACAAGGCCTTTGGGCAAAAAATCGGTGCCCATTTGGATAAGGTGACGGTGGTTGATTACTGGTCGCGCCAGGATTAGGGTTTTTCCAGGCTTTTGCCCTGTTCCTGCTCTATAAATTCATCCATAACCCGGACAAGCACATACAGGGGGATGGAACCGTTTTCAAGGATTTTGTCGTGAAATTTTCGGAGATCAAATTTATCACCCAATGCTTTCTCACATTTTTCACGCAGATCACGAATGGTCAGCTCTCCAATTTTGTAGGATACGGCCTGACCGGGCCATCCTATATAACGGTTGATTTCAGTGTGGCATTCATGCAAGGACAGCGCTGTATTTGACGAAAGAAACTCAAACGCCTGTTCCCGGCTCCAGCCTTTATAGTGCAGGCCGACATCAATCACCAGACGGCAGGCTCGCCACATTTCGTATGTCAACCGGCCAAATTGTTCGTAGGGGGTTTCGTAGATACCCATTTCATTGCCAAGCCATTCGGTATAAAGGGCCCATCCTTCACCAAAGGCACTGATGTAGGTGTGGGTTCGGAAAGATGGGAGGTTCTCCATCTCCTGAGCCAGCGCAATTTGCAAATGGTGACCGGGTACGGCTTCATGTAACGTCAGAGCGGGCAAAATATAAAGCGGTCTGCTCTCCAGTTTATAGGTATTGACCCAGTAATTGCCAGCCTGGTGATCTTCCCACGATCCACCCGAGTAGCGACCTCCGGTATAATTGGGAGCAATCGCCTTAGGTACCGGTTGGACACCATATGATAACCGGGGCAACTTGTTGAAGTAGCGCGGAAGCAGCCCATCAATTTTCTTGGCGATAAAGGAAGCATGCATCAACAGATCTTTCGGTTCTGTCACATAAAATTGAGGGTCAGTCCGGAGAAAATCGAGAAATTCGCTGAAATTTCCTTTAAAGCCAACCTGCCTGATAATCTCTTCCATTTCATCACGGATTCGCTTCACTTCCTCCTGGCCGCGGTTGAAGACCTCATCCGGTGACATATTCAGGCTGGTGAAGTAGGCAACCCTTTGTTCGTAGAGGGCTTTTCCATCCGGTATTCTTGATATTCCGACTTCTTTGTGACAGGCTGGGAGGTATTCGTTACTCATAAATTCGTGAAATGACTGATAAAGCGGCAGTATACTGTCAGAGATGATCCGGGTCATTTCGGATTTTAAAAGATCAAAGGTGTCTGGTGGGATATCCTCCGGCCTTTTCAGATATGGCCTGAATAAAATGTTTTCGTTGATTGCTTCTTTTTGAAAGGGTTCAGACAACACATGATAACTTTCTGCGGTTATTTTAGGAGCTACAATCCCAGTCTCTATTCCCTTTTTCATCAGGTTAATATTTTCCCTGAAAAACATTGGATAGGCTTTCAACCGGTCATTATATTTTTGGTATTCTTTGGTGGAGGGATATCCGTCTGGTATTGAGTAAGATAGTTGATTGTAAAACCCTCCTTCTGCATTGAAAGGAATTAGATAAGCCCGGTATCTGATTAAATCGTATTGATTTAATTGTTCATATTTGAAGACCTCAAAATTGATGCGGTCTGCGGGACTCAGCTTGGAAACATCAATTCTATTGAGTTCGTCGAGAATCTCTCCAAGAAATATGCTCTCTTTTTGCCGGGCTGCTTCTGAAACATCCATAAAAAAGTTATCACGCTTTTGCACCGAATGTTTCCGGACTTTTTCAAAAATACCATAGAGGTGTTTGGTATTTTCTTCCGTCTGACCATAAGTAACAGCGGTGGTCAAAAAATGTAAAGCGAAATATAGTATCCACCGGTAGCTGATGCTGATCATGAAATTCATTATTTAAATCGTCGCAATGGTATTCAGCGCTTCATCATCGGCCTTCGACCAAATCTTTTGCAATTCCTCGTTGAGCAGATTGATTTCTTCTTTTTGCGCTAATTCTTTTAACGCGATGAGTTTACCACGCAGGGCATTGACCCGTTTGGGAGCACGCTTTAAACCCATGTTAAACTGGCTCAGGGCTTCAGCCGGCCGATCATTTTCCAGGAGCCAGTATCCATATTGTTCAAAGGATGGGAGGGCAATGTCAGGGGGACCAAAATTATCGATTTCCATCTCCAGGTCACCTGCAGCTTGGAGTTTTTCTTCGAAGGTTGACAAATCATTTCTTAACCTGGCTACAAAAGCTTCCATCTGGAGCAGGAGGACATTGGCTGTGCGGAGAGAATTTTGATTGGGTGCATAGCGGGTAGTGCCTGCACTGCACATGGCCAGGCCATCCTCTCCAACCAGGAGGGAAGCAGTTGCAATCTTCGTTTTCAGTTGAGCGATTTCTGCTTCTATGGTAGCCAGATCACTTTTGCGATATGCCCAATGGGCTATAAAAAAGGAATGAGAGGCCTCGGAGACAATCCCCAGATCTTCCGATTTGATCTCAATCTCGGGATCCACCATTTCCGGCCACAAAGGGGCTTCGGCCAGATGGGCATTCTGCATGGCGATCAGGTAACTACGGGCTGACTGCGTGGGAGCTTTTTCTGTATAGACATACATGTCTTTGAGCAGCTGGACGGCATCGCGGTACCGGCCCTGCTGCAGATAACCGTAGTGAAGCCAGGCATAGGAATGATAACCTCTGGATTCATCACCCAGGTTTTTTCGTTCAAGTCGGGCGACACTGGCGGCGTACGATGCCTCATTGGAAGAAACCACGTGATCCCACAAGCCCAATGCCAGATAGATATGAGATGGCATATGTAAGGCATGTGTGGCGTCGGGAGCTACCCGGGCATAAAGGTCGGCGGCGTGCCTGGCTTCGCCGGCAAGTTCAGGATGATCAAGGGCATGAATCTTATAGTGTAAAGCACCCGGGTGATTGGGGTTCTCTTTAAGGATACCATCGGCCACCCGGGAAGAAAGCAAGGATTTCTCCTGGTCAAAACCGGGTCCTCCTGCCCAAAGCAGACTGATCGCATAAAAGGCGGCTACTTCCTCATTACCCGGATATTTATTGTAGAGGCTGGTCATATGACCTGCAAACAGCTCATTTCGTTCTTTTAACTCTCCATCGCCGAAGAGAATCTCCAGCCCCTGCCAAAAGTCTTTTTCCAATTCATTTTCTGCCCGCGCCAGCCGGATTTCGGGGGTAGAGCCCACCTGAGCCATAATTTCCCGGCCAGTTTCCAGATCCTGCAACCCCCAAAGCGCTTTATATTGCGTCATGGTACTTCCCCAGTAAGACATGAGCTCATCCGGATCGGCATCAATGGCCTCCTGAAAGGAATCGTATGCATCGTCGTATTCAAAACTATGGAGCTGTAGCAGACCTTTCTCGAATGGTATTTTGGCCGCATCGCTGATCGTAAATGGATGGTGAAGTACCCCAAGACTGCCAATCTGTTTGTTGGGTGGCGCAACTTCCTGACAGCTAAAGGCCAGAAAGGTAATGACGAGGATAGAAACATTTTTCATAAAGCAGTTATCAATGATGTTGCCCTGAAGATACAAAATGAATGAGAGCCCGGCATAAGGTTGGATGGTTCGCAAGCCGGAGGACTTACCTAGATTTCCCGGTGACAAACCGCAGCATAAAGGTCCTGATGGTCATAAATGGAACGCCTGCGACCGATTTCTTCCGGCAACGATAGTCCGATCCGGCCGGCCTGTCGCTGGAACCAGGGTAGCGGCAGGGGATAGGGCACCCATTGATTGCTTTCATAGCGATCGTATTCAACAATCAATAGGGTACCTCCCGTGCGCAAATGGAAGTCACAAATGTTTTTCAGAAATGCTTCCTGATCAGGGACATAATGCAGGGCATTGGCCATCAGGATTCCGTCCAATGCCGGCAGCAAAGGCAGCGGGTTGGTAAAATCTTCCTCGTACAGATGGATCGTCGCCCGGGTATACAGGGTTTTTAACTGGTCCCGTAGAATTTGCAGTTGCCGGTCGATCGCAAAAATCACTGAACCAAAGCCAAGCAGTTCATCGAGTGCCAGGGTAAAGGTACCTGAACCAGCGCCCAGGTCTGCCCAGACAGCTGGTCCGGCAGGAACACCTTTTTCGATCAGACGGATTGCTTCATCCTTCTTCATAGATGTTATTAACCAGGCTTGCCGGAGTTGTTACAACGAACCTCAGTTCAACGTTTCAGTTCATCGTAAAATTATGAAATTCCCGGGTTGACGGACCAGGGTAAAATTAAGTGAACCTGATCACTGTGTAATCAGCGAATACCAGTAGCTTTGCACCCCATTTTTTTAAAGATTATGAGCGAGGAGTTTATTCCCAAGTTTTTTACCCTGCTTAAAAAAGGATTTACCCGGGAGCAAATCACGCGTGATGTTCTTTCAGGAATTACCGTCGGCATTGTTGCATTGCCACTGGCTATCGCCTTTGGAATTGCATCGGGGGTATCACCGGAAAAAGGTTTAATCACTGCCATTATTGCCGGATTTCTGATCTCGTTGTTGGGAGGAAGCCGGGTCCAGATCGGCGGACCTACCGGTGCATTCATTGTAATCGTGTATGGAATCGTTGAGCAGTACGGAGTGGAGGGATTGACGATGGCAACTTTTATGGCTGGATTCCTGATTATCGGTATGGGGTTACTAAAGCTTGGAAACCTTTTGAAGTTTATACCTTATCCTCTTATTGTGGGATTTACAGCGGGTATTGCGGTTATTATCTTCAGTTCACAGATTAAGGATTTTTTTGGACTGGAGATGGCTGCGGTGCCTTCTAATTTTTTTGACCAATGGATAGCGTATGCCAGTAATCTTCAGGGCATTAACCTGTTGTCAGTGATCATTGCCGTACTGACCGTGGTCATCACCGTTTATTTCAGCCGTATCACCAATAAAATACCCGGATCGATCATTGCCATCCTGCTGAGTACCCTGGTAGTCTATTTCTTTGAATTGCCGGTTGAAACCATCGAATCAAAGTTTGGTGAAATCCCCAATAAAATTCCTTTGCCAGGAATTCCTCCACTCGACTTTAGTACGATACGATCATTGCTGCAACCCGCTCTGGCCATTGCCTTGCTGGGAGGGATTGAGTCGTTGCTTAGCGCAGTGGTAGCTGACGGTATGATGGGAACCAGACACCGCTCCAATATGGAACTGGTGGGCCAGGGAGTGGCCAACGTATTTTCCTCCATTTTTGGGGGTATTCCTGCAACCGGTGCGATTGCCCGCACAGCCACCAATGTCAAAAACGGTGGTCGTACTCCGATCTCAGGGATCACACACGCGATGGTTCTCCTGCTGATCATGTTATTGCTGGCGCCGATGGCTAAGCTGATCCCCCTGGCGTGCCTGGCAGGTATTCTGGTCGTGGTTGCTTACAATATGAGTGAGTGGCGACATTTTGTATCCATCCTAAAAGGAAATAAGACCGACATCATTATTTTGTTGACAACTTTCTTTTTTACAGTGGTATTCGACCTGGTAATTGCTATTGAGATTGGCATTGTCTTGTCCAGCCTCTTATTCATGAAGCGCATGAGTGAATCGCTTCAGGTGCAATCCATTACCAGCGACATGCAGGATCAACCCGATGAAGAATCTGTTTTGGATGAAGTCTACAAAAACATCCCCAGGGAGGTAGCCGTCTACGAGATTAATGGTCCACTTTTCTTTGGAGCTTCCAGACATTTTCAGGATACCCTGTCGCAAATTCACTACCGGCCGGAGCTGGTTATCCTGCGAATGCGTTATGTGCCTTTTATCGATGCCACCGGGTTTAAAAGCCTCTGCGAAATCGTCAAGGGTTTTAAATCTTCTGGAATCGAAGTTCTCTTGTCGGGTGTCAGGGCCGAACTACGGCAAGAACTTGACCGCAATAATATTGCCACCGTGATTGAATCTCAGATGATTTTTGAGGATTTCAACGATGCCCTGGAAAATGCCAGGACTCTGGCCGGGCAAGGTGTCAGGTAGATTATGATCGATGGATTTTCCCCCTTTCAGACGATTAAATTCTGGTTTCGTCCTGGATTCTCATTTATTTTCCGGGTGATCATGTCCGTTTGACCATTTAAAAAAGATTGCTCCTTCTTCAAAAAAAACCTACTTTTTCGGATAAATAATTGGTTAATCATGACAATTTTCCTGCCGCGAAACCCGCGGACTCTGTTGTTGTTGCTGGGTGGCAGCATGATGATATTGGCGTGCCAGATTGAAGAAAAGGGTAGTTCATTTCTTATCCATCCGGAATTTGAAGTGGAGCTGGTGGCTTCTGAGCCATTGGTCTTTGACCCTGTCGACCTTGAGTTTGATGAACACGGAGATGCTTATGTACTGCAGATGCCCGGATATCCAAAAGGGATTGATCAGAGCAGTATCGTCAAACTACTTGATCCGGATCGTGATGGTATCTATGAAGAAAAGGTTGTTTTTGCGGAAAACCTGGCGCAAGCCTCCTCGCTGATGCCATGGCGGGAGGGATTTTTGGTGGCGGCACCTCCGGATCTCCTTTATCTGAGAGATACTGACGCCGATGGAAAAGCCGATGAACGGCAGGTCTTGATGAGTGGTTACACCACAGGAAATTTACAACATAATTTTAACGGTCTGGTCTATGGCCTCGACCATTGGATCTATCTCGCGAATGGTGGAAACGGAGGGAGTACGTTTTGGCCGGATAATCCGGATAGCTTGTTAAGAATAGGTGGTTCGGATTTTCGGATCAAACCGGAGAACCGCCTTTTTCAACTGACAGGTCGAAGTAGCGGAGGTTTTGAACTGGCGATGGATGACTGGGGCCGGGTATTCGGTACTCATAACCTTCACCACATTAATACCATAGTATTCCCCCATGGTTATATTGATGGCTTAAACCTTAACCCAACCCATACATTGTTGAATATCTCTGACCATGAAGAAAATGGCCTGGCCCGGGTATACCCGATCGGAGAACAGGAAACAAGGGTAAACCATCCGGAACAATCCGGATATTTTTCCGGTGCCTGTGGCATTACTTATTATGGTGGAGGAGCTTTTTCTTCCGCTTTCAATGGAAATATCTTTGTAAATGATGTAGTACTGAATTTGGTACATCGCGATGTGTTGCACCCGGACGGAGTGACCGTCAAAGCTACAAGAGGGCGGCAGGGAGTGGACTTCCTGGCCAGCAGCGACCGGAGCTTCCGGCCGGTTAATTCCGCTGTGGGTCCTGATGGTGCCCTGTACATTGTCGACATGTACCGCACGGTCATAGAACATCCGGAGTGGATACCGGATGAGATTGAAGTAAACCTGGACCTGGATGCCGGAAAAGAGCAGGGCAGGATCTACCGGATCACTCAAAAAAACCATTCTCTTTTTAGCTGGCAAAAACCGGCAGATGTTACCGGAATGATTGCCTTATTGAGTCATCCAAATCAGTGGCAACGGATAACGGCACAACGGTTGATCGTCGAAGAGAATGATGAAGAAGCCCGGGATCTCCTGCTTAGAGCATATGATCAGACGAACGATGCCCTAACCAGAGTCCATATCCTGTATACATTGCGTGAACTGGGTGTTGAACTGGAAAACCTGTTGATGAGTTGTCTGGAAGATCCGGAGCCCCTTGCCAGGCAACATGGATTGCGACTAAGCGAGCCCTATCTGGCCAGCCATACAGATCTCCGGGAAAAGATCTTGAACATGACCCGCGATGATGATCCCGGAGTTCAAATGCAGGCAACCCTGTCACTGAGCACGCTGGGAGTGAATTTTTCAGATACGGTTATCGAAGCTATCCGCCCTGTGGTCAATGCTCATGCTGCAGATCCATATGTAAGGATGGCATGTGTGGCCGCAGCCAGGCATGATCCCCTGAGACTTGCGCGGATGATGGTGGAAGAGGATCGCCTGGGTGCAGATGACACACCGGCACTCGCCGGAATGCTGGCCGCCAGAGTGGCTCAAGCCGGAACAAGCCGGGACCAGCAGGAGTTGCTCCGTATCTTCAACGGTCCGGAGCCGGAGAAAACTGCCGTGGTAGCTGCAGTGCTCGGAAGTTTCAGTACATCCGGCCTCGATCCGGATCAGACAGAAAAGACAGGCTGGACCCGGTTTCTAAATCAACTGGAGAGTACGGGCGGATTACCCGTCATTAGCGCAGCCTGGAGGTTAAGACGCAGTCTGGGCCTGCCTCCGCCCACATCGTCAGAGAATGTCGTTACTGAGGCCCTGACCAATATCCGGGATGAAAGTATGTCGGAGGCACAGGTCATTGAGTCCGTACGTCTATTGGCTTATGCCAAATCAAAACCGGTGATCGATGCATTGTTTCAGCTGGTCGATGCCAGAAAACCCACCAAAGTTCAGCAGGTGGCCCTGGATGTCTTGCAGGGTTTCGATGATCCGGAGATTACCGCCGCTCTGGTGGATAAGTGGTCAACCCTCAGCCCGACTATCCGGAAAAGGGTCAGTGATATGCTGATCTATAATCCTCAGAATCACGAGCTCCTGTTTTCCAGTTTGGAATCCGGCAGTTTAAATCTGAGTGAGTTTAATTTTGATCTGGAACGTCGTCGCCGTTTGTTGAAAAGTAAAGATGAGAAAACCAGGTTGCGAGCGGAAAAACTCTTTAGCGATGCGGGAGTAGTACAACGTAAGGATGCAATCGAGCAGATGCGACCGGCGTTGACGGCCAAGGGCAACCCAAGAGTGGGAAGAAAAGTATTTGATGACCAATGTGGTACGTGTCATCGTTTTGGAAAGGCCGGTCAGGAAGTAGGTCCCGACCTCACTGAGATCAGCCGGAAAAGTAAGGAAACCCTCTTGCACGATATTCTGGACCCGAATGCGGGAGCAGACCCTGAATACATTAACCACGTTATAGATATGTCTGACGGACAGGTTTATAGCGGGATTATTGAAGATGAGACAGATGATGCGATTTCTCTCCGGATGATGGGAGGTTCTCGCATTACCGTGCCAAAAAATCAAATTAAAGAACTCAGTTCGACCGGGCTTTCTCTAATGCCGGAGGGCCTGGAAGGGGCTATGACTGTTGACCAAATGGCCGATCTGCTGGCCTTCCTGCAGCAAAATCCCGAGTAGTCCTCTCCAAAATTTGACCGGGCTCATCCATGGCCAATGTTCATAATTGGCTTGTAGACCCGGCTCAATAGTCGGAAAAATGCGTGGGAGTCAGCAGATGAATATTGATCTTTGACACCGTATTTTTGTACTCTTCCCTGGCCGATAATTCCTTCCAGGCAGGAGCAGCCCGGAAGGCATCCCAATGTGCATTACGGTCCTCCATATTTTCGAAAGTGGTCATATAGACCAGATTGGGGGTGCGTGCACCGACCAATGTCTCGGCATAAAATACCGCATTAAAATTAAGATCATCAAAAATGGCAATTTCTCCTCCCTCATTAAACATCTCCACTTTTTTCCGGTATAGTTTTTCGGAAGCACCTTCATAACTTCTGAGTTCATACACCCGCTCATCGCGTGCTCCTTTCAATTGAGGTGACTTCATCCGGGGGTGCATTTTGAAAGCTCTTAACAGGCTTGATTCAATCCGGTCATAAACCGGCTGGCTATGACTGGTGTTCCAATAGTCCATGCCATTTTTCAGGTATATCTTGTTTTCGATCAGCCGGTCTTCAATTTCAAGCAAGGCCGTAAGATTCCGGCCGGGTACCAACACATACATAGATTTATGTTCGGCCGTATCGTTACCGATTTTAGTAAAGACGCCTATTTGGCTAAACCCAATCTCGTGAAGCGCGGGTACATAGGCCTTTTCAAGATAATCGGATAGTCGCTTGCCTTGTTCGTCGGAAGAATAATGGTAAGTTTTCAGGAGATAAAAATCAGTTTTCTGAGCGTGCATCGACGCTATGGAGAATGTCACAAGAAACACGATAATTCGATGGATCATTTTTAAATATTTATATTAATCACAGGATCATACGCCGTCAACCCGATTTTTTGATGATCAGAACATCATGCCGAACCGGATCAAATCCTGAGTATGAATTCAAAGTCTTCAAAGTTATAAGTTCCTGTCTAATTAAAAAGTCAACCCGATCACTATTCCGTAATAATAAATGGTCAGGAAAGTTTAAATCAACGGATGATGGCGACATCACCGGATACCGTGCGGAAGAAGATATCACCCAGCTCCTGAGCCCGGTATTTCAACAGGTAAGCATAGACCCCGTTCTGGGCTAAGTCTCCCGTGATGTGACCGTCCCAGGCATGATCCATGCTTTCTGATCGATGGATGATTCCGCCCCACCGGTCAAAAATGGTCAGGGAGAATTCCTGGAGGTTACAATCGGAAAACACCTGGAGTACATCATTGATACCATCGCCGTTGGGGGTGAAAGCATTGGGTACAAAAACCTGACAGGGGTCACAGTTGGCCAGCTGGATGGAAACCGATTGACTGACCTCACCGCATTCATTGCGAATGGTAGCTGTAAAGATGCCGGCACTGGATATCGATTTCAGGGGAACGGTGGTACTGTCGGACCAGAGGTATGAAATTGCACCGGGATTGGTTATATCGAGCTCAAGGGACGACCCTTCACAAAGTATGGTATCGTTACCAAGGTCCGGGGGCAACAAAGGAATACGGGTAATCTGAAAGTCGAAATTTACCGGATGAGGCAAAGGATTACCACAGAGATCCAGAAAATCGCTGCTTCCGTTTGCCATGACCTCGAGTTGATAAGTACCTGCCTGAGTAATCGGTGGTACAAAATGCAGGGAAAATGATTTGTCGTAATCACCCTCCACAGTATGAGCGTTTGATGTCACTAACACTTCATGAATACCGTCCGGACCTTCCAGCATGAAGTTGTCACTTCCCATGGAAACCAGTTGAATGTTTTCTGAAAATTCCAGTTCGAACCGATCGACCTGACAATCGGTGGGTGGGGTGAAATCAATGATTTCGGGAGCCTGATTATCAAAAATTCCCAGATCTCCGGAAGCGCTGAAGTCGATCTTGTAACCGTTTTTCGAACCGGTCCAGTTGGATACGCATAATACATAGGTATTCCCCTTAACTACAGGTATATAATCATTAAATGGAGAAAACCCTGTCAGGTAAGTAGGCGGTAGTAAACCACAACCTCCACCTTGCGTTGAATAAAAGGATTTACCATTGGCACCAGTGGGTCCGTTGCAGAGAAAGTTGTCGGAAATACTACTACCGGCTGCATTACAGCTTACCTCCAGACTGGACAGATTAAAAATGTCCTGACATTGGGCATGGGTAATATCAAACAAAGCCCAGTCATAATCGTCATGGGGATCATTGGGTGTAAGGACAAATCCAAAGTCTCCCGAATTATTAACCGTAAAGGTGTACCAGATGCTGTTTAATTCTGCAGCCATGCAGGAAGTTCCTCCAATATGCGATCCATTGATTTCGTTGTGATAATTACCATCACCGGTAGGAGAATCAGCTTCCTCATAGACTTCGTTACAGATGGGAATCGCACCCAGACAATCCTGGATGGTTGGCTTTTGTGCAAAAAGGCTGAAGTAGGTGAGACAGATGACAAACGGTAATAGTCTTGACAAAAAGGTTTTCTGCATGGCACCAGTCCAATCTCACAGTGTTAAACGACAAGCCCCTATAAAATGGCCATCGTCGTGAAAAAAAAGGTTATTTCAGTACATCGATCAAATACGAGTATTTAATGGTGAAACTCCGGTTTCTGATCCCTTCGTCGCCTCTCAATTCATCATAAACTAAAAACAACCCCGAATTGGCTTGCTGAAGCCAACCAAAGCGCAGGTTGGTTGACCAGATATCTGCTACACTGTTGTATTGAATAAGTGCCTGCGCATAGATCCGGGGAGTAAATGAATAGGATAAACGAGTGCCAAAAAGTTTGGCAATAAAATCTCCTTCCGGCAATTGGATGTCGTTGTGACTTAACATAAAATCGGAATTGAAACGATCACCAAACCGCAGACTGAGGGTGACATTGTGGGCATATCTCTTTCCGCCAAAAAAACCTCCCAGAATATGGCGGGTACTGACCGAAACACTTTTACTGGCATTGGTCATAAATACGAGCTGGGCTTCGCTGTGATCGTAGGTACCGGTCGGCACAATGACACCAGGCGAAATTTCGAAAGGAGCGAGAACACCTTCGGTAGTCAGGTTGATTCCCGTGTGGATTTCTATGCCATTGACCCACTCCCAGTGATTATCAATATGTAAATATTTTGTTTCCTGGAATCCGTCAAAAGTCCAGTAACTGCGATAGGAGACATGTGGGCGCAATTCTAGTAAACCGAGTTTGCCATTCATGCGCCATTGATAGAGCACCCGGAATTCCGGTTTTCTGAATGCCTGTCGCAAAAGGAATCCTACTTCCGGATTGAAGCCTTCTCCCACTTCGGTGTAAGAACCCAGTAGACTCCAGCCATTCCAGTCGTAATTGGCCTGGAGTTTCAGGCTATGGTCGTCACTGGTCACTCCCGGAGTGCTGGTTTTAGCCAGATAACCGGATAATCTGGCTTTCTGGCCAAGACCGAGTTTTCCATCGAGTGCAAAAGTCCGGTTGTAATCATTGTCCAGTCCGCCCATGCCTTCACGGTTGATAAAAATCCCGCCAATAGCCGACCTTTTCGCGGCAAATTCGTGGTTGACCCGGGCCACGGTAAAATTGTTGGGTTGGATCTGATAGTCCTCTACCTCGTTGGTAAACATGGATAAAAATCCAATATTGGTGTTGTTGAGTTTGCCTGACAACCTGACTCCTCCGGTGATTGGTACCACCTGGCCGGTGTTTCCAATCCCGATACGACGGCTGAAAAACAAGTCCACCTCCCCGGGGCTACCCACACTGAACTGACCGGCATTCTCCAGGAAGAATGGTCGCTTTTCAGGAAAAAACAAATTAAAACGGTCGAGATTGACCTGTTGATCATCAACCTCGACCTGGGCAAAATCGGTATTGTAAGACAGGTCGAGAGTCAGGCTGGGAGTTATACTGTATTTCAAGTCGAGACCAGCATCTCCGGTCACTTTGGTTTCGGGATGGTTTTCAGTGAAGTCCTTAACAGCCCTGGCCAGTACATAGGGAATCACTTTAAGGTTGCCCGGGCTCTTCAAATTCAGACCAGTCAGCGTTCCGGCAAGTGAGAGTCGGTTTAAGTCGAAGTTGATCGGAATGGGAGACCAGTAGGCAATCTCGTTTGTCTTACGGATATTTCTCCGGAAATTCAGACCCCAGGTCTGGTTTTCTCCGCTCCGGTATCGAATGGTGCGCAAAGGGATGGCAAATTCGGCACTCCAGCCGTATTCGCCATCCTGGGCTTTCACTGTCCAGGAGGCATCCCAGTTTAGGTTAAATCCTCCAATGATACCACCTTGTTGACGGTTGAGATTAAAATTACCAATACCCTCATTATCTACTTGCGCATCATATTCCACCCCCAATGAATTGGTACCAAATACAAAACCATTCTGGCCGTCGTGATAGGTATCCAGAATCATCAGAAACGCATCGGTATTATCCAGTGAAGCATCCCTGCGCGCATCTGATATCACCAGTTTTTTTGGTTGGGCATCAAAACATACTACGGCAACAAAGAACATCTCCTGGTCATAAGCTATTCTGATTTCCGTGGGCTCACTGGCCGGAGCACCGGCATTGGGTTGAGTTTGGATGAGCTGACCAAATGCCGGAATACTTCGCCAGTAGGGATCGTCGAGTACCCTTCCGTCTATGACTGGTTTATCTTCAGTCGGAATGGCAATTGTACTGGGTCTTGTTCCGGTATTGGTGCCATTCTCCTCCCGTGGTTGGGCGTGGACCAGTGGTATGGCCAATGCCAGAAAGATTGCTGTTAAAAGTATAGTTCCGGATCGCTGCGTCACTTTGGTTAGAAAGTTGGGAAAATGTTTTCCACCGTGATTAAAGATAAATTATCCGGGGCAATTCCCTGGTAGAAAATCCACAGGACATCAGGGTGAGTGAATTCCGGGAAATAAGATACGTCGCGTGAAATGCCATGATTTCAGTGCCAGTGATCCGGGAAATGGCATGATAAATGTGGTTCTTCTCCTGATAAACCTGCCAGTCGGGTTACAGATCATAGGTATCCCTCCCAAAGTAGATTTGGTCATAATAACATATTCAAATTAATCCTTGTGTATAATTGAATACCTATGAGGCTAGTAGTTACTTTAACTTTCATTTTGATCTCTGTTCAAGTATTTTCCCAGGCTTGCAAAATGCCTGAGACCCTTGATCTGATAAGACCGGAGAGGTGTGGTATCCGGTATGTGCAAGCTGAAGGTCAGCAAATTAATGTCATTCTTGAATTTGAGAAAAAGGCACGAATAATCACTCCCGATAATCCCAATGATGTTAAGGGCATACAGGCTAATCTGATTGGCTTGTACTACCTGACTTACGACCGGAATGGTGAAATTCTCAGGGAAAATAAGGTCTTTGTACAAACAGGGGATCTCCCGCCACGGGGCATTGTATTTGGCTTGAATGGCCAACGTGGTGAGATGCTGGAAACCGATCTGCAATTGATCAGTGTTGAGGAATACGAAAAAGTCCCCTGGGGAGGTGCAACGAGAAGTAATCCGGGAAAGCCGGTGGGCAAGTCAGAATCAGGGGTCTATTTTGAAACTGCACTGAATGTTGACAAGGCATTTAAGATCACCGACCTGCAAATTGCCAAATGGGACCGCGGGAGTGCTGACAGGGATTCGCTACCGCTTTACCGGAAAAGAGCTTCGCTGATAGACTATGACAGCTGTACTAAAAAACGATATTGGACCAATCAGTATCTTCCGTCAACCGATGCTGCAGAAGGATTTACCCTGGCTCTCCTGAATCTGTTTGACAGGGATGTTCAAAAGGAAATATCGGAGAAATCGCTTAGACTGGTCTCCTTTGATACCAATGGACAGGTTGCCGGTTCCCACGAAATGGAATTCGAGTCGCCGATGGATATCGTCTACCGGAATGAAGTCTACAAGGATCTACCTGGTGGAGGAGAAGAACTCGACAAGCAAATTTGGGTGATGAAGACCAGAGGGAATAGTAACGATGCTCACCGGCTAAGTCAGTATTACTATTATAGTTTCGATAAGAAAGCCCAGCTGCAGACCTCAGCCATTGTAGTCTCGAAACATCAGATTTTTGACCCCATCAATGTATTCTGGCAGGAGGGTGGGGTCTTTTACATGTCAAATACCGGTCATGAAATAGTGAGTCTTTATCTTGAAAACAGTGGTAAGTACCACATTAATTCATCAGGTGAACGTCTGAAAGGGCTGCGGGACTTTATGCTGAGTCGGGGGGAGAACCGGTCTCAAAAAATTACTTTCGGGTTGCATCAGCCACCCACTGTTTTTGACAATGGAAATTTATTGATGATCTATCGGGTTCAGGAAAATGTGGGGATAACCGCAGGAGTCCAGGGATCAGGGGAGCTCAGTACCGCTACTCTCGTCGATCATGGATTGTTGGTCATCGAACTGCGGTCGGATGGCCAGATAACTACTGCTGATTTTTATCTGAGACCTCCTAATGCAGATCCCCGGGCTATGATTGAATTGGGACCGGTGAGCCGAAATGAAACGGGCTGTATCTCTTTTTATGCTTCCGACAAAACCTCGGAGGGACTGTTTCCTGTCTTATGCATGATTGAAAATGGAAAAGTATCCTTTATAAGAAGTACCCAAGGTCCTCTTGCCTCCCGGCATATATATTTTGACTCCAACGAAGCGGTTGTAGGGTATTTCGGATTAAAAAAGGATCCGGACGATCCGCGAAACTCCATTCGTACCCTGGAAATCCTCCGGTCGGATGATTAACACCTTTCCGTTTACGCACTAATTTTGTCAGAGATAATTGCAGGTACTACCTGAACTGGTAAGACTCGTTTTTTACATGAAAATTGATTCAATCCCTTATTTTACACGAAAATTCAGAATATGAGGTATAAAAATTTATTGGTGGTATCTTGCCTATTGCTCAATGGTTGGACAGTTTATGGACAAAAGTCATTGTTTAATGGTTCAAATCTTGATGGATGGGTGAAGCACGGAACCGAATTATGGTATGTAGAAGATGGATTACTGATCTGTGAGAGCGGTCCGGATGGCGAATACGGCTACCTTCGGACGGAAGATCAATTTGATGATTTCGAATTGACCCTGGAGTTTAAGCAGGGAGCGGATGGAAACAGTGGTGTGTTTTTTCGATCCACAATAGATGGGACCAAAATATCGGGCTGGCAGGTGGAGGTGGCACCGCCTGGTCACGATACCGGCGGCGTCTATGAATCATACGGTCGTGGCTGGCTGATTAAACCGGACAGCGCACTGGATCGTCATCTGAAATTTGGTGAATGGAACACGATGAAAATCAGGGTTGTGGGAGATCGGGTTACGACCTGGCTCAACGGAGTTGAGATGATTGACCTGAAAGATCAGAAAATAGGAGAGGGCAAGGGCCACATAGCCTTACAGATCCACAGCGGTGGCGGTATCAAGGTTTACTGGAGAAACCTCCAAATCAAATCGCTATAGGGAACTGGCCATCAGGCCAATTCCCATCCTTTGCGGTAAGGTCTCTTTACAAACTGGTTGGCTTCCTCAAAGTTGGTAATCTCCATCTTTTCGCCATGCCACTTTAAACGCTTCCTGCCGGGAAAATCGAGTCCACGACGGTTGCTGTCTGATTTCTTGCCAAGCATATAGCTTCTGATTGCCAGATTTCCCATCAGTACGGTCTCCGTCAATGGCCCGGCGTAGTCAAAGGATGAAGTGAGTTTCTGATGCCTGGTTCCTCCGAATCCTTCTTTGCACGCTTCGGTCCAAAGTAATTGATGACCATAATTGCTAATCCCGGCATATTGATTGTCAGCGGCAAAATCTTCCGGCATCGTGATTTTTTCTCCTCCCTTCAGGTAGATCTGGGGATTGGTACCGTAGGTTCCACAGGTCATGATTCCCTTCTCACCGATCATTAGTACTCCATTGGCACTGCCGTTTTCCCCGAGAAAATCGTCTGCAGGGATCAGGTCGGGATGAAATGGGCGCAGCCCGCCATCATGCCAGGTCATTTTCAGTTCGACAGGATTTCGGGGGGTAGCTGGAAACTTGATCTCAACTCTCGATGCGGGAGGACATCCTTCGGGTATATGGGCCGGGACCCAGTCTTCATGAAAGATCTGACCGACGCTGCATTCAACTTCGATCGGATACCCCAACTGAAACACCCGGAAGGGCGTATCGATCAGGTGACAACCCATATCCCCCAGGGCACCGGTTCCAAAATTCCACCATCCTCTCCATTTGAATGGATGGTATAAGGGATGATAGTCGACCATTTCCGCCGGACCGATAAACAGATCCCAGTTTTCCTTTGAAATCGTTTCCGGAAGGGCCATTTTACCTGTTGGTACCGGGATACCCTGAGGCCAGACAGGCCGGTTAGTCCAGACATGCACGGTATGGACAGATCCTATTTTGCCCTCGTTGAACCACTGCACCATTTGTTGCTGACCAGGATTGGAGGCTCCCTGGTTTCCCATCTGACTTACGACCTTATACCGGCGGGCCGCATTCGTCAGCATTCTCGCCTCATAAATATTATGGGTTAACGGTTTCTGAACGTACACGTGCATTCCCAGCGACATGGCTGCCATCGCCGCAACTGCATGCGTATGATCTGGTGTGGCAATCGTAACGGCATCGATATCATTTTTATGCGACTCGAGCATCCTTCTGAAATCTGCGTAAAATTTGGCTTTCGGAAATTTCTCGATCGTATCCTTACATTGACTTACATCGATGTCACAAAGGGCAACCACCTCATTGGCTCCTTCATGCCAGGCATTAATAATGTCTGAACGCCCTTTACCGCCTGATCCGATGGCAGCCAAACCCAGTTTATCGCTGGGAGGAGTGTAACCCTTCCCCAAAACATGCCGGGGAACAATGAAAAATGCTGATGCGGCCACAGCCCCTTTCTTGATGGCTTCTCGCCGGTTTACAGACGAATTGGATGGATGCTTCATTTTCATGCAGATTTTTAACGAAGCCGAAATATAGGATTTTTATGAAAACCTATCCAATCTTCCGGTAATTGTCGATATATATCATTGCCGATGTTATCCGGATTAGCGCGAAGCTCCGGTAATGATCAGGGGCGGATTGGATTTTAGAAAATCAACGATGGCATCAATGTCGTCTGACATATATAAAAGATTTTCATATGGCTGATTCCGTGCCAGTCGCCGTATTACCGGATATATGGTCGTCTCGTATACGTAGTGATCTTTTCCCACAAAGATCATAGGGCTGTAGTAGTTGTAGGTCCCATAATGATTCTGTGCGGCATCCATAAAAATCTCCTGATAGGTTCCTGCACTGCCAGGGGCAAACACGACACCGTGCAGACAGATAGCCAGTAAGGTGTCTTCGCGGATGCTGTTGCTAAAGTATTTCGCAATAGAGGTCGAAAAAACGTTGCTCGGTTCATGTCCGTAAAACCAGGTAGGTATTGCCAAAGAAGCGGTATGGTCTGGAAAATTCTGCCATACCTCGATGGCCAGATTGGTAAAATGCTGCACTGTAAAGGTAGGGGCTGCGGCCAGATGCCGGATACTGTCACCCAGACTGTTGTCTGATTTGCCGGCAAGAAAAGCTCCCAGATTGGCCGCTTCCATGATGCCGGGTCCCCCGCCAGAAACGATCAGGTATCCCGCCTCCGTCAATTTCTTGGCAAGCAGGGCGATTTTGGAATAGGAAGGATCCGTCCGGGATATCCGATGGCCTCCCATGATCCCGATACAGCGGGTTTTCGGCATCCCTGATTCAGTCATTACAATATATTGCCGGAGTGCCTCATCGATGGCGTGGTCGTGGATACGTTGCCAGAGAGCCTCGTTAATGGGTGGATTGTAGCGGGTTTTATGAAAATGCCGGTAAATTGTAAAATCCCTGGTTTCTTCCACGCCGCCCAGAAGTTCCTGCCAGGTATATAGATTATTGCGAAACGGGCTGAAAGGAATATTGGCAGGACTATCAATGATCAACGCACCCTGCCCGACCAGATATAATTTATCATTTTGATGAAATTTGCATCCAAGGAAAGTTGAATGACGTACATTGAGCGATTTCCAGTTGATGGAAAGTGTGCTGAAGTCGATCTGCTGAATAGTACGGTTTTCGAGAGAAATACCGTTTTGAAGAAATTTTTCAAGCGTATCAATTTTTCGGATCATGCTTGCAGCAACCTTAGGTTTGGATCAGATTTTTTGCTCTTTTAACCTGGTATTTTAGCTTATCAGAGATTTTATCTTTAATCCATTTGGCACTGGCAATTTCTTCACCGGAAGTCTCAATCTGTTCCATCAATTTTGAAAGTCTGATATGGTCGTATTCGCTGAGTTTGTATAATTTAACCGTATACTTAATCAAGTTTAAATATGATCGTCGTCTGGCTTCAGGAATAATATTTTTCCGGCGATGTATAAATACCTTGAAACTCTCAGCCAGGGCATGGAGAGCCTCCCATTCCTGCATTTCATAGTAGGTGGCAAAGAGCATGGTTTTTGCACCTAGATTATATGTAACATCTTCATATTCAATTGTTTGTAATAGGTCAAGTACTTTGTTGAAAGCTCCCTGATAAAAATACAACTGAGCCAGGTTATAGGTCACCGCATTCTGTCGAAACTCGACCGGTATTTTTTCCTGAAATGTGTCGATGAATTCCTCTGCCCACTCATACTTACCGGAACGCAAAGCCAGTACCACTACATTCTTAAATGTCCAGTGAGAAAGATGGTTTCGCTCATATAAAAGCTCCTTGTCCAATAGTTCCTTATACGTTTCAAAGGCCTCAACAATAAATTCATTTTTACCCTGATTAATTTTCCGGGTACAGTAATTTAATGCGGATGTATAGATCTCCTTCATCTGATCTCTCGGCAACAGACTATTGAAATTATGAAGCTGCTGTTTAAGCGTAAAATAATGACTTTCCCTGTTAGGCTCCAGATGGGTGAGCACAATCTGGTAATAAATCTGAATCAGGGGTATACCATCAAATTCACCCTTTTCAATTAGTTGAATGATTTCATCGATCAACCTGTTTTGATATTCGTGTTTAAGAAAAGTCCTTCTGCTCAGTACCTCACAGTAATACCTTAGTTTTTCGATAATGTAAAAAGTGTCAAGATTGTCGAGAATGTCATCGATATTGGTGATCTTAAATCGTTGCAAATTGGATTGTCTGACTGTAAAGGCATTTTTCTCGATTTGAAACCGGAAAAAATAGTAGTCCGATCCTTTCTCGGGATACCGCCCAAGGAGGGTCTTCACCCGGTTAAAATGTGTCTTGTACAGTGGTTCGAAGTCTTTCCGGCTTAATGCCCGTAGCCGGGTAGAGGTCTCCAGAAGCACGTCATTAAAGTACATTTCTGAACTGAGAAATCGCTCGACCTGTTGCAAAGCGTCTGAACAGACTTTCCTGAATCGTATGTCGTCATAGGGCTCACCTGGAGACAAGAGGGTCCACAGCACAGATTTGGATTCAATCGTCCCGGATTTGATCTGCCGGATCATATGCTGAATGATCATCTGAGCCTTCGGATTTTCCTGCCACGATCCCTCATGAATATAACGCTGCAGGCGATTGAGCTCGATACTGCTGAATGACGACAGGATGCGGTATAGTTTTGTTTTCTGCATATTATGTAAAGGTAGGGGCTTCAAGCTGATATTGATAAAAGATATATATAAAATTTGTTAAAGTTTGTTCACTTATGGGCTTCCAGATACTAAATTTGCCAGGATCTGTTTATATTGCAACCGTCTTTAATATATCCACATGGCCATGTCTTTGACAAGAATACCTTTCATTCTGGTTTTCTGCATGTTATGGTCTTTGACGTACACTCAGGAACTACAATCTTACAAGCACGTTAAAGTTCTTTCCGGATATTCGGTCGATGTACCGGTTGAAAGCAATATCTACCCCGACTTTCTGCGTCGACCAGAAAGGGGATCAGTGTCCAAATTCAAGTTTGGTTATGAGGAGGTATATCGGATACGCTATACCGCTCAGGCCGCCTTTACTGGACTGGATACCGTCATTTATAAGACCGAGCGGACCGTCAACGGCTATCGGGTGCCCTTCTTCGAAGGGTTTGTGGTGGAAAGTCGTCCGGTAGTAGCGGAGACTGACTACTACGCTGTTGATATTGCTGATGGGACGATGAGTCTTGATGTTCTGAGTAATGACAGGACCACCGGAGGAAATCTAAAGGTGGTCATGCTCAGTTACGTGAGCAATGGGTCTGCTTCCATTTCACCGGATCAAACCTCGATCCTTTTCCGGCCAGCAGAGACAGGCTACACCCGGATTGGATATACCGTCTGTGCTGATGGTGCATGTGCCTCTGGCCTTGCCCAGATACGAGTTGACAATCGAAAAATGGGACCCGCCGGCGATTCCAGCCGATACCGGATCGAAAGAGATGAGAGTGTATATGTCCTGGTGGCACCGGATTTTAATCCGCCAAGCAGTACCTATTATTCAGGTTCTCTTACCCGTGTGGCAGATCAGATCTATCATTACGAGCCTCCACTGGGGTATTCCGGAATGCAAACACTGCGTTTTGCCCGGCTCTCGGGAGGAGAGCAGTTACTGCATCTGGTCACCGTAGAGGTTGTTGATCCATTTGAAGATAACGGCTGGAATAAAGACGATCATTTTTACACTGAAGTCGGTAACCGGATTTCCTTCTCGGTGACGACCAATGACCTGCGCGGACAAATCGGGCAGGTATATACCAATGGACTGAAAGGAACCCTGAGCCAGAGTAGTCCGGGGCAGTTTACCTATATTCCGCCTTCCGGTTTTCGTGGTCAGACCAAATTCAGCTATCAGACCTGTGCTGAAGGTCGTTGTGATATTGCTGATGTTCATTTGACGGTGCATAATTATGAGCCTCTTTATCCGGTAGTCGACGTCTATGCCATCCGGGAAAAACCGTTGCACATCGGTTACGATGTACCTATTGATGATTACCACTTTAGTTTGACCAGTGATGCAGCACACGGAAATGTGACTGTTGCACAAGATGGAAAGTCACTGACCTATCTGCCGGATGGAGGTTTCTCCGGAACCGATGCCTTTCAGCTCAATTACTGTGCAGGCACCGGATTTTGTCAGTCGTTGGGCATTCAAGTCAAAGTACAAAATTTGACCGGAACAGCCTGCAACGATTGTGTGTGGCCTGGCGACCACAATCATGATGGAATGGTTGACGTTCAGGATGCCGTGGTATTGGCAATCAATCTGGGCCATGTCGGCCCGGCCCGGGGAGGCTTTGATACCCGGTACTGGTATGGACAATCTGCACCCGATTGGCCGGCTGCGATTACTGAAGGAACACCCAATCTCAAATATGTCGACAGTAATGGGGATGGTCTGACGTCGACTTCCGATTTGAATGCAGTCGGTCTCTTTTATGAGAGAGCCCATGCGATTCCTCCAACACCCCCTGTTTCCATGGAACCTCTTCCGTTGAATCTGCAGCTGTTGACTCCGGAAGTCAGTGCCGGAGACTGGGCAGTAGTAGAGGTTTCCGTCGGTCAGGAAAATTTGCCGGTTCACGACCTGATGGGGCTGAGTTTTTCCTTCGAGGTGGGAAGCCGGTTTGTCGACTCGAGCTCCATTCGTTTTACTCTGGCTGAAAATGGCATCATCAATCCCCTGAATAGTGTCATTGCCTTCGCCAAATCAGTGAAGGATGGCAGGATTGACGTGGGTATTGGTAAGACTGACAAACAACCCATTAGGGGGCATGGCGTTCTTGGGCAGATCCGATTTATTGTGGAGGAAGATCTCAATGGATTCCGGTCGGTCAAAGATATCCTGAATCTTCCCGTGAAGATTACCCGGATCGGAGTACTTCAAAAAGATCAGGAACCGTCTTCCCTTCCCGATGTGGAGGAAGTCATGCGACTTACCAGGGAAACAGGACAGGCAGAAATCAGTTTTTATCCCAATCCGGCTCAATCCTGGCTTCAGGTGGAGGGTACTTTTAAATCACTACAGATCGTAAACCTTCAGGGTCAGAGTCTGATTTCCATCGACAATGGTGCATTTCGCAATGCCATGCAATTGGATTTGCAACGGCTACAGTCAGGATTGTACCTTGTACGCATCGAAGCCCCTGACGGAGAGGTCAGTACCCGTAAGTTGGAAGTAATCCGGTAGTATGACCATACCGGTTTATTAGAAGTGGATCAAACCTGCCGGTGGTTATAATTTATTCCTTTGAACCAGATCCAGTAGATCGTCCCGGTAATTTTTACCGACAGGTAGATGTTTGGGCTTCCCATTTTCCAGTACTTCGACCATATTGCCAACGATGGCATTGATCTGATCCAGATTGACGATGTATGATCGGTGTATCCTCTTAAATAACTTGGGGGGTAATTTATCTTCCAGGCTTTTCATCGTCTGGAGGGTAATTACCCTTCCCGAAAGCAGACGAATGATTACATAATCTTTTAGACCTTCGATGTATATTATTTCGTCGTATTTGACCTTAACGTATTTCTTGTCTGCTTTAACGAATATAAATTCACCATCTTCCGGCTGGTCAGTTCCGGTTTTCGATTGCCTCAGTTTTATTTGTTCAATAGCCTTGTTGGCCGCTTTCATGAAGCGGTCGGCAGAAATGGGTTTCAACAGATAATCGACAGCATCCAGTTCAAATCCTTCAATGGCATAATTCGGGAATGCCGTGGTAAAAATGACCAGTGGAGGATTTTTCAGGGACTTAATGAAATCAATACCGGTCAGCTGTGGCATCTGGATGTCCAGAAACATCAGATCGATATCATAGTTCGTAAGCGCTTCATTAGCTTCAAAAGCATTTGCACATCTTTTAATCAGGGTCAATTCGGGCATTCTTTCAATATAGGTTTCCAGAACATCCAGAGCCAGGGGTTCGTCATCTACAATGAGAGTATTGATTTTCATTTTATTTGAAATTAAAGGTTTAAGTCAAGTATGACCCGATAAGTATTCGGTTCATTGGATATTTTAAGTTGGTATTGATCATCATAAATCAGATTTAATCGACGCCGCACATTGACCAGTCCAATGCCTCCTGATTTTCGATGTACCTGTCTCGGTTGAGAAGGGCCTTTACTGTTTTCGATACTGAAAAGGAGGTGGTTGCCATCAACCTGCATCCGGATATTTACCCAGCCATGATCGATGTGGCTGTTCAAACCGTGTTTAAAACTGTTTTCGATAAATGGAATTAACAACAATGGCGCAATTTTCTGATCGGAAATTTCACCGGTTTGCTCAAACTGGATATCAATTGATTCATGCTGCCGGAGACGCTCGAGATCGAGATAATTTTTCATGTAAGCCACTTCTTTTTGCAGCGGTACTTTTTTTTCATTGCACTCATAAAGCATATAGCGCATCATTTCCGAGAGTTTCAAGACAATTTCCGGAGCATCATCTGATTTTTTCAGCGTCAGGGCATAAAGATTATTCAGGGTGTTAAAGAGAAAATGCGGATTAATCTGTGAGCGGAGAAATTTAAGTTCAGACTGCATGGTTTGAGTCTGGAGTTCCATTTTTTCCGATTGGTGAATAAACCAGTCAGACAAGATACCATAGATCGTGGATGAACTGCCTACCAGAAACATACTCATGAAAAAATACGACTGATTGGCAATGAAATAATGCTGAAAGGATGGTGTATCGGCAAACAGAAATACCTGTATGGCGATTTTAATCGGAGTCAATACTAATACGGCCAGCAACAGCAGAGCGACATAGGTCCAGAATCGTTTTTGTGACAGAAATTGAGGTATCAGATAAAGTAAATTAATATAAATGATGGCTGCATAAAAAATGATATCAACTACTTTCTGATAAAAAACCAGAGGCCAGCCAACCTGACTGAAGTCTGATGCAATCAGGATGATAAGAAAAATCAGCCAGAAAATCACGTGGCCGATCCATCCGCGATTTCGCATGATAATCGTTCGGTCCAGAAACTGCTTGAGGGCAAATACCTTCATAAATCCATAAACACGCTAAATAAAAGCTTCGTTTGCCAAGATACACAGTAAATAGATGAAGTAGGACAAAGGTTTGACAAACATATCAGCTGGACCAGACAGAAGTATGGAAAGGGTATGCGCCGTCGTTGGGATTGTCAGATCCCATGAGAATCCTTACTTTTGTCGCCGGCTAGCGATTGTTCACGCAACCTTTTGGGCACAAAAAGCCTTAATACAAAGAATGATAGCTTCCCGCGCTATACGGGAGACCTAAACCAGAAGACATGAACTATTTAAAGGAAGAGATTTTCAATGAAGAAACCACGTCAATACTGACTGGTAATTTTGAAAAGCTATTGCTGGCTTTGGGTGAAAACCCTGGGAGGGAGGGTTTAATCAAAACCCCGGAAAGAGCAGCCAAAGCCATACAGTTTCTTACTTCCGGTTATGAGGCAGATCCGGAATCAATCCTGCGAAGCGCCATGTTTAAGGAGGAATACAGTGAAATGGTCCTGGTCAAGGATATTGAATTGTATAGCATGTGTGAACACCATATATTGCCATTTTTTGGTAAGGCCCATGTCGCCTATATTCCTGATGGTCACATAGTCGGCCTCAGTAAGATCCCCCGGGTCGTTGATATTTTCTCCAGGAGATTGCAGGTCCAGGAAAGGCTTACTCATGAGATCCTTGGTTGTATTCAGGATGTGTTGAGGCCGCTGGGTGCCGCGATTGTCATCGAAGCCCGGCATATGTGTATGATGATGCGAGGCGTTCAAAAGCAAAATTCTGTCACCACGACTTCTGCTTTTACCGGAGAGTTTCGCAATGAAGAAACCCGGTCAGAATTTCTTAATCTCATCAGCACCAAGCTTCATTAAAATCACTGGTACATGACCGCTTACATTTTTCCGGGGCAGGCTTCCCAATTTGTGGGTATGGGTAAGGACCTCTATGAGCAGTATGATACGGCTCGGAAAAGATTCCTCCAGGCTAATGAAATCCTGGGCTTTTCCATCTCCGATCTGATGTTTGAAGGCACCGAAGCCGATCTGAAGGAAACCAGGGTAACTCAGCCCGCAGTCTTCTTACATTCGGTTATCAAGGCTGAGATCTTCAGCGAGGGTGTTCCTGATGCCGTAGCCGGACATTCGTTGGGAGAGTTTTCGGCACTGGTCTGTAACCGGACGCTGAGCTTCAGGGATGGTTTGAATCTGGTGCGAATCAGAGCCGAAGCAATGCAGAAGGCTTGTGAAGCCAATCCTGGTACCATGGCAGCCATCGTAGGACTGGATGATGAAGTCGTTGAAAAAATCTGTGGGGAAGTGCCGGGTGTGGTCATCGCGGCCAATTACAATTGTCCGGGACAATTGGTGATTTCAGGAGAAATTGCCGCCGTTCAGCTGGCCTGCGAAAGACTGAGTGTTGCCGGAGCCCGCCGGGCCATTGAACTAGCCGTGGGAGGTGCATTTCATTCTCCACTGATGGAACCCGCTGCCCAGGAACTGGCTCAGGCTGTGCTGCAGACTCCTTTTGCCCATCCGGTATGTCCCATTTATCAGAATGTCAACGGGCTTCCTCAGACCGATCCGGCGGTCATAAAAGACCAGCTCATCCAGCAATTGACGTCGCCGGTCAGGTGGACAACCACGATTCAGAAGATGACGCAGGATGGCATCAACCACTACATTGAAGTGGGGGGAACCGGCAAAGTATTGCAGGCTTTGGTAAAGAGAATTAATCCGGCAGCGCAAACCAGTGCACTCTGATAAGCGTTAGGAACATTATGAATACAAAAGTAATTGACAAGGGTACTGTGCTTTTAGCTGAACCATTTAGCCTGGATACCAATTTCCGGCGAACAGCGGTTATCCTGGCGGAACATCAGGAGGATGGCAGCGTAGGTTTCATCATGAACCGCAGAATGGAAGTACAAATCGGCGATCTGGTCATGGATTTCCCGGAATTCAGTTCAAAGGTGTATTTTGGCGGTCCGGTGGCTACCGACAGCCTGCACTTTCTCCATAATGTCGGCGACCTGCTGGAGGGCAGTGTCAAAATAAAAAATGGTGTCTATTGGGGAGGTGATTTTGAGAAGTTGAAATTTCTGATTGATTCACAACTCATCACTTCGCACAATATTCGTTTTTACATTGGTTATTCCGGATGGTCATCGGGACAACTTCAGGACGAATTAAACTATGGATCCTGGGTTGTAGCCGATATGGATCCGAATTATCTTTTTAAATCCAAACCCGAAGGTCTTTGGGAACAAATCATGAGCAATAAGGGTAGTGTTTATTCTGTCATTGCCAAAATGCCGGATTCAGTAAACTGGAACTAATGATACAATTGCAGGATATCCGTATTCAATACGGTGAGAGGGTGTTATTCAGGCAGGTTTCGTTTCAAATAAACCCGACCGACAAAATTGCTTTAATAGGGCGAAATGGATTTGGGAAATCTACCCTGTTTAGTATACTAACCGGTGATCTGACACCCGATGATGGGGTGATTCACCAGCAAAAAGGTATCGAACTTGGGTTATTACCCCAAACCCTGACCATCGATCCGGAAAAAACCGTGAGAGCTGCTGCGCAGGAGGCTTTTGAGATGCTTATGTCTCTGGAAGCGGAAAATCACCGGTTGCAGGAAGCGTTGGGAGATTCTACCGATTATGAAAGTCAGGAATATCTGGATCTCCTGGAGGCATTACATCTAAACCTTGAGAGACTCAACCATTATGAGGTGGGAAGTATGGATAAGAAGATCGAACTGGTTTTGAAGGGACTGGGGTTCCCTGCATCCAGTTTTGATAAACCCATAGCTACCTTGAGCGGAGGCTGGCAAATGCGGGTGGAATTGGCCAGGCTCTTACTTCAGCAACCGGATCTGTTACTACTGGATGAACCTACCAATCATCTCGATATAGAAGCGATTATCTGGCTGGAGGAGTACATCAATAACTACCCGAATGCGGTCATCGTTATCTCACATGACCGGGCGTTCTTAAGAAATACGGCCCGAAGAGTTTTGGAGATCGAAAATGGTAAAGTGTCAGACTATGCGATGACTTACGAACGGTATCTGGTACACAAGGAGGAGGTAAGGGCCCAGCAGGAATCGGCCTTCAGGAATCAGCAGCGCGAAATTGCCGAGAAAGAACGCACCATCAAGCGTTTTATGGCAAAAGCTACCAAGACCAGTATGGCTCAGTCGATGCAGAAGCAACTGGATAAAATAGAGCGGATAGAATTGGATGCCGTCGATTACAAGGAGATGAAGATTCGATTTCTGCCAGTGCCCAGGAGTTCACGGACCGTTTTGAAGGCATCGGATCTGCATATGAGTTTTGGGCCCAAACAGGTACTTGCAGGTCTTGACATTGATCTCGAACGGGGTGACCGGGTTGCAATCGTAGGGCAGAACGGACAGGGGAAAACGACGCTCTCCCGCATCCTGCTGAAAAAGCTCGAACCAACCCGCGGTAAGGTGGAGTACGGAACCCAATTGGCTATTGGTTATTACGCCCAGAATCAATCGGATCTGTTAAACGATCAGGAAACCATTTTGGAATTTATGGAACTAAGGGCACCGGATGGCATGCGAACGCGCGTCCGGTCTCTGCTGGGTGCTTTTATGTTTAGTGGCGAAGACGTCGATAAGAAAATTAAAGTACTTTCCGGAGGTGAAAGAGCCCGTCTGGCATTTGCCCATTTACTGATGCAACCGATCAACCTTCTCGTGCTCGACGAACCTACCAATCATCTTGATATGGCCTCGAAGGAAGTCCTGAAGGGTGCCTTAATGGATTATGAGGGTTCATTGGTGGTCATTTCTCACGACCGGGATTTTCTGGCCGGACTAACGAACAAAACCCTGGAATTGCGGGATCAGAAAATGCACACCTATCTCGGTGATGTAAATTACTTCTTAGAGAAAAGAGCCATGGAAGATCTCCGGGAAGTGGCACTTTATAAATCAGCCATTCCGCAGCAAAACGGAAATGAGTCCTCCAAAAGCATTTTGAATCAGGAGGAGAAGAAAGCCTTGCAAAAACGAGTGCAATCGGTCGAAAAAAAGATTCTAACCCTGGAGCAGGAAATTACCAGTATTGAGAAACTGATGGGAGAAGAGGATTTCTTTCAGTCACCGGAATACGCTGAGCAAACCATCAGATATGAGCATCTGAAAACCGCACTTCTGAATGCCGAAGAGGAGTGGGAAAGTCTGGTTGATACTTTGGGATAGGCAACAATAAAAGCATGGAAATAAGGAAAACCCGACCTGGTAACCTGTTTCCGAAATTATAGCAGAGGTAAATATTCTAGGTGAAATGATCTATCTGTCGGTTGAAAAACTCTCAAAAAACTATCCGGAGCAGCCTTTATTCAATGATCTTACCTTTGGCGTATACAAAGGTGAAAAGATTGGACTGATCGCCAATAATGGCAGTGGCAAGTCGACCCTTATCCGGATACTGGCCGGACATGAAGAGCCTGATTCCGGCATTTTTTATGTGCAGGACGGCATCACCCTGGGAGTTCTGGAGCAGGAACCGGAGTTTCCGCGGGGACTGACCATCAGACAGGTCATCGAAGATGCCCATAAACCGGTCAGGGATCTGATCAACGCTTATGAGAGAGCCCTTCAGGATCAGGATGGATCGGAAAAAGCCACGCGGAGACTGGCAGAACTGGCTGCCAAAATGGAAGTTCATAATGCCTGGGATTACGACCGGGAGCTTACCGCTTTCTTAACCCGCTTTCAGATTACCGATCTGGATCAGGATGCTGGTTCCCTCTCGGGGGGGCAGCGAAAGCGGGTTGCCCTGGCCATCACTCTTTCGGCTCATCCCGACTTGATTATACTGGACGAACCCACGAACCATCTGGATCTCGATATGATCGAGTGGCTGGAAAACTATCTCGCCTCAGCCAACGTCACACTGATGATGGTCACCCACGACCGTTATTTTCTGGATAAGGTTTGCAACCAGATTCTGGAACTGCATCAGGGAAAACTGTATCGACATCAGGGTAACTATGCCTTTTTTCTGGAAAAGAAAGCCGAAAGAGAAGCGGTTTTTGACCGGGAAGTGGAGAAGGCGGGCAGCATGTTGAAGCAGGAATTGGAGTGGATGAGACGTACTCCCCAGGCCCGGACAACAAAGGCGAAAGCACGGATCGATGCATTCTATGATCTGGAAGAGAAGGCCGGAGCCCGGGTAGTCAATCCTGCCTTGAACCTTTCGGTCAAGATGAACCGGATAGGAGGAAAGGTTCTCGAATTAAAGAATATCAGCAAGCGGTTTGACGATCGCATTTTAATCAAAAATTTCAGCTATACTTTTAAGAAGGGTGACCGCGTAGGTATTGTGGGTGCGAATGGAACGGGCAAGACCACATTTCTGAATTTATTGGTAGGCAATATACCTCCGGATGCCGGGCAGATCAACCCGGGTGAAACCATAGTATTCGGACATTATACCCAGAGTGGTATTGAGTTTAAAGAGGACGAGCGTATCATTGATTTGATCAAAAGCATTGCCGAGTATATTACTCTTTCGAATGGGGTCAGACTTTCTGCCAGTCAGTTTTTACAACATTTCATGTTTGCACCGGAAATGCAATATAAACCCATTGCAAAACTGAGTGGAGGGGAGAAACGAAGACTGCACCTGATGACGGTACTACTTAGAAATCCTAATTTTCTGATTCTCGACGAACCAACCAATGACCTGGATCTTCTGACTTTGAATAAACTGGAAGAATTTCTGGCCTTTTATCCTGGTTGTCTGGTGTTGGTCTCTCACGATCGGTATTTTATCGACAAACTGGTTGATCATCTGTTTATCTTTGAAGGGGATGGTACGATTAAAGACTGCAATTCAACCTATACTGAATACCGGCTCCAGAAGATCGCCGAAGAAGTCAGTGATAATGTTAGTCCCACTTCGGAATCGAAAAAACCGGCCCGGCCATCTGGTAAGGATAAGAATGAGATGAGACGGTTGGAAAAGGAGATTGGACAGTTGGAAGAGAGGAAGACCCACTTGGAAGACAAACTTTCAGAACCCAATCTAACCCTCGAACAAATCACCGATTGGTCCAGGGAGATCGGTCTCATAACTGAAACAATCGATGACAAAACCAATCGCTGGATGGAATTGGCAGAGCAGATGTAATCCTGAGATGTTAACAAAATGTCAAAAAAACGGGTGGACTTTAAACCATTCCAGGTTTTTACCGTCGTAGGAAGAAAAATGGATCAATTATGAAAAAGATAAAGGACAAAATGACAATCATACTGGTGGTGATCAGTGGATTCTTCACCACTGGTACTGCGCAGGAAGCCGATAGCACCGGATTGCCGGGTGATCATTTCAGCCTGGATGGGGCATTGGAACTGTTTAAGAATGCCGAATCTCCCGAGGCATTTGAGAAAGCACTCAATACCGAAAATAACTATGTTAACAATCTTGATCTCAATAATGATGGGGATATCGATTATATCAGGGTGATTGATCATTCGGAAGAAGAGGCACACGCGCTGGTTTTGCAAGCGATAGTGGCTAAGGAAGAATTCCAGGATATTGCCGTAATCGAGATCGAGAAAACAGGCGATACCGAAGCCATCCTGCAGATCATCGGAGACGAAGATATCTATGGGGAAGAAATGATTATGGAACCTTTTGAAGAGGAAGCAGGAGGAAAAGGACCGGATAGCTATGAGGCAGTCCGGTTGGTTGTCAATGTATGGCTTTGGCCCTCGGTCAGGTACATTTTCAGGCCCGGTTATGTACTTTGGGTTTCACCCTGGCGCTGGCTGTTTTATCCCCGTTGGTGGCAACCCTGGAGGGTAAGACCATTTCATTGGTATATTGGAGTGAGGCCCCATCATCATATACACTATCATCCGGTGCATGTCCACCGGGTTGGCCGGGCCCATCACGTCTATGCTCCCAGACGTACCACCTCGGTTACCGTTCACAATCATTACCAGGGAAGAGTAACCGACTATCGGACCCAGAGGGGGATTGTCAATACCAAGAAAACAACGGTGGTGGAAGGCCCCCGGGGTGGAAAAACCGTGATTCAACGCAATCAAACCACTGCGGTGAAGCGAAATGACGCCGGAGCCGTCAGAAAAGTTGAGAAAACCGAGACCAGGGTGGCGAGAAAAAATCCGGAAGGGGATAAGATGGCCGGAGAGCGAACCACAACCCGGGCGACAACCAGAAAAGCCGATGGTACCAAAGTGAAGGCCACCAGGTCGACTTCGGGGGGAGTCAGAAAAACATCGTCAGGTACCACGAAGGCAAAGAAGACAACGACCAGGGCAACCCGCAAGTCGCCCAGGAAACATTAAACAAAGTCTTACTGTATAAGAAAAGGCACTGATGATCTGTCAGTGCTTTTTTTATCGCCTGGAACGTCTTGACTTACCGGTTAATATAGCGAAGTAACGTAATACTTGAAATAATAAAAGAACCCCCAATTAGAATATTGGTAGTGATTCTATCTCCCATAAACAGAATACCAACAGCAACCGCACTCAAAATCTCCACGTAGGCAATTAACGAAGCCTGGGATGCTTTCAGGTATTTCAAACCATAAAAGAAGAAATTGAAAATCACGATTCCCATCAGGATTGCATACCCGGTCATCAGTACAAGATCCTGCAAAACCGGAACTGACTTGCTGAAAACAAAAAAAGGCAGAAAAATAAAGGCCCCAACCAGATTCTGGTAGAAGATCACTTCATTCCGGTGGTAATTGTCAATTTCCGTCTTGTAGATGATGAAACTGACTGAGTAAAAAAGCGCCGAAATCATACCGGCAGTCATTCCGATAAAATCACGGTTATCCAGACTAAAGGGTTGTTCACTATAGATGATGACAATTCCGGAAAAGGCCAGAAACAGAATGCCCATTTGCTTGAAGGAAATGCTTTCCTTTAACCAGAATGATGAAAGCAGGTTGACAAATACCGGCCAGGTAAATAGCATGATGACCGCTTGAGTGATCGAAGTGAAGATAAAAGCAACGAGGAAAAGATACATTCTGATGGCATTGAGGGAAGAAGCGACCAGCATCCGCTGATAGTTACCCCGGAAGAAGGCTATTCCCTTCCAGGCCATCCACAAAGCAATCAGGAAACTCGGGAGACCGGTTCTTATGAAGGCAATGGAGGTTGCCGGTACCGAAATATTCTTAACAAATAACCCGGTTAGTCCGGCGATGATGGATCCGATGATCACTGAAAGAAATGCCTTTTTCGCCATAAACCGACGAAGTTAAGGATTGTTCCAATGAGGAGGTCTCCGGATATCGACCTTGGCTTTAGAATAGCAATACTGCCTCACAGTTTACGCACAAATCGTAGGGTATCGTCGGCCAGCTTCTCCAGGGCGTCTTTTTCCCTGATCCCGGTTTTAGCCGGAAATTTGAAAGAATGATCGGCTCCAGGATACATTCGAAGCTCAGCCAGGGGAATCTTTTCCAGGAGAGGTTCCAGCAAATCAGGACGGGCAAGGGTGTCGCGGTCACCCTGAAGAAACAGCATTGGTACACGGACATCATAAAGATGCTGAGCTCTTTCGATTCCTGGTTTACCCGGTGCATGCAATGGGAATCCGTAAAATACCAGGGCCCGGACCTCCGGCAGATTATGGAGGGCCATGACTTGGGAGGCCATTCTTCCACCAAATGACTTACCCCCTAGTACAAGCGGCAGAGCGGGGTATTTTTTACTGGCATACCTGACCACCTGCACTATTGTCTTATGTGCCACTGCGGGTATATCTGGCCGGCCCCTCCGGTTTTCCATGTAGGGAAAGTTGAATCGCATTGAGACCAGGTCTAACTCAGCCAGCGCTTTAGCCAGACCTTCCATAAAGTGGTGATGCATGCCGGCACCTGCCCCGTGACCGATAATCAGCAGGTGTGAAGGATTTTCCGGAAAACAGGTCCCGGTGGTTACCTGGCCCAGTGTTTCGCTGATTTGAACTTTTTCGAAGACTGTTTCCATGATGATTGGGGGGATATTGAGCAAAGATAGGATTTGCCTCGGTTAATTTTTGACTGCCCGGACCATTTCCCGCTTTCCGGGAGGCCCTGGCAATTTGGTGACCGAGAATCCGACTTTTTCCAATGCTCTGCGGAATGCGCCCTGGCTGCAGTAGGTGACCAGAATGCCCTGGCTTCTGGTCGCCCGTGCAATGATTGACAAAAATTCCTGCTGCCATAATTCAGGCTGGCTCCGGGGAGCAAAAGCATCAAAATAGATCAGGTCATAAATACCCGATTCGCTGATCTCTTCGAAGTGCTTCAGCTGTTTGGTCAGGATAAACCCCGGCTCAATGTCATGTGCTACGTTCCAGGGTAGTTCGTGAATTTCCCTAAACCATTCCTGGTGAATTAGTCTGCCGTAATTCAGGGCCCCTGCAATATCGGGAGGCAGTGGGTAAGCCTCTACAGTGTGATAGATGAACCGGAGACCAGGATGTTGCCGGAAAAACTGACGAGTCAAAAGTACATTTAAGCCGGTACCAAATCCGAGTTCCAGAATTTGCAGAGACTTTTTACTTTCAATGGCAAAGGATAACCCTTGTTGGATAAATACATAGTTACTTTCCTGGATGGCCCCATGCTGGGAATGATACGAATCCTGAAAACGTGCCGTAAAAAGAGAATCGGAGCCGTCTGCTGTTTTGATGAAGGTAATGTCCTGCTTTGCCATCAGATCACTTCCCGGATCTCCTTGACGGTAATGTCAAAGTGAGATGCGTCATGGATGCATTCGCCATCCTGAATAATCAGGAGCTGGGGTGATTCGTGGTATACCTGGAAGTAGCTGGCGATCTCGTCAGAGAGGTCCGGATGCAAGATCACATCCAAAAAGTAGATTTCCGAATTAGGGGAGAGTGCCGGATCCCAGTGGTCTTCTAAACGCATTTTAGCAATGGAGCTCACATTGCATCGCCTGCTATGCTTAAATATAAAAACAGGGTGATGATAGGATTCACGGATGATATCCTGCAGCTGATGCTGCATATTCAAGGGTTTCCAAAGGACCATATTGAAATTTACCAGCGAAGATCCAATATACTACTGGTAAAGATATGGGGTGCTACTTGCTTAACAGAAAAATCGCTCGGACATCCAATACCCCGGTTGCAGGATGACATTGCAAGAGCCAGGGAAGCCAACAGGGTGGTGGTCAAGACGATTTTCTTAATCCCTTTGAAGTTCATGATTCGAATTTATTTATTATTGCTTTTAAAATCATCACATTGCGAGTGAAACGCAGCTCGCCTCAAAATTATTATAATTGAAAAACAATGCCTGGTTGGCTTTTGGTTTTCGTCCCTTCAAAATATGAAAATTCACTTGATCGCGATAGGTGGTAGCATTATGCACAACCTGGCGATATGTTTGCAAAAAGCGGGCCATAATGTTACCGGATCGGATGATGAAATTTACGAGCCGGCCCGCTCCAATCTGAGGCGGTACGGTCTGTTGCCATCCTCAATGGGTTGGCATCCCGAGGTGCTTTCGATGGATCTCGATCTGGTCATCCTTGGCATGCATGCTAAAATGGACAACCCGGAGTTGAAGAAAGCCCGCGAACTTGGATTGCGCGTTGTTTCCTTTCCGGAATACATCGGAGAGCATGCCCGAAATCAGCGAAGAGTTGTCGTGAGCGGCAGTCACGGCAAAACGACAACGACCTCGATGATACTGCATGTACTGAAATACTGGCGCTACGATTTCGATTACCTGGTCGGTGCTCAACTCAAAGGATTTGACACGATGGTTAGTCTGACTTCGGCTCCATTGATCGTCATAGAAGGTGATGAATATCTGTCTTCATGCATTGACCGGGTACCCAAGATCTGGCATTACCACCCGCACCTGGCTATTATCACCGGTGTTGCCTGGGATCATATGAATGTATTTCCCACCCTCGAGAGTTATCGCGATGCCTTTAGAGGTTTCCTGGAGCGGCTTCCCTTGGGTGCCAAAGTATATTATGATGCAGATGACCCGTTTCTCCAGGCAGAAATTCCAAAGTATAAGGAGTTGACTGCCATCGCTTACCAATCGTTTGAATCCGAAATCGTTGATGGTACTTCCCGGATCATACTGGATGGAAAGCGACAGGATCTCAAGATTTTTGGCCGTCACAATATGGCCAATCTCCGGGCGGCCTATCTGGTACTACGGGATCTGGGAGTGACTGCTGATCAGTTTCTGGAAGCCATTGCGACATTTGAAGGAGCCGCTAAAAGGTTGCAACTGCTGAAATCCGTCGATGGGCATGCCATCTTTCAGGATTTTGCCCATGCGCCATCCAAAGTACGAGCTACGGTGTCTGCGGTAAAACAGCAATTCCCCGGACGAAAGCTCACGGCCTGTATCGAATTGCATACGTACAGCAGCCTGAACCAGAAGTTTTTACCCCAATACTGTCATTCATTGGATGATGCTGACCACGCCATTGTATTTTACAGTGAGCACACCATACAGATGAAAGGTATGTCCCGGTTGGACCCGGATATGATACGCCAGGCATTTGGCCGGGCAGATATCGAAATAATTACAAGCGGTGAAGATCTAAAAACGCATCTGGAGAGTATGACCTGGGGCCTGCACAATTTACTTTTAATGAGTTCGGGCACCTTTGATGGTATGGATATAAGGTCGCTGTCTACCCTGTAAAGTCTGTGAAGGTGTTGAATTATGCAGCTTGATGCGGAAGCCGGAAGCTATTAGACGTGGTAACGGACTGACTCCGTCTGCAGAGGTGAACCGGCCAGGGACATGAAACCAAGAGCAGTCAGAACAACTGAATAGACCATCATTCATGCGAGAGATCTAATCAATCAAATCAGTGCGAGATTAGTATTTTAAAAGTCTCTCAGGGAAGAGCGAGAGCGTGCATTTCCAGCAATTGCAGGAGATCTGGGTCCGATGGCCCGGGAGCCGTAGCATTGATGATCTGACCTCCGGGATCAAGTAGTACATAGCGGGGTAAACTATGGATCATGTAGTGATTCCGCACTGCTTTGATCTGATCAGATGACACTCTCCCTTGTATGATTTCCTCTGATGGACGTTGAGCTACAATCTCCGACCAGCGATCGGGATCCTCATCCAATGAAATGGAAACAAAAACAATTCCGTCATTTCCGGTCAAAGAGCACACCTTTTTCAGGTTCTCAAGATCATCCATCCAGTCAGCACACCAGGAAGCCCAAAAGTGGATGTAGACGTAACGACCCCGGAAACCGTCAGATATAATCTTTTTTCCGAGGTGATCCCATGCAATCAACCGGGGAGCCTTTTTACCTGGTTCGAGATCCTGCCATCGTTGCAGAGTCGTACGGACTTCAGCCCGCATCATTCCATTGTTGCTAATTTCCAGAAATTTTTTACTTAGGTCTTCGCTGATTTTATTGATGCCAAACCGAAGGGATTGCATGGTCACCTGATGCAATGCAAAATCTTTTACTACCTGCTCGCTGATGTTTTGTAAGACAAGATCAAATTTGATCTGATCTGGATTTCTTTTATCGCCTTTTTTGCGGAGTATCTCGGCTTCCGATGTGAGATATGCCTGAAGAAAAGCCTGGTATTCAGGCAGGCTGATCAGATCAACAGCGTTGAGGTTGACCGTCTTCATGTAATCATGATAAGTGTCGCTTACTACAAATTCATCTTCACCGGTAAAATATAGATGGGCCTCCGGATAACGAATCAGCTGGTTGGCCCAGGAATAAAGGATCCTGGCTTTTTCCTTGTCAATGAAGTTTGGATCCAGATTGAAGTGATGGGCCTGATGATTCCGGAGGAAGGCTTCGCATTTAGAACGGTAGCGCCTGGCCTCCACTAAAAATTCCTCTTCCGATTTGGCCAGCAACTGTTCATAAGACGGTTTATTCTCTTGTTCAAAAGCTTCATAGGCCCGCATATAACGATTACTCTCCTGACCGCGTCCTTCAAAGGTCAATGTAGCAGCAGGGTTCGCTGCATCCATGGAAAGTATAAGCTGATACCCTGGTGACAGGTAGAGAGGGGTGGATGTTTTCCCTGTTTTCAGGACATAATAAGCTCCTGAAGGGACACTCAGATCACTTCTGAACCTGCCATCCTCGAGCTCTGATGTGGCAACCAGATATCCAAATGCATCAAACACCTCCACCGGTCCGGTCCCGGCATTCCGGATAACTCCGCTGAGGGAGGTATTGGCTTCAGGGCGATCTTCCGGGATTTCTTGACAAGCTATCACTAACAATAGCCCGATCAGTATTCGATTCATAATTTGTTGTAAGTCGTTTATGGAATTCTACCGGTCGATAATGACAGTTATAAAACCCTGATCCAGTGTTTGAGATTGTATGATTCCTATTAATTTTAGCGCTGACCTTGGGAGGACAAACCGATTGATGGCACTGACTCCGGGATAGCAGGATACCAGATTGTCAAGTGTCTGGTGAGATGATCAAGCCTATATGGCAGAATATCAGCATATTATGCGATGTTATTTTAATAAATCAGTAAGGTCGGGCATTCGGATTTTCCCGATGTAAAGGCCAAACAATGTTTTCCGGATTCCGGATAAGGTGTTTTATCTGAAATAAAGGCTATTTTTGCAGCCACAGGTAAAAAACAGAATTTCTATGGCAAGAGAAATCACCCTCCGGGAGGCGCTGAATGAAGCCATGAGCGAGGAGATGCGACGCGATGAGTCGGTTTTCCTGATGGGGGAAGAAGTAGCTGAATACAACGGCGCTTACAAAGTCAGTAAAGGAATGTTGGATGAATTTGGTGAAAGGAGAGTAATCGATACACCAATTACCGAACTGGGGTTTGCCGGGTTGGGTGTAGGCGCAGCCATGAACGGATTACGGCCCATCGTTGAGTTCATGACCTGGAACTTTGCGATACTGGCTTTCGATCAGATTGTCAACAATGCTGCTAAAACATTGTCTCAATCCGGTGGTGAATTTAATTGTCCTATCGTTTTCCGGGGCCCATCCGGAGCAGCCGGACAGCTGGCTCAGCAACATTCTCAGACTTTTGAAAGCTGGATGGCTAATACTCCTGGGCTCAAGGTGATTTCCTGTACCGATCCAAAAGATGCCAAAGGCCTGCTGAAATCGGCCATCCGGGACGACGATCCGGTATGTATGATGGAGTCTGAATTGCTTTATGGTCTAAAAGGTGAGGTACCGGAAGAGGAGTACCTGACCCCAATCGGGAAAGCGGCCATACGAATGCAGGGTTCCGATGTAACGATTGTGTCCTTCAATAAGATGATGGAGGAAGTAAAAAAAGCTGCCGAAGAATTGCTTAAAGAGGGTATTTCTGCCGAGGTCATTGATTTGCGAACCATCAAACCCCTGGACATCAGGACCATTGTCGATTCTGTTAAAAAGACCAACCGGCTGGTCGTGGTAGATGAATCCTGGCCTTTTGCTGGAGTGTCGGCCGAGATCGCCTACGTCATCCAGAAGAACGCTTTTGATTACCTGGATGCTCCTGTGATCCGGATCAATGCAGCGGATACTTCTTTGCCATACGCTCCGACCCTGGTTGATGCCTATATGCCAAATCCGGCAAAAATCATCCGGGCGGTTAAGGAGGTCATGTATGTTTCCTGAAGGATAAGCTACACAGAAGGGACATTACCGGATCAAGATTATTTTTTTCGGCCGGAAAACGGATCTATGAGAGGTTTCAGGGAATAGGTAGCTTTATGATAGAAATAAGCTACGATGCAGGTAACGTATGACCGCATTCTGGCCACTACGCAGGACTCACTGAGACCTTTGAGTGAAGACAGCTATTGGACGATCGATATGCATACTGGTGGTGAACCGCTGAGGGTCATCTTATCGGGTGTTCCATCCCTTCAGGGAAGATCGGTGTTGGGGAAACGCCATGAGTTAAGGCAGAAGCATGACCACCTTAGGAGACTGCTGATATACGAACCACGGGGTCATGCAGACATGTATGGATGTATACTGGTGGAGCCTGAAAGACCAGATTCGGATTTCGGCATTATTTTCATGCATAATGATGGCTACAGCACCATGTGTGGCCATGCCGTGATTGCTATTACCAAATTGGCCGCCATGTTGGGCTGGAAAGATCCGGATGGTGATTTGATCCAGCTTCAGATGGATGCCCCCTGCGGTAAGATTGAAACCAGGATTGATCTGAATCGGATGGATGAATTTGCCATCACCTTCAAGGGGGTTCCTTCCTTTGTGTACCGTGATAATCAAGCCATGGAATTACCGGAGTTTGGTAAGATTGCCTATGATATTGCCTATGGAGGCGCTTTCTATGCTTATGTCGATGCAGATGCCATGGGCCTGGATTTGGCGTTGGGCAATATTTCGTCGATTATCAGGATCGGCCAAAGGATGAAAAAACAGATTCTGGAAAGCGGAGTCGTCATTGAACACCCGGCAGAAGCGGATTTAGGATTTTTATATGGAGTGATTTTCCGGAGTTCAATCCGGACAACTGACTGCGACTTTCGCAATGTCTGTGTATTTGCCAACGGTGAAGTCGACCGGAGCCCAACCGGCAGCGGAGTTTGTGGGATGCTGGCTCTTTTACACCACAGAGATCTGATTACCAGGGATAAAACGATAACTATTGAAAGCATCGTAGGATCAAGGTTTCAGGGTAAAAGTATCGATACCATTCATTACCATGATTATGATGCGATCATACCCATGGTTGCCGGCAATGCTTATTTGACAGGGCTCCATCAATTTTACCGGGATCCAAATGATCCTGTCCGGGAAGGATTTCTGGCCAGGTAGTAAACAACGTCAGGAATGGGTATTGAAAATATTGGCAAGAAAAATGCTCATGGGAGCATAGTATGACAGGCAGTTTACCTGATCAGATTCCGGAGATGCCACACACGATATTGTAGTGGCGATGTGTTATTAGGTAGGATCACCCATCAGATGAGCAAAAGAGTAACGACAAATTTTAAGGAAGTAAATCTGGAGCATTACCTCTACAGTGCACTACCTATTCGTTTTCAGGGAGTAGATCCGGCAGAATTTGAGGACTTCATTGCCTATCTGTTCAGGGAAAATGGTTATGAACAGGTGCAAACCAGTTACAGTGCTGACTTTGGAGCAGATCTCATTGTCAAGAAAGAGGGAGTTAAAACAGCGGTTCAGGTCAAGCGGTACTTTGAACTCCACAAGGTGGGTATAACAGATATCAACCAGATTATTGGAGCCCAGCAATATTACCGTTGTGAACAGGCGTTGATGATCACCACTTCATCTTACACACCGGAGGCCAGGAATCTAGCTAAGGATGCTGGTGTGATTCTGTGGGACTGGCATCGTTTGGAAAAGGCGATTTCTGACACTTTTATGGATGGAAAATCTCATGCTGAATACTACAAGGCCTATCCGGTCGATTTGAAGGCCACTGATTCTGATCAGTTCAGGATGCAGATCCAGGAAATCGAATTGCCGGACAGGGATTCCGGAAAACCAGGCCGGATTTCGATACGTCTGACAAACCTCAGTGAGCAGCATCAGAAGATCAGTTGTGACCTCCCAATCATTCTGACTGAAAAGCAATTCCAGTTTTCAGCTGTAAAATTTGTTGATGAGAGTTTCAGCAGTGGTATTGTGTACGGCAATGCAACCGTCGAGCTGATTTGTGAATTCTCGGCCCGGCAATTTACTGGCTATGACCGGAAAGACCGGCTTCTATTACCCATTCACCTCCTGCAAACACAGGAATATATTGTGCTGGAGCAACGTCTGGGTCAGCTAAAGAATGAATGCTTTCTCGTGACATTTTACTACGGACAACACACCGCCGAATACCGCAGCATGGTTGACTTTCGAGATCAGACTTTATCGCGGACTCCAGTCGGGCGTGCCTGCATCAGGATGTACTACCGGGTTGGTTCAGTTCTGGTTGAGTTACTTCACGATAAGCCATTGATTGCCAGTCTATTGAAGCCATTCGTGTCATGCCTGGTATGGTCATTGTGCATCCGAAATTCCCATCGGAAACAACCTTTAGATACCCGCCAGTAATCGCTTTTTCTGCTCGTTGAAGTCTTCTTCGGAGATCACTCCCTTGGCCTTCAGAGATGCCAGTTTTTCCAGCTTTGTGTAAACATCATCTTCAGGTGTCCTGGTCTCTTTTTGCTTTTCCATATCCCGGGCAACTTTTTTCCCTATTTCAAACTCGCGTTCGTAGATCTCTTTGGCCTTTTCAAAGTTGAAATCCATGAAATTGCCACCGGTGCTGAAATGCCAGATAAACACTTGCCCCGTGGCGTAGGTGGAGGCTCCACTGAGCACCGACATCGTAACGCCTCCCAATACCGAACCAATACCAGGAATCGTTTTGACCAAAGATGCTCCCATTCTGGCCATCGTGCTACCGGTGATGGCTGATATCCAGCTTTTACCGGCCGATTCCCTGAAATCTTCTCCGTATACCTTGGCAAGTTGTCTTAACATATCCAACTGAACGACCGATACAGCCGCGATGTCCAGGAGGGGTACCGGTACTAATCCGGCTCCCAGGGAGTATACAACATGACTCTTTACAATTTCCTGGGCAAGTTCTCTTTTGTTATCCATTTGATTCTGTTTTACGCTGTTGCATGTACAACAACCTCAATGATGGCTAAGTTTGCCATATCCTGCCAACCTTGATAAATAATCGATCAAGTGACTCTGGAAGGTCAGCAAGGGTAAATATGGGGTGCTATTCATGGGTGCGATACGGATGGAACAATCTTCTCCAGGATATCGGATGGAATAGCCTTCCGGTTTACGGTGATACTGATCGTATTGAGTTCGAAGTAGGGTTTCGAGGCAAAAAGATAACCATCAAGGCCGGTGCCCTTTCCCCAGGAATTTTTCACATAGTAATAGGTTTTTCCCTTTTGATCATGAGCAAGTCCCACAATATGCATGAGGTGATCGTCGGTCAGACTGTAATTGTCAAATTCCTCCTGCCGAAGCTCCGGAGTAATTTGTAGCTCGGGAGAAGGCTCGTCAAATACCGACTGTCTTGAGGAGACGAACAGTTCCTCTGGTGGAACAATGGCCAGGCCCTGCCTGGAAGAAAAGCCCCTTTCGCTGACATCACAATCCCAGACGACAGAATATCCGTTGATCAAAGCCTGATCGGTAATTCGCACCAGGTCCGCAAGAGGTACATTGAAATAGGTTTCGCGGGTATAGTTGTCTGGGATCTCGAGGATGAAGGAGGAGTACTCATTGTGATGACTGAATGATGTCAGGGTGAGATAATCGCTAGGATTGACATCCAGATACTTTGCTGCAAAGGTGAGTGAGGTATGTTTGTCATTGTCATAATAGAATGTATCGGGCATTTCTCCCAAATGTTTGTCAAGGATGGCATTAAATCCTTTTTTCCAGTCCTTCGGTATGTTTCGGCTGTTCACCAGGTCGTCCAGATAGCGGTGCAATTCCTGTTTTAAACGTCCGTGATTATGTCGGAGAGATTGGTCGGTAAGCCCGCTGTAAACCGTTTCCGGCATGGCACCGAATTTCCTGTAAAGTCGTATTACATCATGGGTTAAGCTGCCTTCATCAAAATTATTGGTGCCCTGATAGCGAAGATAAAGTGCTCCCTTTTCCAGGTAGTTTAACCTGACATAAAACATTTCAGAGAGATTGACCGGTTTTCGTCCCTGTCGAAGAGCCTCGGTCTGCAGGAAAGATCCTGTACTGAAACTCCAGCACGTACCGGTTGAGGCCTGATCCTCCACCGGTCCGCTTTCTAACCTGGTCGCAAAAGTGAATTGATACCCTCCCTTAGTGATGGTCTGGCTTTGGCCCGGCAGAAAAGTCACTATGAGGAAGACGAACAGTAGACTTATTTTCCGTTGAATCATCCGCTTGATTTTACGGTGTGAAGTTAACGAAGAATTCCTGAAAGCTACACAACGGTTATTCAGTGTTGGACAAGCTATTTGCCGCGTTGCCGGTACCTTAAAATTTTAACAACCGGCTTCTGAAAGGGGGTCAAATATATAAAACGTAAAGCCTTAATTATTAAGACTTTAGTTAAAATAATTATATGAAAAGTCTTGCAAATTAGGCATCTGTTTTGCAAAATATATTGTGTAGATTTATTTTGAAATTTGAGAAATACCCGGCAATGGCCGGATACCGTGAGCATTTTTTATCCCTAAAACGTGTGTGACCCATGAATCTGACAAGTACGCGAACCTTCTTGCAGTGTCTTTTGGCATTGTCTCTTGGTGCATTATCCGGCACTAATATTCTGGCCGGAGAATTAGGCGGAAATCCGTTCCATTGTCCAGAGGAGCATGTTTACATCTATTGTGGAGAGCTCCATAGCAATCTGGATTATTATGGTTATCCCAAACCTGCCTATGGGTATGGCAAGGACATCATTATTTACGGACCCTATACCGAAAAATATCTGGATGATTGCGGACGGGGCAAGATCATCCGGAAATGGAAAATCAAATACCATTACGACTATTACTGGTGCACGCAGACTATCCACATCAAAGATCCTTATGGAGAGACTTTTGACGGATACCATGATGTGTACTGGCCTAAGGATTATCACCTCAAGGATTGTTCAGGGAGTATCAAACCAGACCACCTGCCGTATGGGCATGGGTGGCCCGAGTTCAAGCATCATGGTTGCTCCAAGCTGGGTCTTAACTACAGCGATAAAACGCACCCATATTCAGTGTATGATCATGGTGATTACGGGTATGGTTATGGTCATAACTACCATCACCCCTGCAAAGTCATTTATCGGACCTGGGAATTGATTGACTGGTGTCAGTATACCGGCCATGGATACGGCGGTCACTATAAAGGTCGCTGGACCTATGTACAGAAAATTTATGTCTACGATGATGTTGCTCCGGAGATCACTTTCTGCCCGGATGATATCGAAGTGAGCGGTGGCGACTGCGATGGTAATAAAGTATATGTCACCATTCCCAAACTACAGGCGAGGGATGATTGCGGACAAGTCTTTTACTCCTACACCAGAAAACAACTTCAGGACGATCACTACGGATCTTCTTATTCTGGTGGTGGAGTGAATTATGGAGGCAATGATGCCAGTGGTTATTACGAACCGGGCAAAACCCTGGTAACTTTTAAAGCCTTCGATATCTGTGGAAATGCAACCGAATGCGATTTTATCGTTAATGTGGTGGCCGTCGATAACACGCCTCCATCCGTGATCGGATTATCATCGCTCACGGTATCCCTGATGATGACCGATACCAATGAAGGTATGGTTGAAATCTGGCCGCATGAATTCAACTCCAGCAGTTACGATAATTGCACGGCACCGGAAGACCTGGTCTTTAAGCTGGAACCTTCGGTATTTACCTGCGAAAACTTTGGTTCCAATGAGGTCAAGTTTATCGTTGAGGATGAAGCCGGAAACTCTGCATACATCATGGTTGAAGTCATCGTTCAGGCCAATTCTTTTGCCTGCCTGGGAGGGGTAGTCAGTGGCCAGGTGATGAGTGATCAGGGCAATGCGGTCAAAGATGTGGAAGTGTCTGCCAACAGCAGGGCCAGGCAGATGACCGATGAAAACGGAAGTTTTGCCTTTAACAATATTGTTCTGGGTAGCGGACTTACCATCACCCCCAGCAAGAATTCCGATCCGATGGAAGGGGTTGATATGTATGATTATAATCTGTTGTCGCTCCACGTAGATGGTATCCGGTCCCTGAAAGATCCTCGGAAACTTATTGCTGCCGATATTGATGGCAATAAACAGATTGACTTCTATGATCTCCTGGCCATGGAGAAGATGATGCTGGGCATTGAGATGCCGGACAATGTTTCCTGGAAGTTTTACAAGCAGGGATTTGTTTTCCCGGACACGATCGATCCGCTTCTGGTGGAGATTCCTGCCTCCTTCGAAATGGAGGTTTACAATGGAGAAGATATGTCGTTGCAGTTTGAAGGCATTAAAATTGGCGACCTGGGTTCCCCGACCCAAATCATTGAAGCCTCTGGTGATGTTACTCCTGAAAACTACCTTCTGGTGATGGACCGGATCGGAAAAGCCGGTGAAGAGATCCGGGTGCCTCTGGTGTTGGAGAAAGACGTGAATGCCAGTTTCTTGACCTTCGCACTGGATCTGGATCCGGACAAAGTTGAGATCCTGAGAGCTGACGGGCAGCAGGGTATTGTAAAATTTCTGAACCTGAACGGTGAAGGAGGACCGGTTGTGGTCAGCTGGTATGACCCGGAAGAGCGGTCATTTAAAGCCGGCGATGCCATTATGGAACTGGTGATTAAAGCCAAACAAACGTTAACGCTCAGCAAATCCATGAGATTGTCGACTTCCGGGTTGGAAGCCAAAGCAGAAGGATTGTCGGAATCACAGAACCTGAAACTGGTCTATCGGCATGAAACAGATCAGTCAGGTTTGATGCTTTATCAGAACAGCCCGAACCCCTTTGAAGACTATACGACCATTGGCTTCTATCTGCCGGCAGCCGGTGAAGCTAGCATTTCGGTCAGGGATGCCAGCGGAAGGGAATTGTTCACACAAAAGGGAACCTACGTGAAGGGCTACCAGGAGGTTACACTCAGGAGAGATCAATTACCGGTAAATGGTCTGGTTTTCTATCAAATTGAGAGCCAGGGTCAAAGACTTACCCGGAAAATGATCCTACTGGATTAATACCAACTAACTCAATATATTTATTGATAGGCTGTAGCGATACAGCCTTTTTTTTTATGAAACGAATTGGCCTGCTCTCAGATACACACGGATATCTTGATCCTTCTGTATTTAAACACTTCAGCGAATGCGATGAAATTTGGCACGCCGGGGATGTTGGTAACCCGGATATTGTCTTTCAGCTCCGGAATTTCAGACCACTGAGAGCAGTTTATGGCAACATTGATGGGCGTGACGTGAGGGCTTTACTACCGGCAGACCTTCGGTTTGACCTCGAAGGTCTGGATATTTTCATGACCCATATCGGAGGATATCCCCGTCGTTACGACCGCCGGATCAGGCAGTTGATGGACTCCGATCCTCCCGGGCTTTTCGTTTGTGGGCATTCCCATATACTGAGAGTGATGTTTGATCAAAAATATCATTGTCTCTATATGAATCCAGGAGCTTGCGGACATCAGGGGTTTCATAAAATGCGAACCTTGCTGCGGTTTGAAATTCAGGAAGGAAAGGTTCAAAATGCCGTTGTTATAGAATTGGGTCTCCGGGGCCAGCAGGCTGGTGTGGATCTTGAGTAAAATAGTAGCCTCCGATTGATATCAGGAGTTGTGCAAGAGTGTCAGGGGTATCTCCGGCTGATTGCGTTGAGCGGGAGGGACTCGCGAGAATCCGGATTTCGCATAATTTTCTGACAGTTACCGGATCAGACAAGGACCTGGAGATTAAACAGACTTCCTGCAGACAGCTTATTGCTGATGAAAGACTCTCAGGATGGCATGCTCCAGACCCCGTAATTCGGCCAATCCTCTCAATCTGCCAATGGCTGTGTATCCGGGATTGGTGATCTTTTCAAGGTCATCCAACATGGCATGTCCGTGGTCCGGTCGCATGGGTATTGGGAGGTCCCGTCTCTGTTGTTCGGCACACAGAGCTTTCATCACTGCATACATATCGGTCTCACCATCCAGGTGGTCAGCCTCGAAAAAATTGCCATCCGTTTCCCGTTTGACATTCCTGAGATGAATAAAATGAATGTGCGGTGCTAACCGGGTGGCCATTCCGGGCAGGTCATTATCCGGCCTTACCCCATAGGATCCCGTACAAAGGCAAAGCCCATTGGCTGGTGAAGGTACAGCGGTCACCAACTCCAGGGCATCGGCTTCAGTGCTTACAATCCGGGGTAGGCCCAATAAAGGAAAGGGGGGGTCATCCGGATGAATGGTTAATCGCACCTGATGTTCTTCGGCAACTTCCACAACGTGCTTTAGAAAATATTTGAGATTTTTCCGTAGTTCGGCATCATCAATGTCCCGGTAGGTATCCAGTCGCTCCTGCACCTCCTCGAGCGTGTACCCCCTTGCGCCACCGGGCAGCCCCATAGTTACATTTGCCTGAAGAATGCTCCTCTGGGATTCATTCAGCTGATCGAAATAAATTTTCGCCCTCCGGATATCATCTTCCGGATAATCCTGCAGTGCTTCGGGTCTTTGGAGTATATAAAGGTCAAAGGCGATCAGGGCAATCCGTTCAAACCGCAACGCCTTCGAACCATCCGGCAAAGTATAGACCAGATCGGTTCGTGACCAGTCAAGTACCGGCATGAAGTTGTAACATATCGTCCTGATTCCGCACGCTGCGAGATGGGCAATGGTCTGCCGGTACCAGTCAATGTACTGGTCCCGGTCTGGAGCGGCAATCTTAATGGATTCGTGGACGTTGACACTTTCCACCACGCTCCAGTTCATTCCGGCTTTTTCAATCAGTTCTTTACGCAACTTAATCTCTTCTATTGGCCATACATGACCAATGTCAATGTGGTGCAAGGCAGTGACAATGCCCGTCGCGCCTGCCTGACGAATGTGAGCCAGGGGTACGGCATCATTTGGTCCGTACCAGCGCATGGTTTGTTCCAGATATTTCATGTCGTAAATAACGGGAAAATTCAGATTGGGTGATCAGGAATCTTGTATCAAAACAATCGTTTGCGTGACCCTACTATTTAGGTAGTGAATAAGTTCCCATTTAGAATATTTGCTGTTATCTTAAGGCGCCAAATAGAAAATAACTTGAAAGAAATGTTTTCGGTAACCGGGAAGGTCATTGTCATTACCGGTGGATCCGGTGTATTGGGAGGTGCACTGGCTGAGCATTTGATCCAGCAGGGTGCCAAAATTGTTGTCATTGGTTTTCGGGAAGAGAGTGTGCTGGCCAAATTGAAGGACCTGGCCAGGTATGGGAGTGATCCGTTGGGATTGGCGGTCGATTGTACCAAAGAAGATCAACTGGTGACGGCCAGGCAAAAAATTCTCGATCGCTGGGGTCGGCTTGACGTGTTGATTAATGGCGCAGGAGGTAATCTTCCGGGAGCAACCATCGCACCTGCGCAAACAATCTTTGACTGCTCGCTGGAAGACATCCAGGCGGTCATTGACCTTAACCTGATGGGGAGTGTGGTGCCATCCCTGATTTTTGGAAAAGTGATGGCCGAGCAAAAGATCGGGAGCATTATCAATATTTCTTCCATGGCGGCCGACCGGGCGATCACCCGGGTCTTTGGATATAGCTTGGCCAAAGCCGGGATCGATCAGCTTACCAAGTGGATGGCCATGGAAATGGCCCAAAAATTTGGTGATGGAATCCGGGTCAACGCCATCGCCCCCGGGTTTTTTATCGGAAACCAGAATCGCCGGTTACTGACTGAAGAAGACGGCACTTATACATCCCGGGGCAAAACCATTATTGCCCATACACCGATGGCTCGTTTTGGTGACATTAACGAACTCAACGGTATTGTGCAATTCCTCTGTTCCGATGCTTCAAAGTTTGTTACGGGTACTATTGTACCCATTGATGGTGGCTTTAGCGCGTTCAGTGGCGTATGATTTACATAGCACCATAAGCCTTGACGCCAAATGTCAGGAGGAACGGCAGGGATACCCAGAAAAACTCCGGCAGCACAATGAGCAGGAGAATAAAGGCGATGAGGGAGATGAAGGTATAAATCCAGTACTTTCGTGATGTTTCTTTAGCGCTCGTCATGATCGTTTATCTAAAATCCCCGCAAACATAAAAAAATGATTGATAACCGTTCAGCATTTCAACATATAACCATCAGGAGTGATGTGTAAAATACGATCGATCTTCCGATCGTTTCGGGAATTTGAATGTTAGATCCGGAACTGAGTAGGATAATATTTGACAGTAACCGGCCAACGGATTGTACCAATACCTGCCTTTATCAAGAGTTGACTACCCGTCACGACCTGTCACCAGGGACGCTTTGAATCCGGTAATAAAAGAGCTGACCGTTAGAGATCAGCTCGTGAGTTTAGCTGGAGCTATTTAATATTGTTGAAAAACAAATATGTTCAGTATAAAAAAGCCAGTTCAACGATTGAACTGGCCTGTACTTAAGTCTTATTAATCAAGGATAACTAAATAAGATTAAAGCACAACAGGTTTCTATATCAAGCAATTGAGGCTTTATCTAAACGAAATTAATCTTTAGCCCGCACTCAGTCAAGACAAGATCAATTTATTTTATAATTATTTTGTAAAGACTGCCCTTTTTGAGTGTTTGATTCAGTTCCATGCTATTGATGATCGCATGTTCTGTCATTCGCTGGTCCGGAACATTTGATTCTTTCAGTAACGTCTGTAAGGTTGCATCCCTGCTGGCCGTCCTGATCGATATCCGTTCCGGTTTCCGGTTAATTTTTTCGGCATCATTCAAGATCTTGAAATTTCGCATAGTCTGGTTAAAATTTGGTACCTGGGCATTGAAATCAGCCAACTCTGCCAGTCCGTGAAAGGTAAAGATCAGATTCTGGTATGATATAAAATAGGTCATGATCCTCACCTTACTTCCACTCTGCTGATCCGTCTGATCGGAGACCATGGCAAGGACCGGCATTCCATTTAAAGTCAGCGACTTTTTTTCAACAACTGTCAGACCGTATTGCTGCACAATGCCGTTGGCGGCTTCTTCCAGAGAATTTGCCTGGGTAAGGGATAACATCATGAGCGCTTTCCCATCATTGGGGGCCATTTGCACCTGTGAAGGTGTATTCACCGTTTGCCAGCCAGCTGGAATAGGAAACTGAAATTTGAGCTCCGGATGGTAAAACATATTATTTTCGACAAAGCCTTGTTTCGGATCATCACCGTAGATAATCCCGTCGATCATTCGCAAATACGAGTCCCGGTTCATCTGCAAGGTGGTTGCATCGATATTCTTTTGGGCCTCATTCGCCAATTGATTTACTTTCTGATAGCGGTCATAAGGATTCGGGTGGGTTGAAAGAAAAGTCGGCAGAGACTCCGCTCCGGTACCTTCCTGCATTTTGTTGAGGGTGTTGAAGAAATTGGCCATACTGTGGGCATCATAACCGATTTTGGTAGAATATTCGACACCCAGTTCATCCGATTGTGTTTCATTATCCCGGCTGTATTTCAGAAATAAAAGCTGCAATCCTTGCTGCGCCTCATTGGCAAAATTCCGAAAGGCCGGTGAAACAATCAATCCGCCGATAAAAAGTATCTGGGCTATGGTAGCTTTGGTCTGTTGCTTAGCCGAATGTCGTGCGGTAATATGCCCGATCTCATGGCCCAGCACTCCGGCAAATTCGGCTTCATTGTTAAAGTGAGCCAATATACCCCGGGTAAAATAGACATAACCTCCTGGCACGGCAAAGGCGTTGACAACCGGTGAATCGAGTATCTTGAACTCATAAGGAAGGTTGGGCCGGTGCGAAATCTTCGCCATCTGCATTCCCTTTTCCGTGATAAATTTCTGCAGATCGGCATTCTCATAAAGTCCGTACATCGCGACAATGCTGGGGTCTGATTCTTTTCCAAGGGCAATCTCCTGCTCTTCGGACATAAACATTACTTCTTTTTTGCCGGTGACTGGATTGACGGCACAGGCGCTGATCATCAGAAAGGAAATTATCAGGAGAAAACTGGAAAAATGTCCGGTGATGAATATTCGATGCATGACAGTATTTTTTTAATTAAAACACGATATAACAAACACTTAGTTCGGTGTCAAAGACAATGTTTTTCTTTTCAAAACCTGACCGCTCCTTATATCCATAAAAACTCCGCCATCAACAGCCAGTTGGCCATTGATCATCACATATTCGATGCCAGACGGGTACTGATGAGGGTTGGTGAAAGTCGATCTGTCAATGATCGTCTGCGGATCAAAGATCACCAGGTCCGCCCGGTACCTGGGCTTGAGAATGCCCCGGTCAGTCAGTCCCATGGTTTCCGCCGGCATACTGGTCATCTTACGGATGGCTTCCTCCATCGACAATACGCCCAGTTCACGGGCATAGTATCCAATGACACGCGGGAAGGTCCCATAAGCCCTGGGATGGGGGTGACCCTCACCATATTGGGTCAACCGGCCGTCGGAAGCAATCATAGTCGTGGGATGCTGCATAATCCTGATGACATCGGTACTATCGATGACATGATAGATGCAGTTGGCACCCCTGTGTAGTTGAATTTCGATGATCATCTCGGCTCCGTTTTCAATGGTAGGATCCTGACCATCACCGACAACCAGATCATGCAGGGTTTTACCCAGAAATTCGGGTTTCCAGTCTATCCGCGAAAACTGAATCCTCCGCAAATCATTTCCTCCCCGGTCATTGATCAGGTTATAGATGATGCCTTTTTTTATGCTATCCCGGAGCGTCATGTCCTGACACCGGTTTCTAAAGGAATCATAGCCACCCTCCAGTGCCCAGGCCGGGATGACTACCGAAATGCCGGTATGGCTGGCCGTATAGGGATACTGGTCAATCCGGACATCCAAACCTTCCTGCCGGGCCTGGTCTACCATGGCGAGGGTTTTTATACTGGATCCCCACATCGGTTGACCAATTGCTTTATGATGAGTCAGAACTACGGGTAAACCGGCTGACCGGCTGATTTCAATAGCTTCAGCTACTCCTTCCAATAAACCGAGGCCCTCTTCCCGCAGATGCGAAGTATAGATCCCACCATGGCGGGCGGCCACCTTTGACAATTCAATGACTTCGCGGGTTTCGGCAAAGGCTCCGGGTAGGTATTTCAAGCCGGTGGACATGCCAAAGGCTCCCTCCTGCATCGCTTGCTCCACCAATAACTTCATTTTTTCTAATTCATCTTCACTGGGTTGCCGGTTTATCAAACCCATTACATGATTCCTGATGGTATTGTGGCCGATCAGGTAACCTACGTTCATGCCAATCCCCATTGCGTTCAACGAATCCATATAGGATCCCAATGGGAAAGGTGATCCGCCATCCGGGCCACCTAAAGCAGTAGTCACTCCCTGCATCACGTGACTTTTGGCATCCGGATAGAGGGCCAGGGGTTCAATGTGGGCGTGCAGGTCAATGAAACCTGGTGCGGCGGCTTTCCCAGTGGCATCGATGATGCGGCTGGCCCGGCCTTTGATCTCCGGAGCGATCCTGGCCAGATAGCCGTTTCTGATAGCTATGTCGCCGCTCCCTGGTGCATGACCCAAACCATCATAAAGTGTCGCATTCCTAATCAGGATGTCGTAGGTTGGACGACAAGAGCAAAGTGCTATGCATATCAGTAAAATCCAAAAACGCATCGGCTGGCTTTTGAACAAGTTTAGCAAATTTTAGCATCCTGTCCTACTGTCGGATCTGACGGCTTTGGAAACCTTTCATGCGACATGATTGTATTACTTTTGCACTGATAAAATATAATAAATGAGTAAACACGGGAGAGTCCTGGTAGCGATGAGTGGAGGTATTGACAGTACAGTTGCTGCGATGATGCTGCATGAAGAGGGTTATGAGGTTGTCGGTATTACCATGAAGACCTGGGACTATGCAAGTTCCGGAGGCTCCAAAAAAGAGACGGGCTGCTGCAGTCTGGAATCCATCAATGATGCGCGTGAAGTGGCGGTTAAAATGGGTTTTCATCATTTTATCATCGATATCCGCGAGGAATTTGGCGACTTTGTCATTGACAACTTTGTTGAGGAATACATTGCGGGAAGAACACCGAATCCCTGTGTTTTGTGTAATACCCATATTAAGTGGAGGGCCTTGCTGAAACGTGCCGATGCCATGGATTGCGGACTGATTGCCACCGGACATTACGCCCGGATGAGCAGTCTGAATGAGAGGCTCTTTGTCAGGAAAGCGTTGGATCTGAGCAAGGATCAGTCTTACGTTTTATGGGGTTTGGACCAGGACTGCCTGTCACGGACCAGATTTCCGCTCGGTAATTTTCATAAAAAAGAGATCCGGCAGTATGCTATGGATGCCGGCTACGAAATGTTATCCAGGAAACCGGAGAGTTATGAGATCTGCTTCGTGCCGGATAATGACTACCGGGGTTTTCTCAAACGTAGAAAGCCTGGTCTGGAGGAAAGTGTAGCCGATGGTCTTTTTGTAGACCCGCAGGGTAATATTCTCGGCCGGCATGAAGGGTATCCTTTTTATACCATTGGCCAACGCCGGGGACTCGGTCAGGCGTTTGGAGAGCCGATGTATGTATCGGAGATCCGGCCGGAAACCAATACCGTGGTACTCGGACCAATCGAAGGCCTGGTTCGGAGTGCCATGACCGTATATCAGGTGAATGCCATGAAGTATGAAGCCATTCCTCAGGGGATGGAGGTAGTCACCAAAGTCCGGTACGGAGATCCGGGTACTTTAAGCGAGGTATATTCGGAGTCTGGCGGCCGGGTGCTGGTGAAATTTCACGCGGGAGTGAAAGGGGTGGCACCCGGTCAGAGTGCCGTATTTTTTGAAGGTGATGATCTGGTCGGAGGAGGAATAATCTATAGTTCAGTACGATGATTAAGAAGCATTCATTGTTTCTATGGATACTGATCGCCAGTGCACTGGGTTGTAACAGTTCGCTGGAGGATCCGGTCGATGCGGCTTCCTATGGATACGATTACTATCCGTTGATTGTTGGTCAATACCGTATCTATCAGGTAGATTCCATGCAGTTTGACATTGGAACCGGTGATCTGCCCGTTCGTGATTCTGCCACCTTCTATCTCCGTGAGGAAGTGAAGGAGGTATGGCAGGACCCTACAGGGGGTGATCTGTACCGTATCGAACGGTACCGGTCAGATCACCCTGATGGTCCCTGGGAAATCTGGGATGTGGTCACCCGCAGCCGCACCACCAATCAGGGCTATTACACGGAAAATAATATTCGGTTAATCAATCTGATTTTTCCTCTGACACCGGGAATCCGTTGGAACGGGACTTCATACATCGATGACCGGATCCTTGTTTTGGTCCGGGGTGAATCTATTGAAATGTATAAGGACTGGGATTTTGAGGTACTCGAAGTAGGTTCAAAAGAAAGCATTGGAGATCTGTCATTTCCGGAAGTGGCCACTATCCGTCAGGTTGATAGTGAAAATATCATTGAAAAGCGATATTCACTGGAGAAATACGCCAAAGGGGTTGGTCTGGTTTTTCGGGAAAGGGAAATTGTCGATTCTTATTGTAAATACCAGGGTATTAACGACTCCTGTATCGGAAAGAACTGGATCGAGAAAGCCGGAAGGGGCTTCTTTAGCCGGGAAACACTCATTGCCCACAATTAAGATATTTGATGATTAAGGACGGTATCAAAGCAGGCAGGTTGTTAAAGACTTTCGGTACGGATGGAGATCTCCGGTGTCAGATTGATGACCGTTTTATCGATCTGATCCGGAAAGGTAAGTATGTCTGGGTTGAGATTGATGGTTTAATGGTACCTTTTGAGGTTACGAAATTTCTGGTGAGACACAAGCCCTTGATTGGATTGGCGGATGTCCGGGACGATAGGCAAGCCAGCTTGTTGAGCGGTCACTGGTTGTATCTTCGGCCGGCCGATTATTCGGGTGAGAAGTGGCCGGAAGGAGTTGAGGATCAGGTCCCTTTTGGATTTCTAATCGACTTTACTGTCCATTTCACTAATCATCCCTTCCTTGGCACCATCACCAAAGTGGTTCAGTATCCGGGCCAGGAAATCGCCTTTGTACAAATTCGTGATATGCCCGGAAAAGAATTTATGATTCCGCTCGTCGATGAGTTTATTGCCGGAATCAATGAAGAAGAAAGAGTCATTACTCTTGAGGTTCCGAATGGACTTCTTGAACTCTGAAAATGTATTCAAAATTCTGGCCGTCATTGAAAATCGGGCACATTCATTACTGCAATAATGCTGCCAACCGCATCAGGTCTTCTTCATCATTATAGACATGGGGACTAATGCGGATCGCCTGACCCCGGGCAGAAACGTAGATTTTCTTTTCATGCAGCGCACTGGTAAATTGGGTTGCATCGAAGGGTTCTTTCCGGTAGATACCAAACAAGTGTCTGGCCTGTCCATCTGGATCAAACTGATATTCCTTTTCCCTTACGATGTCTAAAAAATTATGGGTGATCGATCTACAGTAATCCTGAATCCGGGACGGCTTCCATTCCAACAACTGGTCTACCGATGCAGCGAGCATCGAAAGAGATATCAAATTGGAAAACTCACCCACATTATACCGGTAAGCTTTGGGCCGGTAAGCCTTCTGGTAATCCGACAGGGTGGCAAAATCATCGCTCCCTATCCGGTTAATCCAATTGAATTCGATGGGACTTCCATCATCAAATGCTTCCCCGAAATAGCTGATGGCACAACCATAAGGACCCATGAGAAATTTATATCCCGCCGTGATGAGGGCATCAGGCCGGATCTTGTCGGTATGAAACGGCAAAGCCCCAATCGATTGAGTGCCATCGACAATCATCAGGGCATCGTACCGGTCACATTTTTCCCGGATACTTTTTAAATCAAAGATGGTCCCGTCCTGCCAATGGGTATGATCCAGGGTTATGCAAATGGTATCTTTATTGATCGCATCCAAAATGGAGGTATTCCAGTTCAGACTGCGGTTCTCAAAATTTGGCGGTGGAGCAATCAACCGGATTGCAAGATCCCGGGTTTTGGCCAATTCCGCAAAGGCGTAGTAATTGCTGGGAAACTGGCCTGCCGGTATTATAATGTTCCCCCGCTTCTTTATCGGAAGATTTTTAGCAACAATAGCAAATCCATAGGAGGCAGATGGGTGGTAAGCCAGTCTCTGCGGATCACTCAGATGGATCAGTCTGGCAAATTTTTCTTTCAACCTTTCAAGGGGCTGAAAGAAATCATCCACCGATATTTTCTGTGGATTGGTTTTCTGCAAAAGGCCTTCAATGCCCGCGGCCACCGCTTTTCGCGATAAAGGGGACTGGTATGCACAGTTTAAGAACGTGATCCCCTCATCGATGTCAAAGGCAGCACGCTGACAAGATAGGCCGGTGTTGCTGGTAACGATGTTCATGACTGAATGATCAATTGTTTTCGTTGTTCTTCCATCTGGATCAATTTATTATTGGCCCGGCTGATTTCAGCATCGAGTGACTGAAGAAATCTGACGACTTTATCTCGTACCGAGATGACATTGGCAAGAGCGTTCTGAATTTTCTGCTGGACTATCCAGTCAGAAATCAAATTGTCAAAAAAAATATCGGTAAAACGATTGAACGAATTAACATCGAAATGGAGTCCGAATTGCTGATCACCATAAATATGACGGAGATCATTTTCAAAACGAACCAGCAGATGTTTGGCATGATAGGCCAGATCCCGGGCCTTATCAATTTCATTGTGTTTGAAATAATTCCTGCTTCGCGGTCTTCCGGTATGTTGCCACTGGCCCCAGTTCCTGGCCTGTTGCAAATGCCCGACCATTTTGTCGAGCAGTAAAATAATCTCCCGGCCTCCTTTTTTTACCTGTTCTATGGTGGTGATTAGGTCCCGGGTCGTATCCATGACCAACAGCAGATCCATAATCTGTTTTCCCGCTGGTGAGCCGGATTCGATCATTGATTTTTCCCGCTGTTTGATCAGAAGATTAAGCTCTTTGTCGATATCTGGAATATCCCTTATCTTTTCCTCCAGTAATTTTTGTTCATATTCAAGGAGAGCAATGGATTTTTTTGCCTCATCATATTTTAAAGAGGCCTGAAGGTATTCCTGCCGTTCCTTATCAATCTGTTCTTCCTTACTGCCCAACACCTGATAAAATAACCCCCGGACACTGAGCTTTTCCAGATCTTCCAGATCCTTAAATTCCGCCTTTAGTTTTTTTTCCAGTTTTTCAAGGTCCTGGTAAGCTGTCGTTAGTTGGTCGTTAAGTTGTTTTAAATGTCGATCGACCAGCATTAAATGCTGATGTTTTTCATAGGTCTGCCTCAGCTCTTCATTAATATCAGACATTGTCAGGTGGATCCTTACCTTTTCTTATCCAGACTAAAAATGACCCGTATTATTAGCGGTAACCCACGGGTCCTGGGGAACTATCGGTTTCAAAAGTAATGAATTTAAAGGATTGATTGTCAATAGCTCTTTGGGTTGCCAGGATCCCCTCCAGATGGTCGTATTCGTGCTGTATCAATTCAGACATATCATTTTCCAGTTGCCATTTCTGATCATTCCAATGGAGATCCGTAAAATGCAGGGTACACCGGCGGAATCGTTTTACCCGGACCAGTAGATTGGGAAACGACATACAGTCATCCCACAATTCCATCGTATCCTGATCGGGAAAGTGCAACACAGGATTTATCATAGGCACTGGCTGGTCGATATTTAATACAATGATGCGCTTCAGAACCCCAATCTGGGGAGCGGCGATGGCCCGGCCTTTCCCATATTTGATTCGGAAGGCCCGTACCAGCTGACCAAGCTCACGGATCACTGGTTCCAGGTCAGAAAGCTCTTCCGGTTGTACGGAAACACTGGGTATGTATAGCCTCGGATCACCCAACAAAAGGATTTTTCTTAGATCGGCCATTGCTATCCGGATTTTTTGGTTTTACCTGCTCAATTAGCTATCGCTTAATTTTCTCTTTATCGTTTGTGGGCTCAACAATAGCAATAAAATTCAGCGGTATGTTGATTTTCGTAACCGTTTCAATCCTTGAATAATGTCACAAAGGGTCGTTTCAGATCTTTTCCGCATTTTGCAGCGATTCCTGTTGCCTTTTGAGATAATAGTAGGTTTCCAGTTGAGACTGAACAGGAATACCGTTCTCCCGGACTACATATTTATTCCGGCCATGCTTGTCAATGATCCGGGCTTTGACATTATCGTTTAATTGAACCTCGATTAGATTTCTTATCTGCTGCCGGATATGCTCGTCATAAATGGGAAACGCGGTTTCAATACGATAACTCAGATTTCTGGTCATCCAGTCGGCAGATGACAGGTAGATTTTTTCCTGACCATTATTATAGAACATAAATATGCGGGCGTGTTCGAGGTAGCGATCGACCATCCCGATGGCCGAAATATTGTCACTCAGGCCCGGTTCACCGGGGATCAGGCAGCAGATACCCCGCACCAATAGTTTGATGACCACTCCAGCCTGGCTGGCTTCGTAAAGCAGGTCGATCATGTCGACATCCTGCAGGTTATTTAGTTTCAGGATGATTTGGGCTTTCCGACCATTGCGGGCATGATCGATCTCCTGACGAATGAGGTTGACCAGTTCGGAGCGCAGATTGAATTGTCCAACCAACAAGTGTTGAAATTCCTTTTCCGGTAATTTCCGCGTTTCCAAAATAGAGAAAATCCGTGCAATTTCTCCGGTTATCCGGGTATCGGCCGTAAACAATCCGAGATCACTGTAAACTTTGGCGGTCAGTTCGTGAAAATTTCCGGTACTCAAATAGGCGTAGAGTACCGTTTTACCATTTTCAACGCGCCGGGCAATAGCCGCTTTGGAATGCACTTTTAAACCCGGAAAGCTGTAATGTACTTTGACTCCGGCTTCTTCCAGCTTTTGTCCCCAATGGATGTTGGCTTCCTCGTCAAAACGGGCTTTCACTTCCATAAAAGCAGAGACCCGTTTACCTTTGTCAACCGCCTCCATCAAGGCTTCCATAATTCTGGAAGTGGGACCAACCCGGTACTGGATAATCTTGATATGAGTTACTGCGGGATCGTGTGCGGCGTTTTGGAAAAACTGAACAACAGATTCGTAGCTGTGGTAGGGAAGGTGAATCAGGTGATCCCGCTCCCTGATTGTCCCGAAAAAATCGTCGGCTCTTTCCAAAGGAACATATTCCAGTGGTTCCAATGGCTGCTGACCAAGATGCTTCATGTCAAAATCCGGGAATTTGAAAAAATCAAAATTGTTATGATAACGGCCTTCAGGCAACAGATCGTAGTTTTCAAGTTCCAGCACGGATTGAAGGTACTTGAGCAATTCTTTCGGCATCTGCCGGTCATAGACCAGTCTGGATGCCGGACCTACATTGCGTCGTTGCAGACTGGCTTTGATTTTTTGGAGCAGGTCACCAGAAAATTCATCGTCGATATACAATTCAGCATCGCGGGTCAGTTTTATGGAAAAGGTGTCCAGAACGTCATAGCCGGGAAATAGCCAGGCGATGCTATGCCGGACAATATCGTCGATCATGATGACATCATGCCGGTCCTTGGCAGATGGTAAGATGATGAATCTGGGTAAATGCTCTGAGGGTATTTTCACGATCGCATATTGTACGGTCGAATTGGGTTTACCCTTGGTACGCATCATCACACTGAGATACAAAGAAGCATTGGTCAGAAACGGACGTATCTTATGTTTCACCAACAGCACCGGTTGCACATAGGGTAGCATGTGTTGTTTGAAATAGTTTTCAACAAATATTTTCTGATCTTCCGATAAATCGAGACGACGTTTTAAATAGATATTGTTTTTCCGAAGTTCCGGTACGATGCGATTTTCAAAAATCTCGCTGAATTCTTCCTGTTGCCTGTTGACAATGCTCAATATGTTTTTAAGAACTAACCGGGGGTGCAGATCCAGCTCCCTTTTGGTTTTTTTTCCGATTCTGACCAGATTGCGCTGCTGGGCGACCCGGACGGCAAAAAATTCACCGAGGTTGGAGGAATAGATCGCCAGAAATTTTATCCGCTCAAATAGAGGAACAGTACTGTCGGCCGCTTCCTGTAGTACCCGATGGTTGAAAGCCAGCCAGCTGATATCTCGCTCTATGTATTTTGATTCTTCCATTTATCTTCCCTATCTATCGATCTTCGAAAAAATCCTGATTCAATTCAGGGTTTACAGCCGATGCCGGAACGACCGAACCGGAGATTCCTGATCGGATCTTTGCCTTAAAGATAATCTTTCCCGGCATCAGCCTGCCAGTCTGGAAGAACTTATCCTGGGTCTGATTGAAAGTTTATAAAGTCGACATCCAGTGAATAAGGATAGTCCAGCAGGTAACTCATCGCAAGTTTGATCGGTAGTGACTGAAAGATGATACCGAAAATAATTTCAACGATCGGTAAATCCAGCTTTTCGGCCCTGGCAAAATGGTACATGAGCTTGATGGTCCGCACCCCCTCAACGAGCTCGTCGGAACTAGCCTGGATTTCTTCGGCTCGATGGCCCTGACCCAGTAACATACCAAACCTGAAATTGCGACTGTCACTGCTGGTGGCTGTAGCAATCAAATCTCCCAATCCTGCAGTCCCGAAGAAGGTCCGGGGATCTGCACCCAATGTCCGCCCGATGATCAACATTTCCCTCAGTCCCCGGGTGATCAGTACCGCTTCAATATTCTTGCCCAACTTTAATCCGGAAGCGATGCCAGTACCAATGGCAATCATATTTTTCAGGGCTCCCGCCAATTCCGTGCCCATCAGGTCGTGCGATCCGTAAATCTTGAAATTCGAACTGCTGAGAATTTCGTTTCCCAGTGTGATCACCTCATCGTATTCACTGGCGAGCACGGTAGCGGCTGGCAAACCGGCCTGAATCTCCGCCGAAAGGTTTGGTCCGGATATACACCCGATGCGAACCACCTGAGTTTCCTCCCGGATCACCTGGCTCATCGTCCGGATATTATGCCGGGTGACCCTGACATGCTTATTTTCCAGATCGACATTGACCAGATCCAGGCCTTTGGTACCGTGTATCAGGATATGATAGGGATACAGATAACTGGAAAATTCGCGGATGACCTCCCGGAAAGAGGTGGAAGGAATGACCGGAATAATAATCTTGCACAGGCGACACAAGGCTTCTATGCGCTGCGTATTTTCGATGTCAAATTTTCTTCCGGTGGCGAGTTCACTGAGTTGAATGCTGGAAAGGGGTGTACGGCTGTAAAGCAGGACATTGACGTTATGACTGAGGAGCTGTGCGATCGTTTGGCCGAAACTGCCGGCACCTATTACTCCTACAATTTCCGGTGGTTGTATCATCATGATCCTGAAAATAGAAAGATGTTACCAGGTCGTTTTCTCACCCTTCCACTAATGTAAGAAATGCAGATGGCCGGTCTATTTTTTACGGGATCTCTCGGCGGCAATGCGTTGCTGTTCCTGCATCGCTTTTTCCAGACGTTCTTGAAATCCCCCTTTTTTCTTGGGTTTACGGCGGTTGGCATCCAACTCTTCCAGGAGCTTTTCATTGCTGATCAGATAGTTCTTGGTCACCAGTGTCTGTCCGATATTCAACAAATTGGAAAATAATAAATAACAAGTCAGTCCCGAAGCGTAGCTATTGAAAAAGAACACGAACATCAACGGCATGATATACTGCATATACTTCATGGCGGGCATGGCATTCATGCTGCTCATATCCATCATCTGACTATTATAATAAGTATAAATAATCATGGATGCCGCCCAGAGGAAAGTGAACAAACTCAGGTGCTCACCAAGGAAGGGAATGTGGAACGGTAGCCGGAGAAACACATCATAACTCGAGAGGTCGTTGGCCCATAGAAATGATGCCTGCCTGAATTCAATGGAGGCCGGAAAAAAGCGATAGAGCGCAAACCAGATAGGCATCTGCAACAACATCGGAAAACAACCGCCCGCTGGATTGACCCCATACTCCCGGTACATTTTCATCGTTTCCATCTGCACTTTCTGTTGGTCATCCTTAAATTTTTCCCGCACTTTTTCCATCTGGGGTTTCAACGCTGCCATTTTACTCTGAGAATACAGCATCTTGTAGGTGAGGGGATAGACCAGGGATTTAACGATTAGTGTCAGCAGCAGAATCACGATACCCTTGCTGCCGATAAATTGTGACAGAAAGCTGAAGATCGGCCGGATAATCCAGCGGTTGATGGTACCAAAGACACTCCACCCGAAAGGTACAACATCTTCCATGTCATATCCGTTGGCCTGCAGCAGTTCGAATTCATTGGGACCGATATACCACTTCATGTTGATTTGCTCCATAGGTAGTCCCTGATAGGGAATATCTATGCTGGTAGTCAGCAATTTCAGTTCATCCAGATTTTCATCCAGCATTTCTACCCCAACCACGGCGGAAGTAAACGGATTTTCTGCCAGCAACGTTGAGTTGAAAAACTGGTTGGAATGCGAAATCCACCGTACAGGATTTTCGGTCAGTACCTCCTGATCATTTCTGCTCATGCTGCAGTAAGTCGGGTCTTCTCCTTCCTCTTTGTAATATATGGTACTGTAAATCCGCTCATACTGGGTGTTCTTTTCAATCTTGTCCAGATAATTGACCCAATGCAGTTTAATGGTTTTCTGCTCCGGATTTAACACCCGGTCCAGACCTTCCATGACCAACTGGTAACCCACAACGTATCCTTCTTCCAGTGTATAGATTTGTTTCAGCGAACGGCCTGCTGCCAGATGGGCAGTCAGGGTCAGTTTGTTGCCCGATATGGTTGGTTCATAATAGAGATCACTTGATTTAACGTAGCCACCAGGTGCCGATGGAACTGGCAACAGGTATTCAAATTTGTTTTTCGGATCATCCATCAGTACCAGGTCCAGATAGACATCCTTTTTATTTTCGTCTTCAAGCAGTTTCTTGTAGGGTTTCACCAGCGCACTCGTTATCTTACCCCCGTGGGTACTGATATGCAATTTCAATACGTCATTTTCCAGGATCATGGTCTGGTCGGTGCCACTCGCGGCGGGTGCAAAAACACCAAAATCCCTCTGCAGTAACAAATGCTTCAGCGAATCCTGGTTGAGGGTATCCTGTATTTCAGGTTGGACGGCCGATGATGGACCGGGAGTGATGGCCAGACTGTCTCTGAGACCGGATTCGGCCATAGCAATGCTATCTCTAACCCGCTGCATCTCTTTGAGCTCGGCTTCCGTTGGGGCATTCATCTTTGCCCACAGATAGAGTAACAGGAAGATCAGAACCAGGCCTATTGTGGTATTTCTATCCATTCGTGATCAATCGACACATTAAAATTCCCGCAAAGGTACAATTTTGGAAATTGTAGCCGGTAAAAGGTCTGATGAACTGTGAGTCGGAATAGACCAAATAATTCAGACCTTCCCGGCTGCCTTTCAACTACAATGATGAAATAACTGTTATTTTTGTGTCCTTTGTGGGATTTTATCCCGCAACATCCCGACTTAACGTAAACGGATGATCTGAAATCGGGGGACACTGAAGATTGCGGGATGACCACAAGATCTTAATAAATAAGGATTCTAATTAAAGTTGCCATATCATGTTTGAAAGCCTAAATGAACGGTTGGATGATGCCTTTAAAACACTGACCGGACAGGGAAAGTTAACCGAGATCAATGTAGCGCAAAGCATCAAAGAAATCAGACGGGCACTGGTTGCTGCCGATGTAAACTATAAGATTGCCAAGGAATTTACCGATAAGGTCAAAGAGGAAGCGCTGGGCCGTCAGAATGTGCTGAAGTCGGTTAAACCCGGCGAACTCATGGTGAAAATCGTGATGGACGAGCTGGTTAGCCTGATGGGGGGTCAATCCGTCGGCATCAATCTCAAGGGTGACCCTGGCGTCGTATTGGTCGCAGGATTGCAGGGTTCGGGTAAAACCACATTCAGTGCCAAGCTTGCATTTTATCTTAAGTCAAAAAAGAAGAACAATCCCCTGTTGATTGCCTGTGATGTATACCGGCCGGCAGCTATCGACCAGCTTGAAGTACTGGGAAAGCAGATCAACGTACCGGTTTACAAGGAATTGGAGAATAAAAATCCGGTCGAAATTGCTACCAACGGTATTTTGCATGCGAAGAAGCAGGGGCATGATGTTGTGATCATCGATACGGCCGGGCGTCTGGCAATCGATGATTTTATGATGAAAGAGATCAGCAGTATCAAGCAGACAGTGGTTCCTTCCGAGACCTTGTTTGTGGTCGATTCAATGACTGGTCAGGATGCAGTCAATACCGCGGAGGCCTTCAATGAGGTCATCAATTACGATGGGGTGGTTTTAACCAAATTGGACGGAGATACCCGTGGTGGTGCCGCCCTTACGGTCAAATACACGGTAGGAAAACCCATCAAATTTGTCAGCACCGGTGAAACCATCGATACGCTGGATGTCTTCTATCCTGACCGGATGGCTCAACGGATTCTTGGGATGGGGGATATCGTCTCGTTTGTCGAAAGGGCTCAGGAGCAGTTTGATGAAAAAGAGGCACAAAGGCTCGAGAAGAAGATCAAGAAAAACAAATTTGATTTCAATGATTTTCAAAGTCAATTGAAACAAATCAAGAAAATGGGAGATATCAAATCCCTGATCAATATGATTCCGGGAATGAGCAAGATGACCAAGAACCTGGATATAGACGATAAAGCTTTTAATAAAGTAGAAGCCATTATCCAATCTATGACACCGGAAGAGCGGGGAAAGCCCGAATTGCTGAATATGAGCCGTAAAAGACGGATCGCCAGGGGTTGTGGGCACGACATTCACGAGATCAACATGTTTATCAAGCAATTTGATCAGATGCGGAAGATGATGCATATGATGAGTAAGGGTAAATTTAAAGACGCTATGGGAAGTGGTGGCGGGATGCCCAGAATGCAGTGATATGAGACAACCGATACCTGTCTGGTTTCACTGTCTGCTTCTATTCCCGGCCTCTGCCCGGATGGAGAAGCGGTTTGATCTGGCCGGAATTTCGTCGAGTATTTTAGATGACTAACCTGATAAAATAGCCCAGACTGCTAAAACTCCGGACATTCAGTCTGAAGTAAGCATGCTGGTTTGACGGGATTCAGACCATATGCTGCCAATAAATTCCGCTGATATTCAGTTAATGCATCACGTTTATGTTGATAAAAAGAACTACCATGAAGTATAGAATTTTCGCTTTACTCCTACTGGGTTTGGCATGGTCGTGCTCACCCAAATTGGCGAAGCAGGCCGGCAATTCACCGGAAAAACAAGGTGAAGTGGTAATGGACGCCAAAACCCCGGAAATGGCTTCCCCACCAGTTGCCGAATCCAGGCCGGATACCGGAGAACCCGGTCATTCAGGGGCAGAAATGGATGCCGCTCTTTACCAGCCTATCCCATTAGATCCCCGGGTGCGAACCGGTACCCTTGAAAATGGCCTGCGCTACTATATTCAACAGAACAAAAAACCAGAGAGCCGGGCAGAACTCCGGCTGGCCGTCGCCGTCGGTTCGATCAATGAAGATGATGACCAGTTGGGATTGGCACACTTCGTGGAGCACATGGCTTTCAATGGAACAACCCATTTTGAGAAAAGCGAACTGGTTGACTATCTCCAGAGTGTGGGTACCAAATTTGGCCCTGATCTGAACGCATACACCAGTTTTGATGAAACAGTCTATATGTTGCAGGTGCGAACGGATTCGCAGGAACTTTTTGACAAAGGGTTGTTAATTCTCGAAGATTGGGCTCATGCCGTCACCTTTGAAGATGAAGAGATCGACAAGGAACGGGGAGTGGTGGAATCGGAATTGAGATCCGGACTGAGTGCTGAAGAAAGAATGCAGAATATCTACCTTCCGGTGATCTTTCATCAATCGAAGTATGCCTCCAGGTTGCCCATTGGCACCCGGGAGATCATCAATAATGCTCCCTATGACACCTTCAGACGGTTTTACAGGGATTGGTACAGGCCTGATCTGATGGCATTGGTCATTGTGGGTGATGTCAATCCGGACCAGGTGGAACAAATGGTTAGAGAACGTTTCAGCCCACTGAAAAATCCGCAAAATCCGAGAGCAAGGGAGAAGTATGGTTTCCCCGAACATGACGAAACCCTGGTCACCATCACTAAAGATAAGGAGGCTACATTTACCACCGCCCGGGTGATGTATAAGCATAAGAATGAGCCCGTCAGAACGCTGAAAGATTACCGTAAAAGCCTGATCCAGAGCTTGTACAACCGGATGTTGAACAATCGGCTGGACGAATTGAGAAGGGCCGCTGATCCTCCCTTTCTGTATGGCTATTCGGGTTATGGCCGGGAAGTAGGAGATCTCGACTCCTACACGGCTTATGTGACAACAGGCGAAGGACAGGTGATGAGAGGCCTGGAGTCAGTCTTGAGGGAAAACCGGCGGGTGAGTTTGCATGGATTTACCAGCTCCGAACTGGATCGTACCCGTATAGAGATGCTGAGCGAACTTGAAACTATGGCGAAGGAAGAAGACAAAACAGAATCGGGTTCATTATCGATGCGGTATGTCTATCATTTTCTAAATGAAAACCCGGTACCCAGCCCTACCCAGCGCTTCCAGCTGGCTGAAGCATTGCTCCCCACGATTGACCTTTCAGAAGTAAACCACATTGCCGACCAGTGGATTACCGACGGCCGTAACCGGGTGATAGTCATAACCGGACCGGATAAAGAAGATGTCCCCCTGCCATCAAAGGAGGATATCTTTGCCCTGATTGAGAAAATTGACGTGGAAGCGGTCGAGCCCTATGTAGATGAAGTGAGTGATGTCCCCCTCCTGGAAAACCTCCCCGCTCCGGGTGCGATCACGGCCATGGAGTCTGTCGAGGATGTTGGTGTAACCGAATGGACGCTTTCCAATGGGGTCAAAGTCATACTCAAACCTACTGATTTTCAGAATGATGAGATTTCGTTTACCGCATTCAGTCCGGGTGGACACTCAATCTATGAGGATGATCACTATCGCTCTGCTTCCATGACGTCCTTTGTAATCAGTCAGAGTGGCGTGGCGGATTTCAACCTGGTACAACTGGAGAAAATGCTGGCCGGCAAACAGGTTCAGGTAAGTCCGTATATCAGTGAATTGGAGGAAGGCATGCAGGGATTCAGTACGATCAAAGACCTGGAAACCATGTTTCAACTGATTTATCTGTATTTTACCCAGCCCAGGAATGATGAAGAGACCTTCAACTCGCTGGTAACCAGACAGAAACAAATTCTCCAAAACATTCATATCAATCCCAACTATTATTTCCGGGATAAAGTGAATGCATTAAAGTACGGTGATCACATTCGGCGGGGGATCCCCAGGGTTGAAGATATGGATTTGGTGTCATTGGAGCAGATCCGCCAGATCTACCTGGACCGGTTTGCCGATGCATCTGATTTTACCTTCGTATTCGTCGGAAATTTTACCCCGGAAAGTATAAAACCGCACATCGAAAAATATTTGGGGACATTACCCGCCATTCACCGCAAAGAAATCTGGAAAGATGTCCATGCGGATATAACTCCGGGTATCATCAACGAGCGATTTTCCTATGGACAGGCCCCGAAATCCCAGGTGGAAATGACCTGGTCCGGAGATTTCGACTGGGATGACAAACTGGCCCGTTACCACTTCTCTTCTATGCTGGATGTCTTACGCAATAAACTCCGGGAATCCATGCGGGAAGATCAGGGTGGTGTCTATGGTGTAGGGATATCGGGTTCTCCTTCAAAGTATCCGAAGGAAAAATATACAATCACGGTTTCGTTCAATGCAGAACCCGATCGGGTTGATACCCTGATTGCCGTTGCCAAAAGAGATATTGCCGATGTCGTGAAAAACGGAGTCACCGAGGAAGATTTGGTGAAAGTCAGGGAGGTGCAGCGTCAGGAACGGATTAAGGATCTGAAGGAAAACAACTTTTGGGTCAATTCCCTCAAGAATTATTACCAGTATAACCTTGATCCGGTACAGTTGCTCCTTGAAAATTTTGACCCCTATGTGAAGAATCTCCAACCGGAAGATATCCGGCAGATGGCGGAAAAGGTGTTTAATACCAGCAATTATCTGCAGGTCGTAATGATGCCGGGAGAGGAATCCAAAGGATGATGAAACTGGTTATGGGGTTGCACTTTTCGGTTGGTCATCAAAACGGTATCGGATACCCAATTCAATAGAGGTATATTGGTAATCGTGCAGTCCGCGGTATAGTGCCAGCAGGTAATCAAGCTGGCGTCCCTGCCAGACGGACCTGAGATCTGCAATCACCGGACTATCACCAATATTCAGATATCCAAAATAACCACGCACCGATGACCTGATTTGGAATTGGTGAAATTGTTTGCTCAATCCGATTCCGGTCAGAAATGCATCATTCTGGAATTGTTCATCCTGGTTGGTTTGCCAGGCATAAAATCCGGTCATCAGGTGGAATCTCCAGGCAGTAATTAGGGGTTTGTCGGTTCTTGTGCTGATAGTGACATCGGTAAAATAACCGGGCGCATTGGTGTACCGGGCAGCACCCTGCATGGTGGACGTGGGGAACCGGAAACCCCAACGAATAGCAATAACGGTCCGTTTTGCAAGCAATAACTGATACCGGGTAGCCAGGGTCAGATCGCCCATTGCCCGCCTGCTGTCGTAAAAGGTGTGGAATACATGGCGCTCCGTTTTTATTTCGTGGGAGGTCCGGTACCATTCCACCGGGATATAATTAAGGTCAAAACAAATCCTTCTGGCCGGAATCCAGGATGCTGAAAGTTTGAGGTTAAGAGTTGGATCACCCGGCATGAAGTGTCCTGCGGTAGCTATCTCGATGCTATTTTGATCCGGTAAAAAGGCACTGGCTATTTCGGGAACCGGAAGGGCATTTGGACCCATATAAGCAGCACCATACCGGATGTATTCACTCCAGTGGGTAATGCCATCCCAGCCAACATTGGTTGCCCACCAATCATGACCCTGACCATGGAGCGCCGGTATCATTGTAAAGTAAAGGAAGATGGAAAGGATTTGATTGATCCGCCTAACCATAAGCCAGAGAAATCATTCGGTGAAGATACAATTCATCCGGATCAGATCACCTGGATAAGATTAACCCGAAATCGGTTACCGGGTGGATTCAGGCTTTGGCCTTCTGTTTTCGGAGTACCAGCCGGCCCTTCCGGTATCGGCGCAGATCTTCATATTCCTGCCAGTGCCCATCGAGCAGAAGATCTCCGTTTTCATATATGAAACGAAACTGTAACCGGCTAAAAGTCTCTCCATCCCTGATTTTTGTATATGGATCACCGATATCCACCAGGTATATGGATTGGTCCTGGTACAGGATTCCTTCCAGTTCCATGACCTGTTTGTTGCCATTGCGATCATGAATCGCTACCGCTTTAATCATGCTGCCACTACCTGACCGGTCAGGTCTGAGATCAAGATTGAAAATATAGTTGCCGCTAGTTGTGCTCATTTTTCCCTGCCAGGAGCCGAATACCGGTTCTTGAGAATGGCCGGTTTGAGGTATCCCTAGGCAGAGGGTGATAGAAATGACCCATAATTTCATCCGTCTAAATTAATAATTGACTTGAATTCAGCCAAAGATAGCCGGATGGAAATATCAATGTCTGATCAGTAGTTTTCCAACGAGGATTCCTGAAGGGTGATAAATCCGGGCATAGTAGAGTCCGGAAGGGAGTGACGCAGTAGCAATGCTCCTCTGGCCATGAAGATCTTTCTTCAACACCAGCCGGCCTGACAAATCGTAGATAATGACGGTACCCGATTCATCTTTCCCTCTGCCGGAGAGGTTGAGGTAAGTGAGGTCATCAGCCGGATTCGGGGAGAACCAGAATGTACTGACCTGATGACTAACAACCGCAGTTACCTGTTCGGGAAGACACTGGCATTCGGCATCGTTCCACTGGAGTCCATCGAGACATGCTGGTGGATGAATCACCGGTGCTACCGTTACACTGTATTCCAGGTCCAGAATCTCCTGACTTGTCCGTATGCCGGAGACCCGGATGTAATAGGTTTGATCGTAGTCCTGGTGCTTGTTGATAGCCAGACCGGACAACTCCCAAACCAGGGTGTTATCACCAAAGCCGTTTCGGATGGGCTGAATCTCCGTGGTGATTTCCTGGCCTCGTTCATCGCTCATCCGGACAACCGCCTCGTCAAATTGTGCTCCCGGAACGGAAAGGGACCACCGGTCGGGAAGGAGAGGGGCCGGGAAGTATCCGCTGGAAGGATAGGCAACGTATGGGGGATCTTCAGGAGTAGAAATCTTGTTGTTGATCACATATAATACATGAGCTCGATCGGTTGATCCCATGCCAAAATCTTTGGCCCGGCTATACAGTATCCATCGTCGATGACCCACTGCGTGGTTGTTTACACCGGGATCTTCCATATACAGTGCTATGGCTTCAGAACTATGGGCACCGAGAGCCAGATTGGATTTACCGGCAGCAGTTTTACCTCCGTTGGAAAAGCAGAACCAGTTGTCTTCGGGTTCATGACTCAGCTGGTTGTTCCGGTGCATCATCAGGGCCGCCTGTTGGCACATGGAAGTCAGACTGGGATCAAACCCGATCGCGGTCTTCAATTTGGCAAGCCGGCGAAAATAGTTGATCCGTTCCAGGGTCATTTGCCGGGCTGTCACCGAAATATCCCCTGCCTGACAGGTTGATGCATCTCCACTCCAGGCAAGATCCGAATTCCTAACCCGTGTGCCTTCAAAATACCGGAAATAATCTTCAACCATCTGCTGGCGTTCACATTGAGCCGAAACCGGGATGGTGAGAACGATAGTCAGGAAAGCTGTCAGCAGCTGAATTTTGTATTGATCCATACTTTCTTGTCAGATGGGCTTATCTCACTGCGGATTGTGTGGTGGTTGACCGGGAGGAAAAAGGTAACAGATGTTCCTTTCGCGTGCAAAAACCGTGCTAAGGTTCTGTTCCTGAATCGGTAGAAAATCAACTTCGGAGCATCCTTTGCGGGAACTGATGACTTGGGTTAGTCTTTTTGTTTTCGCAGATTATCCAGCTGATCCCACATGTCATTGCTGAGATGACGGAAGCCACTAAACTGACCTCCATTTTCCAGCCACTCACCGCCATCGATGGTTACTACCTCTCCGTTGATGTATGCAGAAAAATCCGACATCAGATAGGCAGCGAGATTCGCCAATTCCTGATGGTTGCCTACCCGCTGAAGAGGGATTCTTTCGGAAGGATCGAATAAGGACCGGATCGATTCGGGAAAAAGCCGGTCCCATGCTCCCTGGGTGGGAAATGGTCCCGGGGCGATAGCGTTGACCCGGATCCCGTATTTTCTGCCCCATTCAACAGCCAGTGAGCGGGTCAGGGCGAGTACCCCGGCTTTGGCGCAGGCGCTTGGTACGGTGTATCCGGATCCGGTCCAGGCATAGGTTGTGATGATGTTGACCATGGTACCGGATATATTTTCTCCAATCCAATATTTGCCCACCTCCATGGAATAATTGATAGATCCCTGGAGTACAATGCCGATGATCGACTCAAAAGCCCGGTGGGAAAGGCGTTCGGTAGGAGAAACGAAGTTGCCGGCAGCATTGTTGATCAGGCCATCGATATGCCCCAGGGTATTGAGAGCCTTTCTGACTACGGCTTGCACCTGATCGGCATGGCGAACATCGCCAGCAATGGACAAAACCTGATTTCCGGTCAGCTTGTTAATCTCCTCCGCTGTGTGATCCAGTACTTCCTGCCGGCGACTGGTGATGATGACTCCCGCTCCCAGTTGCGAAAAATAGGTAGCCATAGCTTTGCCAAGGCCGGTTCCACCACCAGTAATCAGGATGTTTTTCCCGGAAAAGATGGGATCATTAAACATGGGATCACTAAATCTCATAGCAAATTACGATTGAAGTACTTCATCAAGCATCGCTTTCAGTTCATTGAGTTTCAGCATGCATTCAATAGGAGTCATACGGTTGACATCGAGTTGGGTAAGGTCATTTCGGATCTTCATAGCTATGGGATCACTTTGTTCGAAAATATTCAACTGGAGGTCTTGCGCCGGTATTTTTGCCAGCGTTTCGCGGAGCACATCTTTTTGGCCTTTCCCGTTGGTCAGCGTTTTTTGTTCCAGCTGGTGTAACAATTCGGCGGCTCGTTTGATAATCGAAAATGGCATACCGGCCAGTTTGGCAACATGGATTCCGAAGCTGTGTTCACTGCCACCGGGTTCCAGCTTGCGCAAAAAGATGACCTTATTACCGGATTCATGGGTTGAAATATGGTAGTTTTTGATTCGTTCAAACCGTTTGGCCAATTCGTTCAGTTCGTGATAATGGGTCGCAAATAAAGTTTTTGGAGCAGCCAGTTCGTTCTCATGCAGATATTCAGCAATCGACCAGGCGATCGATATACCGTCGTAGGTGCTGGTACCTCTTCCGATTTCATCCAGGAGGATGAGGCTGCGGTCGGATATGTTGTTCATAATGCTGGCCGTTTCATTCATTTCGACCATAAAAGTAGATTCACCGGAGGAGATATTGTCAGAAGCTCCCACCCGGGTAAAGATCTTGTCGATGATGCCGATTTCTGCGCTCTCAGCCGGAACAAAAGATCCGATTTGAGCCAGGATACAAATCAGCGCTGTCTGCCGCAATAAGGCTGATTTTCCCGACATATTCGGACCAGTGATCATCATGATCTGGGTATCCGTATTATCCAGGCAAATATCGTTCGGAACGTAATGTTCACTGGGATCCAGCTGAGATTCAATGACGGGATGCCGGCCTTTGCAGATCTGGATCTGGTATCCTTCGGTGACCACCGGACGGTTGTATCCATATTTTCTGGAAATGGTGGAGAATGACAAGAGGCAATCCAATTTGGCAAGTTGATGGGCATCGTGTTGAATCGGTTGTATGTAATCAAGTGCTTCGATCAGAAGCTTTTCAAAGATGCCGGTTTCCAGTTCTTTGGCCTTTTCCTCGGCATTGAGTATTTTGGTTTCCAGCTCTTTCAACTCTTCAGTAATATATCTTTCGGCACCGGTCAGGGTCTGTTTCCGGATCCAGGTGTCTGGTACCATACCCTGGTTCTTGTACTTGTTGGTGACTTCCAGGTAATAGCCGAATACGTTGTTGAAACCGATCTTCAGGTTGTTGATTCCGGTGGTCAATGCTTCCTTTTGTTGAATTTCCAGCAGCAGTTCTTTGCTGTGGTTGATGATGAACCGGTAGTCGTCCAGTTCCGGTGACACACCGTCCCGGATCACATCACCTTTCTGGATATGTACCGGTGGATTCTCCACGATTTTTTCCTCGATGCTATGCTGGAGAGCGTGACAGGGATGCATCCCCTGACCGATCCGCTGCAATAACAAATCGTCGAGTTCGCTCAAGGTATCCTGGATGGCTGGAATCACCCCCAGAGCCCGGGAAAGTTGCAGAATGTCACGGGGATTGGCTTTTGAGAGCGATATCTTGCTGATCAGTCTTTCCAGATCTCCTGTTTTTTTGATCAGTCCTGTCAACTCTGTTGTAACTCTATCGAGGTTTTGGAGGGTTTCTACTGCATTCAGGCGTTCTGCAATGGCAGCTGGATTCTTCAGAGGTAACAGTAGCCATTTTTTGAGCAACCGGCTGCCCATCGGTGAAATGGTGTGATCGATTACATCAATCAGGGCGATGCCGGTATGGTGATTGGATTCGATCAATTCGAGATTGCGAACGGTAAATTTATCCATCCAGACATACTCTTCCGGGATGATGCGCTGAATGACCCGTATGTGTGGTACATGATTGTTTTCGGTCATTCCCAAATACTGGAGAATGGCTCCTCCGGCAATCTGGCCGTACTCCAGATCCTCGATTCCAAAACCTTTGAGGGAGATCAGGTCAAAGTGATTTAACAATTTTTCCCGGGCAAAATCTTTGGTGTAGATCCATTCATCCAGGGCATAGAGGAAAAACTGGTCGCCAAATTGCCTTTCCACCCATTTTTTCCGGTCTTTGCTGAAAATGATTTCGGAAGGAGGAAAACTCTGGAACAGTTTTTCCACATAGCTAATGTCTCCTTCCGACATGAAGAATTCTCCGGTAGAGAGATCCAGAAAGGCGACTCCGGCAAAGTTGTTGGGCCCAAAATGCAACGAAGCAAGAAAATTGTTTCGTTGATGATCCAGCAGGTTGTCATCAGCGACCACGCCCGGTGTTACAATCTCGGTTACTCCCCGTTTGACAATTTTCTTTTCCTTACTGGGTTTCTCCAGCTGCTCACAGATGGCCACCCGGTAGCCGGCACGTACCAGTCTGGGAAGATACATGTCGAGGGAGTGAAAGGGAAAACCCGCCAATTCGACATCGCTGCCACCGTTGTTGCGACTGGTCAGCACGATACCCAGAATTTTGGATGTGGTGATGGCATCTTCTCCAAAGGTCTCATAAAAGTCACCCACCCGGAAGAGGAGTATCGTCTGCGGATACTTCTGCTTTACCTTAAAGTACTGCTCCATTAGAGGAGTAAGTTTGCCGGACTTTTTACTTTTGCCTGCCACCTTTACATCTTTACCAACAAAGATAATTTTATATTATAGGATTCTAAAATATATGAAAATTTCAAGATGCCGGCAATGGTGAAGGTTCAGCTTTTATTGCAGGACTGGTCTCGGAGGACCATTTGAAGGGAATGCTTCTTATTCAGTAAGATGGCCGATCGAATGCCGGTGGATCAATCCATGCCTTCCATTTTACCGCCAAGAGCCCTGAGTTTTTTCTCACAGAAAGCCAACAGGGTTTTGCTTTCCTTGATGACGGATTCCAGCTCGTCAATACCGATGTTGCCAGCTTCCAGGTCAGCGGCTATTTTTTGCAGGCGCTGGAGCGCCTCGGAGTAGGAGATATCCGGTTTCATGGATGCAACTTTATTTGGTCAACGGTCGATTCAACCCTGCCGTCATGAAACAGGGTAGTTATGGGATCACCCGGCTTGAGGGATTGACTTTCTCTGACAATGATGCCCTTGTGCAAGGTCAGTGAATAACCCTTTCGTAAAATCTCCCGGGGATTGAGGAGACTGATTTTCTCCACCAGATGAGACACGGCAATTTTTGCACTTTCAAGCTCTCTTTTGATCAGCAGGTTGATCTTCTCCCGGTAATTGGTGAGCATGTGCTGTTCATTTTGCAGATGCCTCATCAAAGACTGGGCAATTCGTTGTCGGCACATCAGCAGCCGTTCTTTATGGCCAATGAGTAGTTTACTTCCCTTTTGTAATATCAAATGATGGGTCTGTTGAAGGTTTGCCTCAAAATTGATGTTTTGGTCGATCAGATAATTGGCTACCGCAGTGGGTGTTTTAAATGATCGACAGGCCACCAGATCGGCTACCGTGGCATCGGTCTCATGGCCGATACCGGTAAAAACCGGCAAAGCACACTGGCTGATTGATCGGGCAATACTGTACCGGTCAAATCCGGCGAGATCAAGTTTTGATCCACCTCCCCGTATGATGACCACGCAGTCAAAACGGGAAGGGTCGCGGGCAATTGCATCCAGATTGGTCTGAACATCTTCTTCCAGTTGTTTTCCCTGAACAGCACTGGAAAATAACCGTAGTTCAAAGAAGTACCCATAGTCGTTATTGTGAAGGTGCTGGACGAAATCCTGGTATCCCGCGGCGTCGGCTGAACTGATCACCGCTATCCGCTGCAGGACCATGGGTGGGGTGATCATCGAATTCAGTTGCAGCAGCCCTTCCTTTTTCAGCCGGAGGATTGTTTGTTGTCTTTCCAGCTCCATCTTACCCAGGGTATAACCGGCATCAACATCGAGCACTGACAGCTTCAGGCCATAGACAGGATGGAAGGTGACTGCCGTGAGGAGGCTCACTTCGGTACCTTCACATAACAGCTCTTCGGCGGTATCACCCAGTGATTGCTTGATTTGTACCAGATTTTTTGACCAGATGATTGCCTGGCATTGGGCACAGACTTCCTGGCCGTCGTCTTTTTTCTCAATGAGTTCGAGATACAGGTGACCACGGTTGTGCCTGATCTGCGAAATTTCAGCAATGACCCAGAGGGGTTCCTGGAAATTCAGGGTAATCACCCGCTTCAGATAGATCTGGAGCTCGAATAGCGAATATTTTTTCAAGGAATCTTTTGCTTGTTTCGATGACGGGGATTACCCTGCCAATACTTCTGAAACGATTTCCGCTGCTTCTTTAAGCTCGATGGCCGAGCGTACAGAAAGTCCTGATTCATCGATGATCTTTTTCGCCAGGTCAGCATTGGTTCCCTGCAAACGGATAATAATGGGTATACTGATGTTACCAATATTCTTATAGGCCTGGACGATGCCGTTGGCCACCCGGTCACAGCGCACAATGCCACCGAATATATTGATCAGGATAGCCTTCACTTTGGGGTCTTTCAGGATAATCCGGAAGGCCTTTTCAACCCGGTCTGCATCGGCGGTTCCCCCCACATCCAGAAAATTGGCCGGATCACCACCGGAAAGTTTAATAATATCCATGGTGGCCATCGCCAGACCGGCTCCATTGACCATACAACCTACATTGCCATCCAGATTGACGTAATTCAGACCGAAATTTTTTGCTTCCACATCGGTGGGATCTTCCTCGTCGATATCGCGCATCACCGCCAGATCCGGGTGCCGGTCGAGAGCGCTGTCGTCCAGCGACACTTTGCAGTCAACTGCCAGGATCCGGTCATCACCAGTTTTCAGGCATGGGTTTATCTCAAAAAGAGTAGCATCTGAACCGACAAAGGCCTTATAAAGCGATCCTATAAATTTGTTCATTTCCTTAAAAGCGGTTCCGCTGAGCCCCAGATTAAAAGCAATCTTCCTGGACTGAAAGGGCAGCAAACCCAGGGCCGGGTCTACGTATTCCCTATGTACCAATTGTGGGGTTTGTTCGGCCACCGTCTCAATGTCCATTCCCCCCTCCGTTGAATAAATGATGACATTACGCTGTTTTTCCCGGTCGGTAAGGATTGAAATGTAGAATTCCTTACAAGCATCAAAATCGGGGGCATACACGTCTTCGGCGATCAATATTTTCTTTACCAGTTTTCCCGGGCCTTCCATACCACCGGGGGTTTGGGGGGTTTTCAACATCATGCCCAGAATCTTTCCGGCAAATTCAGTCAGCTGCTGTTCATTCCTGGCCAGTTTGACACCTCCGCCCTTACCACGGCCTCCTGCGTGTATCTGGGCTTTCACCACTGCAAATTCCGTCCCGGTATCTTTTTTCAAATCCTGGTAGGCTTTTTCGGCCTCTTCAACGGTTGTTACCAAAATTCCCCGTTGGATGGCTACGCCGTAACTTTTCAGAAGTTCCTTACCCTGGTATTCATGTAAATTCATTCGGTATTATTTTGTGCAAATGTACTTTTTTGCCCCTGAAAAAAGACGATCGCAGTAGAAAATCAACCGGTAGACCGAGATGGTGGAAGGGATAAAATCTAACTTACCGTTTTAACCGGGGATAACTCAAATAGGGAATTGACGAAAACCGGCTTGCTGCCCCTTGTGGGTTGGCTCCCTACGAACCTTATGCTATTGCAGGGTGATTCGCTTGACCAGGCTGCCTTTTTCTGTCGAAATTTTCAATAAATAAAAACCTGCAGTCAGGCCACTGGTCTCAATTTGCTGAAGGCTTCGTCCGGGATTGATAAACTGCTGACGTTTCATCAATTGCCCGGTTGAGGCATAAATCTCCAGTTGTACGGTGAGAAGATCGCTGAAATCAAAATCGATATTGATGGCGGATTGCCCGGCATGAACCAGGGTAGGATAAATCTCCAGGCGGTTACTCTCATTGATTTCATCGATCGCTGTAATATCGTAGGTGGTAAAATCACCAGCATCGGTAAAATCCGCACACAAGTCGTTGGGATTATAAGGCTTTACCCTCCAGTACCACTTCCGGTCAACGGGCAGGTCACCGATGTTGATCGAATTTCCCTCGATAATAAACTCATAATCTATGGTCACAAAAAAACTGAATTTGCTGATATTGACCAGGTAGCGAGTGGCATTGGGATGATGGTCCCACTGGAGTTTAACACTCTGATAATGTACTTGTGAACCTGGAGTTGGCTCAACAAACGTCAGAGGCTCGGATGAAACCTTGCCATAGGGAATATCTTTACTAACGTAAAACCCCTTTACCGCTTTGATGAAGGTCTGCATAGCCGAGACCTGATCGTCGCTGAACTTGGACTGACAGGCATCCACCGAATACGACATGTAATTCGATGCATCGGAACGAAAATCAATGCCATAAGGATCCTTTTGCACCTTCAGGCTTTGAAAACTTCCGTCACAATTCCAACCCAGGCTCAGGTAGTCGGCGGGTGTATCGCAAAAACGGTCACCGGATTTCGTACAATTGGTACCCAGTGCATTTTCAACAAAGAGGGTGTCTCTTCCGCTGATGCTGTGGTAAAGTGGAGTTTCCTTGGTTTCATCGTATGTTTTTCCTTCCCAGCCATAGAAAGTATGTGGAAGCGACAACCAGTGACCTACTTCATGTGTCCAGGTGTGCCCTGACCCACCCATGCAATTTTTAATCACTACAATCGCATCTTCACTTTGATGCCAGTAACCGCAGGCATTGCTGGGAGCTGAATTGGTAATGAAGGTATTGATTGTCAGTGGCTTTTTATAAGTCCGCATCATCCTGCTTCCATCACCAAAATTATCATGTTCGTAATAAAGATCCCGGTTGATGATGTTGATATCACCTTTGAGATAGAACTGAATGTTATAGGGAGCAAAATCTTCATTGAGGCGGCAGAGTGATTCGAAGATTCGCAGCGTGGGGTAGTGGCCGGTGCCATCACTCCTGCCCACACTGTGCACGGTCATGGGCAGATAAACGGTTTCGCCACTGCGTGCTTTCGGACGATTGGGATTTGACAGGTAACCAGCCAACCACTCCGGATATTCATTGGCAGTAGCACATGGATTGTGATCACCATCCTGGCCAACTATCATCAATGGCAGCATCATCGCTGCAATCAGTATGAGTATGCTTTCCTTCAAAATACGCGTAATTCTGATCAAAATTAACGAAAAATGCGAGATTTCTCAGCTGTTTTATGGCATTAAGCTCAGTTTAACCTTGATACCATAAAACTTGCCAAAATGGAAGGCTCGTACAGCTAAACTGAGAAAACCTCCATTTTGTTGTAAAAATAAGGGAAGAATCATATAATATAAAAGATTAATATGAAAAATTGGAATTCACCAGTTTTTAAGATCGTTGTCGCGCATTTAGATCAAGAATTTCTACATTTGAGAGATCATTCTTAAACGATATAATTTCTGATGAGTAAAGTAACCGTCGTAGGCGCCGGAAATGTCGGTGCAACCGTAGCTAACGTATTGGCCCACAAGGATTTTCTGAAAGAGATTGTCTTGCTGGATATCCTGGGAGACGCGGCCAGGGGGAAAGCACTCGACAGCTGGCAACAGGCACCGATCGACTATTACAGTACCAGTCTGACCGGGACGGAAGATTACCGGGAGACAGCAGGATCCGATGTCGTGGTCATTACAGCTGGTATTCCACGAAAACCGGGGATGAGCCGGGATGATCTGATTTCAACCAATGCAAAAATTGTGACTTCGGTCACCAATTCCATCCTTGAGCATTCGAAAAACCCGATCATCATTGTAGTTTCCAACCCGCTCGATGTGATGACTTACGCTGCCCACAAAGTGTCCGGACTGAGTCATCGTCAGGTCTTTGGAATGGCCGGTATTCTGGATACAGCACGGTACCGGGCTTTTTTGGCGACCGCTTTAAACGTCTCTCCCAAAGACATTCAGGCAATCCTGATGGGAGGGCATGGAGATACGATGGTACCTCTGCCCCGTTTTACGACGGTGAGTGGCATCCCGGTCACGGATCTGATTGGTACTGAACAGTTGGATGCAATCGTTGAGCGGACAAAAAATGGGGGTGGCGAGCTGGTCAAATTGATGGGGACCTCTGCGTGGTATGCCCCCGGTGCCGCCGCTGCCCAGATGGTGGAGACGATCATCAAGGATGAAAAACGGATTTTTCCCTGCTGTGTGAAGCTTAACGGGGAGTACGGAATGAAAGATGTCTTTCTGGGTGTGCCGGTCAAACTGGGTCGCAACGGCATTGAAGAAGTCATTGAATTGAACCTCAATGATGATGAAATGCAGCTGCTGAAGACCTCAGAAGGCCATGTACGTCAGGTAATGGATGTTTTTGACGGGATGAATCTGTAGATTACCGCCGGGCTGGAAGGGCTCGGGAGCCACTCTTACTCCCCAAAATATCCGGTTTCTTTTGAACAAATGACTGGTAGTGCCGTTAATCATCAAAACATGGCAATCAACGTCAGGATTTCGTCGAAGGAGCTCGACACGATATCGACCAATACCGGCAGATCTCTTCGGCAGATCTCGGTTGAAAAGCCGGTGATGGTGGTATTCCTCCGGCATCTTGGATGCAGTTTTTGCCGCGAAGCCTTAAGGGACATTGCTGCTTTGAAAAAGTCCTTGCCTGCAGATGACCAGGAGATAGTGCTGATTCACATGGAAACCAATTCGGTGGCAGGCCCCTTTTTTGATCGGTATGGTTTGGGTGATTGCCAGCATATAGCTGATCCGGATCAGGAACTTTATCGTCGCTTTGGACTGGTAAGGGGATCATTTTCCCAGCTTTTTGGTTTTAGAACTATGATCAGGGGCTTTCAGGCCGGTATCTCGCGTGACCAGTTGGGTGGTGCACCGTTTGGTGATGCATTTCAGATGCCGGGTATTTTCGTGATCCATCACGGTGAAATTGTAGCGGCATATGTGCACAAATCGATCTCTGATCGTCCCGATTACCGGGGATTACTCGAATGTTGCATCACTGATAAAAACATGTAGCGATGATTGGTTGGCAATTCAGAGAGTTTAGTGATGAGGGAAGTGGTCAGTCGCCTTTTGAAAAGTTATTGTCTGTATTTCAGGAATTGCTGCTGTATACTTCCGGAGATGTCGCCGAAGCGCTGGCCTGGCTCACCGAACTCGACAAAGAATACGAGATGACTACCGCCGACTATGGTATGGCCGATTTCATCCAGGATCTGATCGATCAGGGTTACCTCCGGCAAGATGATCAAAACGGTGAGTTCAGACCTGCCCGTAAGCTGGAAATCTCACTGAGAAGGAGGGCATTGGACGATGTATTTGGATCGATTCAAAAATCAAGAAGGGGCAATCATTCAACCCAGCGTTCCGGCAGGGGTGATGAATTTACCAGTGACATCAGACCCTATCAGTTTGGGGATTCGCTGGAAAATCTCGCGATCTCCGAATCGCTGAAAAATGCCCAGATCAATCATGGGCTGGAAGAGTTTGCCATGGATCAGGAAGACCTGGAAGTGCGGGAGACGTATTTCCAAAGTCAGGTGAGTACTGTTTTGATGATCGATATTTCTCATTCGATGATCCTTTACGGCGAAGACCGGATTACTCCTGCCAAGAAAGTCGCAATGGCCCTTTCTGAGTATATTACCACCCGATTTCCCAAGGATACCCTGGATGTCCTGGTGTTTGGCGATGATGCCTGGCCGGTTGAAATCAAAGATCTACCATACTTGGAAGTGGGACCTTACCATACCAATACGGTAGCCGGTCTCGAACTGGCTATGCAACTTCTGCACAAAAGGCGAAATCCCAATAAACAGGTATTTATGATCACCGATGGTAAACCTACCTGTATAAAAAAGGGCAGAAAATACTATAAGAATCCATACGGCCTCGATCGCCAGATCATTTCCAGGACCCTGAATCTGGCCAGCCGGTTTCGCAAAATGAATATACCCATTACCACGTTCATGATTGCCCGTGATCCTTATCTGATCAACTTTGTAGACCACTTTACCAGAGCAAATAATGGGAAAGCTTTTTACAGTAGCCTGGATGGTCTGGGGGAGTTTATTTTTATGGACTATAAAAACGGCAAGAGAAAACAAAGATAGCAGGTGGCCTTACGGGTGTCTTAACACACAGAAGATATACGGGTTGGCCTGCTATTTGCGTTATCGTCCAAAGAAAACCGCCAATCCGGGAGAAATGAAAAAAAGCATGCGGGTCCTGTTATTAGTAGCCTTTTTGTGTTCAGCATTGAGCGCTCAGGAAATATATGATTGGGAAGACACCATCAGAGACGTTTCAGAAGAGATTATGATGGCTGATCAGTGGACGGCCCGGGCAGCATCACTGGAAAAAATGCCTGATCTTCTGTCAAGGGTACTTGGGCAGGAAGGTTCTTTCAATTTTTCATTTGATTCAACCCGGATCTCTGTGGTTTATGCACCGGATTCATCTTTCCGGATCATGACTGGTCAGGCGGTATTGCAGGGCGATGAAATCAAATATTACGGACTGTTGCAAAAGCAGTCTGATGAGAGAAATCCGGTTTTTTTTACCGATAACTCCTACGTACCGCAGGAAATTGAACAGGAAATTTTAACTCCCGATACGTGGAATGGTGCGGTCTATTATAATCTGGTACCCTTCAAATACCAGGAAAAAGACTGTTACCTTCTTTTTGGATTTGCCGCCAAATCGCTGTTTGAATATTCGAAAGTTGTTGAGGTGCTGCATTTCGGGGAGGAGGGAGTCAGGTTTGGTGCTGCTGTTTTTCTGGATGAAGAAGCCCGGAGCAGGAACAGGATCACTATCGTGTATTCAGCCGATGTTGGTGCCCGGTTAAATTATGACACGACGCTGCAAATGATTGTTTTTGACAATCTGATTCCGATGAAAAGTCCATATAAGGAACGGCAGGTACTGATGGTGCCTGATGGAAGTTACAGTGGATATATCATGAGTGAATCCGGTGACTGGACTTTTGTGGATAAACTGCCAACGGAGATTCTCACTGAGGCACCAAGGGAAAGACCGGTCCTGGATCAACAAAAGGGACGGGACCTGTTTGGCCGGTCAAAAAAACAGTAGGGTGACCAGATGCCCGGCCGGTATACTGACATTATCAAGAATCTACTGTGTCCGATTTATATTTCTATGAAGTCCTCGAGAAAAACACCCTTATTACTCTGACCACCGTAGACCATAACAGGCAGGTGTTGACTTTCTTCTTCCGTAATGCTGCCGGTAAATTTTTTCCTTAAACGATACCCCCTCCCTTTCTTTTCAATAAAATACTCCAACGATTTTAAGATCCCCTTAAATTGAAGATCGCCATAGCCGTAATAATGGAAATGCCGGATGAGATTCTTTATTAGAATTCGTTCATCCAGACTAATATTTTCATCCAGGCATTTAAAAATAAATCGTTGGATATCAGTGAGTCCGTCTTCCCTGGAAGCGAATCGCCGGTAGTGGTTTTCGATCGCCTGCGGGAAATATTTATAAACCGGCGGGCATTGGGTCATCAGGGAGTCGAATAATTGATGATTTGGTGAACAATAGATTTCCCAGGCTTTTTTCATAAAATCGATAGCTTCATGATCCAATAATCTCCTTTGTTCATAGAATGTCTGCCAGTCGCCAGGTTTGAGATGTCCGAGCGTAATCCAATCCGGATCGTCCAGAGTTTTTCCAACGGTCACCAGGAACATACGGTCAGCAGGATTTAATCGATGCAGCAGATTGATAGCCACCATCATATTGATCTGACAAAATAGATCGTATTCAAACCATAGAGTGACCTCGTCGCCGGCGTGATTGCCGATTTTCGTCCATTGAGCAGTGGTTTGTTGATCATAAAGACCTGGAGAAATTCCCAGAAATTCGTTAAGGAATTGTTGTCTTAACCGGATAAATGATGCTGAATGAATTTCCGGTAGGGTAGGACCCTGGCAATATAATTCCCTCCAGACTGCATATTCATCTCCAAATCCAGCGCTTTCAAAAGAAGCAACTACCGCATCGCCGTTTAAAATATGAAACAAGCTGATTAGTTTTACGATTTGAACTCAATGACCACCACTAATCGTTTTCTCTTTCATCACCGGCGAAGCTGGTCGATTACCCGGTCCGGATAATCGGAAATCAGGCCATCAACTCCTGCTTCAAGCATTAGACGGATGTCGTCTGTTTTGTTGACCGTCCAGGGAATGATGGTCATCCCGTTGGCATGCACCATTTTCACCAGTTTCTCATCAACCAACCGGAATGCCGGGCTATAGATTTCCGGTTTAAACGATAGTAAACGGATGTTCTCATCAAATTCACCTTCGCCCACCAGGAAGGCTAACCGGATATCCGGGGCCAATTGCCGCATGGTTTCGAGGGATTCAGGATCAAAGGACTGGATCATCACCCGGTTCTCCAGATCGTATTCCCGGATGACATTCAGTACCAATTGTACGAAGACATTCGCTGAAGGATGGTAAATACCGTCGTATTCCGGGTTTCGTTTAATTTCTATGTTGTATTGTACTATTGGGAGCTGGTGATCAGAAATCCATTGTTCTACCCGCTGAAACACTTCATCCAGGGTTGGCTTGTAAGTTTTGATTTTGAGCTGATCCGGAAAGCCGTGATGATATTTTGTGCCGCAATCGTATTTCTGAATATCCGCAATTTGCATTTGATAAATGTTGTGATTGGGCTCATCTTCTTCTGAAATATCCCTGCCAAGGGCATCTCTGGCGATTTCGTGGGCAAAGTAGGGTTCATGCGAAACGACCACTTTCCCATCGCCGGAGATTACCACATCCATCTCCAGGGTATTTACGCCGATTTCCAGTGCCTTCAGGAATGCGGGAATGCTGTTTTCCGGCATCAATCCCCGGCAACCCCGGTGACCCTGTACGTCTATCAGCCTCTCGTTACCTGCTGAGTACGCATCCTGCCGGCTGCATTTTTGTACCAGCATCAGGGGAATAAAAGCAAATATCCATTTCATGCACAATGTTACTCTATTCCTGGTTCAGAACGTAAAAAATGACCTGAAATCACCGCTGAATATGGGCGAACTCTAGTCGACATAGTCCTGCCTCACTACCAGGGCTACAAAATCGTTTTCCAGTTCGATGTATCCCTGATCGTAACAAAAATGATAGATTTTGCCTGTCTTGGTAATGTAGGTATTTGTGTAGTACCGAAAATTGAATCCCTCTTCCATCAACCGGCCACGGGTTGTTTTAGTCTTACCTCCCGGATTCAGCCCATGCAGGATACTACGGTTCCTGCGCAGGATCCGGTTGATATTGCGGATCAGGTTGTTGGAATCACTGGTCTTCCGGTTGTTAAAGGAATTGCGGCATTGGTCTGAACAGAATTTTTTGTCCCTTCTGCCAAAAAATTCCATGCCACATTCCGGACAAGCTCTTTTCATGGGGCATTATTAGTAGTCCGGAAGTTACAGAAAATAGTACATAAAATCCGAATTGACAGGCAGAAAAACCGGAAGTAAGAACTTTGAGGCTATCCGGGATCACGTAAGATCTCCCGGCTGATCACCAGTTTTTGAATTTCCGAAGTCCCTTCTCCGATCGTACAGAGTTTGGCATCCCGGTAGAATTTTTCAGCCGGATAATCTTTGGTGTAACCATATCCCCCATGAATCTGAACTGCATCATTCGCGCATCTGACCGCTACCTCCGAAGCATACAATTTAGCCATGGCTGCATACTTTGTCACTTTTTCCCCCCGGTTTTTCAGATCGGCTGCCTTTCTGGTCATCAGTTCGGCAGCCTCGATCTGAGTGGCCATCTCCGCCAGTTTGAAACTGATCCCCTGAAAACTGGCAATCGGTTTGCCAAATTGTTCCCGCTCCCGGGCGTAAGCCACCGAACATTCGTAAGCACCTTTTGCAATTCCCAAAGAAAGGGCGGCAATAGAGATTCTTCCTCCATCCAGGACTTTCATGGCCTGTATGAATCCTTCACCCACTTCGCCAAGCACCAGATCTCTGGATATCCGGCAATGGTCAAAGATCATTTCTGCGGTTTCAGAAGCCCGCATTCCCAGCTTGTTTTCTTTCTTTCCGGCGCCGAATCCCGGAGTGTCTCGGGGTACGATGAATGCCGTCATACCGTGACTGTCCAAAAGATCACCGGTGCGGGCAATGACTACAGCGACATCGGCAGACTTTCCATGGGTAATCCAGGACTTGGTACCGTTGATGATGTAGTGGTCTCCATCCCTGACCGCAGTGCACTGCATGCGCATGGCATCGCTCCCGGTATTGGGTTCGGTCAAACCCCAGGCTCCCAGGTATTCGCCCGTAGCCAGTTTGCTGAGGTATTCTGACTTTTGGTCAGGATTACCGAAAAGACTAATATGTCCGGAACACAATGAATTGTGCGCAGCAACCGAAAGGCCAATAGCGCCACATACCCGGGAAACCTCTTCGATTACGGTTACATATTCCTGGTACCCCAGTCCGGCTCCCTGATATTCCATCGGAACCAGCACTCCCAGAAATCCATGTTTACCCATTTCCCGCATGGTCTCCAGGGGAAAATACTGCGTTTCATCCCATTCCATCACATGGGGCCTGATTTTACGATCCACGAAATCGCGTACACTTTCCCGGATAATTTTTACGTTCTCAATCGTCTCAATATTCATTAGTATCCCAACGCTTAGGTTTGTGTGCCAAAAGTAAACTTAATCACATCAATCAATAGACAACTCATCAAATTTAAAGTTCATATTTCACAGGATTTTAAATAATGACGCCTACTCTGGCTGCATCCTGCTTTATTAGGGACAGGATATTAAAATGCCAGATCCGGAATTCACCAGTATTCCTAAACAGGTGGATTCTACTCTACTATAATTAAAACGCCGCAGGTTAGTATTTGTATTTGTCTTTCCACCAGTTCTGGAGTTTCTCCCTTGCTTTCTGCTCCGTAGGATTGACCTGGGGATCGTAAAATTTGCGGTTTTCGAGGCTCTCCGGCAAATATTCCTGGATAGAAAAGTTGTCCTCATGGTCGTGTGCATAATCATAGGCGGCTCCGTATCCCAATGATTTCATCAATTGGGTGGGGGCATTACGCAAATGTAATGGTACGGGGAGATCACCGGTTTCCCGCACCGCCGTCAACGCGGCTTCAATGCCCATATAGGCGGAATTGCTCTTGGGTGAAAGGGCCAGGTATACGGCTGCTTCCGCCATGATAATCCGCGCTTCCGGAAATCCAACAGCCTGTACTGCCTGAAAGGCCTGGGTAGCCATCAGCAATGCATTTGGGCTTGCCAGGCCGATATCTTCTGATGCAGAGATGATCATTCGCCGGCAGATAAATTTGACGTCCTCACCACCTTCGATCATTCTTGCCAGCCAATACAACGCACCATTGGGGTCACTGCCCCGGATCGATTTGATAAAGGCTGAGATAATATCATAATGTTGATCTCCCGATTTATCGTAACGTACCAGATTTTGTTGAATGGTGTCCGTCACGAGATCATCGGTAATCACCAGGCCGGGCCCGGAGTGTACTTCAGTGACTATCTCCAGGGCATTCAGCAACTTGCGGGCATCACCTCCCGAGTATTGCAACAACTTGTTGTAATCTGCTATCGTGATCTCCCGGTTTCTCAATACTTCGTCTGTCGCAATCGTCTCTTGCAGCAGTTGTATGAGTTGATCCCCGGACAGCGGCTCCAGAATATACACCTGACAGCGCGACAGCAAAGCAGAAATGACTTCGAATGATGGGTTTTCCGTCGTAGCTCCGATGAGGGTGACGATCCCTTGTTCCACTGCACCCAGGAGCGAATCCTGTTGCGATTTACTAAAACGGTGAATTTCGTCAATAAAGAGTATCGGGCTTGCCGCGTCGAAAAACCGTGTTTTCTGAGCACGCTCAATAGCATCCCTAACGTCCTTCACTCCGGAATTGATCGCACTCAGACTAAAAAAGGGTATCTTCAGTTCGTTGGCAATAACCTTTGCCAATGTAGTTTTGCCGACTCCCGGAGGCCCCCACAAAATAAACGAGGGAATTCTTCCCGACTCCACTGCTTTTCTTAAAACTCCCTGCGGTCCGACCAGATGCTCCTGACCAAGATAGTGGTCAAGATCACGAGGGCGCATTCGCTCTGCCAAGGGTATCATGTTATTATATTTTGATCGGCTTACTTTCTATATCATGGTTTTCCTCTTCGGAATTTCAAGCCCCTGGGGCAAGCGTTGCCACAGAAGTCTTGCTCAATCCTCTGCATGCCCATCCCGGGAAATCTTATTCAAACGGGGGTAAAGCCAGTTCTAAAAGGGGTTATTCAGCAGTGGCTAAACCACCAAATTCATAGTCGGCATTCTTCAGTTCAAAGGATTCCTGTTCAACTTTTTGAGTGACCCATGACGACTGATCTTTTGGTTTGTCTATCCGGCTGGTATGAGATTCGAGCATGAAGCCTTTGGGCAAGTCCTGAAGACCGGCATTTTTTGTGCCCGCAAATCGGTCGATAAAACCGGAAAATGCATTTTGCCAGGAAATAGTCAGATCATCCGTGATATAAAAAGTACTCTCGTATTCGCCGTCGCTGCTCTCGTATTCATCGCAGGAATAACCCGCTACCGTCTTGGTATTGCCGGTGGCCCGGAAAGTCCAGGCGGACATGGCGGTATCCGGTAACGATTGGATCAGAGCGCTGCTCATTCCCAGCATATTGGGTATTGCCTGAGCAGTCTTCTTTCCCTTGTTATCTTCCATATAGAGTACTACGATATCTTTTGCTCCGTCGATCAGACAAATGCGCTTTTCCTTCTTTTCATATTGCTCCATGGCAAAGGCTGAACCATCCGCTGACAGATAAAGTACGCTGTTTTGCACTTCTCCATCCGTGGTGGTTTCCACAAAAACCTTGTAATCGAAGGCATAACTTTCCGGTAAATCCGCTGTTTCGTTCATTCTGGCCATCCAATTATTCGCCAGATCTCCGTATTTGATGGCGATGGAATCCGGATAATTGGCCTGGTAAGCGCTATCCTGTCTGGATGCATCGACCATCATCTGATCAAAAGCATCCGACATCGACCGGTAGATGCGTTCGGCAATGGCCTCACTGGCCTTTTCCACCAACATATCCTCCACCTTGTTTTCTGCCTTTTGCATCGATCGTCTCATTACCCGGTTTAAAATACCCTGGGCATCGAGACTTAAGGAAAGACCAACCAATAAAATGCTGAAGTAGACCACTTTGCAATTCATAACTCATTATTTTGTTAAAATCTGCCGGTTTGGGGCTACAAAGATAGCAATTTGATCGTAGAGATTCCTTCCGTAAATCGGATGGATGCTGGAACAATTGAGGTAAGATTTTTGTAATAAGGCATATATTAACGATAGTTTAACCACCTCAGTAGCAGAACATTGGTATCTTAACGTCAATTATGTCTATGTTGGTCATTTCATCTGGATGTCGATGAAGAAAGTGGGTTGGATCTTTCTTTTTATGGTGGGAGTGAATCAGCTCATCATCGGCCAGCAACCTTTTGTATGCCGGGGCGATTATTATTTCACTTTAAGGGCCTGGCCCAAGGAATACAATGAACTGTTTTCCATAAACATTGATCCCGGTACCAACCGCGTGACTTTCGAGAATCTCAATATTGAAACAGGGTATGACCTCAATGCGATGGGTTACCGGAGTACGGATAATTTCATCTATATCATTGATCAGGTGAGTCTGGCCCTCATGCGAATTGATGCTGATGGAGGTGTTACCCGGTTGAGGGTTCTCAGCGAATTGCCCAAGTACCGGTATTTTGCCGGTGCATGTACACCCGACGGTAATTTTCTGGTCATTGCCGGATCGCCATTGGATTTTGGCTTTGGCAGTGCCACCATCAGTCTTGTCTTTATCGATCTTCGCGATCCCGACTATCGGACCCGGCAGGTCAGTATGAGGGATAGTCCTTATCTCTTTTTTGACATGGACTTCGATCCACTCACCGGAGTTTGTTATGCTTACGACAGCAATTTTCGCACCCTGCTGATCATAGATATAGAAAGAGGAACCACGACTCCTGTAGGCCGGGCCGGACAACCCTGTACGTCGATGGGAACCCTTTTTTTTGACGCTTTCGGCAACCTCTATGGTTACGGTCGCCCGGAAGGCGACAATTTTCAGAATACCCTTTTTCAGATCAACAAGGAAACCGGCGATCTGACCGTACGAACTACCGGTGAACCGGCAGACCGCAGTGACGGTTGTTCCTGCCCATATACCGTCAAATTGGAAAAGGATGTGTATCCACGGTTGGCGGCTCCCTGCTCCGAGGTGGTTTACACTTTTGTACTGGCCAATGCCAGTGCGACTACCCGGACCGGGGTTCAGTTTTATGACGCCATGCCAGCCGATTTTGAGATTATGGAGATACTGCGCAATCCCTTTGGTGGAGATATCATTGATACCGGCAATCCCAACGAATTGCTGATTCAAAACATGAGCATTCCCCTGGGAATCGATAGTCTGCAGGTTAAAGTAAGGATCGGAGAAGGCACCAATGGCGTATATCAGAACCAGGCCCGACTGGTTGGACTTCCTCCATCCCTGGGCGGATTTACCCTTTCCGATGATCCGCTGACCCTGATCCTCAATGATCCCACCCGCTTGCAGATAGTACCGTTGGAAGTCGATCTCCAGAGTCAGAACCGGCTGGTGTGTGAGGGTGACACTCTGGTCCTCAGTGGAAGTCAGCCTGGTGCCGAGTATTTGTGGCAGGATGGGTCAACCGGAATGAGCATCAAAGTGACCCGGCCGGGTACCTACTGGGTTGAAGCCCGGACTATCTGCGAAGTGGATTATGACACCGTAATTGTGGAATTTTCACCACCCCTGATCGTCGAATTGGGCGAAGACAAGATGGTCAATCTGGGAGATAGTTTTAGCCTGTCACCGGAGATCAGCGGACTGGGACCCTTTGGTTATACCTGGTCGGAATCGGATGAGATCAATACCATCTCGTGTATGGATTGTGCAGAAACGACGGTTACACCTTTCTTTGATACCCGTTACCGGGTGGTCGTAACAGATGGTGCAGGATGTGAAGAGACCGATTTTATGGATGTTGAGGTTGACCGGAATACCTATATATGGATTCCCAATGCGTTTTCACCCAATGGTGATGGCCTCAACGACTACTTTTATATGGTAGGTCGTTACCCATATAATATTGAGTCCTTCGAAATCTTTAATCGCTGGGGACAGCGTCTCTTTCAGAACAAGGATCTGGCGGTAAACGATGAATTTGCCGGTTGGAATGGTCAGTCCGGAGGACAAATGATGACTCCTGACGTCTATGTATACCGTTTTGTATTGTCTTTTATCGATGGTTCGAAACTGTATTTTTCCGGTGATGTCACCCTGATTCGTTAAGTTGTCCTGAACATATCACGGATCACTCTTGAAACATTTGAAACGGTAACTCTTACATTGGCGAGATTCAGAACAAACCATAGCCGGCGGCAAAGAGGTGTTTTTTCAGGATACTTCCGGTTATTCCTGATCCTGTCTTTTATCGTGATCCTTGCGGTATTTTCCCGGCCGGCTATGGAGCGTTGGCTAACCGCTCTCTACCCCGATCCGGTGATTCTTTCCGGCGATCTCCGGGACCGGTATTTTCTGCCGGCGCCAACGGACGAACCGGTGTTTCACTACCAGGGATTTTCATTGGCCTATCAGGAAAGCACTGAGCAGGCCCGGTGGGTAGCTTACGAACTTCAGGTGGAGCATCTGAACGCCCGAAAGGTTTCCCGCACTGATTATTATCAGGAAGATCATGCCATTCCCACCGGTTCAGCCACCTACCATGATTATAAGAATTCCGGCTTTACCAAGGGACATCTGGTGCCCGCGGCTGACCGGGCTTATGCTCTCGAAACCATGGAAGAAACCTTTCTGATGAGTAATATGTCTCCTCAACAGTATGGATTTAACGGAGGAGTCTGGCGCGAACTGGAAGAACAGACCAGGGATTGGGCGCGGAAAAATAGATCCCTGATCATTGTAACTGGTCCGGTCTTTACCAGCAAAAATATTCGGTACTTTGGATCAAACCGGGTGGCGGTTCCTGAAGCTTTTTTCAAAGTAATCCTGGATCATACCGAGCCCGGACTCAAGGGTATTGCTTTTATAGTCCCCAACGTAATTTCGACCAGGCCTTTGTCAGAATATGTGTATTCAATTGATGAGGTGGAGCAAAAAACGGATCTTGATTTTTTCTATGAATTATTTACCAATAACTTAGAGGATTCATTGGAACGACAGGTCGATCTGGCTGCATGGCCCTTTGACGAAAACCGATTTTTTATCAGGATCAACGAATGGAATAAACGCTGAACTATGACCGATATTCGAAAATTTGTGGATGAGATAAACCTTGCCTTTCAGTTTAAAGGCCCTAGCATTGAATTGGGGGGTGCCATGCTTAACAGGAAGAATCTGACCGGTACCATCGTGAGATTGCCCTTGAAGACCCTCAACCGGCATGGACTGATCTCTGGAGCTACCGGTACAGGAAAAACCAAGTCCCTGCAAATCCTGGCGGAACATCTGTCGGCACATAGTGTTCCGGTGTTATTGATGGATGTGAAAGGTGACCTCAGCGGCATTGCCCGGCCAAGCGAAGGAAATCCGAAAATTGATGAACGGCATGCGTTGATCGGCCTGCCGTTTCAGTCTGATTCCAGTCCGGTGGAGTTCCTCTCTCTCTCAGAGGAAAAGGGGGTGCGTTTAAGGGCGACAGTCACGGAATTTGGTCCGGTTCTTTTCAGCAAGATTCTCGGACTGAACGAGAACCAGCAGGGAGTGATGGCGGTCATTTTTAAATATTGCGACGATCACGGACTACCACTCCTGGATTTGAAGGATGTAAAAAAGACCCTGCAATGGCTGACGGGCGAAGGTAAGAAAGAGGTTGAAGCGGAATATGGCCGGATATCCACGGCATCGATGGGTACGATTGTTCGCAAGATTATCGAACTCGAACAACAGGGGGGTGAGAAATTTTTTGGTGAACGCAGTTTTGACATGGACGATCTGATCCGGATCACCGAGGAGGGCAAAGGAGTCGTGTCCATCGTCCGGTTGACGGACATTCAGGACAGACCCAACCTCTTTTCCACTTTTATGCTTCAGATGTTGGCCGAAATTTATGCGACCTTTCCGGAAGAAGGGGATGTCGATCAGCCCAAACTGGTTATCTTCATCGATGAAGCTCACCTGGTTTTTAAGGAAGCCTCACGGGCGCTCCTGGATCAGATTGAATCGATCATCAAGCTTATCCGGTCAAAGGGCATTGCAATCATCTTTGTGACTCAAAACCCGACGGATATACCCCGCGAGGTTTTAAGTCAGCTCGGTATGAAGATCCAGCATGCCCTCCGGGCATTTACCGCAGCTGACCGGAAGGCGATCAAGCTGGCGGCGGAAAATTTTCCCCTGAGTGATTATTACGATGTCGACAAGGTCCTGACCGAATTGGGAACCGGTGAGGCATTGATCAGTGTACTCGACGAAAAAGGCCGGCCGACGCCTCTGGTCCATACGATGATGCGAGCTCCTCAGTCCAGAATGGATGTGCTGTCTGAATCGGAAATCAATTATATCGTGCGGGAATCGTATCTCGTTCAAAAATACAATCAGGAAATCGACCGTGACAGTGCCTATGAAATATTGAACGATAAGATTAAAGAAGCGCAGGCGGAGGAACATCAGGAGGAAATGCGAAAGCAACTGGAAAAAGCACGTCAAAAATCACCCGGTCGGCCCAGAAAAACGGTGATGGAACGCACCTGGGATCAAACGACCCAGCAACTGGGAAGAACTCTGGCCAGGGAAATAACCCGTGGTATTCTGGGTGTTCTGGGAGTGAAGACCAGGAAGTAACCAGTCATTGACAATTTAGAATTTGAGGAAGGTCTTTAACAACCTCTCAGCGGTGGCTGATGAAGGTCTGATAATTCTGGCTGAATTTTGACCATGGCGTTGTCTTGTGAAAATCCTGGGCAAAATAAGTCATGATTTGCTCAAAGCGCAATGATGACTGAAAACCTCGCAATGCCTGGATGATCTGGAGGTTTTCATCTAAAAAAACAATGGTAGGATAGCTTAATCTTCCAAGGGCCAACTCAACGGCCAGTTCGTGATATCCTCTGCGACCACTCTTAACATAGACATAATCCTTGCCATTGAAACTGATCTTCGTCTGTTGTTCGGCATTGAACTTCACCGGATAGTAATGCTCATTAATGTAGCTGGCGATGAATGGATTCTGAAAAGTAGACTGGTCCATCTTCTGACACCACGTGCACCAGTCGGTGAAAATGTCAACGATGATTTTTTTCTTGTTTTGTTGATGGGCGGCAATGGCTTCATCAAATGTCATCCATTGAATTGGCTGGGATGTTACGGGAAGAATCTGCGTCAATACTATGAAACAGGAAATGATCACACTCTTCAACCAGAATTTCATACTCAATCTTCTGTTTTACAATATTTCCGTCTACTAAATAACGACATTGTAACAGGAATGCCAACTCTGTGATGATCTGGGGAACTCCTTTAAAATAATTTTAACACAATCGCATCGACATTCCGGAATTTAACCGAAATGCATCTGATAAGATAGTCATCTAGGCTACCCTGGTGATTCAGCGTATTCTCCGGTGAATGGAAATCTGATCGCCTGCAAGGTGGAATTTTTGAACCGGTTGGCCCGGAAGCAGGGGTGCGGGTAAGCCGTCTCCCAGTATTTCCGGACTGGTGATCACCCTGGCTTCATCCCAGAGGTCCTGTTGGATAAAGCTTTGGTGAAGGATTGAACCTCCTTCAACCAGTACCGTTCCGATATTCAGCTTGTAAAGTGTTGCCAGGATCGAAGCCAGCGGTTCATCGTGGGCTTCCAGCTCAATCTTCTGAACTCCCGGCTGATTCACCGATGATGTACCGGGTGATGTAAAGAGATATACGGGTTCGGCAGACTTCCAGATTTTTGCTTCCGGTGGTATGCTTCCCTTCCTGTCGAGGATTATTCTGGCAGGTCCTGATCCATAAAAGAGCCGGTTACCCAAATGGGGATCATCAACAACAACCGTTTGGCTTCCGGCCATAATTCCGTCGCATTCGCTCCGCCATTTATGAACCAGCCGATTTGAAAGGGAGTTACTGATTTTCAACTGTTGACCCGGTTTTCCCAGATAACCGTCGCGAGTCTGGGCCCATTTCAGTATCACATAGGGACGATGAAATTTTTGCTGGACTATGAAGTGCGCCAGAAGGGCCTCTCCCGGTTTTTTACAGATATCAGTGGTTACCTCCACTCCTTTATTTTTCAGCCTGGCAAATCCACCTCCCGAGACCTTTGGATTGGGATCAATGACACTGATCCGGCACCGTCCGATCCGATGATCAATGATCAAGTCTGCGCAGGGAGGAGTCTTCCCATGGTAAGAGCATGGTTCAAGTGAAACGTACAGCGTTGTATCCTGCAAGTCCTGGTCAGAGACCGGAACGATTGCATTGACTTCAGCATGCGGTCCTCCGTAGGATTTATGGTAGCCTTCTGATAGAATTTTGTTATCTTTCACGAGTACCGCCCCCACCATTGGATTGGTTCTGGTCTGTGGGATACCCAGCCTGGCGAGATCAAAACATCGGCGCATCCAGGGAGAATCCGATTCCTTAACGTTATCTCTTACTGTTAAGGGAAAGCAGCTACGCATATTTTTTTTGAAATTACGTAAAAATGTTAGATATTAGCTAATAAGTATAGCTATTACACACTCAATGCGCATTATAATGCCGCGCGATCGTCTGTTTTTGGAATTATAGTCCATAACCTTTTAAACACCATTCAAATTGTTGTACAAAGTTAAATTAAAGAATGCTGAAGAAACGGTGACTTTAGACGACAAGGTTTATCATCATCTGACCACGGATCCATACCTGGTCAAGATTGACTTTGTCAATAACCTAAGGAAACATTCTTCAGGTTGTGCTGTTTTCCAGAAGTCCTGGAAAAGAGCCGACGGACTCTACAAAATCGAAACAATATACCTGCACCGGTATATTGCAGAGAAATTTTTAGAGACACCTCCTTCATCGAAGATGAAGTTGGTAGGGGCCAAAAATGGCAATAAACTCGATTGTCGCCTGGAAAATCTGGAATGGAGAACCAGATCGACTTCCAGCCGCAATCGTAAGACTACCAGCAAAACCGGCTACACCGGTGTGTACATGGAAAACAAGAAGTACCGGGCCATTATTACCATCAATGGTAAGGCGGTACATATTGGCATGTATAACACACCGGAAGAGGCTGCCAGAGCTTATAACAAAAAAGCGAAGGAAATCTACGGCGATGAAGCACGGTTAAATAAAATCCGGCGAAAAAAGAAGGAGGAGATGGCTTAAGCCATCTCCTTTTATTGTTAATTCCTAAGGATTTTTACCAGTTTTTCTACCATATAATCTACCTCAGCGGTTTGATTGTAAGGTGAAAATGAAAAACGAACCGTTGTGCCCGGATCATCGGGTGATATGGTGGCCAGTACATGCGATACTTTCTGTACCCCGGAACTGCAGGCACTTCCTCCGGAAACGCTGACCCCTTCAATGTCGAGATTGAAGACCAGCAGGTCCGATCTTTTGGATGGCGGGAAAGTGACGCTCAGTACTGTATACAACGCATCAGAAGGTAGAGACCCGTTGATTTTTGCACTCGGGAAATGGCGGGTAATTTCTTGCATGGCATAGTCCCGGACCTGTTGCGTTTGAGTTTTGAATTCGTCCATCCGTGAACAGTAGATTTCCAATGCCTTTGCCATTCCAATGATGGAGGAGATATTTTCGGTTCCTGCCCGCATGTTCCGCTCCTGTCCTCCACCGTCAATCAAGGGTCGCATCGCATGATGCTTCTGATGGAGATATAACAATCCGATACCTTTGGGTCCATGAAATTTGTGGGCGGATGCCGAAGCCATGTCAATCGGTAGTCGTGCAAAATTAACCGGGAAATGTCCGATCGTCTGCACCGTATCACTGTGAAATATGGCATCATGTTTCTGACAGATCTCGCCGATTTTTACGACATCATTCATTGATCCGATCTCATTGTTGGCATGCATGATGCTGACCAAGGTTTTCTCCCTGCCGGCAATCAGAAGTTCTTCAAGAGTCCGGATGTCAGCTACTCCCCGGGCATCCACATTCAGGTAGTGAATTGTCAGACTCTTGTGTATGGCAGCCGAGTGTTCCAGCGTTCGAAGGATACAAGGGTGTTCGATTTTTGTCGTGATCACCCTTTCAACTCCAAGATCGTTGATCGCCCCCTTGATGGCGGTATTATTGGCTTCCGAACCGCCACTCGTAAAAATAATTTCGCCGACTGAGCAGCCAAGATGATAGGCAATAACCTTACGGGCTTCCTCAATCGCCGCTTTGGCCTTCCTGCCGTGGGCATGGATCGATGAAGGGTTGCCGAAATAATCGTGCATGGCTTTGGTCATAACTTCGATCACTTCCGGAAACATCGGTGTTGACGCGGCGTTGTCAAAATATAACCTCATGCTCTGCGGGTTTTATTTGACCAAACCAACCTTCTGCCACGGCATCCTCGTAGGGATAGCCCAGTTTATGCTGAAATTCATTTTTCGCAGGATCATAGCTATAATCTTCAGACCAGGTTTCCCAATTTTCTGCCATTGCTTTGATACTCTCTCCGATATATATGATCTCGGCATTGGTCATGGTCGGATGGATTGAAAGGCGCACCCATCCGGGCTTTTCGGAAAAGTCGCCGTGACTGATCTTGCAGGTTATTTCATGACTTGCCTCTTTCGTAACATTGAGCAGATAATGACCATAAGTACCGGCACAGGAGCATCCTCCCCGGGTTTGAATTCCGTAGCGATCATTCAATAACCGGACAGCCAGATTATAGTGTAATCCGTCAATATAAAAAGAAATGACTCCCAAACGGTGCCGGTGGGCGTTTGCCAATACATGCAAATTACGGATGGAGTCCAGCATGGGCCAGAGCAAAACCAATTGTTCGTGTTCTCTCCGGAGTATTTTTTCAACACCCATCTTTTCTTTAAGTTGAAGGCATAAGGCTACTTTGATGGTCTGGAGAAACCCCGGTGTACCACCATCTTCCCGTTCTTCAATCGTGTCGTGATACTTATGTTCCCCCCAGGGATTAGTCCAGTCGACGGTACCGCCACCGGGCTGGTCCGGAATCCGGTTTTTATACAAAACAGCATTGAAGATGAGTACACCACTGGCCCCAGGTCCTCCTAAAAATTTATGCGGTGAAAAATAAATAGCATCCAGCGAACAGTCGGCATTTTCCGGATGCATGTCGATCTGTATATAGGGAGCTGAACAGGCAAAATCTACGAAGCAAACTCCCCCATTCCGGTGCATTTTCCGCGCAACTTCGTGGTAGGGGGTAGCAATGCCGGTGACATTGCTGCATGATGTGATGGCGGCGATCTTGGTCTTCCGGCCGGCATATTGCTCCAACAGCCTGTCCAGGTCATTGAGATCCATCAGGCCCGAATCATCCGGTGCAATAATTTCCACATCGGCCAGCGTTTCCAGCCAGGAGGTCTGATTGGAGTGATGTTCCATATGGCTGATGAAGACAACCGGTCTCTCTTCATCAGGAAGTATCACCTGATCCCGGTATTTTTCATGGATGCGCAAACCAAGGATCCGCTGAAATTTATTGACGACCCCGGTCATTCCTGACTGTGAGGCAATCAGCACGTCACCGGATGAAGCATTGACATGCCGCTTGATTATATTTTTGGCTTTCTGATAGGCATGAGTCATCATGCAGCCGGTCGAAGAGGTCTCGGTATGAGTGTTCGCTACAAAAGGTGCAATATCCCGGATCAGGATCTCTTCGATCGACTGATATAGCCTGCCGGAAGCTGTCCAGTCTGCATATATGATCCGGTTGGTGCCATAGGGACCGGGCAATGTTTGATCAATACCGATAATGTTGTGCCTGAACGGTTCAAAGTATTTCTCCAGGTCGGTCATGATAGATTCAATTTGATGCGCTCATCCGGTGTATTTCCTCCTGAAATTGAGTCGCCAGGGTATTGGCCCGTTGCTCATTCCGGCTTTCGGCATAGATCCGGATGATGGGTTCAGTGTTGCTTTTTCGCATGTGCACCCATTCGCCGTTGTAAATCAGTTTTAAACCATCTTCGGTATTCTGTACCGTTCCGGAGTGATGCTCCTTCAACCGGGTGATCAGCTCATCCGGATCCACCTCAGCCGGAAGGGTGACTTTTTTCTTGCTGATGACATACCCGGGCAGGTTTCGCCTTACTGAAGACATCGTTTGCCCGGTTCTGGCCAGATAACTCAGCATCAGTGCTACCCCAACCAGTGCATCCCGCCCGTAATGTAATTTGGGATAGATTACCCCCCCATTTCCCTCACCCCCAAATACTGCTCCGACTTCCTTCATTTTGGCAACCACATTGACTTCGCCTACCGCTGCGGCATGGTAATCGAATCCATGTTTGATAGTGACATCTTTAAGGGCCTGGGTCGAACTCAGATTGGAAACGGTAGGCCCTCCTTCATAGGGAAGGATGTAATCCGCCAGGGCGACGATCGTGTATTCTTCGCCAAAGACTGAACCATCCTCGGAGATAAAGACCAGCCGGTCCACATCCGGATCGACCGCAATGCCGAGATCATAGTCGCCCTCTCTCACCATGGTACTTAAACCGGTAAGATTTTCTGGCAATGGTTCGGGATTGTGGCTAAACCACCCTGTCAAATCGTCGTTTAAAAGGGTATAATGGCATCCGAGAGCATCTAGAAGAGGCGCCATCGAAATACTGCCGGTACTGTTGATGCAATCGATGGCCACCTTGAATCGACGGTTTTTTATCAACGCCCTGTCCACCAGATCCAGCGAGAGAATGGCTTCAATATGCTTAGTCAAAGCATGTTGACCTGTCTTTCTCTTTCCCAGGTTTTCAACAGAGGCAAAATGATATTGCCCGGCAGCGATAATATCCAGTATGTCAGATCCGGCCTGGGCCGAGATAAATTCACCCCGGTCATTGAGAAACTTCAGGGCATTCCAATCGACCGGATTATGACTGGCTGTCACAATGATGCCTCCCTGGGCTTTTTCATGAATGACCGCCATTTCCACAGTTGGTGTCGTGGAAAGGCCAAGATCAAGTACATCGATACCCAGACCCAGCAAGGTCTGTACGGCCAGTTCGTGCACCATAGGTCCGGATGGACGGGCATCGCGACCGATGACCACCAATGCTTTTTCCCTGGTAGATTTTAGCCAGGTGCCAAACCCGGCACAACAGGCCACTATATCCATCGGGGTCAGATTAGATCCCGCGACACCTCCAATGGTACCCCTGATTCCCGATATCGATTTGATCAATGACATTTAACTGCCGGTTTTGCTTTTTTCGCAGACAAAGGTAAATATTACCTCTGATACTGTACTTTTATCGCATATAGTCTATCCGGTATGCTTGATCAGATTCTTCAATGGGACCAGACCCTTTTTTTCGCCATCAATCATTCGCATTTGACCTGGTTTGATGCTTTTATGCCGTATTACCGTCATAAAGTATTCTGGGCACCGCTCTATGTTTTTATCATCGCATTTTTTATCTGGAATTTTCCGAAGAACGGATTATGGATTGTGTTTTTTGCCCTCCTCACCGTTGGTTTATCGGATACCGTTAGTTCACAGTGGATAAAGAAAACGGTCAAACGTCTGCGCCCCTGCAATGATCTCGAAATCCAGGATCAGGTTACCTTACGGATCCGGTGCGGGGGAGGATACAGTTTTACCTCATCGCATGCGACCAATCATGCGGCGGTAGCTTTTTTTATTTTTTTTCTGTTTAAAAACCATCGAAGATTTTGGCGGTGGATGATCGTTTTCTGGGCGGTGACGGTCGGCGTTGCTCAAATTTATGTCGGGGTGCATTATCCATTGGATGTGCTGACTGGTCTGGGAATTGGCACAATGATCGGCTGGTTGCTGGCTGGTCTTTTTCACCGTTGGCTCCGGCTGGAATAAATTACGGAAAATAAATCGGATCGGTCTGATGCCGCAATAAATCTTCCATTGTTTCCCTTTCCCGGATCAGATAATCTTTTCCCTGATGCACCATGACTTCAGCTGGTCTTTCCCGGGAATTATAATTGGATGCCATCTGAAAACAATACGCTCCGGCATTCCTGAATGCGAGTACATCTCCAACCGAGATTTCCGGAATTGGCCGGTTCCAGGCAAAGTTGTCGGTCTCACAGATATACCCGACGACCGAATAGTATTTTAATTTACCTTCGGGATTATTGACATTCACAATCTCGTGATAGGCATCATAAAACATCGGCCGGATCAGGTGGTTAAATCCGGTATCCATCCCGGCAAATAAGTTGGAGGGAGTCCTTTTAATGATATTTGTCTTTGCCAGAAAAGTGCCGCACTCCGAAACGATAAATTTGCCCGGCTCAAACATCAATTGCAATGACTGCCCCCGGCTTGCACAAAACTCATTGAATTTAAGGCTCATCTCCCGGCCAAAAAGCTCGATATCGGTCTCGATATCATCGGGTTTGTACTTTACTTTAAATCCACTTCCAAAATCAAGGTATTTCAGATCATTGAAATGACTGGCAGCTTTAAATAGAATATCGGTCGCCTGCAGAAAAACCTGCACATCCAGTATGTCGGATCCGGTATGCATATGAATACCCTCAATATTTAAGTGACTTTCATGGGTGAGTTGCAGGATTTCATCAAGCTGATGAATGGATATTCCGAATTTTGAATCGATGTGACCGGTAGATATTTTTTTGTGTCCTCCGGCCATGATGTGCGGATTGATACGAACACAAACCGGGTATTTAATCGAATTCCGGGCAAAATAACCGAGCGTTTCAAGATTGTCGATATTAATCCGTACCCCCAGGTCAATGGCCTTTAAATACTCAGCAATGGAAACGGCGCTTGGAGTAAAGACGATCTCTTCCGGTTTAAAACCCGCTTTCAGACACAACTGAATTTCACCGACGGATACCGTATCAACCTGGGCTCCCAGCGACCTCAAATATCGTAGAATGGAAATATTGGTCAGTGCCTTACAGGCATAATTAAAAACCAGATTGTCAACCTGAAATGCCGATTCCAGTTTCCGGTACTGCCTTTCGATAACCGAAGTGTCATAGATATAAAGCGGCAGGTCGTATTTTTCAGCCAGCCGGAGAACTGGTATCCCCTGAATTTCGTACTGACCATTTTGTAGTTGCATGGTTGAATTTTTGAGCCGCCAAAGATAACGATTCAGGTTTTACCAATGATTAAAAATGAAGTCTGAAACCTTGATGGCCGGCTATAAAACGCTTCAATTCCACAAAGTCTGTTTCTCCGGTTTTTAGAGATATTTCATTGGTTTGCGATGCCATCAGGATGGCTTCCGGCACATCCAGAAAGCGAAGGATATTGAGATAATAGGGTCCGGTGCGGTGACTGGTGCCGGGTTGTTGTAAGAACAGCCGGTATCCAGATTGATGCAATACGGCATAAACGGTCATAATTGCTGTATTACCGGAAGCTTCAATAATTTTCACCTCCGGTTGGACTTTTTCCATGGCCCGGATACCCTGTACTATATCAAAAGTCTGCATGCCCTCCAGGGTTTGTCCAACAAGGTAATAGCGTCTTTGGATGTGGGTCTGTTTTCGCTGGTCGCCCGAATATGCTGATATCCCTGCCCCCCTCACAGGCAGATAGATAATTTTCCCTTTTTGTCTCAGTTCATCACTCAATGATTTTGCCGCTTCGGTCTCCATGGATTCTGGCCAGAGTTCCTGCTCTCCAAAAAGACCGCCAATTGCTGGTTTAAGCCGTTGCCAAACGGCATCATCCAGGATCCTGATGGCACCATTTTGTGCTGTTGCTTCCTGATGAGTCAGTACAATGAGGGGAAGATGAATCCCGGCCTCGGTATTCAGTTGATAAAGTTGCATGGATACCTTATCCGACTTCTGCTCCAGGTGTAATTTTATTGCAGCATCCGGAATCGGGGAAGGCCACCCTCCAAAAACCAATGAATCGATTTGGGCCAGCCATTGCTTTTTTAACTGATTAAAATCCTGATTTTGCAGACGCTCCATGAAAGATGGCGCCTGGAGTACAAAGCTTTCGTCGATCGTCGCATTTAATGGATTGGCCGGTATTTGATCCAAAACCCTGAGCTGCTCCGGAGTCATGTACTTTATGGCCGGAAGATCGACCAGGGTGTCGGTTTCTCTCAGAAAATGATTGAACCAGCGGAATGGATGGATTTGTACTTCCTGAATGTCGCGATGTCCGCCACCCACAATGTTCAGCGCCACTAGATCGGGAACCTCCAGTTTTTCGTAAACTTCATTGATAGCCTGGTAAGTACGGTATACCCCATCCAACGGAAAGATGGCATCGCGGTCAGCATTGGCAATCAGTAATGGACGGGGAGCGATTAGGGCTCCCAACTTGGGATAATCCCATCGATAGGTATTGACGAAGTACATGCAGTCGCAGTGCCCCTCCACACAACCGTCAATCACGTGATTGTGCAGATCGGTGATCCCGGCTACCGGTACTACGACCTTGATCCGCTCATCCAATGCTCCCACCCACCAGCTGGTGGCCCCACCTCCGCTGCGTCCGGTTACTCCCAAACGGCTGGCATCGACATCCCGACGGGATACCAGATAGTCAATCGCCCGGATACCATTCCAGGCTTCAATGCCTGCCGGAGTATATCCCGCCGACATCCACCACCACCGGTTGTACCGGTAAGTGCCATGATGAATGCCCTCAATCTCCCCCAGTTGCACCGTGTCCAGAATCAGGCAAATATATCCGTTACGTGCATACCAGGCCGGATGATGTTGATAGTGCGCTTTGGCGCCGTAGTTGTATCCATCTTTTTCCACGGTAGCATGACCACAGACGTACAGAATAGCCGGTAAAGGATTTTCGATTTGCTTAGGCCGGTAAAGGTTTCCGGTCACATACAGACCGGGTACTGACTCAAATACAATTTTTTCAACCACAAAATGTTCATGTTCGACGATTCCGGTTATGCGCACCCTGAGATCACTTTTTACAGGATGGGGTGACATACCAAGCATGTCCCATAATTCTTCGCGGGCTTTCGCCTGGAAGAGCTTGAAATCCTCCTGACTCTGCCAGTTGGTTAGTGAGTTTTCATGCTCAATCTGAGCTACCTGATTTTCAAAATAATGCATCAGCTGGTTATTAAAATTCCAGTCAGGTTCCGGATCTCCGGAAAAGGCCGGTAACATAAACAGGGTAAAAATCAAAGGGGACCACTTAAGTATCATATTCGCCAATTTAATTTGAGAAAAGCTGGGGTGACGTTTTGGCTGCAACTACCTGGTCAAAATAATTATTTTAAGCAACATAGCTTCAAATTTTAGCAGATACCGGGAAAGTAAGAAATGAACTGATTATCTTTCACCTTCTGCTTTCGTAAGGAGGATGGAGCACAAAAACATACGATTATGCGAGTTAGGATAATGCTATTTCTGGGCTTGATTACTTTTCATTATTCCTGTGAGAACAGATCCACAGAAAGAAAGGATTTTCAAACGGTCAGGACCAATTGGACCGGTCGGGATTTGACCGCCGGTGAAATTATCGACCTTATCCGAAAGCAGGTCACTTGTGACTGGCGGGAGGAAACGGTAGACACCTATAAAAGTGGACAGGCAACCACCCGCGTGACCGGTATTGCCACCACTTTTCTGGCAACTATGGATGTACTCAGGCGAGCACATGCCCAGGGACTCAATATGGTGATTACCCATGAGCCCACCTATTACAATCACCTCGACAATACGGAGTTTTTTCAGGATGATCCTGTTTTTCAGGCAAAGAAGGCTTTTATCGAGGAGCACAATATGGTGGTGTTCCGGTTTCACGACCATTGGCACATGACTAGCCCGGATGGAATACACACCGGCATGGTAGAAGATTTGGGATGGAAGGACTTTCAAAGGACCCCTGACGAGATGATCTTTGAGTTGCCAAAACAAACGGTCGGTGATCTGGCTCATGCGCTCAAAGACCATTACCACACACCTGCAATCCGGGTGGTGGGTGATCCCGACCTTGCCATCACCCGGGTGGGTATGGCTGTCGGCGCACCGGGATCACGCCGGCAAATACAGATGCTTCGTCGTAGTGATGTCGAGGTGCTCCTTGCCGGTGAAACCCAGGAATGGGAAACGGTAGAATGGGTGCGGGATGCTGCTGCACAAGGTAAAAGCAAGGCGTTGATCCTGATGGGGCATGCCAATTCGGAAGAAGCAGGAATGGAGTACTGCGCAGAATGGCTTAGGAGATTTATCACGGAAATACCGGTGACCTTCATGGCCGCCGGCGACCCATTCTGGGGACCTGAATAGACACTCTTGCTTGTCACGGTTAATCCACCTGATTGTCAGTGATCGCTCCATTGTCAAATATCTGTGCAATCCCGCCTCTCTTTGATCCGGGAGTTGGATTCTGATTTTTTCTGTGAGGTACCTTTGAGTTTTAAGAGTTACGCAAATTATTGAAAGTCAGATTTTGTGCCTAAAATTGCACCTTCTTTTGAAACGGAGATAAACTTCATTGCCGGTCCGACTCGGATTCACTATTGGTCTTTATGATACGGACTCCAATTATTTTAATAGATATAAAAGAAAAAATATGCGTAGGAAAATTGCCGCCGGAAACTGGAAAATGCACAATACCCGCTCGCAGTCGATCGCGTTGGCGAAAGACATTGCAGCAGTTGTCATTCCTGAGAATACAGAAGTGATTCTGGGAGTACCCTTTGTCTTTATACAGGATGTCCTGGATGCAGTTCAGGGATCTCCCGTCAGGGTTGCTGCCCAGAATTGCCATCAAGAGCTTAGCGGGGCCTTTACCGGTGAAATTTCAGCAAGCATGCTGGCTTCGCTGAATGTTGATTATGTGATCCTGGGCCATTCCGAGAGGAGAGAGTATTTTCACGAATCGGATGAATTGCTGGCAGAAAAAACCAATACTGCCCTTTCTCAGGGCCTCAGGGTCATTTTCTGCTGCGGTGAACCGCTACCGGTCAGGGAAGCTGGCGGACATATTGCCTATGTGAGCAAACAATTGGAAGAGGGATTGTTTCACCTCACCGGCGACCAGATGGAACAAGTGATCATCGCCTATGAACCGATCTGGGCGATTGGTACCGGGGTGACTGCTTCAAAAGAGCAGGCCCAGGAGATGCATCAGGAGATCCGGTCAATGCTGGAAAGGCAGTACGGCGGATCGGTCGCTGCCCGCACTCACATCCTATATGGTGGTAGTGTGAAGCCTGACAATGCTGCCGAATTGTTTACCCAACCGGATGTCGACGGAGGCCTTGTCGGAGGAGCTTCACTGAAAGCGGCTGATTTTGCTGCGATTATCCGGGCTTAGTCTGTCGATATCCTGACAGATTCCGGTTAGTGATCATTAAGCCCGGATAAAGGATTAACTTTCAACACAAGAGCAGGCATCATATTAGATAATTATATTATATTTGGTGTGACCAATTGACCTGGAGAACATGCCAAGTATCGTTACCGAGCGATTTATTGCCTGTCATGACCGCTTGAAGGAAGAGGGGGTGATAAGATCCAGCCGGCAGTTTGCCTTGAAACTCGGTTATCGACCTCAAAATTTGAACGAAGTGTTGAAAAGAAACCGGGATGCGCCGCTGGAACTCATCCGGCAGGCAGTTGAAGTATACCGGTTCAATCCCTTGTATTTGTACTCCGGTGAGGGCACGATGTTTCTCAATGACGAGAATGCCGGAAATCTCCGGATACTGACCGTGGTGACCGACCGGGAAGGTCAGGAACGAATCCTGCATGTTCCGGTGCCGGCGCAGGCGGGATATAGTCAGGAACAGATCGATCCCGTTTTTTATCATGAACTGCCCGCGTATAACCTTCCCGACAAGAAATACCAATCGGGTACCTTCCGCTCATTTGACGTAGCTGGTGACAGTATGGAACCAACCTTGTACGAGGGGGATAAAGTCATTTGCCGTTTTGTCGAACCCAGCGACTGGCTGACTGGTATCCGGGACCACCAGGTCTATGTGGTAGTTACCCGCACCCACGTTATGGTTAAAAGGGTCATCAATAATCTGTTCAAGCACCGGCATCTGGAGTTGTTATCCGACAATGAGTTTTACCGGAACATTCGGATCAATGTAGGAGAGATCAGGGAGTTGTGGCACATACATGCCAGGATCAGCCAGTTCTCCCATGCCCGCCCTTCACAGGCAAATATGGAAGAAGAACAGGTTTCTTTGGATATGTTGAGGGAAACTGTGCACGAACAGTCGCAGATGATCAGTAAATTAACCCAGACACTCGCACAAATGATTGAAAAACCATGAAGCATCAGATAAAAGGCCTGGTTGTGTATGAGGATCTTGAAGGAGGGTTTTGGGGTATTCTTGGTTCTGATGGCCGGCAGTGGTTGCCCGTCAATATGCCAAATCAACTGAAAATCCGTGGTGCTACCGTAGAAGTAACGGCGATCGATACCGAGGTCGAGAGCATGATTATGTGGGGTACACCGGTCGAAATCATCGCCTTTCACACCCTTCCCAAATAATTTACCGTATGGGAAAAGACCTACCGCTGACGACGGAGTCTCCAGGCGGATGAACCTCGATTTTCCCGTGGAACCCGGATCTGGTGCTCACGGCAAAGAGCAGCTACCAGACCGGCAATCCGGGCTTTACCGGTATTGGATTCCAGCCATCGGCTGGCGCTAAAATGATTCCGGATAAAATGAGTGTCATAGTCGCCACTCACAAATTCCGGATGATCGGCAATAAATAAACCAAGGGGTAACGTCGTCTGAATGCCGAGTATCAGATACCGGGAAATAGCCTTTTTCAAAAGGGACAGGGCCTCACTGCGACTGGTTCCCCAAACGATCAGCTTGGCCAGTAAAGGATCGTAATAGATCGGTACTTCAAAATTGGGTCCCGCTGCACCATCGATTCGGATACCGTCACCTTCAGGTTCCTCGTAATGAAAAATCCTGCCGAGGCTGGGGGTGAAATCATTCAGCATATCTTCGGCATACACCCGCAGTTCGAAGCTGTGTCCCCGGCAGGTAATCTGGTCCTGCCGGAGTGGCAATTTCCTACCATTTGCGATATCAATTTGCCAGCGTACCAGGTCCAGTCCACTGATCGATTCGGTAACCGGGTGCTCCACCTGCAAACGTGTGTTCATCTCCAGAAAGTAAAACTGCTGGTCGCGGTCGACGAGAAATTCAATGGTACCGGCACCTTCATACCGGCAGGCCCGGGCAATTGTGATGGCTGCCCGGGTCATCTGTTCACGCAATGCCGGGGTCATCCGGGGAGCAGGAGATTCTTCGATAATCTTCTGATGGCGACGCTGGATCGAGCATTCGCGTTCAAAAACATGCACCACCTCACCATATTGGTCGGCCATGATCTGGATTTCTATATGTTTCGGAGACTCCAGGTACTTTTCCACAAAGACCCGGGGATCTCCAAAACTCTGCCGGGCTTCGCTGGTAGCCAGTGCAAAGAGGGATTCCAAATCCTTATCCTGGTCCACAATCCGCATGCCTTTCCCACCTCCGCCACCGGCTGCCTTGAGGAGGATCGGATAGCCAATCTGACCGGCAATGACCCTGACTGCCTCGAGACCAGATACGGGTTCGTCAGTTCCCGGGAGTAGGGGAATACCATGTTCTCTGGCCAGTCTCTTGGCTGCCAGCTTATCACCCATCAGACGGATACTATAAGCCGAAGGGCCAATAAATTTGATCCCGGCTTCTTCGACCCGCCGGGCAAAATCGGCATTCTCACTGAGAAAACCATAGCCGGGATGGATACTGTCGCAATCATACTTACGAGCGATATCCAGGATCCGGTCTTGCGCCAGATAGGATTCAGCGGAGGGTGCCGGTCCGATCCGGTAACTCTCATCGGCGGCATAACGATGAAGGGCATGGATATCCGCATCAGAGTAAATGGCAACCGTTTTGATCCCCATCGCTTTGGCGGTACGAATCACCCGAATGGCAATTTCTCCCCGGTTGGCTATGAGGATTTTTTGCAGCATAACTGGTTGGATCACGATCTCAAGATACCATTTTTGGGTAGATAGCCAATTTTTCGTTGTCCGTCCTGATCGGGCTTCCGATTCATATTAAAAGTTATTTTTGAGCTTCAGCGAAAAAACGAGACCATGCATACCGGAGACGGTGGTAAGAGACAACGCTATTACGAAAGCATTGCTCCGGTGAGTGACCGGCTCAGAAAGAAAAATCGCTTCTATTATCAGACGTTGGAGCGGCTTTTTAACCGGATCATTCCTGAACAATCGGTCGTCCTGGAACTTGGATGCGGTACTGGCGATCTGCTTGCTGCCGTCAGGCCCAGCCGGGGTTATGGTGTGGATTTCGCTCCTTCCATGGTCGAGATAGCCCGCCGGAAATACCCGCAGTTGCATTTCATTTGTGCCGATGCCATTGAATTTGATCTGCCCGAACAAGTTGACTATATCATTATTTCCGACCTGCTCAGCACCCTGTGGGATATTCAGGCAATGCTGCACCACCTGCGGAGGATCTCTTCACCGCAGACGAAGATCATCATTTCATCACATAGTTACCTGTGGGAGCCGGTCCTTAGGCTGGCGGAAATGACCGGTCTGAAACCCCGGAGGCCGAAAGCCAGCTGGCTGACTGTGAAGGATATTAAAAATTTGCTTCAACTGGAGGATTTCGAGATGATCAAAGTGGAGAAGAAAATGCTGTTGCCGGTTTATATCCCGGTATTCAATGGGCTTCTTAACCGATTTATCGGCAACTTGCCGGTCATCAATCAGTTGGGACTGATAAACCTGATTTCTGCCCGGCCATTGGAAAATCAACGGAACCATTATACAGTCAGTATTGTCGTACCCGCCCGCAATGAAAGGGGAAATATCGAACCGGCAATCCTGCGCACTCCGGCTTTCGGCATTTCGCAGGAATTCATTTTTATGGAGGGACATTCTTCCGACGGCACCCTTGAAGAAATGCACCGGGTCCGGCAGAAATATCCGGAGAAAAATATCGTGGTCATGCAGCAGACCGGCCGAGGCAAGGGCAATGCCGTTCGGGAGGCGTTTGACCGGGCCACCGGCGATGTATTAATGATCCTTGATGCTGATCTTACCACTCCGCCGGAGGATATGCCCAAGTTTTACGAAGCCCTTGCCCGGAACAAAGGTGAATTTATCAATGGCTGCCGGCTCGTATACCCTATGGAAAAGGAAGCTATGCAATTACTCAATTATTTTGCGAATATGTTTTTCGGGGTATTTTTTACTTACCTGCTCGGACAACCGTTGAAAGACACCCTATGTGGCACCAAGGTGTTGTTGAAGAGAGACTATGAAAAGATCCGTGACAACCGTCATTATTTCGGAGATTTTGATCCGTTTGGAGACTTTGACCTGCTTTTTGGCGCAGCCAGATTGAATCTAAAAATTGTTGAGGTTATCGTACGATATAAAGACCGTACGTATGGTTCAACCCAGATCAGCCGGTTTAAACACGGATGGCTCTTAATTAAGATGAGCTTTTTTGCTGCCAGAAAGATTAAATTTATTTCCTGAAAATCCTGCTTTTAACCAGCGTTTATGTCGAGGTTTTTTTCCGGGAATTATTCACTCTACCTGTTGGGGATACCTCTTTTATTTCTGACCGGTTATTTCTACCTGATGGCCGTCAATGGTCCTTTTTTCCTTTCCCGGATCGATCCGGATTATGTCTATCTGCTCAACGGCATGAATTGCGCTGTTTTCCACTTTGACCGAATTGGCCATCTGGATCATCCCGGTACTCCTTTTCAGGTATTTACCGGTATTTGTATCCGGGTCATTCATTTATTCAGCGGTCAGGAAGAGATTGTTGAAGATGTGCTCGGTCGACCGGAGCATTATCTCAAATATACCTCCCATATTCTGGCCTTTCTGTTTGCCGGTCTTTTGTGGTGGGCCGGTATGGTAGGGGAGAAGATAACCGGCAGAACCGGTGCACTACTCTGGCAAATGACTCCTTTTATCAGCAGTGTCATTCCGGATCTTTCAGTCAGGATGATGCCGGACCGTTTTGGATTTATATTGGTTTTCCTGATGCTGATCCTGATGGTTAAAATTTCACTGACCAAAGTGAGAAGGCCTGTCCTGCTTATCGCGCTTACCGGGATTGTTTGCGGTTTGGCTATTGCCTCAAAAATTAATTTTTTACCGGTATTGATTTTACCGTTGATTGTTTTGCCGAAACGAGTACTTCTGTTTCTCAGTACGGGGCTGGGATTTTTAATCGGTATCAGTCCGGTGATTGATCGATTTAATCATTTTTCCACTTTCATCAATAAGATCATCCGTCATGATGGTATTTATGGATCGGGCTCCGAACAGATTTTTAATGCCGATTTTTTATGGAATAATTTAAAAATATTAATACAGGCTAATCCGGCTCTGGTTCTGCTGGTGGCCGGATGCTTCGTTACCTTGTTGTTGATCGGAAGGACTCAGGAGAACAACCGGTCTTTGCAGCGGTTTTTTCTGGGATTTTGCCTGGTGGTCATCGTTACCGTATTTATTGTAATGAAACACTATAAGAATTATTACCTGGCGCCGGTTTTGGTGATGTTGGGTACCGTTATTTTTTATGGGTATATCACCTGGAGAAAAACACCGGTGCAATGGATGCTTTTGATCGCTGCCCTGATTTTTAGTTTGATCTCTTTCAGCCACCTTTTGCGTTTTGCTGCTGACAGAAAAGTGGAGATTGCCGAAAGAAAAACCATGCTCGCCATAGTCGATGAGCAAAGGGCGGGAGATGACTATTTCCTGATCAAACCGGAGTGGTTATGGGGTCCTGCCCCGGAATACGGGTTAATCTTTGGTCTGAGTTATGTACGGCACCGCGACCGATACAGTGAACCGGTGGACCGGCTCTTTGACCGGATTTTGTCGTATGAAGGATCCGAAAATCCACCCAGGCGAATGCGGGTCTCAGCAATTGACGAGGAGAAACTCCACAAACCGGGTACCCGGATTCTCATGGTTGATCAAAAAGGCCGGAGTGCCGGAGATATGATCAGTTACCTGCAGGAACGCCATCAATATACTGTGGCTGACAGTGTGAGTCTTAACCATGGGGAATTTCTGATCGAAATGAAACAATCCGGGATGCCTGGAGAAAATCAGCACTAATGGGATTGAAATATCGCTTTACGTATGCCATCGATACACCGGAACGCACGCTGGAACATGCCGGGATTATCCGGAAAAAATACTTCTTGCGAAAATTGTATACCACCTGGTACCAGGAATTATTCAGTGTGATACCTGATATTTCCGGGAAAAAAGTAGTCGAGTTGGGTTCTGGTGGAGGTTTTTTAAAGGAGCTCGCACCGACGGTGATTACTTCCGACTTCCTGGATCTGCCCGTCAACGATATGACATTTTCTGCACTGAGTATGCCTTTTGAAAATCAGTCACTGGATGCTTTATTGATGATTGATACCTTCCACCACTTACCGGATGCCAGACTTTTTCTGAAGGAAGTGAATCGCACCCTGAAACCGGAGGGTAAAATGGTGATGATTGAACCCGCCAATAGTCTTTGGGGCAGATGGATCTACAGGCATTTTCATCACGAGCCCTTCATCCCGGAAGGTGAATGGACCATTCCGGAGTCGGGACCTCTCAGTGGGGCCAACGGAGCTTTGCCCTGGATCGTCTTTAAACGCGATGCGAAATTGCTGGAGCATGAATTTCCCGATTTAGCAGTTAGGAGGATTCGCTACCATACTCCATTTCTTTATCTGGTAAGCGGAGGTGTATCTTATCGACAGCTATTACCGGATTTTACCTATACATTGGTTAGTTTGCTGGACCGTTGGTCATCGGCTCTCAGCAGCCAACTATCCATGTTTATGACCATTGTGGTGGAAAAAAACAAATAATTTTTAAAAACCGTCCTATGATATCCAACCATGAACTTTCTGATGCACTTGATTCGGTCATTACCATTCCATTGATACCCTTCCGGAGGGGCCGGATTGATTATGATGCCCACCGGAAAAATATCGGTTATTTGATGAATAACAATCATCTCAGTGATGATCGTCCGCGGGTGATTTGCATTGCCGGTACCAGCCTGATTCACCATGTTTCTCCTGCCCAACAACATGAACTGCTGGCTGTGACCGGTGAGATCATGCAGGACCGGGGAGTCTTGATCTCGGCCATTGTACCAAACCCGTTAGAGCAGATCGGCAGCCTGATAGCTGCTCAGTCAAACCTCAACCGGGAACCGGATGCCTATCTGATCATGCCTTTGGGTGGGGTCTACAGCTCGCAGGGGCTTTACGAAGGGTTGATGCGCATTGGGGAAGAATTTGGACCACGCTATAACGCTCGATTCCTGTACTATCACCGGTTGACCCGTGACGAGGAGTATGTGGTAAAGCTTATTCGCAATTCAGAAGCCTTTATCGGTATAAAAGTCGGAACCCAAACCGGGGATGTGCCCTCACTGGTGGAAGGAATCGGTGACCAGGGCCTGGTGATCTGGGGAATTGGGGACCGATGTACGGATGCAACCCGGTCGGGGAGCAAAGGGCATACTTCCGGGATTTCCGTTCTCTATGCCAAAGCCGGCGATCTGATCAATAATGCGCTGCGGAACGAGGATTTTGTTTCCGCACAAGCCATCGAAAAGAGAATAGATGCCCTGGAAGAACTGCGCTTTATGAATGCCCGCGAATTCAATTATTCGGCTGTCGTCGAAGCGATGATTTTAAGTGGATTTACCGATATCGATGGAGGTGAAGGAGGTCCTTTCAATCCACGGGTACCGTCGGAAATTTCCCGGAGGGTTAGCGAGGCCATCCGCGATCTGGCCGATCTGCATTAAGTTTTAGTGCTTAAGCCTAATTGAAATCCAGGTAGGACGCAAGACCTTGCGTCCTACCTGGCTGGTTATACTTCCCAACCTTTCCGATATTCTCTGCCAACAAACTGATTGGCTTCTTCCAGATTGGTAATGCGCATATTTTCACCGTCCCATAGCAACTTTTTACGGGCAAAAAACTCCATCTGACCCTTACTGTTTTCTTTGCCTAACATATAACTGCGGATGGCCAGATTTCCCATCAAGACAGTCTCGGTCATCGGACCCGCATAATCAAATGACGAAGTTAATGCCCGGTGTTCGGGACTGTCGAATCCGGCTTTGCAGGCGTCTACCCATTTGCGTTGATGGCCATATTCCGGTTCGGGATTTTCCTCTGTTTCCGGGCCAAATTCAGTCGTACCATCGTTGAGATAAAGCTTGGGCATCAGAGGTGAACTATCGTTGATGTTGGTGGTAATGATCCCTTTTTCCCCAACCATCATGACCCCGTTTCGACTTCCTGCCCCTCCGATTTCGTGATCGGCCGGAATGATGTCAGGATGGGAAGGACGAATACCCCCGTCGCTCCAGGTCATTTCAATCGGTGATTTACTTTTACCGGTCGCTGCAAAATGCAGGGTGATAAACGAGGCAGGCGGACAACCCTCAGGATGATAATCCGCCGTCCACATCTGCGAATAAATTGAAGCGACACTGCATTCCGCATCGGTTGGATATTTGAGGCCCAGCGTCCGGAAGGGTATGTCGATCAGATGACAGCCCACGTCACCTAGGGCTCCGGTGCCGTAGTCCCACCAGCCTCTCCAATTGAATGGATGGAGATTGGGGGTGTAAGGCATATATTTGGCAGGACCCAGCCAAAGATCCCAGTGCAGGCTTTCCGGTTTCTGACTTTCGTCCGGTTTGGGCATGGCAAAACCCTGAGGCCATACCGGACGGTTGGTCCAGATCTGCACTTTGGAGATTTTTCCCAATACGCCTGAATCTACCCATTTCTGGACCATGTCCAGGAGCGGATTGGATCCACCCTGGTTGCCCATCTGACTGACAATCTTGTATTTGCGCGCCATTTCCGTCAGCATTCTGGCTTCCCGGATATTGTGGGTCATCGGTTTTTGGACATAGACATGCTTGCCTCTCTCCATGGCAAAGGCAGCGGCAGGACCGTGCACGTGATCGGGTGTCGAAATGGTGACGGCGTCAATGTCCTTTTCCTTATCGAGCATCTCCCGGTAGTCGTGATACCTTTTGGCATTGGGAAAGGCTTCTACCGCCCGGGATGCCGATCCGGCAAAATCCACATCGCAGAGAGCAACCACCCGCTCCCGGCCATTGACCGAGGCATTGCGGATATCACTGGTACCCTTACCACCGGCGCCGATGGCGGCCAGGTTTAGCTGGTCACTGGGAGCGGTAAAACCCACGCCACCCAATACATGCCTGGGAACCAGAAAAAAGGAGGAAGCGATCGCTCCCTGTTTGATAAAGGACCTTCGGTCGTTGGTGCATTTTTTATTCTTTGGTTCGTTCATTATGATACATTGTGATTGATTAATGAAAGCTTGTTTAAAGCTCGTTGCCAATATCCAAAAAATAACGGAGGCAACCAACCCGGACTTCACGGGTTTAATGGTAATTGTTGAATTGTTTAAACTGTTTCCAAGTGGTCATGACCCCTTGGCCGTATCTGTTGGGTTCAAAGGGGTTATAACCCCTTGGGTTGTATATCGTTTTGATCTTTCGAACGACACCTGACCAGGAAGTTTTGGAATCCTTCACAGAAGATCTGCTTGCCTCTTCCCAGATGTGGTTACAAAACAGTCTCCCTTTGAGGATTTTTGGCAATTGGGCGATTCTTTATGGAATTGTTGTTATTTCCTTCAGTAGACCCAGGCATGCCGGATTGCATTCTGACCAGAATAACGATGGCTGACAGCAGGGTTAAAAATCCGATGGCACCAACCGCCCAATAGATGCCCAGGTAATCGGCCAGGATCCCGGTCAACAAAGCACCGATGGCATAACCCAGGTCACGCCAAAGGCGAAAAACTCCGATGCTTTCCGCTCGCTGGATTGGATGGGTGTAATCTGCCATGGCAGCCAGGAATGTAGGATACACAATCGCTGTACCGATGCCCAGCACCAGCGAAAGAACAACAAAATGGAGAAAGGTGGAAGCGTAGACCATCAATAACAAGGCAAGGCCCTGCAGCAGTATGCCTCCGAATAGCATATTCTTCTTATTGAAATGATCGGCCATTTTTCCTGTAAATAACTGGCCCAATCCCCAGACGACCGGATACAGTGCGACAATTTTTCCAATTTGTTCCAGATTGAAATTTTTCATACTCAACAAAATCGGCAATAAACCCCAGACCATTCCATCGTTGAGATTATTGACCAGACCGGCCTGGGTAATCGATCCGAGATTTATGTGCTTCCAGGTAGTTTCCAGGAAGATATTCCTGAGTTTTGGCAATTTGCTGGTCGACGTCTCGGCTTCAACATGATGCACAGTGTCTTTGACAAGCAGCCAACTGGTCAGCAATCCTGTGAATGCAAAGGCGATGCCCAGATAAAAGGGATAAGGTCGCAGGCCATACTCAGAGGCCAGGTACCCAGTCAGGAAAGCCACACCACCGACAGCCAGGTAGCCGGCGGATTCATTTAGACCCATGGCCAGCCCCCGGTTCTTTTCGCCCACCAGGTCGATCTTCATGACAATGGTACTCGACCAGGTCAATCCCTGGTTGATACCCAGCAACAGGTTGGCAAAAAGGACCCAGTTCCAGTTTTGCGCGTAGATGAGAATGAAAGGAATGGGGATGGCAAATAACCAACCCAGGGTCAAGAGGTTCTTTCTGCCAAATTGATTCGCCAGGGTGCCGGTATAATAGTTGGTTACTGCTTTAACTACACCGAAAACAACGATAAAGGATAGGATCGCGGTTCGGGCCGCAATACCAAAATCTACTTCAGCGATCTCAGGAAGAATGGTCCTCTCCAGGCCGACCATACCACCGACAAAAGCATTAATGATCACCAGGATGGTAAATTGCCTCCAGTTTTCCTTTAGTCCGAGTTTGACATTGCTCATGATCCTGTCCCGGTTGTCAGATTAAGTAAAATGGTATTAATCCGTCTGTTTTCCTGATTCTTTTGAACAAAGCATAGATGTATTTTCGCGAATCACCGGAAGGCATGATGTACGTGTGGTCGAAGGCTTCCAATATTTCAAAATCGCTACCCAGTTTCATCTCCAGACCTGGTGCATCATACCCGAGTACGGGCAATCCACTGCAAGTGGTGGCTCCTTTGGTACGAAAGGTAGCCAGGATGACAAAACCCGGAGATGCGACCAATTTTTTCAGCAAACCGAAATATTGTTCTTGTTCGGCCGGGTTGGTGAAAAAATGCAACACTGCCCGGTCGTGCCACAGATCGACCGGTCCGATGCCGGTTAATTCGGAAGGGTGCAGAAGATCATCAATGACCCATTTTACTTTATCCTGTTGCTTTCCCAGCCGCTGTTTTAATTTTTCAAGGGCAACCGGACTGATATCATTGGCAATGATCTGCTTGTATCCTAATCGCAGTAATTCATCCACCAGGGTAGTAGCACCAGCTCCGACATTGAGTATGACTGAACTTTTATCCAAGGCACAGGATTGGATCAGCCGTAGGGAAGGTTCGGGAACCGGCTCATGCCAACCCAGTTGATCAACATCCCTGGTATTGTAGATTCGGTCCCAATGTGGTTGATCGATTCCGGCACCGGCCTGAGGATTGTCAGTGTTCCGGATTGTCTTGATATCCTGATTCTTTGCAGACAGATTCATTTTTTATGGTGTAACTGTCAGTTCGTAATCCAGGACACTTTCTTCGATTTTTCGGGCATTGTATCCCTGGATGTGGAGTAATTTTACGGCATCATCGGCAATCGAGCAGAACATTCCCCGGCAATAAGCGATGATGAGCTTTTCTTTCGGGATCTCTCCAAGGCGTACCGCAAGTTCGCTAAGGGGAACCGAAATGGCGTCCGGGAGGTGTCCTTTATCGTATTCATCTTTTGGCCGGACATCAATCAGAAAAACATCAGGTCGGTCCTTGAATTCATGGAGCGTCACGGGCATCTGATAATCATGATGAATCCGGTTTTCCTTCATCGCTTCCCGCAGGTAGGGGGAAAGGGAGAGCGTCAGATCCCGCAGACTTTTCCAGGCCAGGTAGACCTCCCGGGAAGCCAGTGTGTAATAAACTTGAACTCCCTTTTTCTCTGCTTTCACCAGCCTTTCCTTTTTTAAAGTCTGCAGGTGTTGGGAAGCATTGGCAATGCTGATGCCCGTCTGGAGCGCAATGTCTTCCACGCATTTGGCACCATTGGCAATAAAGTCAATGATCTCCAGCCGGTTCGGGCTGGATAAGGCTCTGGCAATCCGGGAGATCTCCTGATAAGCGCTGTCCTTATAGGCTCTTTTGTTCATTGTAAGCAAGTTGGAGCAAAGTTAGAGGGAATTAATCAAAATTTCAATTATTCAATAGAATAATTGAATAATAGTTTGCAGCGATGTTTCTCTCGTCTATTTGATCCATTAGAATACCTGCTGACAGTATTTTGGGTTTATGCGGCATATGGGTTTCACACCAGAGAGGGAAGATTTCTGGATTCTCTGCCAAAAAATAGCTATCTTTTTTCCTGGAAAACATGTGAACTATAAATATCCATTCAATAATGAGCCTACAATCGATCCTTACAACGGCACTTGTCGCGCTGACATTAACCATCGCGAATGCTCAGGAAAATCAAATGAGTTTCTTCATCACCAGCGCCGGACCCGGAAACGGTGCCGATCTTGGAGGACTGGAAGGTGCCGACCGGCATTGTCAGCAATTGGCGCAAGCGGCCGGAGCAGGAGACCGGACCTGGAGAGCTTACCTGAGCACCAGCGCCATGAATGGTAAACCCGCGGTGAATGCGAGGGATCGCATCGGCTCCGGACCATGGTACAACGCCAAAGGAGCACTGGCAGCCATGGATGTAACTGATCTGCACAGTGAAAACAGCAAACTGGGCAAGGAAATCTCGCTCAGTGAAAAAGGACAAATGATTAATGGCCGGGGAGACAGCCCCAATATGCACGACATTCTTACCGGATCACAACTCGATGGCACCGCTTTCACGACCGACGGTGACCATACCTGCGGCAATTGGACCAGCAGCGGAGAAGAAGGTAGTGCCCAGGTTGGGCATCACGACCGGCAGGGAGGAGGTGAAAATCCCACTTCCTGGAACTCAGCCCATGGATCCAGAGGATGCAGTCAGGCTAATCTGCAGGCCACCGGAGGCAATGGACTGTTTTACTGCTTTGCGGTTAACTAGTGTCAAGATACCAGGTTACTTCGTACTGTTAGTCTGGATTTACGGAGCACCACTGGATGTTATCAATGGCTTCCTGCACTGCACGCTCATAGTGAAGGATTTCTGCCAGATTCTGGCGAATTTTCCAAAATTGCAGTTCGAATTTAGATTCAGGTCTCCAATCCAGTATCTCGTTGCTCCAGTTCCAGGCTTGATGACTGAGTTTCTGATGGAACAAGCCTACCAGAATTTCCAGTCCGAAGAAGAACCGGTCGTAGGAGGGGACTTCACCGGCCTTTTTCCGGATAAAACGGATGTCTTTATCCTGGTATGTTCCCGACTGTAATTTTAGGTGAAATTCAGCCAAATGTCTCGCAGGCCGCATTTGGGTATTGGATAGGGCCAGTTCGATTTCATCATTACTATACAGGAACCGTAGTCTTCTGATCAGATCAGCCGAAGGGAATTGCGGACCCAGTAAGGGATCCAATAATTCATCAACCAGAATGGAGAGGCTCCCCAGTTCACACCGTTGACCCTGTCCCATAGCCAGCGCAGCCATCAACAACTTTTCCTGCCGTTTGGGTATCTGAATGTCAATATTTAAATTATAGGTCAAATCTTTCCCGCTATGAGCCAGTGATTGGATACCCAGGGATGAAAGAAAGCTTTTCTGGTCGGCTTCAGTTTCTCCTGCAAGTGCCCATAACATCCGCAGGAAATGCCAACTGTATTGCCCATTTCTGCGCACGGTTTCCTCCAGGGTTGAAGTTATATTTGATGACCAATACTTCATTTCTGATCTGCGATCCTCACTGGACATGCAACAACGACGTGCTCCGTGCAGTGACAGTGCGGTAATTCTATTGATAGTTTTCCAGGTAATCGAAGGATTGTTGGCGAAAGTCTTCAGCATATGCAGAACGACCCGGTGATCATGGGCATTTAACCAGGCAGAGGCATTGGACATATATACTTCTTTCCGGTGAGCCAGATGGGTGTCAAATACCCCTTTAAATCGTTCTTCTCGCAGCATTTTTTTCTGCGTCGGGTGTCCGGAGTTATGTAAACCGAGTACGACATGTCCTTCCGGACAAAGGGAGGCAGGAGGGGTATCGATCAGATCACAGGATTTCAATTCATGACCTAAAATCCGGATGTGGTCAGGCAGAAAAAAATCGTCATCATCACAGTAGAAAATCCGCTCCGATTTTGCACTCCGTACTGCCAGATCCCGGTTTATCACTCCTCGTAAGGGTGCTTTTGGAAGATCCAGGAACCTGATCCGGGCATCCGAAGCGGTAAAAGATTGACAGATCTTTCGTACCGGCTCCGTACATCCGTCTCCCGCCAGTATGATTTCCAGGTCCCGGATACTCTGTTGCTGAATCGATTCCAAAGCAAAAGGAAGCGTGGAATACCGCTTATGTACAGGTATGATTACCGAAGCATAGGGCATGGCTGTATCGTAAAATGCAGGAGGGAATCTCCATAAAAGTATTCTAAGTTCCTAATTTCTGTTCCGAAAGTCTGGTAGTCATCTGGATAGTTGCTTTTGGACAGGTTAGATAATTGAATTGAGGAAGATGGATAGGAAAGCATCTACGACGATAACTTTTTTGAGAATCTTTGGCTGGTTTTGGCAGTATAGTGCTATTTTTCCTTTTAATGCGGATCGGCGTGATAGGTTGCGGCATTTGGGGCCAGAAGATAATTCAGGCTCTCATCAGACTTAAGGCGGAGGTGATGGTGCATGATATAGATCCCGGCACTGAAAAGATCTTACCGCGATCGATTAGCTTCTTTAATCAGATGAAGGCATTTATTCAGGCGCCAAAAGATGCCTGCATTATTGCAACACCCGCTACCACACATAGGGCTATCCTGGAGATTCTCCATCCATTGGAGCAACCTGTTTTTGTCGAAAAGCCATTGGTTGTCTCCCTGGATGATGCCCATGCCCTTGAAAATCTTGACCAGGGAAATATTTATGTCATGCATATCTGGAAGTACCATCCCGGTATTCAGCTATTGGCCGAAGTCATTAAGGATGGTCAGTTGGGAACAATCAAATCAGCCAGATCGCTGCGACTGAATTGGACAAGTCCCAGGCAGGATGTTGATTCGATCTGGAATTTGGTACCGCATGATCTTACCATTGCTGATTGTCTTTTTGGTTATCTCCCGGAACCCAGCTTTGCTATCGCAGAAGAATATCACGGTGTTGCAAGAAGCATGTTGGCCATATTAGGTAAACAACCGCATTATCATATTGAAGTGTCCAATCGCCATTGGAAGAAATCCAGGGAGGTTCGCGTTCACGGTGCAGAAGGAATAGCCATTTTGAAAGATGAAAAGGTCGATTATATCGAAATGTATCTGGGAAATGAACATTCAATCATCAGTGATGTCCGTATTGAAAAAATATTTTTCGATAATTCGATGAGCCCTCTGGAGCGTGAACTCGACGCTTTTCTCGCCTATGTTCGTGGGGGGGCACCGCCAGCCAGCAACCTGGCAGAGGGAATCCGCATCATTAAAGCCGTGATAAAACTGCGAAAACTGGCCGGAATGAAAGTCTGAAAATCTCAGCAGCAGAATTTATAGGAATTTCGACAGGTTCCCTGCATAGAGTAAGTGTGAAACTTACAGATATCATGAGTCATTTTTTTTGTGCCATTGAATTCTCCTGATAATGATGGGCTGCCCCGGCTGCGACAACGTCATTTTCTGATGCAGATGACCTCTATGGTAAATTTAATTGGATTTTTAATTCCTTTAAACTGGGAAAATTCGCTGCACGGGGTGATACCCGGGCATTCTTAAAAGGCCACCTGATGTTTAAATCCGGATCACTCCACAAACAGCCATGGTTGTCATCAGCACCATAGGTAGCATAGGATTCCGATACAGCCTGTAAATGAATAGACTCACAGTAGAAATACCAGCCATGTAAAACACCTCGTGGAAAACACAGCGATGCCATATCACTATCATAAAGTTTATAAAGTGATGAAGTAAGGTAGGTTTTGGAATCAGGTCGCAGATCTTTGAGGCCTACCAGGCACCTTCCCTTCACCAGGCAGAAATATTCTTCATGCCTCTGGTGGTAGTGCATACCCCGAAATACCTGGGGGTGGGATTTGACTATACTCCATTGTTTCGGCTGGATGATGGTATTCCAGGATGTTTGGAAAACTTCCACAAATGAGCCCCTATCGTCATCACGGGATTGGTGTTTTATCAATGAAACATCAGCAATAACAGCACCTCCGATTAATCTGCTTTCCTTCATATATGAAATACAGTTATCAAATGTACAAATAATTTGAAGGGGTACTTACACCCGGGGATCGCGTAACCACCGGGCCACGTTACCATGATTAAGGGAGCGTAAAAGTGGTGAGGATGCGGTCCTGTTTGAGTGCCCGTCAAATGAGGGGGACTACTTATCTTTACCGAGATAATTTTTTCTTCCCATTCCATCACTGGTGCTGATGAATATCCGTAATAATCATGATCTATGCATAAGTCACATTTACCAGGCATTTTTCTTTGCGTATCTCTCGTCTTGGTCACCATTCATTGTGACAAACCCCTCGAACGGCCACCGGGTGATCCGGACAATGGGGGACTCTTTCTTCCCGGAAATTTTGAAGCGCTGGTGGTGGTCGACAGTATTGGGAGGGCCAGGCATCTGGCAGTCAATGACAACGGAGATATCTATGTCAAACTGAGTTATAATGACGCGATGAAGGGAGCGGGAGGAACCGTTGGTCTCCGTGATTTGGATCAGGATGGCAGGGCAGACAGCATCGTTTATTTTGGTGATTATATCGATGAAGGTCGCTCGGCCGTGGGTGTGACCATCCACAATGGATATCTCTATACCAGTACGGTGAGACGGGTTTTAAGAAATCGCTTGACACCTGGAGAACTGGTGCCCGAAACTGTGACGGAAGTGGTGCTGACCGATATCGATGAGAATGTTGTCAAGAACTGGCACACCACAAAACCACTGGCTTTTGACAACCGGGGAAACATGTATGTTCCTTTTGGATCTCCCTCGGATGCCTGTCAGGATATAACAAAATTTGGACCGGTGGGGATTCCCGGTGGTAAAGGACTGGATCCCTGCCCGGAGCTGATCGATCATGCCGGAATCTGGAAATTTGATGCCACCAAAACCGGTCTGACCATCAGAGACGGAGTGCAATTTGCAACCGGTATACGCAGTGTGGTGGGCATGCAATGGAATCCCATGGACGAAAGTCTCTATGCGGTAGGTAACGGGATTGACAATTTTCATACGATCTATCCCGACCTTTTCACGGCCTGGCAGGCAGCCGTTCTTCCCTCGGAGACACTGATGAGAGTGACGGAAGGATCAAATTTCGGTTGGCCATATGCGTATTATGACCACATGCTGCAAAAAAATGTCTTACAACCGGGTTACGGAGGTGATGGCAAGATCATCGGCCGGGCCGGTGAATTTGACGAACCTGTCTTTGGTTTTCCCGGGCACTGGGCTCCGATGGATGTCCTGTTTTACCAGGGAAATCAATTTCCGGAGCGGTATAAGCACGGTGTCTTCATTGCCTTTCATGGATCGACGGACCGGTCTCCCTATCCGCAGGCCGGATACATCGTTTGTTTTTTGCCGCTGGAAAATGGAAAATCAAATGGCCGTTGGGAAGTTTTTGCCGATGGTTTTACCGGAATCGACACCGTGGTGAATACCAGCGATGCGGTTTACCGGCCGATGGGTTTGGCTATTGGTCCCGATGGTTCACTGTATATCATCGAATCGAATCAGGGAAAAATCTGGCGGGTGATGTACAAAGGTGATAAAGATCGATTCGGAGAGGCTGAACTGGCGTCCATGGAGGAACGAAAATCCAGGTCTTACATCAAGACCCCGGATGAGATGCTGGATAATTTAGGCCATGGTGATGAACTGAGTGGAAGCATCTTGTACAATACCTATTGTGCTGCCTGTCATCAGCGCAACGGACGAGGTGACAACAATCTCTTTCCTCCGCTTGCCGGAGCGGACTGGGTGACCGGAGACGCGGATCGCCTCATTGACATCGTCCTTAATGGGGTGCAGGGCGATATTATGGTCAATGGAAAATCCTATAATGGTCTGATGCCTCCCAACAACCACCTGGATGATCATGCGATTGCCTCGATATTGACCTACATCAGGACAAATTTTGGCAATAAAGCTGCCCCTGTAAACGCCTTGCAGGTCAGTAAGATTCGCAATGCTTCGCGGGTTGTGGAGTGAGTTTACTTTGCCTTTCATATCCTGGGATTGCCTCGTTTAACACTTGGTGCGGGTACTAAGAATGATCAGAAGATTAGGGCAGAGTTCCGGGATCATCAAAATTCATTTCCTGTGAAAATCACCCATTGGGGTGATCCCGCCAACGCTAATTGAGAATACTTTAGTGGGCACTGGTTTTATATTGACGGTGGTTAACAATTGTTCAAAAAGCCAGCTTATCATGGAAAAGGTTTCATCAACTATCGACAGAAAATATATGAGAAAAACAAATAATATGTTCCTGAAAATTGTGATTGGACTAACGGCATTACTGTTGGTTATACCCTTTTTCAGTGATGCTCAGGAAAAATTGACCGTCGAAGGTGCCATCATCCTTGGCAACGCCGAAGATGCCAGTCCGGCCGCCGGTACCATCCGCTGGACCGGCACCGATTTTGAAGGATGGACCGGATCGCGCTGGGTTTCCCTGACTTCGGGACCATCCGGGGGCCTTACCTTTGTAAAAGACATCGAAGCCAACACCTACAAGGTCGTCACCATCGGCAATCAATGTTGGATGGCCGACAATTTGAGGGTCACCCGGTATAACGACGGTACGGCCATTCCCAATGTAGACATGAATACGGACTGGGGGACGATCACTACCCCTGCCTTTGCCTGGTACAATGACATTATGGATGGAAAAATTACTTATGGAGCCCTTTATAACTGGTATGCCGTTGATCCTTCGTCCAATGGCAATAAAAATGTATGTCCGGTGGGATGGCATATGCCGTCGGAGCAGGATTTTCTGGAGATGATCAATTACCTGGGTGGGGAAGATGTCGCGGGTATTCAATTAAAAGAAGCCGGTAATGTCCATTTTTTAGATGGTAATGAAACAGCGACCAACGAGAGTGGATTTACCGCCATCCCGGGAGGATACCGGACTGGTACCAGTTATTATGAAAAAGGATATTATGCGCAATATTGGACTGTGACATCAGCCAGTTCAACCGAGGCCAAATATGTGGACATTGAATACGATGGAGAGTATGCCTTTATTTATGATCAGGCCAAAGAAAGGGGCTATAGTATACGGTGTGTGAAAGATTAGACAACCAGAAATACAGGTGTCTTATTAATTTCTCCCGACGCTCACCCATACAATGAGACAAAGAGCAATCAGGGCAGAAAAAGTTCTGATTTTATGATAAGTCCACCATTGATCCCTTAATTCCATCCAATTATCCGGCGGAGTATTCATATCCCAGGTCATTACAATGCTGTTGATGGGTTGATTTCCAAATCTGGTTGTAAGACCACTTATTATCAGACAAAGTGCTGCCATCAAAAGGATGGCAAAGACCCTTTTTTCCTTTTTGTGCAGGATGGCAGATGCGAATGTTAATAAAATAGTAATCAACCCAAGAATCGGCATAAGGGTATTTAGGTCGGTGATTGCACTTTGTTGTTGCTCAATGAATGTTGGAGCGGATAAGTCTTTTGGATTGTAGCCAAGCCATATGCCGAAAATAGAACCGGCCACCAGGGATACCATCACCACGTTGAAAAACCGAATAAGCCGTTTTGCCATTTCTTGTAATCGTTCGGATTGCATTTTTCAACCTAAAGCCTCTCCGAATATAATTTCGTTATATGACACTAATTATAAGGGATTGATCTCAGTCCAGCCATCTGGCTTCCAAGATAATGATCTTTTATCCGAAATCGTGAAAATTGTCCTGGACAGTGTTCCCCCCCAAATTAAACCAATAGCATTGAATACTTAGTTGGTTTTTAATTTGGGGGGGGAGCTCAACAGCATCGGGTGATTACTGATGCAACTCTTTTGATTGCAGAGATGATTGTTCAGAACATCGACCAGCAATTTCTTCATTCAAAAGTGGCATGGATTGGAGTCAAATCAGTGGAATAGTCTGTTCAGGTTTATCTGACGTGGTACTATACGCCACTGAGCGAGTCAGTTTAGCGCCACTATTGGTATGCCAATTTTCAGTGTCGAAAGGCAAATGCTGCAATGGTGAGCCGGGTTGACAAAATAAGCCACGGCCGGTCATTTTAAATGGTGACTGATTTTATCTTCCCATGGAGATAATACAGTATGAAAAGTAATGCGAGATAAATCAGGACGGGAATGCCTGCCGAAAAAGAATTGACCGCAACCACATTGCAGTACCATGCCCCCAAAAGGTCAAAGGTAAAGCCGGCAAATACCCATTCTTTTAGCTTCGTAAAATTGGGGAGATACAATGCCACCAGACCGGCTAATTTCAGGATCCCGGTGAAAACCAGCAGATATTCGGGTAGCTTTAAAACATTGGTAAAATGTTCAACGGCATAGGGTAATTTCAATACGCTGGGCACTGCCGAAAAAAGCATTCCGATGGTCAGAAGCACCAGGATGATCCGGTAAGTAATTTTTATTTTTTTACTTTTCATTTTTTCACAATTAATGTGAGAGGTAAATTTTAGCCACCAAAACCGGCCAAAGGATGTAGCAAATAACCAATAGACGGTTTAAATAACCGTTTATTCCGATTACTCCCGCGGGTAACAATTTGGGAGGTTCAATATCGGGACCAAACGGTACCCCAGCTTTTTTAAAGCCTGAAAACAATACCATCATCGATACTCCCATCAATACCAGACTTAACCAAATGGAGTGAGCCGAATACAAGAGAGCAGATTGATAACTGCTCCATAATTCATTTTTTATCAGGTGATAACTGACCAGCAATGCACCAATAGGCAGGAAAGGCACTCCAAGGCCAAATGCTACCCCGTGAAGTTTATGTTTTACGTCAAACAATCCTCCGAAAATTGCACCGATACCGGTTATAAAAACCAGTATGGTGCCCAACATTGCCCATTTTGTCGTCACAACATTCCATAGGAAAAGGGCCGATAAAATCGAACAGATACCCCACAGCAGGAAAAACCAGGTGAGTATCCATTTGTGCTTTCCCAGGGCGTATTCGCTCACCATTCTCCAATTGAGTTGAAATTCGGGGCTGACAAAATGAAGAGTTAGTAAACATAGCAGAGAAATGACTCCGGTTACTATGGTCAAGACGGCTATTGTGTCCATATTTAAATTTTATTTTGCGCCAATAATTTTTCCAACTGGTCAAGGCAGGCAGTAATACCCTGCTCAAATCCCATTTCTACTATTTTTTGCAGATCGTCTTCGGTTGCATAAGTGATCCGAAACTCAACCAGGGTTCCGTTTTTTGTTTTCGTAAAAACATTGCTTCCTTTTGAGACCGGGAGATCCGGATTGATGGTTCCTTCTTCATCACAAAATCCATCCTCCAGCTCGAAGCTCTTTTGGTAGGAAATGTCCAGATAGTTCATTCGTCCCCAATGCTTCTCATTTTCCGGACCGACCATGGCATAAAGCCAATATCCACCCGGGACAAAATTCAAATACTTTGTTTCGGCACGCCAGGGATGGGGAGCCCACCACTGATCGAGAATTTCTTTTTCGGTGTAGGCACGCCATACGGTTTCAAGCGGGGCGTTAAATTCTCTGGAGATTTGAATGGATTTTGCTTTGAGATCCTTTAGTACCTGTGTTTTGTTGTTTGCGCTCATTTTTTTTGGTTTTTAATTGTTAATAAGACTTTATCTAATTGGTTGAATTTGGTTTCCCACATTTGCCGGAATGGTTCAATGAAGTCGGCTACCGGTTTCATTTTCTGAGGATTGAGATGATAATAAATTTCTCTGCCGGCGTGTTCCTGGTGTACCAGTTCACATTCAGAGAGAATGCGTAAGTGTTTGGATACTGCTTGTCTGGTGGTTTCAAAGTGTTCGGCAATGGCATTGGGCGTCATTGCCTGTATCGCAATGAGTGCAATAATTGCCCGTCTTGTAGGATCGGCTATGGCCTGGAAAACATCTCTTCTCATTGTTCAATAATTTAAAATACGCAACTAATCAGTTGCAAATATATATGCAACTATTCGGTTTCGCAAATTTTTTTGAAAAAAATTTTTCGGCTGACGGTATCCCGGCAGATCGGCCATACACGACGATCCTAGGTTATCAGTACTTTTACTGACCGACCGCAGGGAGCGTTACTGACGAAAATTCCTTCAATTCGTTTTGAAATTTTGCGATCATGACTTACTTGACGAAGCTTCGCCTCTTAGTACTAAGGTCGCTATCCCGGCGGGTCGGCCATTACATGACGATACAGACGCTCTTGTTGCTCGGTCAGTATGTCGGTCTGTGACCGATCCACTAGTTCTGCCAAAGCTCCGCTTTCGTTAGTAAGAGAGCGTCAGTAATGAGCAATCTGATTCAATAAATCCAAATCATGAATACCCTCTGTGTATTTCCGCATGAATTTGATTTCCGGACCGATCGAGCAGGTTTTTCTCCCCGATACCTATCAAAAGAATGAGTATGAGGGCTCCCCCCACGGCCGGATGACCCTTACAAAGTTTCCGGACGGTGCTACCATTCAATATGATTACCCTTATACGAATTATTTTGTAACCAAAGTGACGGATGAAAATGACCACCCAACCACCACTTCGACCGATTTGCTGGATAAAACACATGTGATCATCAACGCAATCAATGGCATCACTTCATACTCCTATAATGCTTTTGACAATCCGGACAGTATTACTACCCCTGAAGGTAATGTATATCTCTATGGGTACGACAGTAGACAACGTCTGACTTCGAAGTCGGTACCAGGTGGTGGCCCGGTTACTTTTGTCTATAATGATCGAGACTTAATTGAAACAACCACCGATGCTAATAGTAAGGTCGTTCAAAAATACTACGATGTACACAACCGCGATTCGGTCGTAACAATTGATGGTAAATCGATCCTTTACGTATATGATAAAGACCGTCTCACCGACAAAAGTGCAGAAAGTTTTGGAGGAGAAACCTTAACGGATGAATACATCTATGATGCATATGGTCGAATTTTGACCCAGAACAGTACAACAATCGCCGGAAACGACCAGTATGATTTTGAATACCTGCATTCCGATCTGATGACCAGCAATGAGCGGCAACACCCTGGCGTGACGATCCATCAAGGTTTCAGCTACGATAACTGGGGCCGCCAGCTGAAACATCAATTCGGCATCGAGGGAGGACCTTCGGCGACTATACAGGCTAATGCCTGGAACAAACGCGACGAACTGATCAGGAAAGGCCTGGGTGGTGAAACCGGGAAGGTTTTGCAGGCTCAGAGCTACACGTACCACATCCGTGGCTGGTTGACCGATATCAACAAAGTCGGGGTGGGTACCGATCTGCCCAAATTAGCCGCCTGCGATACCATTCCTCCCGGTGATCCCATACCCAATTTGTTCGGGGAGGATGAAGATTCGGAAGAGGGGGTCTATTCCCTGCAGGATATCATTGACCGCAGATTTCATGAAGACCTGGCGGTAGGTGGTTTTAGCCGGTGCAGTAAGCAGGTCTGCGATACACTGGATTGTGATAGCGGAACCCGTTTGCAGCAATTGACAGACATCACCCGGATACTCGATACCATGAGAACTACCCTCCTGAAGGAAGAGACCATTGCCTGCGAAGGCGTTTCTCTGCGGACGGTGTCCAAAGGAAATCCCAAGGGCTATCTGATTCCTTCCAAATTATTTAGGATCCGATTGTGCGATGGTTCGGAGTATTATATCCCCCAGGCTTTGCTAGGGTCGTTGACCGGTCCGTATGAAATATTGCAGGAAATTCCGATCACCCATCTGAATCAATCCTTTCTAATCAGTGAAAACACATCCTCCGGACAGGGTACCCTTGCGCAAATCCTTCCAATGATTGCTGAAGGCCGGAACATTGCGATCGGTAATTATGAATCTTGTCAGCTGGAGGAATGCCTGGAGATTGTGCCTCCGGTCTGTGATTCAGCTTCCACCACTGCCCAGAACGCATATCTGGATAGCTTACAACAAGCCAACAACGACCTGGATGCATCCGGACTCTCCTATCCCTTAGACCTGGTCAGCGTTCTCCTGTGCAACGGCACCGAGCTTTACCTCCTGGAGAGCGAGCTGGCAAATCTGCCCGGCGACTATACCGTCATCCATGAGCTGACAGTCGAAGACGAAGAACAACAATTTACTGTTAAGCCCGGAGACCCCATACTGGCCGAAGGGATCCTTTTTTCGGAGAAATTGTTTTACGATGTGCCATCAGCGACCCTGGAGGGTCCTTTGCAAAGAAACGGCAACATCGCCCATGCATACTGGCAGGTGGCCGGCCGGACCCCTAAAGGGTATGGGTACCGATATGACCCGATCAACCGGCTGCTCAAGGCTACCTATGGAGAGGTCACCGGATCGGGTGGCATTCCGCAGATCATCAAAAGCGAGCGCTACAGTGTCTACGGCATCACTTATGATGCCGACGGCAATCTGGAAACGCTGACCCGGAATGGTCCGGTAGGCAGTTGTCCGGATGGTCTGGCTTATGGAGTGATAGACCAGCTTACCTATACACTCTCCGGAAACCGGATGACATCACTAGCCGATGCCGCCACCAGAGACGGTTATTTTCCCGGGTTATCATCATCTTATGGATACGACGCTGCCGGCAATATGAATTCCGTTGGCCCCACAGGTGTGGGTTTGACCTACAACGCCCTAAATCTTCCGGCAACCGCCAATAATGGTATGGCCTGGGATTATGGAGCTGATGGACGGAAAATAAAGTATACCGGTCTTACCGATGAGACGACATACGCAGATGGCATCGAATATGTGAATGATGACACCATCTTTATCTACCATCCGGAGGGCCGGGTCTACAAGGATACCGCTGGTGAGTGGAGATTTGAATACTCACTAAAAGATCATCTTGGAAATACCAGGGTCGTCTTTGCGGATGCCTGCCCTGTGAAACACGCAGTAAGTTTCACAGGGTTGACAGAGATGGGTTGATTGTGGATACGATCGATGTGCTGCATGAGGCACATTATTATCCATTTGGCATGGAAATGGATGGACCCTGGAACAGGGTCAGTGATACACTGCAACCTTATCTTTACAACGGTAAAGAATTTAATCTTGACTCAACGGATGTGGATGGGGATGGTAAACGGGAGCTGGCACTGGGTTGGTATGATTATGGGGCCCGGTTTTATGATCCTGCGATCGGACGTTTTACTGGAGTTGATCCCATTGCGGATCAGTTTCCACATGTTTCCACTTATAATTATGCAGAGAATTCTCCAATATCAAATATTGATTTATGGGGATTGCAAGCAGTTTTCTTTCAGGCAGCCTTGAAAGAGAATGCGACATTTCAGGAAGCCTACAATATTAATCGGAACTCTACAAGCGAAGGACGAGCATTTGGTAATGCACTTAAGTCCCAATCCAAGATTGATGTTCTATACACTTCCTTTCCTGCGGGGCAAGATGGATTTACATACCCCACTACTTTGAAGAATGCTGATGACTTCAATTCCGCCAGAAATACAAGCTCTGGATTGAAAAATAGTACGCGAAATCAAGAAGATTTAAATCAAGTTTTGAAATATTTTCAAGATAATCCGGGGAAGGAGTTACTGGTAATTGCGATTAATGAAACCAATTGTGTAGATAATTGTGGAAAAGAAACAATATTCGAGGCTGCTGCGATACTTAACCATGAGGAGGGTGCTCATGCAAAATTCATACTACATGGCTCACCAAAGTCAGAAGGAGCAGGACATCTTTATTATTTCGGCGAAGACACACCATACACCCCTGAAAATGCATCTATACAGAACAACACAAAGTACAAAGGGACACCTGCTCAAATAAATCAAGAAGAACTCAAGAAAGCTACTAATGGTTACTAGAAATTTGCTAATTTGTTTCATTGTTTACTTTTTTTCTCAAACCAGTTGTAATCGAGGGAATTGCATCCTTGATGATGTTAAGTACTTTGACGTAAGTGAGAAAAAGCCGCTTTTCTATTTTATTAAGGTAGATCAAGAAGATGTTCTAAATTTGGTTTTTGATACTGGGATTACTACTGATACGATTAATCTAGTATTAGATGATGCTTGCAACCTTGTTCAGTATAGTAATAACAGAAGGCAAACATTAATTGGAAATGATTTAAAGAAAGGCGATCAATTTCAATTTAACATAATCTCTTCTGGAGAGGACATTGAGATCAGGTTTAAGGTAGAGGATCTTATTACAGATAATGAAACGACATACTTTATTCTAAATGTATCAGATTTTTACACTTACGACAATATACAGCATGATGTCGTGATTTTTTATTCAAATCGAAATGGATTTATTGGATCCTATATTAAGGACCCTGGGGGGAAATACATTATTTCTGAAAGAGGTAATATATTAAGGTCAATATTGCCATACAACGGTCTCGAGAGAAGATTGTTGATGTAGTGATAGGTGTCCTGTAAACTTAGAAACAGGTATTGATATAAAATCATTAGTGAAATGAAAATATACTTTTCAATCACCCTTTTGCTATTAATCACTACATGTTCTTGTGCCCAAAGTAAATATCTTCGTGAAATTGGTGATTTTCTAGAGAGTCAAGGCGAATTCTCAAATGAGGTAAAATCAAATAGAGAGATTAGTGACTTAATTTTTGCAGTTGATCTAATAAAAAGAAAAGCTTTGACTGATCAAGAGACTGGTCTCTATAGAGTTGGCGTGACTGCAAGTCATGCAAGGACCTACGTACTACTGATCGACCAAGGTAATTTAACTTTTTTGGATCTTAACATGATTGATCAAGAATTGATAAAAGTGATTGAGTATTTAAAGAGATCAAAATTCTACAAGGGTGAAGAGAAGCTCGATATCGTAGAATCTATTCTTAGAATTTCCCTGAAGAATAAAGAGATTATACCTTGGAGGCGATGATGTAAAGACAGTACAGAGGTTTGCAATAATAATCTGAGGGCCTTACCGTTAGCCATACAAAATGTCGGTAGCATCGAATACGTCAACGACGAGATCTTCATCTACCACCCGGAACGACGAGTCTACCCGGGATACCAGCGGACAGTGGTTTTTTGAATATTCACTAAAAGATCACCTTGGTAATACCAGAGTCGTCTTTGCGGATGCCTGCCCTGTGAAAACACGCAGTAAGTTTCACAGGGTTGACAGAGATGGAACAATTGTTGATACAATCGATGTGTTAAGGAAGTTGAAGAAACATCATTTAGTCTTAATCACGAAGAAGTTTCCCATGCAATAAACAAGTTGACACCTGGCAAAGAAAATATACCTGTGTACTTGGAACACGAAGCTCATCAAAATAGTCGTGAATATACATCACCAGACAACAATGAAATAAAATCAGATCCAAAATACAAGAACACCGAAGCACATAAGCAATTGAAGGAAATTGAAAATATCATTAAGCGTGGCTATTAAACCTTGGAGATTTATAATCTTGGTGCTTTCTTTATATTCATGTGAGTCAAGATTCGTTGATTCTTGCACTTTATTCGATCTTAGTGACGACTCCATTGCTGGACGTACAATCCTGTACCTTGACTCCCTCACTCATAGTGACTCATGTATCTACTCAATTGAATCATCATATCTATTTCCTGTACACAATAATCAATTTTACTTTAATGGAAAAGAAGGCTATGTCAATCTTAGCCCATATTCAGGATTTGAACAACTATTTTCAACAATGGAGACCTCTGACAAGACTTACAGTATAAATGTATACCAATATGCCTGGGTTCCTGACGCTCCAGATAGTTTACAGAATAATGTTCATAAGGTAATAATAAATGACATCATAGAAAATGGTGATGAGAAATTCGTATAATTCACTATAAAAGGTCTAATTACAGGATTTCCAGAACTGGGCACGATGGATGGAATAATTTTTTTTTCAACTAAAAGTGGCTTTATTGGTTCGTATTTCCTGATGCCAGACCAGCCAGAAATTATTTTAGAGAAAAGGGGAAATATTCTTGAAAATCTAATTAATTATAGTGATAATCAATTCAGACTCATCAGGTAACTATTTAAACCCTGCTGACGATCAAAATAAAATGGTTGAAACCGCAGCTCATGAAGGAGGTCATGCAGCTTATGCGTTAAGCAACCCCTTCTCTGATTGGGTGTGGGGAATTTTAAGTGAAAATGAAGGACATGATAAGCATAACGGAAGTGGGAAAAGAGCCTCTGCAGAACAATCACAAGCCAATGCTTTCTTAAGGGGTCTATCATTAAGTGATTGGGAAAGAATAGCTAGTGAATTCAACAAGAACAAAAAATGAGGTTAGGCCTATTAGTTCCAATATTCTTCATCTCGATAATCGGTAAGGCTCAGATTGCCTTGCCAGATTCAATTTTGACTGAGATTCAGAACAACATTATTGTATTCAGAATCAAAAATTTCAATTACTTTGGAGTTAGTAAGTACCAGACGATCGAAGTGGTTAAACCTCGATTCAGTCAATATCTATTGGGTCCAAGAGAAAGACTTGTCTTGTCTTATGAAAAAAGAGATGACCTGACATATCCAAAGAATGGATACGAAATTTTTCTTGTCTACAACCCAGGCCACTCAAGACAGGAAGGAGATACGATTACCAGCACAACTGCATATGATTTTAACCTGAAGATGTCAAGCAAATTTTTAATCGCCTACAAAACAGCAAATAAAGAAATTAAATATCTCGGAGGTGAATTTTATAAAAGCATTATCGGTCCAGATTTCCCATCTGCTCAGGATTCAATCCCTGCCATCTTGAAGCTAAAGTATTTTCATTATAATTGAATGATATTCAAGTCAAACGCAGTAATGCAAAAAGGTTTATTTTTAGCGCTTTTTCAAAGGAATTGAATAAAAATTTAAAATTTAAAGTCGATCGAGAGTATCTCGATTATATTGAAGTGATCGAGCAGTAACTCACAAAAATTGAAAGCGAGAAGTGTTCATGGGACACTTACCGCTGGAGCTATCTATTACATTTGGGAAAAACGAGAGGAAATGTATGGACTTTTTCACATGATCAATGTCCGAGGTAGTGAAGGAGAAATGGACTTGGAGTATATTACATATTATAGTTCCCCCCCATAATTAAACCAGTAGCATGGAATACTTAGTTGGTTCAAAATAGGGTTTAGTGCCAAAGTATGCTTCGGGCTGGAGTGCTTCTATCCAACGTCGAATGCAACGTTTCGAGGTTATAAAAGGCATGTACTCATGGACGCCATCATAAAGTTCTTTTCCTCCATTCGCAAGATACAGATAAATGTGTTCTGCCCTGCCTTTACCATCCATGCTGATCTTAATCCCATTGTCCGACTTAGCTACTGGTTCGAAATTTAGGGGGAAGCTTACTTCAGCGGTTCTCAAATTAGGCTTTGTTGTCGACCACAAATGTCCATGGTATTCCACTGGATGTATACTGAGATTTACCTCCATTGTGCTGCACCAATCGATTATTGAGATTGTTAGGTTGTCCAACATAAAACTGATCTATTGTGGAGGAGTACATGATATAAACGCACTGACGAAAATTCCTTCACTACGTTTCGGAATTTTGTCAGCACTACTTACTGATGAAGCTTCAATTATCAGCACTATGTCCGCTATTCCGCCGGGTCGGCAATACACGACGAGCCCTAAGCTGTAAGAACTGGTAATGACCGACCGCAGGGAGGGTCAGTGACTAAGGAGTAATGCTATTGAGAAGATCCATATCATGAATACCCTGAGAATATTTTTTCATAAATTTAATTTTCCTGACTCTGGTCAGATTCTTTAGTTTGAACTCAAGATCTTCTGCTGTTCTGAGAGAAGGTTTTTGGACTGACCAAAGTAGTGTCCAGGGGATTCCAGTGGATGTATAAGGTGACTCACCACTGTTATGTTCTATTATTCTTTTTTCTGGATTTGAAGTTTGTCCGATGTAGAATCGGTCGATTATGGAGGAGTAGAGTATGTAGACGGTGTAAGACATAGCTGGACATGAGTACTGACGAAAATTCCTTCACTATGTTTCGGAATTTTGTCAGCACAACTGACGCGGTCAGCATCCTTGGTTTAAAGATAAGTGAATTCTGGTTTGAAATGCTGTCCACTATTGTGGATCAGCGGGTGGGAATGCTGACCATCCTGACGAGGCAAAGCCTGTCAGGATGCGTCAGTAGGGTGGAAGACGGGTCTCGAACCCGCGACCTTCGGAACCACAATCCGACGCTCTAACCAACTGAGCTACAACCACCATCTAAAGCCGGGTTCCAACGGAATGGCAACCCTGTTTTTGAGGTTGCAAATATACATTCTTTCTGACAATCATACATATGGGAAACCCGAATTCTGTTTTTAGGAAATACCTGGGATCTCATCATCAAAACCATCAGCGGGTCGAAAAGTTCCAGGGTATGGTACTGTTTGTATTGACCAAACCGGTTATCAGGTCTTCAGCTGCCCAGGCACCTGCGGAATACCCGCAGCCAGTTCTTGTAAAAGATGTTTTCCAGGTCTTCCTGACGGTAACCCCGGCTCGTCAAAAGTTCTTTAAACCGCTGTATGTCGGCGATGGTATCCAGATCCCATGGTGATTGCTCACGACCAAACAGACCGTCGAGATCGGTGCCAAAACCGGTATGCAGGGAATTGCCTGCCATCTGGCAGATATGGTCAATATGCGGGATCAGTTTTTCTAAATCGATACCCAGCTGGTGGGGATCCTGACCCTGACGGTAATCCGGGTAGAGCATCCAGGCATCCAGTGCTCCTCCAATCACTCCGTCCCGGTCGATGATTGCCCGCAACTGCTCGTCCGAAAACTGCCGTTCTCCCGGTATGATCGACCGGCAGTTTTGATGACTGGCGATGATCGTTCCGCTAAATAGGTCGAGTGCTTCAAAAAAACCCTTGTCGGTCAGATGGGTCATGTCGAGGATCATATGAAGTGACTCCATTTCGCGCAACAGATCCCGGCCGGCCGGCGTAAGTCCGCTCTGGTCGGAATGCGTACCCGCCGCATAGCGACCCGGTCCAAAATGCGCCGGACCAATGGCCCTTAGCCCTTCGGCGTAGTAACGGTGCAAATAATCCAGATCGATCACCGAATCGGCTCCTTCCAGGCTGAGGAGGTATCCTACCGGTTTTTTTTCGGCCGGTAGAGTCATGTCCTTCCAAAGCTCATGGTGTTTTTCCAGATCTTCCAGCGTTCGGATCTGCACCATCTCGCCCATGTCTTCCATCACCCGGTACCAGCCCAGCTGGCTCTGGGCAAAGGCGTAAGCCTGCGCCGGTGAATTCCAACCGGTCAGGCTGATAGAGGTGACCGGTTTTCCGGTGGCAATCACCAGGCCGATGGAGCCGCGCCGCAAATCGGGCAGGGTCACCGTGCCTTTGCCCCGGTCCGGCCGGTCGGTCATCTGAAGTTCGACTTCCAGTTGCCGGACCTCCCTTGCCGGGAGGGTAAGATCGCGGTTAAGCGAGATGGCATTGATGGCCAGGTCAAGATGCGCGTCTATGGTAAACATATATGGTATGAATCAAAATTATTTGAGTACTAAATTCAGGTTCCTTTCTTCAGCTCTTTGGGGGGATGTTCTTCCTTCAGGCGTTCCATCTCAAAGGAAAATGCCTCAAAGGCTTCTTCCCACGCCCTGGCTTCTTCGGGAGTGTACTGGTAAAATCCCCGGCCGTTGGAAATGCCATTTCCGCCTTCACGGGCAATGCGTTCTACAAACTCCGGCACCGTCGTCCGGTTGTCCAGTTCCGGGAGGAGATCTTTCATCACATGGTAATAGGCCTGTAGTCCGGTAAGGTCCATATACCGGAAGGGTCCACAGAAGGCCAGCCAGACACCAGCATCGTTCCGGCAGGCGCGGTCCAGATCTTCCATGCTGGCATAACCGTTTTCCACCAGGTAAAATGCTTCGCGGTACATGGCATACATCAGGCGGTTGGTGACAAATCCCCGGATGTCCTTTCGTACCAGGGTGGGTTCCTTGCCCCAGCTTTCCGCCAGTTGTTGCAGCTGCTCCCCCAGGGCGGGATCGGTTTCGTCGCCACAGATGATTTCCATAAACCGGGAGGTAAAAGCAGGTTCCGACCAATGCATCCCCAGAAACCGGTGCCTTCTCTCCAGCGATTGCTGCAGGATGTTGATGGGAATGGCTGAAGTGTTGGTGGTAATAATTGCCTCCGGTCCAACCGCAGCTTCAATGCTTTGTAAGACCTGGCGCTTGATCTCCAGATTTTCTACGACATTCTCAATGATCAGGTCGCACTCAGCCAGTGATGAATAGCGGTCGGAAAGGTGGAGTTTCTCCAGGACATCTTCAACCGTTTCCCTGACCAGACCCCTTTCAACCGTCTGCGTCACCTGCCGCCGGATCCGTTCAGCTGCAGTCTGGTCGATTGCACTGGGTACCGGAGACACTCCGTAGACCCGGTGCCCCAACAGGACCATGGCAGCGGCGATACTGCTGCCCATCAATCCCAATCCCACAACACCAATTTTCAGCTTTTCCTCTTCCATCGGTCGATCAGATGTTGATCTTTCTTTTGCGTGCCACCACGTTCCAACTGTCTGACCACCGGTTATCTCTGATGACCAGGAGCTGGTCGTACAGATTGACGGTCGGACAAATATGGATGGGAATGCCTTTCCACACTTCTCCTGGCTGGTGTGGTACTGTATCGGGCACCTTGACCACCAGATGCTCTTCGGATTGGGACATTACCTGCGCCTCCGGATGATCGGGAAAGACCACCCTGGGCAGTGCCGGATCCGGTGCGACCGCCTTGCTGCCCAGATCAAGACATAAGGTCTGGCCGTCTATCACCGAGACAATGCGGGTAATCAGCACAGCGGCGTATTTGAAATGCATGTCCGGGAATGATTGCCCGTATCCGGCATCCCAGAAGACAAAGGTCCCGGGACTGCAATCGATATTTTCCCGTTTACTGTGAATGGGGAAGGTCGGCGTCCCCCCCATGACAATGCGTAGTTCGATTTGGTAGTCCGACCTTAGCTTTTCCTGAAGATCCCTCACTTGTTGAAAACTGGCGTCAGCCTGGGCAGTCCGTTCCTGGAGATCAGAGGCCCGGATGTGCCCGTCATAGGCATGGAGACCGGTGATCCGGATTCCGGTCAGGGACTTGATCTGATCAAAAAGGATGGCAGCCCGGTCGGGGTCGAGTCCGGTGCGGTTCATCCCGACATTGACATCGAAATAGACATCGATCGGTTTCCCTTCAAATTCTTCCGAGATCATCCCTGCAGTAGCCTTGTTGTCAACCAGACAGGAAAAACGGGTGTCCGGATAGCGTTTGGTCAATGCTGACAAACGGTTGACTTTAATTTGTGTGGGCTGATAAGCCAGCAGGACATCTGGAGCCCCTGCCATGGCCAGCATTTCAGCTTCGGCAATCGTACTACACTTAAACCGGTCAACGCCGCGGGCCAGCATCATTTGTGCCACTTCCGTGGTCTTCACCGTTTTAATATGCGGACGTAACCGGGTTCCGCTTTCCGTATGGAGCATCGAGATGGCCAGCTGGATATTTTCATCGATGATGTCCGGAAACACCACCAGGGCCGGCGAATCGATTTCTTCCAGATTGTCTATCTGATAGGGTTTTCCCAGCACGAAATCTATCTTTTAGGTATCCTGACAATGGCGTCTATCTCCACTTTCAACCCTTCGGCCAATACCGACTGAACCGTCGTTCTGGCCGGTTTGATTCCGGTGAAGTATTGGTCGTAGATCGCATTGTATTTGGCAAAATCATTAATGTCAGCGAGATGAACCGTGCACTTCAATACATCATTCATGCTTGCTCCGGCTGCTTCGATGATACGTTTGATGTTGTTTAAGGTCCGGTGGGTCTCTTCTTCTATCGTACCCAGCTCGAATTTTGAAGTGGCAAAATCGACCGAAGCCTGACCGCTTACAAAAAGGAGATCTCCTGAAATGACTCCATCTGAATAAGCGCCGGTACTGAAACCGGGATCACGAAGGGGGTGGGATACTTTCTTTTTTTCCATAAGTTCTGTTTTAAAATCGATGTTGGCAATGGTTGATTTTACGCCACATCGGTGGGTAAATATAGACAATTACCGTTTTTCCTTAAATCTAATCACCGGATACCTTTTTCTATTTGCTGTACCCGGTTCTCAAACTCGTCCGGTTACCATTCATGAAGGATCATTTGCATGTGAAAGCACTTCAATCAGGATGGTAATATTTTACAATGGTGTTCCGTTTGGCGTCATCCCTTTATCCTCAGATACTTACGGCAAAAGCTGACAGTTCTCCTGAGAGACCTGTATATTTCGGATATATCGAAATCAGTTATGACAAAGATCTCAATGCTCCGGTCAATGACCATTACCGCAATGGTTGGATTTTCAATATTCCTGACAGCTCAGGACGATATTGTGCACCAACTGGAACAAATTGCCGTCATCGATCAAAAGGTGATGATGCCCATGCGCGATGGTATCCGCCTATGCACAGATATCTACCGGCCAAAAACAGGTCAGAAAGTCCCCGTCATTTTTGTCCGGACACCATATAATTTCAATTCATGGGGTGATGGAGCATTGAGGACAGGCACTATGAGTCAGGCCCTGGAGGCGGTGAAGAGGGGATATGCCTATGTGGTGCAAAATGAACGGGGGCGATATTTTTCAGAGGGTGAATGGGATATCCTGGGGGTGCCCCTAACCGATGGTTACGATGCCTTTTCCTGGTTAAAAAGTCAGAACTGGTGCAATGGAAAAATTGGCACTTTTGGATGTTCATCGACCGCCGAATGGCAGATGGCCGTTGCAGCCCTGGATCACCCGTCGCATGCCGCCATGGTACCGATGGCTTATGGTGCAGGCATTGGCAGGGTAGGACAGTATTATGAGCAGGGAAACTGGTACCGGGGCGGAGTACACCAGATGTTGTTTACCGCCTGGCTCTATGGGGTTGAGCACGATAGATTTAAACCCCGCATTCCTGCTGGAGCCAGTCAGGAAGATCTCATTCGTATCTCCCGGTATTACGACCTGGCTCCTGAAAATCCACCGGTAGACATGTCGCAGGCTTTGTCACATTTGCCGGTAAAAGATATCCTGAAGAATGTGCAGGGTAAAGTGGAGATCTTCGACCGGATGATCGTAAGGAAACCCAATGATCCAGGTTGGTATAACGGAGGCTTATATCATGATGACATGCCATTCGGCGTGCCAGGGTTTTGGTTCGTTTCCTGGTATGATGTCTCGGTTAGTCCGAATCTGGCTTTATTTAATCACATACGGGAACAAGCTTCGGATCCGGAGGTCCGGGAAAATCAATATGTGGTCATTGCACCCACGCTGCACTGCCAGTACAAGCAGGCAACGGAAGAGACGGTTGTAGGAGAGCGTAATGTCGGAGATGCCCGGCTGAATTATGACAGTCTGATTTATGGATGGTTTGACCATTGGCTGAAAGACAGAGATGGTGAGTTTGTACGAAACCTGCCCAAAGTTCAATATTATACGATGGGCCTTAATCGATGGCAGACATCCGGTAGCTGGCCACCCGAAGAGGTCGAAATGGTGACATATTACTTGAATAGCAACGGTCGGGCAAATACCCGGAATGGTGATGGTAAGCTGTCTGCCCATCCTTCGACCAAAGATATGCCGGATAGTTTTACCTACGATCCGATGAATCCCGTGACCTCACACGGAGGTAATGTCTGTTGTACGGGTAATGCCGTCCGGGGTGGTGCCTTTGATCAGCAGGAAATGGAATTAAGGGCCGATATTTTAGTGTATACCTCCGATCCTCTGACAGAGGGTATTGAGGTGAGTGGATTTATTGAAAGCACCCTATACGTCTCCAGCGATGTAAAAGATACCGATTTTACCATAAAACTGATCGATGTTTATCCCGATGGCAAAGCTTACAATCTGGATGAAACCATTCAAAGAGCCAGATACCGGGAAGGGTATGAACAGGAGGTATGGATGGAACCGGATGCAATTTACCGCCTCGATCTTTCTCCGATGTCAACGAGTAATTATTTTGATAAAGGGCACCGGATACGAATTGAAGTCTCCAGCAGCAACTTTCCTCGCTTTGCCCGCAATCTGAATACGGGTGGTAATGACTTTGACGAAAAGGATGGACTGATTGCTCATAATAAAATACATCATTCCCGGGATTATCCGTCGAAGATTGTTTTACCAGTTAAAAGAGAGCGACACTAAACACCGGGTTGGAATTTTTCGGCCAGAATGTTTTGATAGTGATTTTAGAACTTAGAATATAGCTGCGTTTATTCATTGTTCACAACCTAATCCAATGGTTAATTGGTGATCACTATCATCGAAACCTTGATTGAATAATTACCAATAAATCAACATCGCCATGGTCAGTGCGAAATATAAAAATCCACTGACGAAAATAATCCAGGCAATCCGGTGATTTTTTAAGAGTTTAAACCACATGATGATGCCGGTGACCGTAAAGACGATCAGGCTGATACCGACAAGGTCCAGAAACAGGGCATATAAATTATATTTCAACGGTCCACCGTAGCCTCTTATCCGGTGGATGCCTGCAATGGCATCGACGGTGCCCCTGGTAGTCCGGATAATTTCCGCCTGATTTACGTCTTGCAGTAACGTGATCCTGGTGGAGCCGCCGGCACTGGCATACTCCCTGACCGGATGACCGTCTTTATTGGTGTTCTCCCGTACCAAACGACCTTTGATCTGCTGCCCGGTAATCAGGGAAGGCCAGGCATTTTCCGGCGAAAGACCGGGTGTAAGACTGGCGAGGATGGTTTCTTTCTGCGGGGTATGGTCAAACCAGTCATGGTGGATCATCTGGTAACTGGTCACGATAAACATCAGAAGAATGGCTACAGTCGACAGACAGGCATAGAGGTGGATTTTTTTAATCAGTGGATAGTTGATTTTCATAAGAGGATCATTAACAGTACGGTGACAAAAAATAAACCACCAAAAAAGAACATTTCCCAGGTTTTATAATTGAATTTTAACCACAGCCAGATACCCAGCACCATCGATATAAAAAGCACCAACAAACCGAGCCACTGGTAGACTATAAAGGTTTTTAGAAAAAAGGGTGCATTGGGAATCCGGCCGTTGAAAAAATGCATGCCATGCAATACCGCGATAAATCCTTTGGGAATTTCTGAAATTTTCACCTCGCCGGAATTTAAATCTAAATTCAGTTGACTGGTTTTTGCAAGGTGGGTTACCACAAATTGAAACAAATTGCTGTCTTTCCGGAATTCCCAAGGTGGAAGCCAGCCCATCATGCCCAGTTGATTTCTCACATCTTCTGCCAGCTCGACATCGCTGAGTGAGGGCTCGACCTTTACCGATTGGTTCCGGATACTTCTAACCGTTTTGTTTTCCACCTCGATTTTATGATTCAAAATGATCGAACTGATGCCAAAAGCCAGTATGTAGAAACATGTGAATAGACCACAGTATAAGTGAAGTTTGATCAGTGTTGATTTTTTCATGGACTGGTAAGGCTATCGTCAAAGAATTCCAAAAGATCTGAAAAAATCAACATTGATGACCTGGATTTCCATGGAAATAAAATAAAATGTATCATTGCTGTGTACAGCTGCTCTGCAGTACAGGGTTATTGTCTTCTGAACTGGATGTCTTGGAAATTTATGAGTGATTTTCCCTGGAGGATTTGGATTTTTTGGTCGATAACCGGGACTCTTTTGTTTACCGGCTGCCGGGATAGGAGAGAACCAACCTCCGGATACCAGGAACTGAAAGAGGCGTTTGTGAATCCTCCCGACTCAACCAAACCCTGGGTATACTGGTATTGGATCAGTGACCACATTTCCCGGGAGGGCATCACCAGAGACCTGGAAATGATGGCGGAACTGGGCATTGGCGCAGCCCTGATCGGCAATATTTTCCTTCCTGAAATTACCCGGGGCAAGGTTCCGGTTTTAAGCGATGGATGGTACGATCATCTCCGGTTTGCCCTGGCTGAAGGCAACCGGTTGGGGGTAGACATCGGTATCTTCAATGGTCCGGGCTGGGTCCAATCCGGCGGACCCTGGATTGATCACCGCAAATCGATGCGTTACCTTGTTTCCCATACTGAGGTCGTCGAGGGCCCTGGCGTTATAAGGAGGCTTGTAGGAGGAGGAGATTCCACCAGCCAGCTGGTAGCCTGGATCGCCTGGCCGGCAGACGATACAAAGGTGCCGGATATCGCTTCAGTTACCTGGTCCGCCCGCACTGCGCAAGCGGATCTCCCTGACTTGTTTGATGATGACCGCAGCACCTCCGTCCGGTTTCCGGTGGATGAGATGGAGGAAGAACCCCTGACCATCGATATTGAATTTTTCGAATCACAGACGTTCCGGAGCGTGACTCTCCATCCGGCCGAAGAACCATTCTCGGTTGATTTTGAACTACTGGCCTGGGAAGATGACGCTTACCGGCCGGTTAGCAAAGGTAGTATTGACCGAACCAATGCCATGCTGACCGTGGGCCCAATGACTTATGGTCCGGTCGTCCGGTCCTTTCCTGCTTCAACTTCCCGAAAATGGCGGCTCCAATTTTCCGGATTAAATCAGAAGAAAGTCTGGTTTACGGATGTGAAAAGAGGGGGAGGTCTGGCGGAGATCGGGTTTTCGTCCCTGTCCCGCCTGGAAGATTTTGTCGAAAAACAACTGGGTAAGATGCATCAGCTCCCAACTCCTGCCTGGCATGATTATCAATGGCCGCAACAGGAAGCGTATACCGATACTGCCGGTCATCCGGATCCATCCCGGGTGATGGATCTTACCGGAAAGGTGCAGGATGACGGTACCCTGGTGTGGGAGGTTCCTCCCGGGAGGTGGAACCTGCACTCATACAGTATGAAGCCCACGGGTGTGACCAATGCACCGGTTTCCGCCGAAGGGCTCGGACTCGATGTCGACAAAATGCAAAGGCGCTATGTTCAGGATCATTTTGACACGTACCTTGGTCCGTTGATCCGGCAGCTTGATCCTGAGGAAAAAAAGGCTTTTAAATACCTGGTCATTGACAGTTATGAAACCGGTTCACAAAACTGGACCGACGACCTTCGTGAAACCTTCAAAGTAAAGTATGGCTATGACCCGCTGCCCTGGCTTCCGGTAATAACAGGAACGATCGTTGGAAGTGCAGATCTTTCAGACCGGTTTTTATGGGATCTACGCAGACTGGTCGCCGATCAGATCAGTTATGAGTACGTGGGTGGTTTGCATGAAAAGGCCCGGGAAAATGGCCTGAAACTATGGGTGGAAAATTACGGACACTGGGGATTCCCGGGAGAATTTCTCCAATATGGAGGCCAGGCTGACCTGGTATCCGGCGAATTTTGGATCGAAGATGATCTGGGTACCATCGAATGCCGGGCAGCGGCTTCTGCCAGTCATATCTATGGAAAAACCCAGGTCTTTGCCGAATCGTACACCGCCGCACGAAAGCACTTTTCCCGATCCCCGGGGCAATTGCGCCGAAGGGGAGACTGGAGCTTTGCGCAGGGTGTCAATCACCAGGTGCTGCATGTGTATATTCAGCAACCCTATAACGACACTTTTCCCGGCATCAACGCCTGGTTTGGGGTGGAATTTAACCGGCAAAATACCTGGTTCCCCAAAGCAAAGGCCTGGATCGATTATCTGAGACGCAACCACCTGTTATTGCAGCAGGGAAATTATCAGGCAGACATTTGCTTCTTCATCGGGGAGGGTGCTCCCCTGATGACCGGAATTCAGGAGCCACCGGTACCACCCGGATATTCTTTTGATTACATCAATGCCGAGGTGATTTTGCAGGATCTCTACGTGGAGAATCACCGGCTGACTTTACCCAAAGGCATGTCGTATGCCCTGATGGTCCTTCCTCCCCTGGAGACGATGTCGCCGGTACTTCTCCAGAAAATCAGACAACTGGTGGCGGATGGCGCTAATATTATGGGTGTTCCTCCTCAACGATCTCCCTCGATGGCCGGCTATCCGGAAAGTGATGACCTCGTCCGGTCTTTGGCGGAGGAAATGTGGGGAGAACATTGGGATGGAGGCACGATCCGTTCATTTGGGAAAGGCAACATCTTACCCCCTGGAAACCTTGCGGAGGCCATGATGTCGTTGCAAGTAACTCCGGATATCATCTTGTCCGACCCGGATTCCATTTTATGGATCCATCGCCGGAAAGGTGGTATCGAATTGTATTTCCTGAGCAATCAGAGCAACCAGGTAAAGGAGCTCATGGCCGATTTCAGGGTATATGACAAACAGCCGGAATTGTGGGATGCGGTAACGGGTGAACAACGCCTGCTCCCTGAATTTACCTCCGATGTTCGCCGGACCAGCGTTCCCCTTCGGTTTGATCCGGGAGAAAGCTACTATCTGGTCTTTTCGGACAAACCACAAAGGCACCGGACAGGAAGGAATTTCCCTGATTATGAAGAAGTAGCCGACCTCAGCGGATCGTGGCAGGTCCGCTTTGATCCGGAACTCAAAGGCCCGCAGGAACCGGCGGAGTTCAGGCAATTGGTCGACTGGTCCACGCATGAAAATGAGCAGATCAGATTCTATTCGGGTCCGGCCGTGTACGCCAGGACGATCCATCTGGAAGAACCGGTTGAAGGGGAGCGTTATTATCTTTCGCTGGGCAAGGTGTCGCACTTGGCCAGGGTTTTTATCGATAAAAAGGCCATTGGAGGGGTCTGGACCGAACCTGCCAGGATCGAGATCACCAGTGAACTGACGGGTAGCCAGCAATTGCTGGAGATCGAAGTGACCAATACCTGGGTGAACCGGCTGATCGGTGACCGGGGTCTTACGGAAGAAGAAAGGATTACCTGGGCGGCCGAGAATCCCTATCGTCCGGGAGATCCCCTCCAAGGCTCCGGTCTGCAGGGCCCTGTAAAAATTCTGAAGCAGGTAAATTAGCTGTTCAGCGGAGAATGGTAAGTGAAAAAACGAAAGAACTTTATTATCTTTTAGCGGACAAATTCGAGTGCGGGAGTAGCTCAGTGGTAGAGCATCAGCTTCCCAAGCTGAGGGCCGTGGGTTCGATCCCCATTTCCCGCTCTTATTTTTCCCTGGGAGCAAAAACATCAGGTTCGAGGCCGAGCTTCCGTAGAGTGATCACGTGGGGTTGACTGATTGAGGGAACTGCCTGTTCTATCAAATAGCGGGAGAAATTAAACCAGTGTTGGCATTTCGTCAGAATTTGGCGATCAGTAGTGATGATGACGGCATCTCTTTCTTTGACTAGGTTTTCATCGGGGTTGGGCACCACCTCTACCGCCCAGTTCCAATCCTGAGCTTCACTGAGTCGGCTGAGTAGCATTCCCATTCTTCCGCTATTGGATACCGGCTTGTCGAGGTACCAGGTGATGGAGGCCGGAGCCAATACCTGGAGTGACATCCCGATGGCATTGAGGGCTTGGCGGGTTTCGGTAATCTGGTGGTAACTTCCATGGATGCTGGCGATATCCCGGAAGGCTCCGTCCAGGCATTCAAAGATGAGTCCGCCGGAAAAAAGCACTTCAGCAAAAATCAGCAGATTAAAGCCGTCGATGGCCACCACCTGATGCGCCAAATCGGAGCCCGTGAGCTCCAGTTTTCGAAGATTCCGGATTTCCTTATCATTGCTGACGATGCGTTCCAGGGCAAAGCGCTGCCGTTTTTGCAACCGGTAACGGTCACCCACGACTTTCAGGGAAACGGGTTCTCCATAACCCCGGCTCCGGAGGTAATGAAGGTCGACGATGGCATTGCGCAAGGCCGGCCAGTTTGGCGGTCCAAACAAAAGATCATCTTTGGGATGAAGGCCGCGATGTCTCTTCCGTGGCATGAGTGGGGTCACATTTTAGGGGCACCTCTAAATACCTCTGAAATTAGGCAAATTCAAAAAGAAACAAGCGAGATTGAGGAGCGAACTCCCGACCTCCAGGGCGGGAGCAAAGGTCTGGGGGACCTTTGAGCGACGAAACCACTGTGTGGGTGGGTGAGCTCGCGAAGGAGCCTAACTGGAGCTAAGTGACTGAGGGATAACGAAGTATCGCGCAGATTATTTTTGAATAGCTTATCATAGATAAGCGGTTGACAATTGAATGAGGTTTTTAGGGGTGCCTTAAGTTAAAATCAAAGCTACTAATTTCTGCTTCTGCGATAGAGATACGGTGAAAATGGAAGCAACAACCATCCTCTAAACAGCCAGTATGCCGGGTCAAGGGAAATTGGCAAATTCATTCCGGATAATTGACTGCTTTTGACCGCCTTTGCTATCTTAAGAGCAGATATTAAACCACTATATTTATGAGAGCATTATCAGGTGACGAGTTACGATCCAGGAGGAGGTTTTTTAAGAAGACCTTTGCCGCATCGATGCTGGCTGCATTGGGCGGTCAGAGCCTGCTGGCGGATAACCTTTCCGGAGGAGAGCCATCCTTCCAGTCGAGGCAGGGCGATCTGAAAATTACCCGGCTGGAGACGTTTAAGGTCAAACCCCGGTTTTTATTCCTGAAAATTCATACCGACGCGGGTATCATTGGTTTGGGTGAGCCCATAACGGAGGGGAGGGCGGACACCTGTGCCGCGGCCGTTCAGGAAATAGCGCCCTATCTGGTCGGCCAGGACCCACGCCGGATCATGCATCACTGGCAGGCGATTTACCGGCACACCTTTTACCGTGGAGGTCCCATTCTAACCAGTGCCCTGAGTGGGATCGAACAGGCCTTGTGGGATATCAAGGGCCAGGCGCTGGGCATTCCTATTTATGAACTGCTGGGCGGTCCTACCCGACAGCGTATCCGGGTGTATGCTCATGCCCGTACACCGGAGCGGATTGCAGAGGCCAAAGCTCAGGGTTATACTGCCTTTAAGACCGGAGTTCTGAATGCCACCCAATCGGGTATTGTCGCGAGTCCGAAATTCATCGATGAAGCAACTGCCCACTTCATCAGCCTTCGCGAAGCAGTTGGCGACGATGCCGATATTGGTATCGATTTTCATGGGGCCATCAGTGCACCCAACGCTGAGCTGCTGATCCATGCCCTCGAACCGTACAAGCCATTTTTCATCGAAGAACCGGTGAATTGTCAGAATGTCGACATCATGGCCAATCTGGCCCGGGAGACGCACATACCGATAGCTACCGGAGAACGCATCTTTACCAAGTGGGGTTTCCGGGAAATCCTCGAGAAGGGGGCTGCCACCATCCTGCAACCCGACTTATGTCATGCCGGAGGTATTTTCGAGGGGCGGATCATTGCGGGGATGGCGGAGGCTTATTATGCATCGGTAGCTCCCCACAATCCATTGGGACCGATCTCGCTGGCTGCGGGTATCCAACTGGCCGCGAGCATACCCAATTTCCTCTGTCAGGAGCAGGTGACCCTGGGTGAAGGCTACCTGAAAGAACCCTTTGTGGTCAAAGATGGCCATATCGACCTGCCCACCAAACCCGGACTGGGTATCGAACTGGATGATGCTGCCCTTGCCGATAAACTCGGCCACGAGTGGCGTAATCCCGAAACATACCTTGAATCAGACGGCAGTGTGGTGGATTGGTAGGTGGTAGGATCCAGGAGCCCTGCATTTCTACTGCGAGTCAATAGTACGTTGTCCCCCCTGGGGGGTAAGGGGGGAGAAAAACTGAGCGTTATTTGGTATTCAAAGGACGGGTGTTCCACCCCCTGGCCCCCTCAAGGGGGACACCGTCGCTCCTGGATGCAGGCTGTTCAGGGAAATCAACGGCGAGTCACAAGTACGTTGTCCCCCCTGGGGGGGTAAGGGGGGAGAAACACCGGGAGTTATTTGGTATTCAAAGGACGCGTGTTCCACCCCCTGGCCCCCTCAAGGGGGATACCGTCACCCTTGGAATCAGTCTATCCCTGCATTTCTACTGCGAGTCAATAGAACATTGTCCCCCCTGGGGGGGTAGGGGGGAGAATTGGAACATTAATTCGATATTGTTATAATGAAGCGAGCCTGCAAAGAGAACAACTTTTATTACAATAAGAAACTAAAGACCCTTGCGGATTTTAACCGGAAAAATATGACAAAGTCAGCTGCCTGTATGTGGAAGTATGTATTAGGGAACAGGCAAATGAAGGGCTTTCAGTTCCGGAGAGAAAGACCTATCTTGAATTATATTGCTGATTTTACCTGTCTCGAGCTACTTCTGGTTATCGAAGTAGATGGAATCACCCATGATGATGATGAAGCGGTGAAAAAAGATCGCATCAGAGATGATGAGTTGAGGGAAGTCGGGTTTTCTGTGTTGAGATTTAGCAGCTGGGAAGTCTTAAACAGGATTCAGGATGTCTCAGTGATGATCGGTGAATGGATTGACAACTATCTTACTAATACTAAAGTTCAATAGTACGTTGTCCCCCCTGGGGGGTAAGGGGGGAGAAACACTAGGAGACCCCCACCTTCTTCTCCAGATAGGTATTTCTGAACTTCCCATCCGGATCATAGCGGTGCACCAGATCCCTGAAGTCATCGATCCGCGGATATAGTGTACTGATCCGGCCGGCTTCCATGGTGAACAGCTTACCCCAGTGCGGTCTGGCCCGATAGGGTTGCAAGGCCCGTTCCAGTTCAGGCAGGAGCGCCATAACCCCATCACCATCTGGTTTCCAGGTGAAGTGGAAGGCGATTTTGTCACCGCCATAGGCAGTGCTCATCCATAAATCATCCGCCCGTATGCTGCGCACCTCCGAGATGAACAAGACGGGGGCAATTTTCGCGTGCATCGACTGAATCAGATGGAGCACTTCCGGAGCTTGCGCACGATCCACAAAAAACTCCGATTGCAGTTCGTCGCCATTGCTGGGGGTAAAGTCCAGCTTGAAATGAGGCAGTCGCTCATACCATGGTCCTGGCACTGCCATCTGGGGTGTACAGCTTTCGGCTGACAATTCTGCGATCGGATGCATATCCCGGGTCGCCGCCCGGGCACCGTAAAATTCCGTGAGCGGCTCTAATGCTTCGCTGCCTTCCAACCGCCTTTTGATCCATACCTGATTGATCGTGTGGGGATTCCAGTCGGTAAAAAAAGACACGCTATACCCGCTGCTAAAGATATCGTCAAAATGATCGATGGCCCGGGTCAGGGGCAGGTGCTCGAAGATCTCCTGCTGGACCTGAAAGGCCGGCTCTATCGCGAGAGTGACCCGGGTGACCATTCCCAGAGCGCCGAGATGTACAACCGCTCCGGCAAAATCCGGATCCTGGCTGGTGAGACGCACCACCTCGCCGTCGGCATTTACGAGCTCCAGCCCCCGCACACTGCTGGCCAGATTGCCATTGCCATCGCCAGATCCATGAGTGGCGGTGGCAATGGCACCGGCGACCGAAATATGGGGCAGGGAGGCCAGGTTGGCCAGTGCATAACCTTCTTTCTGCAGGGCAATGGCCAGTTCGCCATAACGCATGCCGGCTCCGACGGTGACGGTTGCCCCTGTTTTGTCCAGCTCAATGACCTCATGGAACGCATCGGATGAAAGTATCAGGCCATCGGAATCGGCAATGTTACTAAAGGAATGCCTGGTGCCGGTTGTCTTGATTTTCTTACTTTTACGGACGAGCTCCTGCACCTCTTCCAGCGATACCGGACGGCGGTATTCTTTGGCTGAAAAGGTCAGGTTGCCGGCCCAGTTTTTCAAGGGCTGTACCGGTGGACTGGCGGCCTCCTTGCAGGCGAAAGGAACAAGTGCGGTGCCACCGAGCAGTAGCGAAGTGTTTTTGAGAAAGGT
>CAYRYD010000001.1:0-21028 GCA_964428345.1 uncultured Saprospiraceae bacterium | reverse complement strand
CAGGTCAAACTCTTCCGGCAACGACCCGGACCTCCACCTGCCTGGTTTGATCCGGGTGTGCAGGTATCAAACCTGTTTTTTGACCACGATACGGAATTGTCTGACCTGGAAGCAGTCCTCCCGGATGCCGATGTTTTGCTCACTTATGGAAGCAACCCGCTCAATGACAAGCTAAGCGGTTTACCGCAAACCAAAGGCCGGCAGTATGCTTTGTTCATGCATTTTGGAGTGCATGACCGGGATCTGGATATCCGGAATGCTCGCCTCGAATCGGTCATACCGCTAGCTACTTCTGCCTGGATCGCTGATCAGGTGCAGCAGTGGCGGGGTGCCGCAGTGGTGCCATTGATCGGCTTTGGCGTGGATAATGACAGGTTGTATCCGGAATCCGGCCAGCGTACCTTCAGTATCGGCACTTTGTATGATCTCGCTAATTGGAAAAGAAGTCACCTGGTCATCGAGGCCTGGAGAAAACTGCGAAAAATCAAAGGATATGAAGCCCTTCGACTGGTCATGTTTGGTCAGGTAGAGACCGAATTTGAAGAGGAAGGAATAGACTATTTTTACAATCCTCCACAATCAGAGCTTCGGTATTTATATTCGGCCTGTTCGGTCTGGATTACTGCCAGTATCAGCGAAGGCATCGGCATGTGTAGCGTGGAAGCTATGCTATGTCAGACTCCGCTGATAACGACCTTCACCGGTGGGTCGGATGAGTTTTGCCGGCCGGAAAATTGCCTGCTCATGGATAGAGCCACTGTACCATCCATTATGAAAGGAGTACAGTATTTGTTTGAGAACCCGGAGAAGGCTGCCAGTCTGGCTCATCAGGCCTATACAGATATCTTGGAGCATAGCTGGGCAAGTTCGGTCTTACGGTTGGAATCCATTATCTCTCAAACCCAGCCTGATGTCCGGTAGGTCCCATTTACTCAACATCTTGCGGGAATCCTTGCGAGCTCCTGGATTGATCTTCCGGATGTTGACCAGGCGTAATTTCCGAATCCTCCTGAAAGCACTCCGGAACGAAAGCCCGGCTACCATCGTCTCGAATTTTCACCAGGCACTGATCCGGTTACGTCCGGTTATCCTGGCGGGAAAACAGTCTGGCCGGAAAGTGGTCTGGCAGGTTGAACGCGCAGATCTGGTCGATCACCGGTATCTTTTTGTCGCCGGATGGGCCATAGCTCCGGTGAAGATCACCGGGTGTGCTTTTGTCACTTCTGATGAGCGGGAAGTAGATTTACTACTAGGTCCGGTCAGGGATGAAATCAGGGATATCTACCGGAATTTGCAGTCATGGGACATGCTTTCTTTCCGACGGATGATTGACCTGGGCCATGACCCGGATTACATTGGAAAGCGCGGTAAAATCAGGGTCCGGCTCGAATCCGGCATGGAAGAGATCCCCGTTACCTTTCAGGCTGCCGCCAACCATGAGAATCTGGATCTGGATGACCAGTATCAAAAATTCCTTTTACAGAACCACACGAAAAATATCAATGAAAAAGATGGCCGGCGATTGGAGGAGTTTGCTTTCCAGCCTCTGATCAGCCTCATTACTCCGGTCTATAACGTAGATCCCAGGTGGTTGAACTTATGTATTGAATCGGTAATAGCCCAGGTTTATGACAATTGGGAACTTTGTCTTTACGATGACGGATCCACCAATGGGGCGACTCTACAATGCCTGGCCAGCTGGCAGGAGAAAGATCCCAGGATCAGGATCAAGCTGGGTACCCTTAATCAGAATATATCAATTGCCAGCAATGAAGCGGTTAAGATGGCCACAGGTGCTTTCGTAGGCATATTGGATCATGACGACGAGCTCACTACGGATGCACTTTATGAAATAGTCAAAGTACTTAATGATCATCCGGAAGCAGAACTGATCTACAGTGATGAGGATAAAGTGGAGCTGGATGGCACCTTAACCCGACCTAACTTCAAGCCGGATTTTAATCTTGATTTGCTCCGGAGCAACAACTACATCTGTCACTTCACGGTGATTCGAAAGGAAATCGGTGACAAGGTGGGTTGGTTTAGTGCAGGACTTGAAGGATCACAGGATCACGACCTGATTCTCAAGGTAGTCGATGCTACATCTGAAAGTAAAATCTTCCATATTCCCAAAGTGTTGTACCACTGGCGCCGGATCCCCGGCAGTACGGCGGAATCCTACAACAGCAAACACTATGCCTTCGAAGCCGGCCGCCTGGCGGTGGAGCGGCATCTGCAGCGCAATCAGTTGCCGGCCAAGGTGGTCAAATCGGAATATGCCGGTTCATACCGGGTAATCTGGGATCTGGATTCCAGCCAGGTGGTTTCCATTATCATCCCTTTCCGGGATAGAGTGGAGCTCCTCCGGCAATGTGTGAGCAGCATCTTGGAGAAGACGAGCTATCCCGCTTACGAAATCCTCCTGGTCAATAACAACAGCCGGGAAGACAACACATTTAGGTATCTGGACGAAATCTGTCAGAGACACCCCAATATCAGGTGCATTGAGTGGAATAAGCCGTTCAATTATTCAGCGATCAACAACTTTGCGGTTCAATCGACCGATACGGACTATGTACTGTTCTTAAATAACGACACCGAAGTCATTAATGAAGATTGGTTGACGGAGATGATGCGGCATATTCAAAGACCGGATGTTGGGGCAGTTGGTGCCAAGCTCTATTTCCCGGATGGTTCTTTGCAGCATGCCGGTGTCGTTTTAGGGTTGGGAGGTGCGGCAGGTAATGTCCTCAGTGGTTCCGACGGAACGACTATGGGCTATCAATATCGCGCCGTAGTTTCGCACAATTTATCGGCCTGTACCGGAGCTTGCCTGTTGGTAAAGCGTCCTCTGTTCCAGGACATCGGAGGTTTCGATGCGATCCATTTGGGCATCTCTTATAGCGACATCGATCTGTGCCTCCGGATCAGGGAGAACGGGTTCCTTATTGTCTTTACCCCGGAATCGCGATTATATCATTATGAGTCAGCGAGCCGCACCCCCGATCATATGGATGAACAATTTTTTCGCGAAAGAGACTATTTTCGCACCCGTTGGAAGGATTTCCTCAATGATCCCTTTTACAATCCGAATCTGACGTTGGACAAAGCGGATTTTTCGTTGAGGATATCATGAATGGTAATGTGGATAAGGGCTGCAATTATGTACCCCCCGTAGCGGCGATTACAATCGCCGTAGCAATAGCGTGTTTAGCACAAGGGCGAATGAATTCGCCCCTCCATTGGCATTGGTCTTATGGTATTCTGGTCTTGTGGTCTTTTGGTTATGAGGTGGTATTGTTGAAAAGATTGCAACTGGAAGCGGCGATTTTAATCGCCGTAGTAATAGTATGTTTTCTACACGGGCGAATGAATTCGCCCCTCCAAACAGAGTGCACTCTGGAGCAGCGATTTGAATCGCCGTAGCACAAACATGTTCAGTACCCGGGCGAATGAATTCGCCCCTCCATTTGGTTCTTCAAGCGCCGTCGAAGCCGTTCACTATTTGCAATAATCAAATCCCCGTGATCTCTTTAGTACGATAGGTGTTGAGGTGTTTTAGTATTTTGGGAGTGTTGACCTAAACCCAGGTCTGTTTCACATGATAAACCACGAGTACAATGCCTCTGAAAAAGCCAAATCTCACCTGCCGGGAAGGGACCTGCTGACCCTGATCATAGGTACCCTGCTCTTTTTATACTACTTCTCCGGAATGACCACGGGCAGCTATGAGCTCGTTTTTCTCATGCAATCGTCTCGGGAAACGACCGGTCAGGTGTGGTGGGCCGGAGAGGAGGAGGATTTCGATACTACCCGCTCCGACACATTTGAGATAATCGAAGGGATTGAAACCTATCGAATTGAATTACCTGTGAATCCGGCAGCAATACGTAAAATCCGGATCGATCCCGGAAAGGGATCCGGAATCCAGTTAAGGCTCTATTATGTGTTATTTAAAAGGTGGGGTTTTACACCCTGGCAACTTCCCCTCCCAGGCATCCGGCGTAATGAAGGAGTCGGCGCTGCTTCCCTGACCAATCAACTGATTTTCAGGACCATTTCAGATCAACCTTCTCTGACTGCTAGCACAGACAATGTGCAGCTGAAACCGGATTTACGGGCGATGTTTCTCTATTTGGGGCTGTCAATTCTGGTCTTGGTACTTACGTACACCGGTTGGGGATTTATCCATATGTTGGAGTTAAACCCGCTATCAGTAACTATAGCCATCTGCCTTGCCATGGTCTTTGGTTTGGTATTGACCCAGGCGCTCAAAGCTCCATCCGATACTTCGCCTGATGAAAGGGATCATTTTTTGGCCGCCGAATTCTTTAAAAAACATACGGTGACTCCCGAAAGAGGAGAGGAACTGGGTATCCATACCTACAATCCGGTTTGGAATCATTCACGGGTTTATCAATTGGGAAAGCACTACCTGTTGGCCGGAAAAGTCTCCAATTTGTTTGATGGTGTGATGCCTTCCGTAAAATCGGTCCGGATTTTTGGAGCATCGCTACTTCTGGTCATGATGCTCCTTGTGCTCTCCTTTCCCAGGCAGGCTCCGCTATGGGTACTCTTCCTGAGCACACCCATGACATGGTATATTTTTAGTTATGTTAATGATGATTTTTTTCCTTTATTTCTATCGCTGGTATTGGTAGTCATTACAGAAAGATATTATCCCGACCTTCTTCAACCAAAGAAAGGGATCCGGATATATCTACCCGTTTTATTCATGGGAATCCTTCTCGGCTCATTGTCCTATGCTAAGACCAATTATCTGGTTTTTGTACTCTTTTATATCGGATATATTTTTTTGAGGGCCCTGGATCTGGAGAATAATTTGAAAAAATGGAGTGTGCCCTGGAGATCCTTAAATATACCTCTAATGATTTTAGCCTTGGCTTTGGCGGTCTTCATGCTGCGACACGCTTCGGCTTATCGGAGTGGTCAGCCAGAACTAAGTCCGGAAAGCCATCGGTATTACGAACAAATAGAGCTTAACAATGCCCGGTTGATGGAAACCCCACGCTCCGGTGAAGCGCGTTATGGCTCCTATCTGACTATGATGACCTATTGGATACCCATGGCTTATAAGAGTTTCAATGGAGTATATGGTTTCATGGATATCTATGCACCGGATCGTCATTATAGCTTAGTGATGGTTATTCACACTTTGCTTTTGATGATCATTTTATGGTATTTTATCACCGGATATTCGGTAGAACGACTTGCCGAAGGCTTGCTGCTGGCCGTTACTTTTGCCACGATGATGTTTGCCTCGACATGGTTATATTCCTATCAACATGATTACCAGCCCCAGGGAAGACATCTATTTCCTATGATTCCCGTGGTAAGCGTATTCATCAGCAGGTTAAATATACCCTTCAGTAATTATCTGGGTCCGTTGATTTTACTATTCACCCTGAGTTTTTATTCTTTCGTTTTTGTTGCCGTACTTCGCATATGAGAATTTTCGAGGATCAACATATTTTCAATATTATCTTGCTCACGTATTGTCGCTAGCTTTAGTAGCATAGGTTGGCTTAAAGTTATAATTGGATCGAAAGGAAATAACCTGGGACTAACCGTCAGTGGTGATCCCTGCAACAATTCAAGAACGTGGAGATATCCGTGATTATACCACTGTATCGCTGTGAGCAGTACATCGACGAACTTAACCAAAGGTTGTGTCGTGTCCTGGACGATCTTTCCCTGCACTATGAATTAGTGTATATAGATGATGGTAGTCCTGAAAATGATTGGAGTGCTGTTACAAAACTGTGCCGTATTAATCCGGCCGTGAAGGCCATCGGACTCTCCCGCAACTTCGGCCAGCATTATGCGATTACCGCCGGATTGGAAGCTGCCACAGGCGAATGGGTGGTCGTCATGGATGGTGATCTTCAGGACCAGCCGGAGGAGATTCCCAACCTTTATCAGGTGGCTATCTCAGGCTATGATATGGTCTGCGCCCAGCGTCAGTTGAGGAAGGACTCCGCCATCAAGAGAACAGGATCCCGGGTTTTTTACCGGATCTTCAGTTACCTCACCGGCATCCGTCAGGACCCTTCCGTCGCCAATTTTGGCATTTATCACCGGAAGGTGGTGGAGGCCGTGCTGAGTATGGGCGATGTGATCCGGTATTTTCCGGCGATGGTCCAATGGGTTGGATTCCGGTCGGCTAAGTTACCGGTCAGTCATGCCCCCCGGTTAAACGGCCGGTCGTCGTATTCGATGCGTCAGTTGTCCAACCTGGCCTTCAACAATATGATCGCCTTTTCCGAAAAACCACTCTGGCTTACGGTAAGGGCCGGATTTATCCTGTCGCTGGCATCAGCAATCATCGGACTGGTTTACCTGGGGTTGTACCTGGCGGACAGGATCACGGTGACCGGCTATGCCAGCCTGATCATATCGCTGTGGTTTTTATCCGGGGTGATCATCTTTATCCTCGGTATTGTGGGATTATACATCGGCAAGATCTTTCAGCGGGTGAAAGACCGGCCGCTGTACATTGTCAACGAAAAAATCAACCTGTAATTGAAGATCACCGAATTGGAATGGGACAGCCGCTTTCTCGGTTTCCGGACCGGGAAAGTGATTTTGACCGATGACGTCGGGTTCACCGGATCGTGGTTTGAGCGCGATGAATGGCGCCGCTACCGGCTTCTTTATCTCCTGGCCGGCTCCGGTGAGATCCGGTGTATTGAAGCGCTGGACCAGATGGGAATTAAGCCCGTTACCGTCAATGTGTTACTTCGGACCGACGGGCTCACCGGGCGAACGGGTAGGGATCGTATAAGGGAGACAGGCCGGACAGACCGGCTTGTGGTTTCCGGCCAGACCTCCAGACAGTGCTTGCCCCTGACCGAGGTGGATCAGGATGTGCTGGATCTGGCCCTGGCGGCCGGTCACCATTCCCGGTTCCGGCTTGACAAGCAATTTGAAAAGGGTACTTTTGAGGCGATGTATCACCATTGGATCAAACAGTCTGTGGCCGGAGAACTGGCAGACTTTGTCTATGGTCACCGGGATGACCGCGGACGGGTCAACGGAATAATTACCGCTAAAGTGAACGGCGACAGCGCCCATATCGGATTGATGGCGGTGCAAAGCGCGGTCCGGGGACAAGGCATTGGCACGATGCTGCTCGATACCCTCAGACGCCGTTTATTGGAAGACAACACCAGGGTGATGACGGTATGGACCCAGGCGCGGAACGAGGGAGCCTTGTCCTTTTATGAAAAGTCCGGATTCCGCAAAGTCAGTGAAACACGGATCTATCATTGGTGGAATGAAAATACCTTTTAACAAGCCCTGGCTGAGCGGGCAGGAGATGGCCTACATGCAGGATGCCATCCACCGTGGTCATATATCCGGCAACGGACATTACACCCGTCTTTGCCATACTTTGCTGGAATCCCGGTGGGGTTTTGGTCAATGCCTGCTCACCACCTCATGCACCGATGCGTTGGAGATGTGTGCCCTGCTGCTCGACATCCGGGAGGGCGACGAGATCATCATGCCGTCGTATACGTTTGTTTCGTCGGCGCTGGCCTTTGTCCGGCAGGGAGCCAGGATCGTTTTTGCCGACAGCCGGCCGGATCACCCGGGCATCGATGAAGACCAGATCGAGGGGCTGATTACCGGCAGGACGAAGGCCATTGTACCATTGCATTATGGGGGGGTGGCCTGCGACATGGACCGGATCATGGACATCGCTGCCCGGTACGGACTGGTGGTGATCGAGGAGGCGGCCCAGTCCATCGACAGCTATTACAAGGACAAACCGCTCGGTACAATGGGCCATCTGGCGGTCTTCTCGTTTCACGAGACGAAGAATATCCAATGCGGTGAGGGTGGACTGCTGGTGATCAACGACAAGCGCTATGAGGAACAGGCAGCTATACTGTGGGAAAAAGGCACTGACCGCGCCCGTTTTTTCCGGGGAGAGGTCGACAAATACCGGTGGGTTGGGTTGGGATCGTCCTTCCTGCCCTCCGATCTGCTGGCGGCTTACCTCTATGCCCAACTGGAGAGTACAGACCGGATCCGGCAGCGGCGTCGCGAGCTCTGGAGCTGGTACGATGCCCATATAGAGCGGTATCTTCCGGATTTCTGCTTTCGGAAGCCACGGATCCCGGCCTTTGCCCGGCACAATGGCCATCTGTATTACCTGGTATGTGACACACTAGCGGAGCGTACCCGTTTGATCCATTACCTGAAAACCCGGGGCATTCAGGCGGTCTTTCACTACCAGGGGCTGCATAACAGCCCGTTTTATCGCCAGTACATCGGGCCGGAAACGCCTGTCAGTCTGCCCCACTGCGACCGGTACGAAGATTGCCTGGTCCGCTTGCCCCTGTATCATGAGCTGGAGGTAGATTTCTTACACCGGTTGTTGAAGTAGGGTACTGCGACCATACACCCACACTCACACTCACACCCACACTCACACTCACACCCACACTATCGTAATATTCATTATTTTTACGGCAGTTCAAACCACAACACATTAAACTATTTCGCTATATTAAAGGAAAGGGTTACTTTCATAGATTGCAATGACAAATGACAGATCGATGAGCGCAGCCAGGCGGAAATGTATATTTGTGTTGGGCATGCACCGGAGTGGTACCTCGGCAATGGCGGGGTTGCTGGCTCATCTTGGTTTGCCTCTGGGAAAGGAGCTGATGGCAGCCAATGAATTCAATAAGAAAGGGTATTTTGAAAATAACCGGATCTATCAGTTGAATGAAAGACTACTTGGTTTTCTGGGTGCCGGATGGGATGAAACATTTTTGTTGGAAGAGAATTGGATTGAAAATCAAGATTTGGGGAAGTTCAGGGAAGAGTTGGTCCGGATTATTGATGAGGAGTTTTCGAATACGCCAAATTTTGTCATCAAAGATCCCCGGATTTGCGTCTTACTCCCTTTATATCAGGAGGTCTTTCATTCGATAGACATTGATTCCCAATACATCATTATGGTCCGGCATCCGGAGGAAATATGGCTGTCTCTGGCCAGGCGTGAGCAATTTCCCAGGAATAAATCGCATCTGTTATGGGTGGATCATATGGTTAATGCGGAGCGTTTGTCAAGGGGAAAAACCCGTATTTTCGTGCACTTTACCCATCTTCTTGACAATTGGAAGGATGTTGTTGAAAAAGTAATTGAGAAATTGGGTATTTCTATACAAAGCAAAGAGCTCTCTTCCGAGCTTTCGGGATTTATTGAACCTGGATTGAGACATTATGAGATTGACGAGAAGAATCTCTGGATTACCGGTGAATCCAGCCGGAATCTATATGGTATTTTAATGGATCTCTGTAGAGAATTTGAGCTACCTGTGGTCAACAATGCAATAGGTCGTATTGACGATCGGCAGCAATCATCTTCTATTTTGACACCTAACATGAGATTAATTGCACTATTAAAAGAAAAGATCAATTCCTTAAAGAGATTCTTTTCTCAATTATTAAAATCTTTAAATATAATATTGCCAATTTTAAAAAATTAATCTTAGCATTAAGAAAAGAAAATCCAAGGACAATAATTAGAAATATTTACTTGTATTTGACTATTGTAAACCAACAAGAAGAAACTGATAAAGAGCATGAATTAGTTAGTGATTTTGAGACAATTGCAAAGGAGTCTCTCCTTTCATGAGAGGGAGACATTCAATGTGGTGAGGGTGGACTACTGGTGATCAACGACAAGCGCTATGAGAAACAGGCGGCCATTTTGTGGGAAAAGGGTACCGACCGGGCCCGCTTTTTCCGGAGGGAAATTCAACAAATACCGGGTGGGTTGGTCAAGGATTGTCTTTACTTACCTCGCATTAAATCAACACTTCTTAATAAACGGAACGCTTGGAATATCCGTAGATTGCTGTACATTTGGGTTTTATATTAGATAGAATACATATTAGTTTGGTACACTATATTAGGAGAATGCTCCGTTGAAACTGGATGATATTTATAGTCAGCACATTTTGGGGCAGGAATTCATTGGTATCTTTTCTTAATCCTATTCTTATGATTCAACATTTAAACATTAATAATATTAGAATTTTTTTTAAAGCTATTGCAGAGGAACCAATTGATCAAGTGATTAGGAATATTATTAGGCTTCTTAGAAATAAGACTAACACTGAATCTGTTGTAGTTCCGATCATTACTGATGCCAATATTTTAAATATTATTAAGGATTATTTGTTTGATTCCGGTTATTTTATTCGAAAATACTATAGATCGAATGAGAAAATTGAAGTAGCTTATGGAAAGTCAAAAGATGAAATTTGGTCTCTAGCAATTAATACTAATTCGAAATATTTAACTCCATTATTTGATTATGATTATTATGTTGAAACAAATAATTTTGATGGTCCTCCGATTGATGTAATTGCCTATTTTTTGCTAGAAGGTTTTAAGAAAGGACATAGACCAAATCCATTATTTGATTTGAAATACTATGTTGATCAATATCCTGATGTTGAAAGGTTAAGTATGAATCCTTTGATTCATTTCATAGTTCGACATAAGATCGATTACAATAATCCTAATGCTTTATTTGACATTGAGTATTATTTATCAAGGAATATCGATATTAAAAACTCAGGATTTAATGTCCTCTCTCATTATATTGAGTATGGTTTTAAGGAGGATAGAGATCCATCCATCTTATTTAATCTCAAATATATTAAGAGAAAGTATAAATTTTCAAGAGATGGTGATCCTCTTCGTGAATATTTACTTCGAAATATCGACTACCTTGAAACACATCCTTATTTTGATGGAAAATATTTTATTGAATTTAACAAAATTAGGGAATTGAATAGGACACCATTGGAACTATATTTGGATCCTGCTCATTTTCTTAAGTCGCCATCTCCATACTTTGACCCTAGGAAATATATAGCTGATCTATTAAGTCCCATTGAAATGAATCCATTAATTCATTTTTTAAATCATACATTGGCAAATAGATATATTAAAAATGTAACTTTTACAGATGAAATGTTGGAGCAAATTGGAAATGCGCAAAAATTGGAGAATTTAATTTTTAAAGCCCATTCTAATTCATTTTATATACGAGAGTATTCATTACCAAATCAGCAATCAAATGAATATATTTTATTGAAAGGAGCGAAATCTATTATTAGAAGCAGAGCTAATTTTATTTTTATTTTTTCCACTCTCCGGAGAGGTGGTGCTGAGTTGGAGGCTTTGAGAATCATTAACTCTTTGATTGAAAGACACGATGAGAATGTTATTCTTATTTATACTGATGAGATATCTGCGGTAGCTGATGATTGGTGCAATACCAGTGATTTGATCACAATTATTGATTTTAATGCAATCGCTTCTGAAGTTGGATTTGATTCAAGGGTGAGGGTTTTAGTACATTTAATAGAAATACTTGAACCTAAAAATATTATAAATGTAAATTCAAATGTATGTTGGAACATGTATTTGAAATATGGTCGACAAATTAGTAGACGTATAAAATTGGATGCAATGCTTTTTTGCTATGACTATGACTTATTCCATATAAAATGTGGTTATGCTATAGATTTTCTTCGAGATACTATACCTTATTTGAATAATGTTATCATTGATAATCAATCGTTTATTGATAAACTTATTTCTGATCTAGGTTTGGGTCAGAGGCTTGCATCAAAACTAAAATTACTATACCAGTATCCTAATGAAGAACTGTATTCGATTGAAGTTGATCGAGTTCTTGGTAATAGGTTACGCAATCGACCTCGAGTATTATGGGCTAGTCGTGTTTGTCGACAGAAGAGACCAGATAGGTTTGTCGAGATTGCGAGAAAGTTACCTAATGTAGATTTTCACATTTGGGGATATGGTAATTTAAACGATTTTGTAGATTTTGAACTTCCTGATAATTTATATGTGAGGGGTGGCTATCATAATACCTGTGATTTGGAGTGCGAAGAATATTTTGCTTTCATTTATACTTCGGATTGGGATGGTTTGCCTAATATATTAATTGATATGGCTAAGATTGGGTTACCAATTATAACTAGCGACGTTGGTGGTATTTGCGAGTTGGTTGATGATGGTTGTGGGTGGTTGATAAGTCCTCCAGATGAAATAGATTTGTATTTAAATGCTATTAGATGTATTCTTGACAATGATATTGTGGTAAGGAATAAATTGTCCAATATGAACACTAAACTATATAAGATGCATAATAAGAATTCATTTGATAGCAAGGTTAGTGTGATTATGGAGCTATAAGGATTGAGATTAACTTTATTTTTATGGATACAATAGATATAGATGAGAAATGAAATATATTACAGATCCAGAACGAATTCTATTGAAAAAGTTTAATGCAATATATTTTCCTATTCCTAAGGTCGCATGTTCAAGTATAAAGTTGACGCTCGGAAAAATACTTCAGATTAAAATCGAAAGAAAGGAGATAGTACATAATAAAATGCCTAGAGTATATATCGATGATATGGTGGATCTTGAAAAATATTTCAAATTTGGTTTTGTACGTGAACCAATTTCTCGACTTTATTCATGTTACAAAAGTAAAATTCCGGTTAGGATCCCACATATGAGAGTAAATGGTTAAAGAATGGCGTAAGTCGGGCCTTGTATGATATGCATAAAGGTTATTTTTGGGGAGGTATGTCATTTTATGAATTCGTAGAATCTATCTATACGATTGAAGATAAGGACTCTAATGAACATTTTAGATCTCAGTATACTTTTATTTGTGATCGGGAAGATAAATTGATCCTTGATTTTGTTGGAAAATTTGAGAGATTGGAGGATGATTTTGCTGAGATATCAAAAAGAATTCGATTGCCAAATATTTCGCTTTTAAACTATGGTAATCAGACGGAGGCATCAAGAACACATCGCTGGAGAGAACAATTAAAATCAAAGACTATTGAAATGATTATCGAAAGATATTACAAAGATTATGTTTATTTTAAGTATCCAATACCAAAATATTGAGGATTATTGAATTATTGACTCAAGTTTCGGTACCTGAAATGTAATAAAGAAAGAGCATGTGTTTAGTATCTGTGAGTCGCTCAAATTGAGTACCTTATAGTTTAAACAAACAAAGCATGCTCTCGTCTAAATCTAATGATTTTTTTTGATGATCTAAGAACATTTATTTAAGAATTCGGGAGAAACAACAGTCATTGTGTATGCGCAAATTCGCAAATGTTTATTGATTAATAGTATGAATCAAAAGGTTGGTAATATTATAGATTAATTATAAATAAACATGTATTATAAAATGGTTTTTAATTATGAAATTTAATGGATTTTAATGGTCTTTAATTCAAGAACTATTTGAATCATTTGTGTATTTAGAATTTACTTAGTGATATGCCGAATATATTGAATGTTGAGTCACCCCTGACCTTGATTGCTAATGGCAGGTCTGGGACATCCTTGATCTCACAAATGATACACCGACATCCGGATGCCATTTATATTGGTGAAACGGTTAATCTTATACATGGAGTTTATAAATCAATGGAAGAGAGTCTTATTACTGAGAAACAGTATTTTATCGCTAGCTGTATTAGGAATTTGTTTATCACACTTTTTCAAAGTGACGAAAAAACTTGGTTCCATAAGCCTATAGGTGTGCCAATTATATACAAGGTATTTCCAAATGTTGAGGAATTCTTAGACTGGTATTGGGATGTAATGCTAGAAGTATTTCCAAATGCTAAATTCTTTACTGTTATGCGAGATCCAATGGAAGTTATAATTTCAAGTCATAGGTGGTGGAATAGGAATTATCGTGATATTATCGATAGTGTATGGCTTATGTCTAGAATAATTGCTCATCCTAAATCTAGAATTGAATTTGCCATTGATTTCATAGATCTAGTTGAAAATCAGGAATCAACAACTCGGAAGATATTGGACTTCTGCAGTCTGGAGTATAAGGATCAATGTTTAGGGGCATTTGAAAATAAGTTGTTTTCCAATAAAATAAAGGTTACGGATATCGAGAAGGAAACTCTATTAAAGATTTTTTGGGATTGTAACTTGATTGATACTGGAATTATTGAAGACATTCAGAAAGGTTATAGGCGATTTGATTTGGAAATTCCAATATTAAATTTTTAGAAAAGGACTGCTATCGTAATTTGTGAGAGATAAAAAAGACCGGAGGTAGGAGTAGTTTCGTTAGACTCTAAGGGCGACCATCTAGGCTTAGATCGAGAATCATCCATTCTGAACGAGACTATAAAATAATTTGTGTAAACTGAATTTTGAAAGAAATCAAAGGCGACATCTTTAGTCAAAGATAATGATAAATTGATTGAGGACTAATCCCCAATTTCTGATCGGCATAGACCATTTTTTTTCGATATTAAGGATAGCGAGGTAAACGGCTTTTTTAGCTGCAGACTCGTCGACAAATTGAGACTTGGTTTTCGTATACTTTCGGATACCACGATTGAGATTTTCGATGGTATTGGTAGTGTACATGATGGTACGGATTTCTGGTGGGAAGTCAATCAAGGAAGATAGGTGTTCCCATTTGTCATACCAGGATTGGATGGCGTAGTGATATTTGTCACCCCATTTGGATTTTAATTGTTCGAGAGCCTGAAGACCACTTTCCCGGGTTGGTGCGGTGTATATTATTTTCATATCCGAACAGAATGTTTTTCGGTCCTTCCAGACCACAAATTTGCAGCAATTACGGATCTGATGCACAATGCAGAGTTGACAAATGGCATCCGGAAAGGCGGCTTGAATGGCTTTGGTGAATCCGGTAAGGTTATCGGTACTGGCAATTAGGACATCCTGAACTCCCCGTTTTTTGAGATCGGAGAGGACTTTAAGCCAAAAGGCAGCGGATTCATTTTCATCCAGCCACATGCCCAGTACTTCCTTGAGTCCGTCATTTTTCAGACCAATGACCAGATAGACGCACATATTCACGTATCGATGATCACGCTTGATTTTGATGCGGATCCCATCCATCCACAGACAGAAATAGACGGGGTCCAGCGGTCTGTCTTGCCATGCCTGAACCGCCTCCAGCATCTTATTGGTAATATTGGAGATGGTGGATTCACTGATGGAAGTTCCGTAAACCTCCTGGATTTGCTCGGTAATGTCGCTGGTGGTCATTCCACGGGAATACATGCCAATAATGGCCTGCTCAATCTTATCGCTCATCCTTTCCCCTTTGGGGATGAGTTTGGGATTGAAGGTGGATAACCGGTCTCTGGGAATGTTAAGGACTAAATCACCAACGGATTCGGTCTTTACGGTCTTTTTGTAAGAACCCTTCCTGGAGTCGCCTGTATTATAGCCAGCCGGATCGTGTTTCAGATAGCCTAAATGCTCATCCAATTCCGCCTTGAGCATCTCCTGGACACCCGTTTGAAAAAGATCCTTAAAGAAGGCATGAAACTCCTCCTTGATCTTGAATTGTTTGAAAAAAACCTTGGGAAGATCAAGTTTAGAAGACATAATATTGAATTTTACATATGTTAATAAATCACAATATGTGTCTCCTTTGAAAAGTCCGAGAGAAGGCAGTTCCACTTCACCTCAGTCGCCCTACGGGCTCCTTCGGTTCCGTTACACTGCCTTCTCTATTCTTTCTTCTTTCATCATTGCTTTACTTAGTTTACACAATCTTCTTTATACTACCTTCTGAACTACCTTTTGCTTCCAATGCGGTTCTCCTCCCATTTCAGAGTGGTTCCTTTTTATGAATCTTAGACTTAAAAAGTGTAACAGGTGTCAAAAGACAAGAATTTACATGTGTTTCTGATAACATGGATCCTTTAGCTTTCCGCCGTATGAAATGACATGTATTTCTAACTATTTTATGTATTATGCCTGATTCGATAGTCCTACAATTCCAATTCCAATCTTCAAAGCCAAAGCCCTCCCTGATATTATTTTTGATAAATGGGATTCTTTCATATATTACTTTCTCGGAGAAAGATAGGGCGGTCCAATAATTAGCGATTCCGAGATAATCTAGATCAAAAGTTTCATCATCCATATCTGTATGCCAGAAAATATGATAATCCTGATCAAAAATATAATTCATTTCAGGATGTAGGACAACAGGTTGATTGAATGTTTCATACGTTTGGTATGAACGCCATAGCCAGTCATCCCCCCAAAGATCATCTCCATCTATAAACGCAACATATCTACCGGATGCTTTTGATACCCCGAAATTTCTGCTGGAGGAAAGATCTTTCTCATCAATGATGTACCTTTTAAATGACTTAAACACTTTATTATTAGTTATTTCGAGTGTTAATTCATTAGGATGATCTAATATTAGAATAATTTCGGATGATTTACTTGTTACTTGATAAAATTTAGAGCATGAATTTATTACGCTTTGTAGGCAAGGATATGCCATAAGACCTTCATTGTGAAGATTGACTATGACAGATATTGTCATGAAAAAGAAATATTTTTAAAATCTAAAGCAAATCTGACCTTTGAGTATTATTTCGTAGGTGATAAAACATGATTTCCTGCAATGAGTCCCCTCTTATGATTATTGTTGACAAAGTGAATACCGTTATGGATTGTGCTTTTTGGGTGTTTTCCAGAGAAATCAAGAGATCAAATTTACAAGTGATAACCTATAATATCATATCTAGATAATACGCAGTTCATATTAGGTTCACTTTAATTGATTCCCTTTATAAAGGGGAAATCATTAGAATTTAATTATTGAATATTTTGATAAATATTAATTTTTAATCATTTTCTTAGCATCTACAATTTGATTATCAACTACTAATTGATATGAATATGTACCTGAAGGGATTTCTTCGGCAGTAAGGTTGAGCATGCCTTTACCTTTATGTTGAATAGAAACAGTCTTAAGAAGTCTGCCATGCATGTCAAATATATTGATGTGAGCAAAAGAGCTCTGGTCTGGTATGCGATAAAAAATCTGAGTTTCTTTTGCAAAAGGATTTGGAATATTTTGCCCTATTGCACCTTCTTGATCAGATAAAACACCTCCTAATGTGACATGATATTGGTTGTCTATAATCTGAGAGACTTTATCTTCTAGTGACGAAAGTTGTTCCTCGAGTTTCTGGATACGTTTTTCTTTGTCTTCAATAAGCTTCTGTTGTTCCTTAATTGCATTAACTAACATATACCTAATAGCTGATGCATCTAGTTGAAGAAATTCTTGTTCTTTAACAGATTCGCTTTGGTAATCTGCATTTCTCTCTGTATTTATTCTTGATTCAGTAGTCCTTTTAACTCTACTCACCATGTAAGGGGCTACATCTTCAACATCCTGTGCAATTAGACCTACAAATGTTGTTTCCGTATCCTTCACACCAGCTACTCCATTGTATTGAAAACTAACAGGATTAATTTGGAGAACTTCCTTTAAACCCCCTGTAAATTCCTTTATATTCTTTTTTAATCTACGATCAGATAAAACTGCCCAATCACCACCACCAGGTTTTGCCGCAACGCCATTCACTTCAAATAAAGAAGAAGGAAATTGCAAGCCGATTCCAACATTCATTCCATTAAAATACGTCCTTCCAGTTGGGCTCAGCAGAATATTTTCATTGCCTAGATTATCCTTAAATGCAAAGAGACCTGAACTGTTTGAAGATTCATTCAATTTAATTAATTGTGCATTTGTGCTACTATTGATTGTAAATACCTGGGTGGCTGGACCTTTCGATTTTACTTGGAGAACAGTAGTGGGAGTTGAAGTATTAACACCCACATTCCCATCGGCAGCCACTTTCAGGGCCTGGCCATTACTGCTGAATACCAGACCAAGACCCATTACTATGGTAAAAATTATCTTTTTCATATTCGATTCTTTTAGCTTGTTGTAAAATTTAGTTTTAGGATTCAATTGAATATCTGTTAGTTATTTGAAATATCGATTCGTTTTATGGTTCTCTTTACAACGGAGATCCTGTGGTTTCCAGTTGGTAGTCAGTTCTTCAACTGAACTTACAGGGTAAATATAAACAATCTGCTAACCTTATACCCTCACCCTTTCGGGGGATTTTGGGGCCGGAATGGCAGTTTTCCCGGGGGTTGTTCATATTCAGCCTGAAGATACATTTTTTCTGTGGTTTGCTCATGATCTGTATGATTAAAAGTTACTTCGCAATGAGTATATGGTTCGTCAGGGGTCGCATCCGGTAGATCTGATCTCAAAAGTAGTGCCATTTGCCACGGTAAACGAACTGCCGATCTGTACGGTGGGGGCATTATAGGTGGCGCTGGCCGACAAATTGATGGTGCCGCTGGTCTGAATCGAGTTGGCGGCTTCCTTGTATCCGGTAGCGGTCGATTGGGTGACGGTAAGCGACGAAGTGCAGTCTCCACTGCCACCAGTGCTGCATGACTGGAGGCAGGTAAAGTAGGGAAGATCAGCGTTGATGGCTGTCTGCGATACCGCAGAAAAGGCGGTAGCTGAGCCATTCACCGATGGCGCCATAATATAGGCATTGGTACCAGTATCGTGATTCGCACCAAAATTGTGCCCGCATTCATGGGCGATTAGTACGCGCAGACTCTGCAGGTCTGTGGTAAAATGCTGGTCCACGCTGTATCTAAACATGCTGTTGCAGACGGTGCCACCCCAGGCAATTCCCACCGTGCTGCCGTCAATATTCCGGTTGGTCCAGAGCTCGCCCACATCGTGGGTCACTCCAAATCCATTCTGTCCGGTGCAATTCAGTTGCTCACTAAAGCCACTACCGGCCCAGCAACTATACGAGTCGAGCAGAGTATTGGGATTGGTGCTGGCTGACCAGGGATTGCCGATGGAAGTGGTTACTATATAAGTGGTGACTACCCGGAACTCGACATTAAAAATTGCATAGTTAGGTTCCATCAGGTTTTTGACATTCAGCAGGTGCTGCTGCAGATTCTGGGCATTGTTTCCGTATTTTTGGTACATCGAATAGTCGGCTGCGATGGCCACCCGGGCCTCCACACAGCCAGCCGCCCGGGCATGGGGGTTGATCGCCGGTGCGCTCTCTCCACCGATATGGTGACGGTCGGCCGTGCCACAGGAGATCGCGTCCATCCCCCTGGCATCCTGAGCCCGGTACACTACGGAATACCGCTCCTGTTTACTGCTGAAGTCGGATGCCGGCTGGATAAACCACTCGGTGCCATCCACGTCGGTCAAAAAGCCGGCTACGTAATCCGGAGTGATGGACAGGCGCACTTCTTTGGATGGGTCATCGAGATTCCAGCCCCGGTAGGTATAGGAAGGCCCCGGCTTGATGGACTCTACCCCGTTTTCAGTCAGGATTTGCAGTTGGTAGTCTTCCGACCGGATATCGTAGGGAATCAGGTAGAGCCGGATCTTCCGGTCACCCAGGTACCAGTCCATCCTGTGTCTGAATCCGGGGTCAGTCACCTGCTGATGCAGGGTGGTGATATCGAATTGCAGGGTCTGCCAGGAGATGAATTGCTGGTCCAGAGCCGTCAGGGCTGAACGGGAGGCCGGTGTGACGGGCAGGCCACGTACGATGACGATGTCATTTTCCTGGGCAGGGAGGTCTGTCAGCCAGATCATAAAGCTTAGTAAAGGAATAAGTCTGTACCAGTATTTCATCAAATACCCAATCGGTTTTATCGGGTCTCATCGTCCGCAGGGCAATCGGAGCATCTGTAGAGAGCCGACCGTATCCCAACGCCGGGAGACCAATTTTTATGCCAACAATATCAAGTAGGAAGTGTGTCCGGATCGAAAATAATCCTGATGTGTTGCGTGGGAGTATTTGGAGTTGATAAGGGAAAAACGGGAGGGGAGGAGGTTTATTTTGTTGAGGGAGATTTTTTTTCCACAGAGATCGCAGAGAATGGCCTCTCGCAGAGGTCGCGGAGATCGCAGAGTTTATTAAAATCGTTATAGAACGAAGCAGTGCTCTTGCGATTGAAGAACCAACTGGAGGGGCGAATTTATTCGCCCATGTACTGAACAGACTACTACTACGGCGATTGAAATCGTCGCTCCAAATAGTTACTGCTGTCAACATTGGCAGCTCCCTGCCAAAAGACCAGAATACCAAAAGACCACAAGACCATGTGAATTGCATCTCGCAGAGGTCGCGAAGATCGCAGAGGTGTATTATGAGAATAGATATAGAATGAAGCAGTGCTCTTGCGATTGAAGAACCACCTGGAGGGGCGAATTTATTCGCCCATGTACTGAACAGACTACTACTACGGCGATTGAAATCGTCGCTCCAAATAGTTACTGCTGTCAACATTGGCAGCTCCCTGCCAAAAGACCAGAATACCAAAAGACCACAAGACCATGTGAATTGCATCTCGCAGAGGGCGCGGAGTCCGCAGAGATTTATTAGTAGAATAGAGATAGAATTGCTCTGGCGATTAGAGAAACGGTTGGAGGGGCGAATTTATTCGCCCATGCACTGAACAGACTACTACTACGGCGATTAAAATTGTCGCTCCAAATAGATATTGCTGTCAACAATGGCAGCCCATAACCAAAAGACCAGAATACCAAAAGACCACAAGACCAATGAGTTTTGCCTCTCGCAGAGGGCGCGGAGATCGCAGAGATTTATTAGTAGAATAGAGATAGAATTGCTCTGGCGATTAGAGAAACGGTTGGAGGGGCGAATTTATTCGCCCATGCACTGAACAGACTACTACTACGGCGATTAAAATTGTCGCTCCAAATAGATATTGCTGTCAACAATGGCAGCCCATAACCAAAAGACCAGAATACCAAAAGACCACAAGACCAATGAGTTTTGCCTCTCGCAGAGGGCGCGGAGATCGCAGAGTTTATTAAAATCGTTATAGAATGAAGCAGTGCTCTTGCGATTGAAGAACCAACTGGAGCTAGAAATTTATTCGCCCGTGTACTAAACAGACTACTACTACGGCGATTGAAATCGTCGCTCCAAATAGTTACTGCTGTCAACATTGGCAGCTCCCTGCCAAAAGACCAGAATACCAAAAGACCACAAGACCA